>DATHAA010000027.1:0-66731 GCA_035296905.1 Gaiellaceae bacterium
GAGCCTTGCGAGCCCACCATTCCTCATGCACCCCGGTGAGTCGGCCAAGGTCTTTGGCCGATACGAGCAGGTCGGGACTTGCTACATCCGACCCGGATGACAACAATGTCATTGCAGAACCTCCTAACTGCCGGTTGGGAGCCGCGAGGGTTCAGGCGGGTGCGTCGAAAGTTTTCTTTGAGGAGGACTCCGACGCCCTCGCCTTTCTCGCGTGCTCGGTTACTCCACATACGACATACTGCGGCGCCGCTCGGACGCAGACGGGAAATCATCACGGCCGCGCCGGAAGGGGTGTTCGCGGGGCGCGGAGGGTAGTCAGTCGATTCGGCTTGAACAGGGCCGAGTCAGGTAGTCACGCAGCATCACCCCACGGAGGGATTTCGAGCAATCGGTGGCACCTATCGGGAGTGGTTTTGCTCCTACCTCCTGTCACCGGGTGTGTTTGAGGGCTTGCCGTATGGCTTGATTGTGCGATTCTGTCGGCCTATGTGCCCCGACACAGCGAAACAGATCTATCCGGCCACGATCACCGGGAAGAGCTTTGCGCCGGGCGGCAGCGTGCTCGACCACAGCTTCGGAGCGGGCGACCAGTACACCCTCGGAGTCGAGGAGGAGTACATGCTCCTCGACGGCGAGAGCTTCGATCTCGTGCAGCACGTGGACACCGTCCTCTCCGCCGCACAGAACGGCGAGCTGACCGACCGCATCGGCCCGGAGCTCATGCAGTCGGTGGTCGAGATCTCGACGCCGGTCTGCAAGAGCGTCGCAGACGTGGACGCTGAGCTCCGCAAGCTGCGGGGCCTCGTGAGCGGAATCGCGGGCGAACGCGGCATGCGCGTCGGCTCCGCTGGCACGCATCCCTTCAGCCTTTTCGAGCGCCAGCGGATCACCGCCCGCGACCGCTACCGCAATCTCGTTGACCAGCTTCAGTACGTCGCCCGCCGCGAGCTCATCTTCGGCCTGCACATCCACGTGGCCGTGGACGATCCCGAGAAGGCGATCAAGGTGACGAGCGCGCTCCTCCTCCATCTCCCGGATTTCCTCGCCCTCTCCGCCAACTCCCCGTTCTGGCGCGGAGAGGCAACCGGACTCGCATCAAGCCGGCAGATGGTCTTCGCCGCCTTCCCTCGCTCCGGGCCGCCGCCGCGCTTCCGCGACTACGCCGACTACGCGGAGGTCGTGGGCCAGCTCGAGAAGACCGGTTGCATCGCGGACTACACGCACATCTGGTGGGACATCCGCCTCCATCCTCGTTTCGGCACCATCGAGATCCGCGTCATGGACGCGGTCACGCGCGTCGAGGAGACGGTCGCCCTCACCGCCTACGTGCAAGCCCTTGTGAAGCACTACGCGGAGCGCTTCGACTCGGGAGCGGAGCTGCCCTCGTTCCACCGCATCCTCATCTCGGAAAACAAATGGCTCGGCGCGCGCTACGGCCTCGAGGCGCCGGTCATGGACCTCGCCACCGGCCGGAGGAACCGCGTGCCGGTCGCCCAGCTCATCCGCCGGACGCTCAGGGAGATCGAGCCGCATGCGCGCGAGCTCGGCGCCGAGCGCGAGCTCGAGGGCATCAAGGACATCCTCGGGAAGGGCAACGGCGCCGACCGGCAGCTCCGCGTGTTCAACGCGAACCGCGACATCGTCGAGGTCGCGAGTGAGATCGCGAACGCGACCGAAGCGGCCGCCGTCCCGGCCGCATGATCGCCGTCGGCGAAGCGGTCCCCGCCGCACGCGTTTGGTTGACGCCGCGCGACGACGTCGAGCTCCGCGAGCTGGCCGAGGGCTCGCCCTACATCCTCCTCTTCTACCTCTTCGACTGGTCGAGCACCTGAACGGACGAGTTCACGCTCCTGCGTGACAGGGGCCGGGAGTTCGAGGAGGCGGGCGTGAAGGTCTTCGGAATCTCGCGCGACAGTCCGTGGTCGCACGTGGCCTGGGCCCAGGCGCTCGACCTCTCGACGCCGCTCCTCTCGGACTGGAACGGGGAAGCCGTCGGCGCGTTCGGCGTGGGGCACGAGTACCGCGGGATGGAGGGTGTCGCCGGGCGGACCGCCTTTCTGGTCGACGGAGAGGGCATCATCCGCGGGTCATGGACGTACGAGACGGCAGAGGTGCCCGACTTCGACGAGCTCTTGGTCGCCGCCCGCTCGCTCTCGTAACCGTTCTCTACGCGGCCGCCGCGGTCGCCGCGACATGGCCGGCGATTGGGTCCTTCGCCAGCGCGTTCATGGCGAGCGGAGGCGACGGCTACGGCGAGCCGCCGGCCGGGGACCACCTGCAAGCCGTCTATCGCCTCTGGCTCGTCGGCCAGCAGCTGGCGAACGGCGCCGCGCCGTGGGAAGACCCGTACAGCTTCCAGCCGTTCGCCGAGCCGCAGACCGTGCTCGCCGGGTGGCCCTTCGGGCTCCTCTACTGGCCGCTCGGCGCGCTCTTCGGCCCCGTCGTCGCGTGGAACCTGCTTCTCCTCGGGACGATCGTCGCCGCGGGCCTCCTCACCTACCTCTGGCTCCGCGCCGTCGACCTCGGGCCTTGGGCGGCGGCGATCGGGGGTCTCGCCTTTGCCGTTGCCCCCTACCGCCTCGACCAGAGCGCGTCCGGCCACCTGCTCGGCTGGGCGGCGCTGTTCCTCCCGCTTGCGCTCCTCGGGATCGAGCGGGCGCGCATGGCCTCGACAGCCAGGCGTGCCCACGGCTGGGGCGCGCTCACGGCAGCGGCCCTCGCCTCGATACCCCTCTCGGGGCAGCTCCACCTCGCGCTCGGCGCCGTCCCGTTCGTGCTCGCCTACGCGCTGGTGCGCCGGCGGGGAATTCCCCTCCTCTGGACCGCGGCGGGCGCGCTCGCCGCGGCCGCCGTCGGCCTCGTCGTCCGCTACACGCTCATCGCAGGCTCTGCGGAGGACCAGGGCCGCTCGCTCGCCGATGTCCGCAAGTTCCAGGCCGAGTGGGCCGACCTCTTCAACCGCTGGCACCGACCGGGGAGCGAGGAGTTCGTCTACTTCGGCTGGCTCACGCCGGTGCTCGCCCTCGTCGGGGTCGTGGTCCTCTGGAGGAGCCGGCGCCGGCTAGCCGTGCTGCTCGGGTTGGCGGCGGTCGTCCCGATCCTGCTCGCGCTCGGGACGAACCTCCCGACCTACTCGGCGCTCTGGCACGCGTTCCCGCCGCTCCGCTTCCCGCGGGTGCCCGAGCGGTTCATGCCGATCGCCGACCTCGCGCTCGCCGCCCTGCTCGCGTCCGCCGTCGCGGAGCTCGTGGTGCGGGCCGGGCGGAGGGGGATGGCCGTGGCCGCGGGGCTGCTCGTCCTGGTCGCGCTCGACCTCGGCGCCCAGCCGGTCTCGGCGACAGCGGCCGACCCGGACAACGCGGCCTACGGGGCCCTCTCAGGCCCCGGCCGGATCCTCGACCTGCCGCTCTTCGACCCGGGGATCCACTACGGCAGCGTCTACGACTACTACGAGCTGCAGGAGCCTCGCGAGCGGCCGCAGGGCTACAACACCCTCGCGCCCCGAAGTGCCTATTCGTTCGCGTTCACCTACAACCGGATCGGCTGCGGAGTCTGGCAGTCGGGCGACGAGGAAACGCTCGAGAGATTCGGGGTCCAGAGCATCCTCCTGCACCAGGGCGTCTACGAGCAGGCAGGTGACCGTTCCGCCTGGTTCGCGTGGCGCGGGCTCGAGGAGGCCGGGTGGGCGCCCGCGGCCGAGGGCGGCGCGGTCACGCTCTTCGAGCGGGGCAGCTCGTCCGCGCCACCGCCCTTCCCGGAGCCGTTACGCACACAGCCGGTGTTTTGCCAGGGCTGGCGGGACGGGACGACCACGGACCTACAGGCACCGTTTTGGCTTTACGGGAACGGGCCGAAGCTGCTCGTGGTCTCGGTGGACGAGCCCACTCACGTGAACGTATCCGTTGAAGGAGTGACCCCCATTGACGGCCTGATCGAGGATGGGGTGGTCGGGAAAGTCGATCTCGGCCCCGGCTGGCACCCGGTGGTGCTCCAAGCCTCCAGGCCTGGCGTCACGTTGCGCGTGGAGCGTTGACTACATCCCCATCGCGTGATAGCCGGAGTCGACGTAGAGCGTCGTCCCGGTGATGTTGTTCGCCTCGTCGGAGAGGAGGAAGGCGGCGGCGGCGCCCACGTCGTCCGAGTCGATCGGACGGTGCAGCGGGGCCCGCTCCTCGACGATCGCCTCCATCGTTGGGAAGCCCGCGATCGAGCGGGCGGCGAGCGTTCGCACCGGCCCGGCCGAGACTGCGTTCACGCGGATGTTCTTCTCGCCGAGGTCCCAGGCGAGATAGCGCACGGACGCATCGAGCGCCGCCTTCGCCACCCCCATGACGTTGTAGTGCGGCACGGCACGCTCGCCGCCGAGATAGGTCATGGTGAGGATCGAACCGCCGCCGGCCGCCTCCATGAGCGGCTGGGCATGGCGCGAGGCGGCGACGAGGGAGTACGCCGAGACGTCGACCGCGAGCCAGAAGCGGTCGCGCGGCGTGTCGGTGAACCGGCCTTCGAGATCGCGCGTATCGGCAAAGGCGACGGAGTGGACGAGGATGTCCAGCTGGCCCCCGAAGGCCTCTCCCACCTCCGTGAAGACCCGCTCGAGGCCTTCGTCGGAGCGCACGTCGCACTCCGTGATGAGTGGGCTCGAGACCGACTCCCCCAATTCGCGCACGTTCTTCTCGATGCGGTCGCCCTGGTAGGTGAACGCAAGGCTCGCGCCACCCTCGGCGAGCTTCTGCGCGATCGCCCAGGCGATCGAGCGGCGGTTGGCCACTCCGAGGACGAGCCCGCGCTTGCCGGTGAAATCAGCCAAAGCGCGAGGAGTTTATTGTCGCGGCGTGCGGGTCGCCGTCGTCACGGGAGGATCGAGCGGAATCGGAGCCGCGACCGCCCGCCTTCTCGCCGCGCAAGGCTGGCACTGCGTGCTCATCGCCCGCGGAGCCGAGAGGCTCGAGGAGGTGGCGGCAGAGATCGGCGCGGAGGCCGAGGCGTGCGACGTCTCCGACCGCGCGCAGGTGGACGAGGTCGCCGCCAGGATCGCGAAGCGGCATCCCGCGGTCGGGCTCCTCGTGAACAACGCGGGCTTCACGGGCAGACGCGGCTTCCTCGAGCTCGAGCCCGAGGAGACCGAGCAGATCGTCGACACCGTCTACCTCGGAAGTGTCTGGTGCGTGCGGGCCTTCCTCCCGCTGCTCGAGGCCGCGCGCCCCTCGGACGTGGTCAACGTAGTCTCGGTCGCGGGCACGTTCGCGCACGGAGCCTCGGGGCCGTACTCGGCCGCCAAGCACGCGCAGCTCGCGTTCTCCCGCAGCATCCGCACCGAGCTTGCGGGCCGCGGTGTCCGCGTGCACACGGTGAACCCCGGGCCCGTCGAGACGCCGGGTTTCCCGCAGCGCCACCTCCTGTCGCGCCCCATGGGCAGCCGTCTCGTCCTCCAGCCCGAGCGGATCGCGGAGACGATCGTGCGCGCAGTCGAGCGCGATCGCGCCGAGGTGGTAGTCCCGCGCTACCTGCGCGTCGCCGGAGCCATCCAGGCGCTCGCCCCCGGCACGATCGCCCGGCTCGCTACCCGAGCACGCGGGCGAGCCTGAGTCCGGCGAGGCCGAGCGCCGCGCCCGCGACCGCGTCGAGCACGTAGTGGTTCGCGGTCGCGAAGATGACGAACGCCACCGCGGGCGGATAGGCAGGCGCGAGGGCGCGGGCAAGCGGCGAGCGGCTCGTCTCCGCGATGCCGGCCGCGGTCACGACCGCGTACGTGATGTGGATGCTGGGCATCGCGGCGATTGGGTCGTAGAGCCGCGCGATGAGCCCCTTGTCGAGGTCGACGCCGGAGACGGCGGCGATGGTGTCCACGAAATGGTCGAGCGTCCGGGGCGGCGCGGTCGGAAAGAGCAGGAAGATGGGCTGGGCGCCGAGCGTGGCCAGGGCGGCGGCGCGACGGAGCCGGTGGAACTCCGGGTCGCGCCGGCCGTAGAGACGCATCAACCAGCCGACGGTGAGCCCGACGTTGAGCGTCACATACGCCACGTTGAAAACCGCGACGAAGCGGCGCCGCGGGAGAAGAAGCTCCTGGAGCTCGGGCTCGACGTGGATCCCGAGCCGCCGCTCGAGCGCCACGATCCGCTCCGCATTGCGGGCGGCCTTGCGCGTTCCCTCGTCGTTGACGACGAGGTGGCGGACGCCGAGGTAGACGGCGTAGACGCCGAGGCCGATGGCGGCTTCGCGCCGCGCTGAGAACTTCCCCCTCACTCTCCGCTCCCCATCGCAGCCGACATACTTATCGACGCATGGGGACCTCGTGGAGGCGCACGCTCGTCCGGCTCCTGATCGGCACCGCTGCCACAGTTGCCTTCCTCGTCCTCTTCCTGCGCGAGGTCGACCTCTCCGAGGCGTGGAAGACGATGTCCTCGCTCCCCGCCTGGACACTTCTCGCCTCCCTCGTGCTCATTGGAATCAACGTCTTCTTCATGACGCTGCGCTGGAAGTACCTGCTGGCCGGCGCGGGCTACCGGGTGGACAACCGCAAGCTCTTCGCCACGATCGCGGTCGGCCGCGGCGCGAACAACCTCCTGCCGGCCCGAGGCGGCGACCTGCTCCGGATCGAGTCGCTGCGCGAACGCAACGTGCCCGTGTTCGTGAGCGCCGGCACGCTCTTCGCCGAGCGCCTCCTCGACGGCGTCGTCCTCTCGGTCTGGATCGTTCTCGGCGCGCTCCTGATCGGCGAGGGCGGGCCCGTTCTCCTGACGGGGATCGCGCTCTGCGCGGGCACGGCCCTCGGCGTCTTCCTCGTTCGCTTCGCGACCCACGACCCGGAGCGAGCGGAGCGCTTCGTCTGGCGGATGACGAAGTTCTTGCCGACTCGGTGGCACACGAGGGTCGCCCGGGCGGCCGCGTACTTCGTCGACGGGCTCGGCGCGTTCACGAACCGGCGCCGCGTCTTCCTCATCTTCGCGACCTCCGCGGCGATGTGGCTCGCCGACGTGGCCATGTACTACATCGTCGGGCGCGCCTATGACATCGAGATCGGCATCGGCGGCTACTTCCTGCTCGAAGGGATCGGTAACCTCGCCCTCGCCGTGCCTGCTACGGCCGCTGGGATCGGCACCTTCGACTATCTGACGCTGATCGCCGCCAGAGGCATCGACGTGCCCACCGACAAGGCGACCGCCTACGTGCTCACGATGCACGCGCTCACCGTCATCCCGATCACGCTGCTCGGCCTGGCGCTCGTCCGCCCCGCCTTCCCGCGCCTCTTCCGGCGGCACGAGACGCTCGAAGAGCCCATCTGAGGCGCGGAGCTCTAGCTCCGCGCGCTCTCGAACTCCCTCGCGAGAAAGGGGAGCTCGTCCGGCTTCGTCTCGGCGGCGGTGCGCGCCTCGGCGAGCTTCGCCGCACGCCGTGCGGGGTCGGCAAGCGCGGGGTCGACTGGCCGGCCGAGCGCGCGGGCGGACTCGAGCTCGGCGGCGAACGCGGCCGGGTGCGGCTCGCGCCCTGCCGAGAGCTCATGAGCCACGAACTGGCCCGCGGTCAGCGCCGTATTCCTCTTCAGTCGCTCGAGAACGGCATTCTCGAGCCCCTCGTGCGGCGGCGGCACCGTCTCGGCGAAGGCGAGGACCACCTCGGTGCGCCCGCGGACGAGCGGGTCGTAGGCGAGCGTCACGGGCAGGATCCGCTCGGGCTTCCCGCGGCGGACGAGCGCGTCGACGCCTCGGCGCAGCGGGCCGATCTCCCCGTCCGGTGACGGCCTTCCCTCTGGGAAGACGAGGAGCGAATGCCCCGCCCGCATGAGGCCGACGAGCTCCCGAAAGTCAGCGGTTGCCCTCGCGGCGCGAGCCCTCCAGAACGGCTCAGGCCCTTCGCCCCGTGAGACCGGCTCCCACAGGAGATCGGCGTACTCGCCCCGGAGAGCGTCTTCTGCGCGCGCGGAGTCGGCCAGCCCGCGCTCGCGGAGCGGCGCCAACAGACGCGCCGGGATAACGTCGGCCACCGGCGTCTCCGGCGATGCGTCGAGGAGCTCGAAGAGCCGCGCCGTGCTGGCACTCGAGATCGGGTGCACCTCGACACGCGGGAGAAAGCGGCCGACGGAGAGCGGAAAGAGGAGCCGGCGGGCGCGCGGCGACATCTCCGGCGGGAAGCCGGCGAAAAAGCCGCGGAGGAACATGTCGTCTCGCGCCGCGAAATGCATTCGCTCGCTCCTGTGCTTCCAGAGCGAAGCGCGGAAGTAGAGCTCCGGCGCGATCACGGGCACGTCGGTCTCCTTGCGGTGCGTGGCGGCGATGAGCGTCCCGGGGCGGAGCCGGAACGCCTTCGGGCCGACATAGCGGACGCGGAAGGCGGCGCGGGAGTAAGCCCGCATGCCAATGCCGACAGCGTCGTAGAGCGGGCCCACGCCGATAGCATTGCTGCATGGCCCGCCTCGCGCTCGGCGATCCCGCGCCGTCGTTCGATCTCCCGGGCGTCGACGGGAGCTCGCACTCCACGGAGAGCTACGCTGGCAAGCCGCTCGTCGTCGTCTTCTCGTGCGTCCATTGCCCGTACGTCGTCGCGTGGGAAGACCGGCTGAACGACGTTGCCCGCGACTACGACGGCCGCGCGGGGCTCGTCGCGGTCAACTCGAACGCGGGCTACCTCGGCGATTCCCTCGACGACATGGAGGCGCGCTCACGGGAGAAGGGCTTCGTCTTCCCCTTCCTCTACGACGAGACGCAGGAGGTCGCCGAGGCTTACGGCGCCGCGCGGACCCCCGAGGTCTTCCTCTTCGACGGCGAGCACCGCCTCGTCTACCACGGGACGCCCGACTCGGACCATCAGGATCCGGGCGGCGCCGAGCCCTATCTCCGAGATGCGCTCGACGCGGCTCTCCAGGGCAAGGCCCCGGACGTTCAGGACGTGCCGGCCGTCGGCTGCACCATCAAGTGGCGCCGCTAGACCGTTCGCGCTCCACGAGCTGAAGCGCTTCCTCGCGGGTCGAGATCGTGCCCGCCGCGCGCTCCTCGGCGACGAGGTCGAGCAGTCGCCCGATCTCCGGCCCCGGCGGAATCCCGAGCTCGTCTCCACGCAGAAGCGGCTCCTTCGGCTCCGCCACTCTGGCCGCCTGCACGGCCCCGTAGAGATCGTCAGCGCCGAGGAAGGCGAGTGCGGTCAGCGACCATGGCTCGGTCGCACTCCGAAACCGGTGGATGGCGCGGGGCGACTCGTCCTGCGGCCGCTCCGCGCGAAGCAGCGTACGCGCGAGCCGCTTGAGCTCGTTCGAGACCGGGTAGCGCTCGACGTTCTCGCCGAAGGCGACGACGAGCAGGTAGCCGGGCGTGTCGGCGACGTCCACCGAGCCGAAGCGCTCCAGGCTGCCACCCAGCGGCGCAAGGAGGCCGAGCGCGTCAGCCCGCTCGAACCCCGAGGGCGAGAGGCGCTCGAGCTCGCCGACGATTCGCTCGCCCGCGGGGTCGCCGACGAGGGCCGCGTGCCGGCGCACGAGCTTTTCCGTGGGCTCGTCCAGCGCAAAGCCGAGCTCGTCCTCGAGACGCACGGCCCGAAGGAGCCGCAGCGGGTCGTCCTCGAAGATCGATTCCGAGACGGCGCGGAGAGTCCGCGACTCGAGATCCGCTCGCCCCCCCAGCGGATCGACGTAGTCGCCTCCGGCCACCGGCTGCGCGATCGCGTTGATCGTGAAGTCCCGGGTGCCGAGATCGTCCTCGATCGAGGCGGCGAGCGGCGTGAAGTCGACCGTCCTGCCGTCCTTGAACGCGACGCGCCAGGCACCGTGCTTCTCTGAGAGCGGGAAGACCGCGCCCTTCGAGAGGCCCGCGTAGATGCGCGCGGCAACCTCGGGGTCGGGCGTCGCGACGTCCACGTCGACGACCTGCCTGCCGAGAAGCTCGTCGCGCACCGCGCCTCCCACGAGGTAGGCCTCGACCCCTGCGACGGCGGTGCTGATGCGGCTATCCATCGACGACCCGTCTTTCCGCCCGGCGCGGGTCGGAGACGATGCCCGTGGTGAGCTCGTAGTTGATCGTGCCGGCATGTCGCGCGTGCTCCTCGATGAGAAGGCCGTCGCCAATGAGGGTCACGGGCGCGCCCTCCGGCTCGTCGCCGAGCTCGACCGCGAACGAGTCCATCGAGACCGTCCCGAGGACGCGCCGGCGCGTGCCGGCCACGAGCACCTCCGTTCCGGTCAGCACGCGGCGGAAGCCGTCCCCGTAGCCGACCGGGACGAGGCCGATACGCCTCTCCTCCTCCGCGACGAAGCGACGCCCATATCCGGTGCTGTCGCCGCTTCGCAGAACCTTTGCCTGGGCGACGTAGCTTCGCCAGGACAGGACCGGCTCCAGACCGTGCTCCCCCGGATCGCGGCCGAACGGGGAGAGCCCGTAGAGCGCGACGCCGCAACGGACGGCATCGAGGCGCGCGTCGGGAATCGAGAGCGTGCCTGCGCTGTTCGCGATATGGCGGGTCGCACCGGGGAAGCGCTCGGCGACGGCGGCAAAAGCGTCGAGCTGAGCGCGGGCGAACGCCGCGTCGTCCTCGTCGGCGGTGGCGAGGTGGCTCATGACGCCGACCACGCGACCGGGATCGATGTGCGCGGCCTCCCCGGGAGACATGCCGAACCGGCCCATGCCGGTGTCCACCTTGACGTGCACGGCGAGGCCCTCGGGAAGCCGGGGTGTGGAGACCGCGACCTCGAGCCCCGCCTCCCGCGCGACGCCCTCCTCCCGCTCGGCCAGCGGGCTCAGGACGAGGATGCGTGCATCTGCGAGCTCGGCGCGGAGCGCCGCTCCCTCCTTCGCCGTCGCCACGCAGAGGGCCCGTGCTCCACCGTCGAGCGCGGCCCGAGCGCAGTCCAGGGCGCCGTGGCCGTAGGCATCCGCCTTGACGACGGCCCAGAGCTCGGCGCCGCCGGCAGCGTCCACGAGCGCAGCCGTGTTCCGGCGCAGCGCACCGAGGTCGATCGTGATCTCGGACCGGCCCATCGGAGGGCGAGGTTAGCGGGAGAGAGCCGGCGAGAGAGCCTCGACGACGTCGCTCGCGATCATCCCGGCGGTCCCGTGGGTCTCGCCCGCAAGCCGGGCCGCCTCCCCGCCCGCCGCCGCGGCCGCCGCGGCCCCGACCTTCGCGCCCATGCCCTTCGACAGGAACGCGGCGACGATCCCGGTGAGGACGTCGCCAGTGCCGGCCGTCGCAAGCCCCGGATTGCCGAGGTCGCAGACGAGGGCTCCCCTGCCCGGAGAGGCGACCAGGGTGTCCGCGCCCTTGAGAAGAACGACCGCGCCCACGTCGTCGGCGCCCGTCTGGACAGCGTTGAGCCGACGGGCGGAGACTGCGCTCGAGTCGCGTCCGAGCAAGCGTGCGAGCTCGCCCGCGTGCGGCGTCAGAACCGTGGGCGCATCGCGCGAGAAGATCCAGTCCAGGTGGCCAGCGACGGCCCACAGCCCGTCGGCGTCGAGGACGATCGGCTTGTCGAGACGGTCGAGGAGGTAGCCGATCAGGGCGCGGACGGCGTCCGTCCGCCCGATTCCGGGCCCGATCGCGACGGCGGTGGCTTTCTCGGCCGCCTCGATGATGGCGTCCGCGGCGTCCATGGTCATGACTCCGTCCTCGTCCTCACACGGCCGGCTCATCACCTCGAGCAGCCGCTGCTCAAAGACGACATTCAGGGACGCAGGCACACAGACGGTCACGATCCCGGCCCCCGCCCGTAGAGCGGCCTCGGCGGTCAAGCACGGCGCACCGGTCTTCCCAGTCGAACCGCCCACGATGAGCACGGAGCCGGCCGAGTACTTGTTGTCGCCGGGCCCGCGGCGCGGAACCTCTTCGAGGATGCCCTGGGTGACGTACTCGTGCCGCGTTCGGCCCGGTCGGAGCCCGATGTCGGCCACGTCGACCTCGCCCGCGTGAAACCGGCCAGGGGCAACAACGAGGCCGACCTTCCGCCCGTGGAAGGTGACCGTTGCGTCTGCCTTCACCGCAGCGCCCACGACCTGGCCCGTCGAGGCGTCCACTCCGCTCGGTACGTCGACGGAGACGATCGGGACGCCAAGGCCGTTCAGGTCCTCGATCGTGCGCGCTGCATTGTCGCGTGGCTTGCCGGAAAAACCGGTGCCGAAAAGCGCGTCCACGGCCACCCCGCCGCCACCCGGCTCGGCGAGCGGGATCTTCAGCTTGCGTGCGCGTTCGAGGTTCTCAGCGGGGTCACCGGCGACCTTGCCCTCGTCCCCCACGAGCACGATTTCGACAGTCTTGCCCGCTTCGTGGAGCCTGCGCGCGACCACGAACCCGTCGCCGCCGTTCGAACCTGTCCCGCACCAGACCGCCACGCTGCGCGCCTCCGGGTGTCGGCGGAGCACGGCCTCTGCCGCCGCGCTGCCGGCCCGCTCCATGAGCTCGATCATCGGGCCGTCGTGAGTCTCCTCGGCGGCCTGCATCTCCTCCGCGGTGTAGAGCGGTTCAGCCCACATCGACGTCGCGGACGACGCACACGGCGGCGGCCAGCTCTCGCGAATGGGTCATCGAGAGGTCGAGCTCGCCCACTTCGTTGCGCCGCGCCCAGTCCGCCACCCGGCCGGCGAGTCTCACCCCCGGCTTCGGCCGGCCGGAGATCTCGACGTCCTGCCAGGCGAAGGCCCGCGCCACCCCGAAGCCGAGCGCTTTTCCGACGGCTTCCTTGCCGGCGAAGCGGGCAGCGTAGTGCTGCGGCGGGTTCGGCCGGGAATCGCAGTAGGCGCGCTCCGCCTCGGTGAAGATACGGTCTCGGAACGACGGGTAGCGCTCCAGCGTGCGCCTGATGCGCCCGATTTCGATGAGGTCGAGGCCGACCTTCACGCGCCGTTGAGGTAGGTCGGCAGGTCGACGATCGAGTCGACGACGGCGTCGGGCTGGGGCTCCGCTTCCCTGAGCGCGGCAGGCCTGAACTTCCCGGTGCGTACGAGGACGCCGCGCATGCCGATCGCCTTCGCGCCGCCGATGTCGGCTTCGACGTCGTCACCCACCATGACCGCCTCGCTCGGTGTCGCCTCCACCTCGGCGAGTGCCGCCTGAAAGTAGGCCGCGGTCGGCTTGCCGACGACCTCGCCCTCGACGCCCGCCGCATACTCGAGCCCGGCGACGAACGCGCCCGAGTCGAGGAGCGGACCTCGGCTCGTCTGCCACCACTTGTTCTTGTGCAGGCAGACGAGGCGCGCGCCCTCGCGCAGCTCGGCGTAGGCGTGGTTGAGCCGGTCGTAGGAGAAGACCTCCGCCGTCTCCTCGCTCTCGTCCGCACCGCCGAGGAGAACTGCGTCGGCGCCGTCCTCCACGAGGTCGACGTAGTCCGCGAGGTCGTCGCGGATCGAGCTCATGACCAGTGCCAGCACGCGCTTCCCCTGCAGAAGCTTTCCTGCCGCAAGCGGGGTCGTCGTGATGTCCTCGCTTTCGAGGTCGAAGCCGATGGACTGCAGCTCGCCCGCGAGCGTTGTGCGGGCCCGCGTCGTGTTGTTCGTGACGAAGCGGAGGCGATGGCCTTCGTCGCGGAGAGCCCGCACGGCGTCGGGCGCCCCGGGTACCGCCTCGCCGGAAACGTGCAGAACCCCGTCGATGTCCAGCAGAATCGCGGTCATCGCACGCGAGTCTATTCAGGTGCAGAGCCGGCTGGCGATCCCCGTGGAGGAGATCGGCTTCCGATACTCGCGCTCGAGCGGGCCCGGCGGCCAGCACGCGCAGAAGACGGAAACGCGGGTCGAGGCGCTCTTCGACGTGGACGCCTCGGAGACGCTCTCGGAAGCGCAGAAGACGCGGCTGCGGCGGCGCGTCGGCCCGGTAGTGAGGGCGGTCGCGCAGGACGAACGGAGCCGCACACGAAACCGCGAGCTCGCCCTCGACCGACTCGCGGCGGCGATCCGGGCGGGCCTGCGCGTCGAGCGGAAGCGCCGCGCGACGAAGCCGACGGCCGCCGCGCGCCACCGGCGGCTCGAGGAAAAGAAGCGGCGCGGGACGACGAAGCGCCTCCGGCAGGCGCCCGACGACGATTGACGATTTCGGCACGAACGGCTCCAGACACGCGCGTCCGCGCGCATTAGGGTCGGAACCGGAGGGAGGCTCGCGGCGGCCCCGCACGAACTTGGCCTATTCGACGGTGACCGTCTTGGCCAGGTTGCGCGGCTGGTCGATGTTGAGGCCGCGGAGCCGTGCGATTCGATATGCGAGGAGCTGGAGTGGGACGACGGCCAGCGCGGCCTGCAGGAAGGGATGCGTCCTCGGCACATAGATCACGTCGTCGGCGTGGTGCTGGATGTCCTCGTTGCCGTCGGTCGCGATCGCGATGACATCCGCGCCGCGCGCCCGCACCTCCCGGATGTTCGACACGATCTTGTCGTAGACGTGTGAGTCGGTCGCGATGCAGACCACCGGCGTCTGCTCGTCGAGAAGCGCGATCGGCCCGTGCTTCATCTCGCCCGCCGAGTAGGCATCGGTCGGGATGTAGGAGAGCTCCTTCAACTTGAGCGCCCCCTCGAGGCAAAGCGGAAGGCCGATGTGTCGGCCGAGGTAGAGGAAGAACGGCGCCTGGTAGTGACGTTGGGCGATCTCCTCGATCGGATGGTCGCCGTCGAGGTACGCGCCGATCTTCGCGGGGAGCGCCGAGACCTCGTCGAGGAGCGACTTGATCTCCTCCTGCGGCAGCGTGTTCCGCGCCTGGGCGAGATGGAGCGCGAGGAGATAGAGCAGCGTCACCTGGGCCGTGAAGGTCTTCGTTGCGGCGACGCTCATCTCGAGCCCGGCGCGCGTGTAGAGAACCCGGTCGGCTTCCTGCGTGATCTGCGTCCCCATCATGTTCGTGATCGCCAGCGTCTTCGCGCCGCTCTCCTTCGCCAGCCGCAGCGCATGCACCGTGTCGCGGGTCTCGCCCGACTGGGAAATGCCGACGACGAGGGTGTCCTTCGTGAGAACGGGATTGCGGTAGCGCCATTCGCTCGCGATGTCCGGCTCGCACGGGAGGCGTGCCCACTCCTCGATGACGTACCGGCCAACGAGGCCCGCGTGGTAGGCCGTGCCCGTGGCGAGGACGACCATGCGGCGGAGGTTCTGCGTCTCCAGCTCGGTCAGGCCGATGTCGTCGAAGTCGAGCTTGTCGCCGCGGAAGCGCTCGCCGATCGTCTCCGCGACCGCCTGCGGCTGCTCGTAGATCTCCTTGAGCATGAAGGTCTCGTAGCCGTGCTTTTCAGCGTCTTCGTCATCCCAGTCGACCTCGAACTCCTCCCGCTCCCGCGGGCCGTCCTCGACCGAAACGAAGGTGGCGCCGTCCGACGTGATCGCGACGACCTCGCCATCCTCGATCAGCTGCACGCGCCTCGTCTCGCGGAGGAACGCGGCGATGGACGAGGCGAGGAACATCTCTTTGTCGCCGATGCCGACGACGAGCGGGCACTGGAGCCGGGCGCCGACGAGCATCTCCGGGTGCTCGCGGTGGATGACGACGAAGGCGAAATGGCCCTCGAGCTGCGCGTAAGCTGTGGCGACCGCGTCCGCGAGATCGCCCTCGTAGTAGCGCTCGACGAGATGGGCGACGACCTCCGCGTCGGTCTCCGAGCTGAACGCGTGGCCCTCCTCGATCAGAGAGTCCTTGAGCTCGCGGAAGTTCTCCACGATCCCGTTGAGCACGACCGCGACCTCGTCTTCCACGCAGCCAGTCAACGGATGCGCGTTCTCGAAGGAGACCTTGCCGTGTGTAGCCCAGCGCGTGTGTCCGACCCCGGTGGCCGAGGCCGAGCCGTCCAGGCCGACCGCAGCCTTCAACTGGTCGAGGTTTCCGACGGCGCGCACGTAGTCGAGGCCGTCCTCCTCGAGCAGCGCGATGCCGGCCGAGTCATACCCGCGATACTCGAGGCGCTCGAGCCCGTGCAGGAGGAGTGGGTACGCCTCCCGGGAGCCCACGTATCCGATGATTCCGCACACCTGGAACCCCTTTCTTCGAGCGCTCGCCTCGTCCTTCGCCGGGCTGTTTAAGCGCCTCTCCGCGTTCTCTTTCCTGCAAATCCGCCTGAAAACGAAAAGGCCCGGCTTCAGCCGAGCTCTCGCGAGACGAGAGTCGCGATCCTACCACAGAGCCTTTCCGCAGATTCCTCGGTTTCGGCCTCGACGAGGATGCGGACGAGAGGCTCCGTCCCGGACGGGCGAACCACGACGCGCCCGCCTGTCGCCAGGCCGTCGATCTCTTCCCGAAGAGACGCGGGAAGCTGCTTGGAACGTACCGGGACGTCGGCCTTCGCCTGCGGCAGCTTCCGCATCCGGGAGGCAAGCTCGCGAAGGGTGCGTCCGCTCTCGCGGAGCGCCCGGCCGAGGAGCAGAGCGCCTACCAGGCCGTCCCCGGTCGAATGCCCGTCGAGGTACATGATGTGGCCGGACTGCTCGCCGCCCAGCTTCCCGTCCTCTCGGCGAAGCGCCTCGAGCACGTAGCGGTCGCCGACAGGCGTCGTCAGGACGCGGATCCCGTCCTCCTCCATCAGCCGGTGGAAGCCGAGGTTCGTCATCTCCGTGACGGCGACGAGGTCGACGCCGAGGTGAAGTGCAACGACGGCAACGATCTCGTCGCCGTCCAGCTCCTCCCCACCGGCGTCCACCGCGAGCATGCGGTCTCCGTCTCCGTCGAAGGCGACGCCGAGATCGAACTCGCCGCCCCGCACCGTCTCCGACAGGAGGCGTAGGTCGGTTGCGCCGCAGCCGACGTTGATGTTCGTGCCATCCGGTTTGTTTCCTATCGTGACAACATGCGCACCGAGCCTGTGGAGCGCCCGTGGGCCCACCTCGAACATCGCGCCGTTCGCGCAGTCGACGGCGACCCTGAGCCCGTCCAAGGGCACGCCGAAGCGCTCGCAGACGAGCGCGACATAGCGATCCGCGTAGTCGGTCGGGGCTTCGTCCTGCGGTGCGGCAGGATGCGGGGGCGCCTCGTCGGGAGCGTCCAGCAAGGCCTCGATCGCCTCTTCCTCCCCGTCCTCCAGCTTCCAGCCGCCGCGAAAAAACTTCACGCCGTTGTACTCCGGCGGGTTATGGGAGGCCGAGATGACGGCAGCGGACTCCTCGGCGAGCAATGCGACCGCGGGCGTCGGAAGGATCCCTCCGCGAACCGCGCGCGATCCGCCGGCTGCGAGGCCAGCTTCGAGTGCGCGCTCAAGCTCAGGGCCGGACGCGCGCGTGTCCCGCCCGACGAGCACGGGCTCGCCGCCGCTCCAGCGGGCATAGGCGGTGCCGAGCTGCGCGACGAGCTCGGGGGTCAGATCCTCGCCGACCACCCCCCGGACCCCGTCGGTCCCGAAGTATCGCCGTGGCAAGGTCTAGCGCTTCGAGAACTGCGGCGCCTTGCGCGCCTTGTGCAGACCGGCCTTCTTGCGCTCGACCACGCGCGCGTCGCGCGTCAGGAATCCCTCGCGCTTGAGGACGGTGCGAAGCTCGGGATCAGCCTCGACCAGAGCTCTCGCGATGCCGTGCCGGAGCGCGCCGGCCTGACCGGTGGGGCCGCCGCCGTGCAGGCGTGCGCGGAGGTCGAACTTGCCCTCGACCCCGGCGACGCGGAGCGGCGCGGTTGCGAGCGCCTGCAGCACCTGCCGCGGGAAGTACTCCTCGATCGTCCGCCCGTTGATCCAGGTCGACCCGTCGCCGGGACGCAGGATCACACGCGCCACGGAGGTCTTCCGCTTCCCGGTGCCCTGGTATTGGGCGATCTGGCTCATGACTCGGGGAGTGGTTGCGGGTTCTGGGCGCCGTGCGGATGCTCGGGGCCGGCGTACACCTTTAGCTTCGTGAGCTGCTGGCGGGCGAGGCGGTTGCGGGGAAGCATCCCCTTCACCGCAGCCCGAATGACCTCGGTCGGCCGCCGGTCGAGCTGCTCGGCCAGCGTCCGGCTGCGAAGCCCGCCCGGATAACCGGAGTGGCGGTAGTAGATCTTCGCCTCGAGCTTGTTCCCGGTGACGGCGATCTTCTCCGCGTTCACGACGACGACGAAGTCACCCGTGTCGACGTGATGAGTGAACTCGGCCTTGCGCTTGCCACGCAGGGTGTCCGCGATCCGGGTCGCCAGCCGGCCGAGGGTCTGACCCTCAGCGTCGACGACGTACCACTGCCGCTCGATCTCGCTCGCTTTGGCGCTATAGGTCTTCATCACACAGAAAATCGGCGGACCGGGCGTCCGCCGAGGGCCGATTGTACCAGCCGTCAGTCCAGCGCGGACGGCGCGAGCGAAGCTGCCCGCACGCGCAGCGAATAGCGAACGATCCAGCCCGCCGGGGCGAGCGCGATGGCGAGGCCGCCGAGCGCGAGGGCGGCGACGCCGACGGCGTCGAGGGCGAAGCCCCAGATGAGGACGAGCGCGGCTCCCGTGAGGCCGGAGAGGAGGTCGTTGAGGCCGAGAACCTTGCCTCGCTCGACCGGGCTCGTGCAGTCGGCGAGCTGGGCCGTCGCGGCGACGAAGGAGAAGCTCCAGCCGAGCCCGAGCGCGAAGAGCGTGAACGCGATCATGGCCACGCTCGTGAACCAGATGAGGCTGATCGCCGAGGCGGCCATCAGAGTGAGCCCGCCGACGAGGGCGCGCGTCCTCCCGATCCGGTCGATCAGATCGCCGACGACGATGACGAGGGCGTACATGCCGACGACATGGGCTCCGATGATCGGGAAGACGACGTCGGCCGGATGGCCGCGGTCCACGACGACGACGCCGGTCAAGGTCATGATCCCGACCATCGTCGAGAAGCTCGCCATCGCGGCGACCATTGACGGGAGGACGCCCGGCCGGCGGATGATGACAGCGAGGTCCTCGGGCTTCTCGGCGGGCGTTTCGGCGCGCTCAGGGCCGGCGAGCATGCGCGCGATCTTGCTCGGGTCGGGCCGCACGGACGCGACGAGCACTAGGCCGAGGAGCATGAACGCGGAGGCGGCGAGCCAGGGAAGCACCAGCGCGTCCGCGTCGAGGTCCTTCCCCGCGAGCAGCGGGCTGAAGACCGTCGGGCCGAGGATGGCGCCGAAGACAGCGCCGAAGAGGACGAACGAGATCCCGCGCGCGCGCCGGCTCGGCGGGTACATGTCTCCGGCTGCAGTGCGCGCGAGGAGCGCGGTCGCGCTCGCGGCGCCCACGAACACGAGGCCCACGAGCACCGGGACGGCGAGGTCGAACTGGGCGCCGACGGCCGCCAGGATGCCGCCCGCGATCCCGAGGGCGAAGCCGGTGACGAGGACGGGCACCCGCCCGAACCTGTCCATCGCGCGTCCTGCGGGAAGGGCAGACAGCGCTCCCGTCCCGAGGACGATCGCTGGCCCGAGCCCGACGAGGCTTCGGACGCCGACTACGAGCACGACCGTCAGCGTCGCTACGGCGGCCGACAGCTGCAGCATCGCCGAGTTCGCGGCCAGGGACGCGGAGAGGAGGATCGTGTTGCGGCGGACAGGAAGTTCAGTCATCGAGCAGCCCCATTAAACCCATGCGAAAGGGCGGCAGTGCCGCGCTCCACGTGGACAGCCGCTTAGCCTACGGCGCGTGCGCCGGCGGGTCGTGCTCCACGGCAGGGTCCAGGGAGTCTTCTTCCGCGACTCGCTGCGCCGGCTGGCCGAGCAGCACGGTGTCTCCGGCTGGGCTCGCAACACACCTGAGGGGGACGTCGAGGCCGTCTTCGAGGGGGAGCCCCACGACGTCGAGCGGCTCGTCTCCTTCGCCCGGAAGGGACCACCGGACGCGCGCGTCGAAGCCGTGGACGTCCACGAGGAAGAGCCGGAGCGGCTCTCCGGCTTCGCGATCAGGTAGAGGTGGCCGCCGCCGCGGCCTCGCGCTCCTCGCGCCGCTCAGCCAGGCGGTCGAAGAGGCGGTTGACCGCCCAGAACGCGATCAGGGTGTACAGCCAGCCGAGGAAGATGTCCACGACGTAGTGCTCGGCCGTGTACGTGAGCGCGTAGGTCATGGCGAGCGGGTAGAGGGCGAGCAAGACGCGAGCCCACCGCGGCACCAACGGCCACAGGACCAGCGCGACGAGCAAGGTGTAGGCCCCGTGCAGCGACGGCACCGCCGCCACCTGGTTCGAGTAGGCGGCGCCCTTCTCGTAGAGCGTGTCGAAGTTGCCGATTGGAATGTGGCTCCAGATGATCCCGATCGAGCGCGTCGTCGGCTCGAGCTCGCCGAGCTGGCTCGCCATCCACGGCGGCGCAGCCGGGAAGAGTGCGTACGTGGCGAACGCCATCATCGCGATCGCCGAGACCATGACGACGTAGCGCCGGAACCGGTCCCGCGCGACAAACCAGAGCACGGCTGCGACGACGTACGTCGCGAGGAAGTAGCTCACGTACACGAGCCACGCGAGGTAGTCGTACCAATGGATGGTGAACGGTCCGTCCCAGAGCCAGTGCTGCAGGCGCACCGTCGGCGCGACCCCAAGGCCGAGGATCTCGTCGGCGCGGAGCTGCGGCAGGACGTACGCCTGGAAGAAGAGCCCGTCGGCCTGTCCCCGCAGGAGGTCGTAGACCCAAAGGATGGCGAGGAACGGGAGCCACTCGAGGACGACGCTTCGCACCCAGCCCTTCACATTGGTCAGCGAGAGCGCGAGCAGGCCGAGCAGGATCCACATGACGAGCATGTCGCGCGAGAGCGGTAGGCCTCGTTCGAGCCAGAAGATCGCGAACGCGGCCAGCCAGACGATCGGGCCGCCCCAGCGCAGGATGCGGAGCGTCGTCGGCGAGGCCAACCGGGAGCGCGCGGCGTCGGTCGCGTTCATCCGCAAGAGGCTAGCGGCTGCGAGTTTGTCGTTGAGCCGCTCGTGGCAAGAATCGCCTCATGCCGTTTGAGCAATATCACGAGCCCGCCGACGAGCTCCCGGAGAAGACACGGACGTTCGCACGGATCTGCCTGTCGCTGATCGAAGAGGCCGAGGCGATCGACTGGTACGAGCAGCGCCTCGCTCTCGAAAAGGACCCGGAGGCGCGCGCGATCATGGAGAACGCGCAGCAGGAGGAGTTCAAGCACTTCGCCATGAACCTCGAGTTCCTGTCGCGCCGGAACGAGAAGTGGCGCACCGTGCTGCAGGATGTCCTCTTCAAGGAAGGCGACATCGTCGAGCACGGCGAGGCCGCCGAAGCCGAGCTCGACTAGAGCGAGAGGTGTCGCATGACGGCGATGCCGGCGACCGGCATCGCGGCAGCAAGCCCATAGGCGAGCGACCACGATCCTGCCTCCACGACGGCCGCGAAGGCCGGCGGGGCGATTGCGCTCGTGATCGCGAGAGCCGTTTGCTGGAAGCCGAGCGCGGCGCCGGCCCTCCTCCTCCCCGCGAGCTCGGCGGCGGCCGTGAAGGACAGGCCGTTCCAGCTCAGCGAGAGCGCGCCCGCCACCACGAAGACGGGGAGAAGGATCGGCAGCGGCGCCGAGAGGAGTGCGGCGGCAGCCGCGAGCGACACGGTCAAACCAAGAGCGAGCCGCCGGAGCGGCGCGATCCGCGCCCTGAGGCGGTCGGACCAGCGGCCGGTGACGATCCGCGCCACGGCGCCGAGCGCCTGGATGAGTGCGAACACGCCCGCCGCCTCAGCCGTGCTCAGGCCTCGCTCGCCGTGCAGGAAGAGGATGAGGAAGCTCAGGATGCTGATCTGCGCGGCGAGGACGAGTGCGCTCCCGATCGAAAGCTGCCACATGCGGGGGTCACGCACGGGATGGCCGATGTCCGTCAGCTCGCCCTCGTCATGCGGCGCCTCGCGGAGCCCGCTCGCGCCCGCGACCGCCGCGACGAAGCATCCCACCGCAAGCGCGACGAGGCCGGCTTGGAGCCCTCCGGCTGCCTCGATCGGAGGAAGGAGGAGCGCTGCGAGCAGGCCGCCGATCGGCAGCGCTGTCTGCCGGATCCCGAGGGCGAAGCCACGCTCCTCCTGGGCGAACCAGCTCATGACGGCGCGTCCGCTCGCCGCGTTCACGCTCGCCCCTGAGGCGCCGCCGAGAGTGAGCGCGATCACGAGGACCCCAAACGAGGGAGCGAACGCGGCGACCAGCAGTCCCGCCCCGCAGCCGGCGAGCCCGGTTGCGAGCACGACCCGCTCGCCGACCCGGTCGGCCAGGAGGCCCCAGGCCAGGAGCGTGAAGACGGAGCCCGCATTGGCGGCCGCGATCGCGAGGCCGACGTGCGTCAGATCGAGGGCGTATTCCTCCTGCAGGGCGGCGCGAGAACCGGTATGCCGAGAAAGACCGCCGAGTAGGCGGTCTGTGCGCCCGTCCCGAGCGCAAGGATCGTCCAGCGGTAGCGCGCCACCGCTTCGAGGCTAGCGGCGGAGCGCTATTCCCACTCGATGGTGGCGGGAGGCTTCGACGAGACATCGAGCGCCACCCTGTTCACGCCGGGGATCTCGTTGATGATCCGGCTCGAGATCGTCTCCAGGAGGTCGTACGGGAGGCGCGCCCAGTCCGCCGTCATCGCGTCCTCGGACGTGACCGCGCGGACGACGATCGGGTACGCGTATGTCCGCCCGTCCCCCTGCACCCCCACCGACCTGATTGCGGGCAGCACCGCAAAGCACTGCCAGAGCTCGCGGTAGAGACCGGCGCGGCGAACCTCTTCGAGCAGGATCGCGTCGGCGTCCCGCAGGATCTTCAGCCGCTCCTCGGTCACGTCGCCGATGATCCGGATCGCGAGCCCCGGACCCGGGAAGGGATGCCGCCAAACCATCTCCTCCGGAAGGCCCAGCTCCTCGCCGACCCTGCGCACCTCGTCCTTGAAGAGCACGCGGAGCGGCTCGACGAGATCGAAGTCCATTTCCTCAGGAAGCCCGCCGACGTTGTGGTGCGACTTGATGGTCTCGGCCGCGCCGGCATGCCCGCCGCCGGACTCAATCACGTCGGAGTAGAGCGTGCCCTGCACGAGCCAGCGGACGTCGCCGAGCTTTCGCGCCTCGTCCTCGAAGACGCGGATGAACTCCTCGCCGATCCTCTTGCGCTTCTCCTCCGGGTCGGTGATGCCTTCGAGCCGTGCGAGGAAGCGGTCGGCCGCGTCGACGTGGACGAGCGGCACGTGGAAATGACGGCCGAAGGTCTCGACGACCTGTTCGGCTTCGTCCTTCCTGAGCAGGCCGTGGTCGACGAAGACGCAGGTCAGCTGATCGCCGACCGCCTTGTGGACGAGGAGCGCGGCGACGGCCGAGTCGACGCCCCCGGAGAGCGCGCAGAGCACGCGGTCGCTGCCGACCTGGCTGCGAATGCGGTGGGTCTCCTCCTCGATCACCGCGGCGGCGGTCCAGAGCGGCGGTGCGTCGGCGACCCGATAAAGGAAGTTCTTCAGGAGATCGTTCCCGTAGGGCGTGTGGACGACCTCGGGGTGGAACTGGACGCCGTAGAGCCCGCGGTCGGGGTCCTCGAAGGCGGCGATCGGCGTCGAGTCCGAGCCTGCGACGACGCGGGTGCCCTCGGGCGGCGCCGTCACCGAGTCGCGGTGGCTCATCCAGGAGACCTGTTCCGCCGGGAGGCCGGCGAAGAGCGCGCCGTCCTCCGTGCGGATCTCGGTGCGGCCGAACTCGCTGACTCCGGTCGGCTCGACGCGCCCGCCGAGCTCCTGGGCCATGACCTGCATCCCGTAGCAGATGCCGAGCACGGGCACGCCGAGCTCAAAGAGGCCGGGATCGACCGAAGGAGCGCCGTCCGCATAGACCGAGGACGGACCGCCGGAGAGGATGATTGCGAGCGGGTGCCGGGCGGCGAGCTGGGCGGCGGGCACGCGGTGCGAGACGAGCTCGGAGTAGACACGGCATTCGCGGACGCGGCGCGCGATCAGCTGGGAGTACTGGCCGCCGAGGTCAACGACGAGGACGGGGCGCTCTTCGACCGGCGGCTCGGGCAGTTGGACGACGACGGCGTCGGCCATCAGCCCGTCGCCTTTCGCTTCGCTCTCGGTACAAACCGCGCGCCACATGCGCGCCCGGGGTGGTTACGCTCGAAAGCGGGTGGAGGCATGGGGTGGCCCCGGCGGGAGCGGGCAACGCGGCCCCGCTCGGTCATCCCATCCCGATCCGCTGCGCCTGCTGCAGCGCCTTGCCCTCCGTCTTGATCGACGGCGCCAGCATGATCTCCGCGCGCTGGAAGTCGTGGATGTTCTCGTACCCGCACGTCGCCATGGACGTGCGGAGCGCGCCCATCAGGTTCAGCGTCCCGTCATTTTCGCGCGCGGGGCCCACCACGATCTCCTCCAGGGCCGCCGCCTGCTTCACCTCGACCCGCGCGCCCCGTGGCAACGTCGGGTGGAACGTCGCCATCCCCCAGTGGAAGCCGCGGCCCGGCGCCTCTTCCGCCCGGGCAAGCGGCGAGCCGATCATGACCGCGTCCGCGCCGCAGGCGATCGCCTTCGCGATATCCCCTCCGGTCCGCATCCCGCCGTCCGCGATTACGTTCACGTACTTGCCGGTCGCGAGCAGGTGCTCTGCGCGCGCCGCCGCCGCATCCGAGATCGCCGTCGCCTGCGGGACGCCGACCCCGAGAACACCGCGCGTCGTACACGCGGCTCCGGGACCGACGCCGACGAGCACGCCCTCGGCACCGGTGCGCATTAGGTGCAGCGCAGTGTGGTAGCTGGCGCATCCGCCGACGATCACCGGAATCGGCAACTGGGAGATGAACTCCTTCAGGTTGAGAGCCGAGCCGTTCGAGGAGACGTGCTCCGCCGAGACGACGGTCCCCTGAATGACGAGCACATCGAGGCCCGCCTCGAGCGCCAGCTCGTAGTGCTCCCGGACGCGCTGCGGCGTGAGTGACCCGGCCGCCAGCACACCGCCCGCCTTGATCTCCTCGACCCGGCGTGCAATCAGCTTCGGCTCGACGGGTTGGGCGTAGATCTTCTGCATCCCACTCGTCGCCTCGGCCGGCGAAAAGGACGCGATCCGAGCCAACTGCTTGTCGGCGTCGGCGTAGCGCGTGAAGATGCCCTCGAGATTGAGCACGCCGAGGCCGCCCATCCTGCCGAGCGCGATCGCGGTCTTGGGAGAGACGACGCCGTCCATCGCCGAGGCGAGGAGCGGCAGCTCAAGTAGGTGCCCGCCGAGCTTCCAGCCGATGTCCACATCGTCCGGGTCTCGGGTGCGGCGGCTGGGGACGATCGCGATGTCGTCGAACCCGTAGGCCTGCCGCGCCTTCTTTCCGAGGCCGATCTCGACGTCCATGAAACGATCCTACCAACCGCCCCCGGACGGGCCAGGGACCGGCTCAGGCGTCCTGGCGGATCGGCTCGAGGCGGTCGAGCGCGACGTGGGAACCGAGGCGCTGAGCCTCGCGGAAGTCGAACCGCCCGGGGCCGGCTTCGAGCACCGACGCGGCGCTCGCGGCCACTGAGCTGCGAACCGCGTCCTCGTACGAGCGGTCGTGCATGCGTGCCGCGATGAAGGCTGCGAGAAGCGTGTCGCCGGCTCCGACTGTCGAGACGGCCTCGAGCCGCGGCGCCCGAGCACGCACACGGACGTCGTCGGCGCGCTCTTCGCGGAAGAGCCCATAACACCCGGTGTCGAGCGTGATGAGGACGTTTCGGGCGCCGAGGTCGGCGATCTCGTCGAGGGCGCTCGTCAGGTCTTCCTCGTCGACGAACTCGTGCCCCACCAGGGACTCGGCCTCGCGCAGGTTCGGCGCGACAAGGTAGGGCTCGGCCTCGATCCCGAGCCGGAGGGCTTCGCCTTCCGAGTCGAGCACGGTCATCAGCCCACGGCGATTCCCATCGCGGATGAGCTTCGCATAGAGGCCTGGGTCGACGTCGCGCGGGAGCGATCCGGCGAAGACGACGTAGGCCGCGCCCTGCGAGAGATAGGCGAGCTTCTCGCGGAGCACGTCGAGCTCGTCCTCGGACACCTCGGGCCCCCACTCGTTGATCTCCGTGTAGACATTGGAGGTCGGGTCGAGCACGGCCGTGGACGTGCGCGACTCGCCGCGGATCCGGACGAAGTCGTTGAGGATTCCCTCGTTCGTCAGCTCCTCGACGAGCAGCGTTCCGGTTCGGCCACCGGCGAGACCGGTGCAGACCACCGGCACTCCGAGGCGGCGCGCGGCGCGTGCGACGTTGATCCCCTTCCCGCCAGCGCTCGACGTGCCCTCGCTCGCGCGATGGCGCTGCCCGAGCTGGAAGTTCGGGACGAGCAACGTGCGGTCGATCGCAGCGTTGAGAGTGACGGTGACGATCATCAGAAGGGCGAGAGGCTCGAGAGCATGTCACCGGCCTCGTCGAGCGCCCGCCCAGCGTACCAGCGCACCCGTGCGGGCAAGCTCGGCTCGTCGACCGTCTCGCTCGAGACGAGCGGGTGGCGGGCGACGACCTTGTCCCCGTCGTAGACCACGATCTCGCCGACCGGATCGCCCTGCGAGACCGGAAGGTCGAGCGACTCGGGTGCGACGACCTTCTCCACGAGCGTGTGGTCGAGCGGGACTGTGGCACGCAGCCGGACATCGGAGACAAGTGCGACCTCGTCGTCGGAGAACGGGACGGCGACCTGCGCGTACGGCTCGTTGCGCGAGATCACCTGTACGCGCCCGTAGTGGCCGAAGCCCCAGTCGAGGAGCGCGCCGAGGTCGCGGTTTCGCTTGCCGCGCGTCGGGCCACCGAGGATGACCGCGTACATCGTGGCCCCGTCTCGCTCGGCCGCCGCGATCTCGCTCCAGCCGGCCAGGTCGGTGTGCCCGGTCTTGATCCCGATGGCGCCCGGATACGTCGTCAGCAGGTCGTTCCACGCGTAGAGCGTGCGTCCGCCAGCGATCTCGCCGCCGGTCTGCTCGACGATGCGGCGGAAGAGAGCGTGCTTCATGTCTTCCCGGGCCAGCGTGTACGTGTCCATCGCGGACGAGTAGTGGCCCGGCGTGTCGAGCCCGTCGGGGACGGCGTAGTGCGTGTCGTCGAGAGCGAGCTCCGCGGCGCGCTCGTTCATCATCCCGATGAACTTCTTGACGCTTCCGCCGACGTCCGCCGCCAGCGCGTAGGCGGCGTCGTTCGCGCTCTGGACGAGCGCGGCGGCGAGAAGATCTTTGACCTTGAGTCGCTCGCCCGCCTGGAGGTTGATCGTCGACTCCCCCACCGACGGAGCGGGCCCCTCGACGCGGACGGTGTCGTTCTTTTTCGTGTTCTCCATCGTGAGCAGCGCCGTCATGAGCTTGGTGAGACTCGCCATCGGGAGCCGGCGGTCAGGGTTCAGCGCGTAGAGCGTCTCCCCGGTGTGTCCGTCAACGAGCAGCGCGGCGGAGGCCTTCACGGTGGGCGGAGGCGTAGCGGCGATGGCCGCCTGGGCTGCGGCGAGGGAGAAAAGCAGCCCGGCGAGGAGGGCAAGACGCCGGAGCACGGACCCCAGCGTATAAATTCAGGTCGCGATGGGTCTGGTCGAACGGCACAGCTCGCCCGAGCGCGTACGCGGACGGGAGCGGGGCTTCGAGATTCAACTCGGCGAGCTCGGCGGCTTCGAGCTGCGACCGACCCGGCTCTTCCTCTGGCCGGGCTCTGACCGCCAAGGACAGGCCCGGATCCTGTCGCTGGGCCGCGCGCCGCGGAACCTCCTCCTCCCGAGGAAGGAGAGCGAATACGTCGCCGGCGCAGTGCGAATGCGCTCCGTCGGGAATCCGCTCATGACGCTCGCCCTCGCCGCTGTGCACACGGCGAAGGCCGTCAGGCAACGCGGATCTTCTGACCTGGGCTGAGCGCCAGCGGGTCGATGCCCGGGTTCAACGCGAGCAGGTCGTCCACCGTGGTGTCGAACTTCGCCGCGATCGACTCGAGCGTGTCGCCCCCCTTCACCCGGTAGATCTGCTTCTTCTTCGAGGTCGTCGTCCCGACGGTCGTCGTCGTGTCCGGCGCGCTCGTGGTGGGGAGCACGGTCGTCGGCGTCTGGGGGTCGCCGTTCAGCCCCCGCTCGATGAGGATGACGAGAATCGTCGCCGCAAGAAAGAACGCCGCCGGAGCGGCGATGCGGTACACCCACGT
This sequence comes from Gaiellaceae bacterium, assembly GCA_035296905.1. Taxonomy (GTDB): domain Bacteria; phylum Actinomycetota; class Thermoleophilia; order Gaiellales; family Gaiellaceae; genus DATEOR01. The sequence goes on from DATHAA010000027.1 coordinate 27,909, forward strand.
CCGGTATTTCGGGTCGGTCACCATCCGGAAGCCGCCCAGACCTCGCTTCGGAGCCGCGCGGCCTCGGCCGCGGCCGCCTTGCGCCAGTCCGCCCCGTCGACGCGGAACGCGTAGATGACAGCGCGCGAGACCGGCACGAGCGCGCTCGCCGGCCCGCTCGTGAACGCCCTCGCCACGTCGGCGGGCGTCGCCCCCTGGGCACCGATCCCCGGCAGGAGGAGGACTGCCTGCGGCATCAGCCGCCGCGCCTCCGCGACAGCACGGGGATGCGTCGCTCCGACGACCGCGCCGACGCTCGACAGCCCGCGTTCTCCGACGAGCCCCGAGCCCCACTCGTTGACGAGCTCCGCCACCTGGTGCCAAACGCGGCGCCCGTCGGAAAGGGCGAGATCCTGGATGTCGGCGCTGCCCGCGTTCGACGTTTTCACGAGGCAGAAGAGCCCCGCGCCCGAGCGCCGGCACGCAGCGAGGAACGGCTCGACGGAGTCGCTGCCGAGATACGGGTTGATGGTGAGCGCGTCCACGGGCAGCCGCCCGTCTTCGCCGGCCTCGAGGTAGGCATCCGCGTACGCCCGGGCGGTCGAGCCTATGTCGCCACGCTTCCCGTCGGCCACGACAAGGAGCGTTGCTGCGCGCGCGTAGTCGCACACCTCCTCGTAGGCCCGCATGCCGTCAGCGCCGAGCGCCTCGAAGAACGCGACCTGGAGCTTCACTCCGACCACATACGGAGCGACGGCGTCGATCAGTCCGCGGCAGAAACGCGCGCAAGCGTCCGCTGCCGCACCGCGGCTCAGGTACGTCTCGCCGCGAAGCTCGACCGGGAGGAGCTCGGGCCGCGGATCGAGGCCCACCAGCAGCTGACTGCGCTTCGCATCAACGGCATCGGCCAGGCGGTCCGCGAACGTCGAAGCCGCTGTGTCGACCCCGGCCTCGAGGTTTTGCGCCATGGAATGAGCTTACTAGCGTTCTCCGCTGGCGCCTCCCGGAGCGGGCTAGTGCTGCGGAGGAGGTTCGTGCGGCGACCCGGGCGCGTCGATTCCCCGCGGATCGTCGGGCGAGCTGGGCCGCTCGAGCGAGTCGTCGTCTTCGTCGGGCGCGGCCGGCCCACCGGGGATCCCCGGATCCTGGGGCAGGTCCTCATCGGGCGTCTCCGGCACTGGCCGTTGTTCGCTCATCGTCGGGGACGTACCCGCGTTCGAGGTCGGCCATGCGTACGACCTCCAGCTCGGGCGGAGGACGGCGCAGAAACGACCCGACGAGGAGGAGCTCGTCGGCGTCCTCGGGTGCGACCGACGCCTCACGGGCGCGCGCCTCGGCCAGCCCTGCCTCCAGCTCGATGCGAGCGGCTGGCCCGCGCGGCAGCGTGCGCACCGCCGCCATCCGCCCACCGGAGACGAAGACCGCGCGCCGAAACTCCGGCTCGACAGCAGGCGCAAGAAGGCAAAGCCGTGCGGCGCGCAGCCGTTCGAGCTCGGCGAGGTCCGCGACGACCTGCTCGAGCGCGGAGATGCGGTCGCGGAGGCGTGCCGCGTCCTCGTAGCGCAGGGACTCCGCGAGATCGTGGAGCTTCGCGCGGAGCCGGGGCAGCGGCCCTCCGGAGGAGAGCGCGGCGAGCTCGCTCTCGCTCGCGCCCTGGAGCGCCCGCGCTGCGAGCTCGGCGCGGCGTCGGCTCCGGATGGGCCCGAGCGGCGACGGCGTCGAGCTGACCACGATCCGATCCGCGCGCCTCCCAAAGTACAGATAGCGGTCCGGACGCGACGAGCGCGCGTTCGCGGGCGGCCGCTCCTCGCGGATCAGGCGCAACTCCTCGAGCGCGGCTTCGAGCTCGGAGCCGAGAACGCGCCACTCGATGCGCTCGACCGCGGCGAGAGCGGCCTCCACCGCGGGGCGTTGCCTGTCGCTCCGAAAGTACGAGCGCAGCCGCTCCCGCAGGTTGCGCGCCCGGCCCACGTAGAGGATCTGGTCTCCCTTGCCCACGAAGAGATAGACGCCTGGCGACGACGGGGCACCGAACGCGAGCGCGCGCTTGTCGTAGACACGACGCGTGCGCGGCGCGGCGAGCCGGCCGAGATCGGCGACGGTGCGGGCGCCTCGCTCCTGGGCGATGCCGATCAGCCGCAGCAGAATCTCCGCTGTCGCCTCGGCGTCCGGAAGCGCGCGGTGGCAGGGCTGCGTCGAGGTCCCGAAGAAGTGCGATAGGGAACTCAGGCTCGCCCGGGCGACTCGCCCGGCCAGCAGCCGTCGCGCCAGCCCGACGGTGTCGATTACCGGAGCGGCGAGGCGGCGGCCCTCCACGAGCTCGACCTCCCGGTCGAGGAAGCCGATGTCGAAGCGGGCATTGTGAGCCACAAGCACAGCTCCGGATGCGAAGTCGAGGAAGCGCTGCACGGCCAGCACGGGCGACGGGGCGCCCGCGAGGTCCCGGTCCTCGATCCCCGTCAGCGAGGTGACGACCGGCGGGATCGGAACCCCGGGGTCGACGAGCGTCTGGAACGTGCCCGTGTGCGTGAGGCCCTCGAGCCGCACCGCTCCGATCTCGCAGATCGCGGCGCGGCCGGGCCGAAGGCCGGTCGTCTCGAGGTCGACGACAACGTACCGCGCGGCTTCGAGCGGCAGCTGTTCGGTCGAATCGTTCGCGAGCGCGACCGTCGAGCCCCGCCAGGCAAGGCGCGCGTCACCGCTGACGACGTCGTCGAGCAGGCTGTGCGCGAGGCCAGCCGGCGCGAAGGCGAGGGCAAAGAGAGCCCGCGCCGCCTCCTCCGCTGCGACGGGCGCGCGCCGCTCCTCGACCAGATCGACCAGCCGGTCAGCGGCGTCGAAGGTGAGCTGCGCCTCCATGCGAACATATGTTCGCACAGCCACCGGCCGGAACGAGAGACGGGGGCCCGCGTGGGCCCCCGTCGCAATTTCACCGGAAGGAGGGGTGTTACTGCTTGAGCGCTTGCTTCAACTGGCTACCGGCGGAGAACTTCGGAACACGAGCCGCGGGAATCGTCACCTTCTGGCCGGTGCGGGGGTTCACGCCCTGCCGCTCTTTGCGATGCTGGGGCGAGAATTTGCCGAAGCCCGTGAACGCGACTTGCTCGCCGCCCTTGAGAGCCTCGGTGATCGAATCGAGGAACGCATCGACCGCCTTCGTGGCGTCCCGCTTCGAGAGCCCGCTCTTCGCTGCCACCCTGTCGGTGAACTCGGCCTTTGTCACTGCCCTCTCCTTCCGTCAACGTTCATTGCTTAAGAAACCGCGAGGACCCTAACAGCAACGCCTGATAGCACGCAACCATGCGGGTTTGCGGGTCTTTTCAGCCCGGCAGGATGTCGGAGGCCGTAAAAATCGGCACGAGGCGGACCGCTTTGCGCGCGAGCGCGTCGGCCCCTCCCTCCTCCCGATCGACCACGCAGACCGCAGTCCGGCAGACGAGCCCGGCCTCCCTGAGCGCCTCGACCGCCTGCTCCGCGGCGCCCCCGCTGGTGACCACGTCTTCGACGAGACAGACCTCTTCGCCCGCCTCGAACTCGCCCTCGATCCGCCGCTCGGTCCCGTAGTCCTTCGCCTCTTTGCGGACGATGAGGAACGGGAGGCTTCCGGCGAGCGAGGCCGACGCCGCGAGCGCGACCGCGCCGAGCTCGGGTCCGGCGAGGCGTCGCGCGTCCGGGGCCGACTCCCGCACGCGGGCAGCGATCCGCGCGCCGAGCTCCTTCAGGAGATCGGGCCTCGTCTCGAAGCGGTACTTGTCCAGGTAGTAGCTCGAGCGGCGCCCGGAGCGCAACACGAAGTCCCCCTCCAGAAGCGCGTGCTCACGGAGGAGGCCTGCGAGCTCTGCGTCCGTCATCCCCGCGCCGACGCGAGCGCGCGGCGGGCGAGTGGAAGAAGCCGGTCCCCGTCGGCGGAGCCGGCCTCGAGCGAGACCATCGAGCCGTCGGCGAAGTAGACGTCGACGTGCTCGCGCTCGACCTGCGTCTTCGTCCGGACGAAGACGATCGCGCCGGCAAGCGCAGCGCCCGCTGCGAGGAGCCCGACGGCGCTACGAGCTTTCACTCTCGGCCTCCTCGGTCTTCTTCGTGGTCGTCCGGCGGCGCGTGGCGGTCTTCGTCGCCTTCGCGGCCTTCGCCTCCTCCTCGCGCTCGAGCATCCGCAGGCAGGTCTTCAGGTCGTAGAAGACGAGGCCAACGGTCGGCCTCGGCTTCGTCACCGCTGCGACGAGATGCCGGTCGTCCTTGGCGACGAAGACGGAACCGTCGACCGCCGCGCCCTCGACCTGGACGAGGGGATCCGAGCCTGACTCGGTGCGGACTTCGTCGGCGGCAGCGACAAGCTCGGCGGCGGCTTCCGCGAACGATTTCGCGGCGGCGTCGTCAGGGAGAGTCGAGGCGACTACCGACCCATCGTGGTCGGCGAGAACCGCCGCTTCGATCTGCGCGGAGATCTCGGTGAGATCGGCGAGAGCTTGCGCCGCGTCCATGCGGGAGGAAGCTACCACAGGCCTGACAGGCGGGAGCCCTACACTCCGGGCGGCGTGCATCGCATCGTCTCCAAGTTCCTCGCAGACCGTGGAACGCATCTCGCGGCGATGATCGCCTACTTCGCGCTCCTCTCGTTCGTGCCTCTTCTCTTCCTCGCGCTCTCGCTGACCGCGCTCGCCGGCCAGCAGACGGAGTCGAGCTACCTGGTCGAGGAGCTGCGGCGCGCCTTCCCCGCGAGCTCGGTCGACCGCCTCCTGAGCGTCGTCCGCTCGATCCAGGACCAGGCCACGTCGATCGGGATCATCGGCGGCATCGCGCTCCTCTGGGGCGCGCTCGGCTTCTTCAGCGTGCTTGAGTCCGCGTTCAACATCGTCTACGGGCTCCCGAACCGCTCCTTCGTGCGCCAGAAGCTCCTCGTGCTGTTGCTCGTCGCCGGGTCCCTTGCCGTTCTCTTCGTCGCGCTCGTGGTCGGCTCCGTCGGCGTCGACCTCGTCCACAACGCGGGAGTCGCCAGTGGTGCCCTCTCCTATGTCTACGCGCTCGCCATCTCGACCGCGCTCATCTTCGGGCTCGTCTGGACGCTCTACAACCTGCTCACGAACGCGGCGCTCACGTGGGGTGAGACCTTCCCGGGCGCCGTCTTCGCCACCGTGCTCCTCCAGGCGAGCTTCCAGGCTCTCCCCGCATTCGTCCGCCTGACGAGCGGCGACCTCGTCACGCTGCAGGCCTTCGGCGGCCTTGTGCTCCTGCTCTTCTGGCTCTACCTGATGGCGAACGTGCTCGTGCTGGGAGCCGAGGTCAACTGGTGGTTCCGATACGGGCGCGCGGCGGCGGACGAGCTCGAGACCGCCGGGACGGCCTAGCCGGCCGCGAGCCGCTCTTCGAGCGCGGCCATGACCTTCTCCTCGATCTCCGGCTGGTGCTCGAGGAGGCTGCGGAAGGACTGGCGCGTGAGGACGAAGAAGCGAAGCGGCGAGGCCGCTCTCACGGTCGCCGTGCGACGGGCGTTGTCGTAGATCAGAGCGATCTCGCCGAAGAAGTCGCCCGCGCCGAGGCGCCTGATCTCCTTCCCGTCTTGCGTGACTGAGACGTCGCCCTCGACGATGACGAAGAACTCGCGCCCGAGATCCCCCTCGCGCGTCAGGGCCTTGCCCTCGTCGACCTCGAGATCCTCGGTCGCCTTGGCGAGCTCGCCGAGCTCCTGCCTGGAGAGCGCGGCGAAGAGCGGAGCCTTCGCGAGCGCATCGACCTTCGTGTCGTGCGGGAAGAGCACGCGCGGAATCTACATCTCCCCGGGCGCCTCGCCTACCCCCGCGACCAGAGCGCGTGTCGCGGCGGCTCGGTGGCTGTGCGCCCGCTTCCATTCGTTCCCGAGCTCCGCGACGGTGCGGCTCTCGCCGGTGGGGACGAAGACGGGGTCGTAGCCGAAGCCTTCGGCGCCCTTCGGCTCGGTCGCGATCTCGCCTTCGAGCGTCCCAGTGCCGCGGAGCTCCCGCCCCTCCGGCGTCACGACGACGAGCTCAGAGACGAAGCGAGCGCCGCGGTCTGCGCCCTCCGCGCCGGCGAGCGCCTCCAGGAGCTTGGCGACGTTCTCCTCGTCTGTCGCGTCCTCGCCCGCGTAGCGGGCCGAGCGGATCCCGGGAACCTCGCCGAGCCAGTGGACCTCGAGCCCCGAGTCCTCTCCGATCGTCCAGCGGCCTGGCTCGACGCTCTGAGCGAAGCGAGCCTTCGCGGCCGCATTCTCGTGGAAGGTCGCTCCGGTCTCTTCGGGCATCTCGACGTCCCCGAGCGGCTCGATCTCCCAGTCGGGCAGGAGCGCGCGAAGCTCGCGGAGCTTGCCTTCGTTTCGCGACGCGAAGACAGCGTCTACTCGTCCCAACGAACAGCCAGAACCTCGTCCAACTGAGACAGGTGCTCGACCACCTCGCGCCCGGAAACCGACGCCGGGAGGATGACCTCGAGGCGGAGCTCCCGGCCCTCGTCGCCGGCCTCCTCGAGGTGTATCCGCTCCACCTTGGCGCGCCGCGCCTCCAGCATCGCCAGCACGGGAGCAAGGGGCTGCTCGGGACGCAGGTCGACCTCGAGGCGGCCGGCAGCCCGCCGGCGCGCGACGATGTGGCCCTCTGCCCAGCGGAGGGGGCCAAGCCCGAAGAGAACGACCCCGGTCCCAAGGAGCGCGCCCGCGTAATACCCGGCCCCGACCGCCATCCCGATCGCGGCCACGACCCAGAGCCCGGCGGCGGTCGTGAGCCCCCGGATGTTGAGGCCCTGGCGCATGATCGCGCCGGCGCCGAGGAAGCCGATCCCCGTGACGATCTGTGCCGCGATCCTGGAAGGGTCGGCGCGGACGACGTTCGAGCCGGCGATGAGGAAGTCGTTGAAGCCGTAGGCGGAGATGAGGGTGAAGAGCGCTGAGCCGACGCCGACGAGCATGTGCGTCCGCAGGCCCGCGGCCCGCTCGCGCCATTCGCGCTCCAGGCCGACCAGCCCGCTCAGGGCGGCGGCCACGACGAGCCGGAGCGCGATCTCGCCGATGGAGATGTCGGGGATCATGCGGCCGCCTTCGACTGGATGCCGAAGATCTGTTCGATCCCCGCGGCAGCGAGGTCGATGAGGCGGTCGAGCTCCTCGCGCGTGAACGCGTTCCGCTCGGCGGTGGACTGCACCTCGATGAGCCGGCCGTCGCCCCGCATGACGACGTTCATGTCCACGTCCGCGGTCGAGTCCTCGCCGTAGTCCAGGTCGAGGAGCGGCTCGCCTTCGACGATCCCCACGGAGATCGCGCCGACGCGCTCAACGGGAGCCGGAAGCCCCTTGCGCTTCGCGGCGCGGGCGAGCGCGATCCAGGCGCCGCTGATCGCGGCCGTTCTCGTCCCGCCGTCAGCCTGGATCACGTCGCAATCGAGCCAGATCGTGCGCTCGCCAAGCTTTTCCAGGTCGTAGGCGGCGCGGAGCGAGCGGCCGACGAGGCGCTGGATCTCCACGGTGCGGCCGCCCTGCCGGCCGGAGCGGGCCTCGCGCGCGCTGCGCTCTCCGGTCGAGGCGGGAAGCATCCCGTACTCCGCTGTCATCCAGCCGCGCCCGCTCCCGACGAGCCAGCGCGGCACGCCTTCCTCGATCGACGCGGTACAGAGAACGCGCGTCTTCCCGAAGGAGATCAGTACCGAGCCGTCCGCCTGCTCGACGAAGTCGGGGACGACGTCGATCTGCCGGAGCTCGTCCGGTCGCCGGCCTTCGCGCATCAGGCGGCCGCCAGCTCGAGGTCGCGCACCGCGACCTGCTCCACCTCGGCGAGGGGGAGTTGGAGGAAGCGCTCTCCGAGCGCGCGGAACTCGTCCACGGGCCCCGTCGTCAGGAAGCGCAAGCACCCTTCGCGGGCCGGATCGTTCTCGATCCCTTTGCGCTCGAGCGTCTCGGCCACCTCCCGTGCGATCTCGACCGCGGAGAAGATCAGCGTCGTCCTGCGGCCGAAGACGCGCTCGAAGACCGGCTTGATGAGGGGGTAGTGCGTGCAGCCGAGGATGACGGTGTCGATCTCGGCGTCCTTGAGCGGCTTGGCGTACGCGCGCAGGGCGGCGTCGATTTCCTGGTTGGGCGCCGCGGACTCGATCAGCGGCACGAGCCGAGGGCACGCCGTCGAGAAGACCTGGGCGCCCGCGTCGAGCGCGTGCACGGCCTCCTCGTAGCGGCCGCTCGCCACGGTCGCCTCGGTGGCGAGGACGCCGATGCGACGGTTCCTCGTTGCCTGCACCGCGGCGTGGGCCTCGGGGGCGAGCACGCCGATCACAGGGACCTGAAGCTTCTCCTGGAGCTGTGGCAGCGCCGCGGCGGTTGCGGAGTTGCAGGCCGCGACGATCAGCTTGACGCCCGCATCCTCCAGATACGACGCGATCTCGTGGGCGAAGCGGCGGATCTCGTCGCGCGGCCTCGGGCCGTACGGGCAGCGCGCTCCGTCCCCGAGGTAGAGGAAGTCCTCGTGCGGCAGGGTGACGAGGCACTCGTGGAGGACGGTCAGGCCGCCGGCGCCGGAGTCGAAGATGCCGATCGGCCGTGTGTCCATGCCAGGATTCTAGGAGCGCTACCGGGTAGCGTTCGGCACGTGCTGGAACTGCACTCGCCGAGCGGCGCGTTTGCCGCGATCGAGGACCACCTTCGCGCCGCCGGGTTCTTCGGCGGCGGGGCGGAAGACGTCATCGCCGACCTCTATCTCGGCTACGGGCTTTCGAGCACGCTTCGGCGCGGACGGCACCCCGATCCCCCCGAGCCCTGCCCGCTCCCACTCGCCGCGTGCCGTGTCCGGCCGGAAATCGAGTCCGGCCTGACCGCAGGCGCCTTCCGCATCGGCGAGTGGAGCCGGACCTGGGACGGGGACGCGTACGCCGCCGCCGTCGAGGGGGTGAAGGCGGCGATCGAGCGCGGCGACGTTTACCAGGTGAACCTCGTCCAGCACCTGGCGGCGCCTTTCGAAGGCGATCCCGCGGGCCTTGCCGCGGCGCTAGCGCCCCTCAACCCTCTCCATCCCTGGCCTCTCTCCGGGGACGGCTGGACGATCGTCTCCGCCTCGCCCGAGCTCTTCCTCGCCCGGCGAGGAGACCGGGTCTGGACGAAGCCGATCAAGGGCACGCGGCCGCTCTGCGCCTCTGAGGACCTGCAGGAGTCGGAGAAGGACGCCGCCGAACACGTGATGATCGTCGACCTCGAGCGCAACGACCTCTCCCGGGTCTGCGAGCCAGGCTCCATCCGTTGGCCCGACCTGATGGCCGAGCACGAGCTCGCAGGCGTGGCCCACCTCGTCACGACCGTCGAGGGCTGCCTCAGGCCGGAGGTCGGTCTCGCCGAGGTTCTCGAGGCGACCTTCCCCGGCGGCTCGGTCACCGGCGCACCGAAGATCTCCGCCCTCGACCACATCGCGGCGCTGGAGCCGGTCGGCCGCGGGGCGGCGATGGGCGCCCTCGGCCGGGTCTGGCCGAACGGCGACCTCGAGCTCGCACTCACCATCCGCACCTTCGCCGTCGCTGAGGGGCTCATCCACCTCTGGGTCGGCGGTGGGATCGTCTGGGACTCCGATCCGCAGGAGGAGATCGAGGAGTCTTGGGTGAAGGCACGACCATTGCTCAGCGCCGTCGGCGCTCTCGTCGAGGAGCCCGCGGCCACGTGACGCTCATCGCCCTGGCAGTCGGCGGGCGCGGCCTCGTCGATCCCGACGAGCCGATCCTCCACGTCGACGACGAGGCCTTCCTGCGCAGCCGCGCCGCGTTCGAGACGACGAGGGTCTACGGAGGCCGTCCTTTCAAGCTCGACGAGCACCTGACGCGCCTGGCGGGCTCGGCGGCACGGGTGGAGATCGGCCGGATCGACACGGAGGAGCTGACCCGGCTGGCGGGGCTAGCGCTCGAGGCCGCGAGCGCGCCCGACGCGATGCTCCGTCTCTTCGTCACGCCGGGCCGCGACGGTGCGGACAGTCCGACCCAAGTCGCGATGGTGAGCACGCTGCCCGAGGGGTTGGACGACCTGCGCGAGCGCGGAATCAGGCTCGTCTCGATCCAGCTCGGCCTCGACCCGGAGCTCCGCGCGACGTCGCCGTGGCTTCTCGGGGGCGTGAAATCTACGAGCTACGCGGTGAACATGGCGGCCGAGGCGGAAGCCAAGCGCCGGGGCGCCGACGACGCGGTCTTCCTCGGCTCAGGCGACATCGTCCTCGAAGGGCCCGTGACGAACATCTGGTGGCGCTACGACGACGTCCTCTACACCCCGGCGCTCGAGCTCGGGATCCTCGCGGGCGTCACTCGCGCGGCCCTCATGCAGGAAGCCGCCACGGCGGGCCGCGACGTGCGGGAAGGAGTGTTCCCCCTCGCGCACCTCGTCGCAGCGGACGAGGCCTTCACCTCCTCCTCGATACGCGAGGTGATGCCGGTGGTCGAGATCGACAGCCGCCCGATCGGCGCGGGAGCTCCGGGGCCTGCGGCCCAGGAGCTCCAGGAAGCGCTGCGCCGGGCAGCCATGCGCTGAGTTCAGGCGCTGACGAGCTTCTTGCGGCTGACGAGCGCGCCGCCCGCGGCGATAAGGACGAGCCCGAAGGCCGCGCCCGCGCCGATGCCGGCGTTGCTCCAGTCCGTTCCGCCACTCCAAGCCGCGGACTCGGTCTGTCCCGTCAAATAGACCGCCGGCCCCTGCTCCCCGTGCCTGAGCAGAGCCTGGTGACGCGCATCCACCTGCACCTGCTGCGCCTTGTCGACGAGCGCCTGGTGCCTCGCGTCAGTATCGATCGACGCCTGGGTCGCCGCGGCGGCGACGGCCGCAACCGCGAGCGCCGCTGCGAGCGCCTTGAGCTTCCTGTTTCGTCCGGGATGCATCGTCTTCTCCTTCCGCCTGCTGATGCGAACAGGGACGGCTCTGCGGCCGGCCGTCTTCCCTAGACTCGCGCCATGCGTGTCCTCTGCTTGACCCACGAGCACGACGGCCCGGCCGGGCTTTTCGCGGACGTCGTCCGCGAGCGCGGCGACGAAGTTCTCGAATGGAACGTCTCCCAGGGGCCGCCGCCCGAGGCGCCCAAGGGCTTCGATGCGCTCGTCGTCTTCGGCGGCTCGATGCACGTCGACCAGGAGGACAGGCACCCATGGCTCACCGGCCAGCACGACCTAATGCGGGAGGCGATGGACCGCGGCCAGCCGCTCCTGGGCGTGTGCCTCGGCGGCCAGCTCCTCGCCCGGGTCGCCGGAGCTCACGTCGGCCCCGCCTCGCGCCCGGAGATCGGCTGGTTCGAGATCGAGCTCACGCCCGAAGGCGCATCCGACCCCGTGGTCGGAGCCCTACCCGAGAGCTTCGAGGCCTTCGAGTGGCACAGCTACGCGTTCGACGTCCCGCCGGGCGGGGTGCTCCTGGCGGAGAGCCCGGCCTGCGCGCAGGCATTCCGCGTCGGCGATGCCGCCTGGGGCGTTCAGTTCCATCCCGAGGTGACGCTGGAGATGCTCGAGGCCTGGAGGGCCGGAGCGGACGGCTCAGCGCCGCCGATCCCGCTGGAGCCCGTCGGCCGCTGGAACGAGCTCGGTCGCGCTCTCGCGAACGCGTTCTTCGATCAGGCCTCCCGCTGAGACCACTCGTGCCACGAGCCGGCGTAGTTCGTGGCGTCGTGACCCGCCGCGCGTAACAAGGCGGCGGCGATCTCGGATCGCTGGCCCGAGTGGCAGTAGGCCACGAACGGCTTCGACGTGTCGACGCCCTCGAGCGCTGCCTCGACGTCGTAGTGGAGCACCTCGAGCGGGACGTTCACCGCACCCTCGATGTGGCCCTGCCGCGGGTCGCACGGATAGCCGGCCTCGCCCGAGAACTCCTCCGGCGTACGCACGTCCAGGAGCGTCACCGAGCCCTCGTCGAGCAGGCGCGCGAGCTCGTCCCCAGTCACGCCAGCACCTCGTGCAGGAAGAGGAGGAGCTCCTCGTTGAACTCGGCAGGCCGCTCGACAGGGGACACATGGCCCGCGCCGGAGAGCTCCACGTAGCGCCCCTCGACCAGACCGGAGACGATCTCCCTGGCGGCAAGCGGAGGAGTGAGGACGTCGTGCTCTCCGACGACGACGAGTGCGGGCGCGTCGACGTCCGCGAGAGTCGACGTCGAGTCCAAGCGGTCTCGCATCGCCTCGACGCTGGCGACCAGGCTTTCGATGGGCTGCTCGGCGGCGATCGCCCGAGTGCGCTCGACGACATCCTCCGAGGCGCCGTCCGAGAAGAGCTTCGGCACAAGGCCCTCCCAGAAGGCATCGAAGCCGTCTTCACGAAGGCGGCGGATGGTCTCGTTCCGCGCCGACCGGCCCTCTTCGTCGTCGGCGTTCGCCCGCGTGTCGGCGAGGACGAGCGCCGGAATCCGCTTCGGCGCCTGGCGCCAGAGCTCGAAGGCGAGGTAGCCGCCCATCGAGATGCCCACGGGGATGAAGTCGCCTGGGAGAAGCTCGAGGATCCGCCCCGCCCAGCTCGGGAGGCTCGCGTCCGGTTCGGTCCCCGGCAGGTTCGGGGCGATCACCTCGTACCCGGCCTGTTCGAGCACGCGCACCTGTCCCTCCCACATGCGCGCGTCGAGCGGGAAGGCGTGCAGAAGAAGGAGGACGTTCACTCGCGCGGGATGTCGACCGCGTCGGGGATCTCCCCCGCACGCTTGTACCCATGGTCTCCGCCCTCGACTCCGAGCAACGAGCCCACTGCCGCGACGAGCTCCTCGGCGGGCGGAAGCTCGTCCGGGCTCCTCCCCGTGACGATGACGCGCCGCACCTCGCCCGCATTCGCTCCGGTCAGCCGGGCGACCACGGTGGGATTCGCGGCGAGCGAGATGACGTCGCCTGGAGCGACCTCGCCGTAATACTCCGGCACGGAGAGGTATTCGTCCATGGTCCGCCCGCGTTCGAGGAGGACGAACCGGACGACCTGCCCCTCTTCCACGCCGAGCTGGAGTACGACCGCGCCCATCCGGTCGGAGAGCTCACGGGCCAGCCGGCGGAGCATCTCGGGGTTCCGGTCGGTGAGCTCGTCGTACACGCCGATCCAGCCGTTCCTCGGCGGGGCGACCACGCTCCCCTTCGAGCCGCCCGGCAGTCGCGGGACGAACTGCCGCACCGCGCGCACGACGCCGTCCAGGTCGTCGGTCTGCACGTGCACGGAGCCATAGGACGGCCCCTTGTGGCTCGAGAGGCGCTGCTCGAGCGATGCGACGGACGCTTCGAGGACGCGCGCCTGCTCGCTGAACCCCGCGCGCACCCAGGCGTCGCCGGACTCGCTCGTGGCCTCGACCGTGACCGTCTCCTCGCCGCGGCCGCGAGCCTCGTCGATCAATATACGGAGGGTCTCCTCGCTCGGCGGCTCGTCGAATCTCATCCGGCGAGAACCCTATGGCCGGTGAGGAGGTAGTGCGCCGTCAGGTTGCGGAAGCCGGGAAACAGATCGCCGGCCGCACGCGTGTCCTCCTCGCCGTAGAAGTGGAGGACCGCCTTGCGCAGCCCAAGATCGCCCGCCGGCCAGGCGTCGGGCCTGGCTAGGTGTCGGCCCAGAAACCAGTCGGCCGTCCACTCGCCGATCCCGGGCAACGCGGTGAGCGCCGCCTTCACCTCGTCGTCGGGAAGCGCGGCGAGCCCGACGAGGTCGAGGTCGCTTCGCGCGATCCCGAGCGTGTATTCGGCCTTCCGCCTGGAGAAGCCGAGCGCGACGATCTCCTCGGGCTCGGCGAGCGCGACCCGCTCCCGGGTCGGGAACGCGTATGCGACCTTCGCCTTGACGCCGAAGGCTTGAATGAAGCGGTTGCGGACGGCGAAGGCCGCGCGCAGCGAGATCTGCTGCGCAGTGATCGCGGAGACGAGGGTCTCGTAGGGATCCGGCGAGAGCGGCGGCCGGAACCCACGGAGCTTGGGGACGATGCGAGCGAGCACGGGCTCGGTCTCCGCGAAGGCGTAGAAGGCGTCGAGGTCGAATGGGCCGCCGAGGTAGTGGCGCACCTCGCCCACGAGGTCGGCGCGACCAGGAGTAATGCGGACTCCGCCTCTCCCCTCGTCGATCCGCACCTCCGTGCCGTCGAAGACGCGGTGCACGCCGCCCTCGTGCCAGAGGTTGGCGAGATCGGCGCCGAAGGCCCGGAACCGCTCGGTCGAGAGCGCGAAGTCGAACGGCTCAGGAAGCGAGACCGCGGACGACGTCGTGGAAGTCGTCGAAGGGCTCGTAAGAAACTCCTCGCTCGTCGAGGTAGTCGGCCAGCCCGCGCGTCGCGAAGACGAGGCTCGAAGCCTCGGCCGCGCATCGGTCGGAGTAGCCGTCGCCGATATAGACGAGCTCGTCGTCGCCCGCGAGCCCCTGCACGATCGAACGCTTGCACGACTCGCCGCAGGAATCGCAGGTCTCGTCGTAGCGCCACTCGACTCGCCAGCCCTCAGTGCTCGGGTCGACACGGTTGGCGTGCAGCTCCACCTCGACCCCCTCGCGTTCGAGAATCGGCTCGATCAGCTCGTGAAAGCCGCTCGAGACGATGACGACGCGCCAGCCCTGCGCACGCGCGAAGTCGACGAATTCGCGGAAGCCGTCGCGCACGCGCACGTGGTCGAGCTCCCACTGAACCACCTCGTCGAGCGGCGTCGTGACCGGCTCGAACTCGCGCGTGATCACATCACGGAGCGGAAGGTTTCCTTCGTCAAGCCCGCGGTCGACCTCCGCGTACACTTCGGGATTCCCGAAGTCGCGCGCGATCGTGTCCAGCAGGTCCATCTCCGTGACGGTGCCGTCGAAGTCGACGGCGATCGTGCGGCCGCTCAAAAGTGCGAGGTCACTCCGGCGGGGTCCTCGTCGGCGTTCTTCGCGTCCTTGACGGCGTCCGGCTCCTCGTACCAGGAGTACGCGTAGGACGGGTCCTCCGTGCCCTTGGCGAGCGCCGTGAGCTTGAGCGGATGGAATGTGTCGCACATGACGGCGAGCTCGTGGGTCTCGGTCATTCCGATCGACTTCTCCGCGAGACCCGGCTGCGGCCCGTGCGGAATAGCCGACGGGTGCAGCGTGACCGATCCGATCTCGATGCCCTTGCGGGAGCCGAAGTTCCCGGAGACGTAATAGATCATCTCCTCCGAGTTCAGGTTCGAGTGGTGGTACGGGATCGGGATGGCGAGCGGGTCGAAGTCGAGTTTGCGCGGGCAGAAGGAGCAGATGACGAAGTTCCGCCCCTGGAAGGTCTGGTGCGCGGGGGGCGGCATGTGGATCCGGCCGGTGATCGGCTCGAAGTCGTTGATGTTGAACGTCCACGGATAGACGTAGCCGTCCCAGCCCACGACGTCGAACGGGTGGTAGTCCAGGACGTAGGTCTGGTAGCCGTCCTTGACCCGGAACTTGACGAGGTGCTCGCCGCGGTCCGAGTGCGTCTTCAGCTCCATGGGTGGATGGATGTCGCGGTGGTAGTAGGGCGCGTGCTCAAGCAGTTGGCCGTACTCGTTGCGGTAACGGCGCGGGATCTCGATCAGGCCGGGCGAGGTGAAGACGAGGTAGCGCTGCTCGCCCTCGGGGACGAACCGGTAGGTCGTCCCGCGGGGGATGATGATGTAGTCGCCTTCGCGGTACGGCAGGTCGCCGAAGATCGTCTCGAGCGTGCCCTTGCCCTCGTGGACGAAGACGACCTCGTCGCCTTCACCGTTTCGATAGTGGTGCTCCATCGCGGCGCTCGGCCGGCAGAGCGCGATCTCGACGTCGTCGTTCCACATCAGGAGCTTGCGGCCGCTGACCGCATCGCCGTCGGGCTCGACGCCCATCGTCCGGAAATGCCGATGCTGGTGCGCGCCGGGATCCCACTCCTTGCGCTCGATCCGCTCGAAGGAGCCGATCTCCTTCACGCGGCAGGGCGAGTGAAGGTGGTACAGGATCGACTCGTTCCCGGAGAACCCCTCGAGGCCCATGACTTCCTCGGTCAGGAGCGTGCCGTTCTCACGGAACTGGATGTGGCGCTTGCGCGGAACGCGGCCGAGTCGCTGGTAGGTCGGCATGTGGGCAGAATACCGAGGGCTTGCGGGCTCTCAACGCGCTCAACCTCGCGATTCGCTTCTTCGTCGTCGAGCTGGGCGGCTTGGCGGCCGCCGCCTACTGGGGCTGGGAAGTGACGTCCGGGCCGGGCCGGTGGTACCTCGCCGTCCTGGCGCCGGCCGCGTTCATCGCCGTCTGGGGACTCATCATCGCGCCGAAAGCGCGGATCCGCGTCTCGAAAGAGGCTGCGCTCGCCATCGAGCTCGTCCTGCTCGCGCTGGTCGCGGTCGGGCTCGCCGTCACAGGGCCCGTCTGGCTCGGGGTCGCCTACAGCGCCGTCGCGCTGGTGAGCGGCCTCGTGAACTACGCGTTCAAGCCGTAGCGACGTGGTTCCGGAGGACGCCGATTCCCTCGACCTCGAGCTCGACCTCGTCGCCGGGCCGAAGCCAGCGCCCGTCTCCCTGCTCGAGGATGCAGCCCGTCCCGACGGTGCCCGAGCCGAGCACGTCTCCAGGCAATAGGCGCGTGCTTTCGGCGGCGTGAGCGGCTAGCTCTTCGAAGGGCCAGTGGATGTCGCCGAGATTCCCCCGGGAGCGGTCCTCGCCGTTCACGCGGGCGGTCATCTCGAGCCGAAGGTTGCCGAGCTCATCCGGAGTGACCAGCACCGGCCCGATGGAGGTCGCGAAGTCCTTCCCCTTCGCCGGGCCGAGCCCGACGGTCATCTCCGCGCGCTGGAGATCGCGGGCCGACCAGTCGTTCAGAACCGTGAAGCCGGCGATCCGGCCGTCGGCCCCGATCACCGCGGCGACCTCGAGCTCGTAGTCCCACTCCGAGCTTTCGGCGGGAAAGAAGATCTCGTCGTCGGGCCCGTAGATCGCGGCCGGGTTCGAGAAGTAGAAGACGGGGCGGCCGTACCACTCCGGCGGGACCTCGAGCCCGCGCGACGCACGCGCGGTCCGGACGTGCTGCTCGAAGGCATAAAAGTCGCGAACCGAGGGTGGCTGCGGAATCGGCGCCCGCAGCTGGACGTCGGCGAGCGCATGATCGGCGACGTCGTCGCCGCCGGACCGGAGCCACTCGGCCAGCGAGGGCGCACCGAGTTCGACCACGCGGTCGTCCTCGATCCTCCCCGGCGCGAGGCGACCGGCCGCCTCGAAGGTGCAGAGCCTCAAAGGTTGCCGCGCAGGGCCTGCTCGCGCTCGATCGCCTCGAAGAGCGCCTTGAAATTCCCGTCGCCGAACCCGCGCGCCCCGTGGCGCTCGATCACCTCGAAGAAGAGCGTGGGCCGGTCCTGTGCCGTCTTCGTGAAAATCTGCAGCAGATAGCCGTCGTCGTCGCGGTCGACGAGGATCTTGTGCTCGCGAAGCACGGCGTAGTCCTCGTCGATCTCGCCGACACGCTCTGGTGCGTCCTCGTAGTAGGTGTCCGGCGTGTCGAGGAAGAGGAGACCGCGGCCCTTGAGGTTCTCGACGGTGGCGACGATGTCGCTCGACGCGAGCGCGATGTGCTGTGCGCCGGCACCGTTGTAGAACTCGATGTACTCGTCGATCTGGCTCTTGCGCTTGCCCTCGGCCGGCTCGTTGATCGGGAACTTGATCTTCCCCTCGCCGTCCGACATGACCTTGGACATGAGCGCCGAGTACTCCGTCTGGATCTGGTCGTCGCCGAAGTGGAGGATGTTCGTCATCCCGAAGACGCTCTCGTAGAACTCGACCCAGTCGTCCATCCGGCCCAGCTCGACGTTGCCGACGACATGGTCGATGTTCGTCAGGCCGGCGTCGCTTCCGGTCTGGCCGTTGGCCGAGACCGAAACGAAACCCGGGACAAAGGCGCCCTCGTAACCCGATCGCTCGACGAAGGTGTGGATCGTGTCACCGTACGTCGCGATTGATGCGAGCTGGACGGCGCCCTGGTCGTCCTCGAGCCTCGTCGGCTCCCTCACGCCGCGTGCCCCGCGCTGCACGGCCTGGCGGTAGGCCTCGGTCGCGTCGGGAACGGTCAGCGCGATGTCGCGGACGCCGTCGCCGTGGCGCCCGTGGTGCCGGGTGATCTCGTGCTCCTCCCGGAGCGCGGTCGTCAGGACGAGGCGGATCTCGCCCTGCTCGAGCACATAGGAGGCGCGGTCGCGAAGCCCGGTCTCGGGCCCCGCGTAGGCCGTACGGGTGAAGCCGAGGACGCGCTCATAGAAGTAGGCCGACTGCTTCGCGTTGCCGACCCAGAGCTCGACGTGGTCCCAACCGAGCAGCGGCATGAAGTCCTGCATCGGGACCTCAGTTTAGTCCTGGTTAGTCCTGGCTGGGCGCCGGCGGCCGCGTGCTGCGGGCGATCAGGATCCCCGCGCCGATCACGAGCCCGCCGACGATCTGCAGAGTGCCCATCTCCTCCGAGAGGACGACCAGCGCGAAGAACGCGCCGAGAAAGGGCTGGAGGTTGGCGTAGAGCGATGCGCGGGCCGCACCGACCTTGTCGATGGCCGTGAACCACATGATGTTCGTGAAGACGAGGCTGAAGAAAAGGCTGTAGAAGAAGCACGCCCAGGCAAGGCCTGAGAGCGCATCCCAGTCCTGCTCGCCGATCTGGACGATGGCAGTGAGGATGAGCGGCACCGAGCCGACGAGGCCCATGAACGCGCTGATCCGGTAGGGCGAGTAGCGCCGCATGAGCGGGCCCATGGCGGCCGAGTAGAGCGCCCACGTGGCCGAGGCGGCCAGGCCGAGGAGGATCCCGCCCAGGTCGCCGGAGAGGCCGCTCGTGGCGCCGGCCGCGACGAGGGCGACGCCGGAGAACGAGATCACCGTCGCGGTCCAGTGGCGGAGGCGCAGGCGCTCGAGCCCGAAGGCCCAGGAGATGAGCGCCACGAAGATCGGAAGCGTCCCGAACATGAGCGCAACGGTCGCGGCCGTCGTCAGCTTCACCGCGAAGACGAACGAGAGCTGGTTCAGCCAGATACCGGAGAGCGCCGCGCCGGTCATGAAGGCGACATCGCGCCGCCGGACGGCCAGGCTCCCCTCGCGCGCGTAGGTGTAACCGGAGAAGAGAAGTGCGCCGATCGCGAAGCGCACGGACGAATAGGCGAGCGGTTCCCACCCGTGCGTGAGCGCGTACTTGACCACACTAAAATTAAAACTCCAGAAAACGACCGTCAGGAGCAGGAGCACATCTGGCGGAACCCGGCGTCTCATGCGGGTTTGGAGACTATGGGAGCGCTCGGCGGATGTCGGTTTTGTTGTCAGGTCTGAACACGGCGTTAAGTTCAAGCACCACCGTTGGAGGGTCGCTTTTCCGGCCTCTCTCCTCCGCGGGCAGAGGCGTGCCAGAATGGGCTGCATGAGCACTCCCGAAGCAGAAGAGCGGCCCGAAGACGAGCGACTGCACTACGACATATTCGTGTTACGCCCCAACGGCCCGATCAGCCACAACAGCGACTGGGTGATCGAGGACGGCGAGAGCATCCTCATCGACGGTCAGCGTCTAGAGATCATCAGCACGACCGCCGGTATAAGCGACGGCGCGGACAAGTCGCTTCTCTGCATCGCCCGCCCGGCCGAATAGATCGACTAGGCCGGAGGCCGTAAACGCGGCCCCATGAGGCCGCGCGTTAGGCCGCTTTAGGGGTTGTCAGATTCGGCAACACGGGCAAATTTAGGCTAGGCGCTCGCGTGTGCGGGCGGAAGCGTGGACCGAGAAGGACGCATGGGCATACGTATACGACGAAAGCTGGGTTATGGCCTCACCGATGTGCAGTACGACAAGGAGGCGTGGAAGTTCAGCGACCCGCGAATCAACGCGAGTAGCTTCCTGCTGGACTACGAAACCGACAAGCCGGACATGGCGGATTACCGTGAATGGCTGGAGACAAACGCTGAGGACACCTTCGTAGAGGGTTGGTACTTCTCCGATCTGGACGAAGAGAAATGCCGGCGCTGCCGCCCCGAGGATCGTCTGGATGAGCTAGTGACGCACGACCCAGAGTTCGGAGAGCCGGGAGTGCTGCTTATCCGCCCTCTGGGCTATCGGGACTGGCAGCGGTACGACGACAGCATCGACTACTACGACGCGAACATGGGCGTAGGCGCGGAACCTTGCGTCAAGCTGATCGACGGCGGGCTCTACCCGTTCATGGGCGGCTACGTAGACGTGAGGAGCGGCGAGAAGCTGGGCGACAAAATCATGTGGTGGGTACGCGCCAAGAACGGCGGCAACGTCGACCCGACAAAGCTTAGACATCCTCGCGCAGACGTGCGGCTTTCGCGACCATGCGGAGGCGCTGGAGTTCGTCCATCCAGAGGTTCCCGCACCGATTGCGAACCTGTGTCGGTTTGGGCAGCTCTTCACCTCGGACGAAGTCATCCGGCAACTTCGGCCCATGCTCTACACGTACTGGAGCTAACCCGAGCGCGTCACTTTTGGACGACCTCGAAATCCACGCGGAAGGGCTTTCGAAGTTTCTCCGAGTCAATCTCAAGCCACACGTTAAAGCGGCGCGGTTCTGGAACGATCAGGACGAAGCTGCTAAGGCCGGATCCCCTGCGGAAGTCGATCCGGTCGAACCACTGCTCGTAAAACGTGTTCGTGACCGGGTCGAGCAAGGGAAGCATTAGCCGCCCTTTCTCACTGTCCAGCCCCTCGCTCGTGGCGTTCCTGAAGTCGATGCCTTGGGGGACATGGAAGCGAAGGACGCCATCATCCAAACGAGTTGACACGTTTACCTCGATATGCAGAAACACCTCCCCGTCATTTAGGGCAGCAGAGCTTTGCAGCGGCTCCTGCTCAAACCCAGCCCAAACAGACGGAGCGCCCACGCCCGGCAACCGCTCTAGAAGCGGAAGTTTGTTCGCGAAGGTCGCGATAAGCACCAGCCCCATAAAGACGAGCATCGAAATGCGAAGTGCTCCGCCACTCAGCGCCGCTATCGCTAGGGACAGGGCGGCAACAGTGGCACCTGTCTGGATTCGTGTCTGCAATCGCGTGGGGAGGCTACCGCGTGTCCTGAGCCGCGAGACTCGGGTAAAGGAGTCTCAGCTAATGAAGAAGCTGCGGGACTACTACAGGTCAGTGACTGACGAGGAGCTTCGGGCGATAGCCCGCCACGCTCACCGACGAGAGGAAACCGCGCCTTACGCTAAGGGCCGTCGCGCATGGAAGTCGGCTTGGCAGGCCGCAGAGGAAGAGCTACGGCGACGGGGCGTTGAGGTGCCATAGCGTTTAAATCCCCTCCGGCTCGGGCAGCTCAAGGGCACGGCTGACA
Source organism: Gaiellaceae bacterium (assembly GCA_035296905.1). Lineage (GTDB taxonomy): Bacteria > Actinomycetota > Thermoleophilia > Gaiellales > Gaiellaceae > DATEOR01. The sequence continues at coordinate 49,089 of DATHAA010000027.1, forward strand.
CCATCCTCATCGAGTGCCCTCGCTGCCGCGTCCACAAGGCCCGTTGGCTGGCGGACAAACCCATGCCGATCTGCGGGGATTGCGCAATCCGGTCAGGCGTGAGTGTCTACATGCAGCGCATGCTCGAGGAGAGCACGATCAACGTTCCAAGCGAGCCGGACCCGGACGGCCTACCCGAAGGACTACGGCCGTTCGAGCGGCAGGTGATACGAGGAATGAGACGCGCTGCGGCAAGGACAGCCGCGAAGGAGCGCGCTTTGATCGTGGCCTGGATCCGTAAGCAGAAGGCGGCATCGTGGCCCGATTTACGGGATCTGGCAGAGGCCGTTATAAGCGGCGAGCACCGTCAAAAATAGTGTATTTGCAGGAATTTCCTAGAGGGCTGTACCTCAAATGCTCAACCGTGAAGTTGAAGCTCCAGAAGAGCACCGTGACGAGCAGAAGCACGTCGGGCGGGACGCGGTGGCGCACGGCGGCACCCTAGAACGCCGCTTCCGGACACGGCCAAAAGAGCGAATTGAAAATCCCGGCCGCGACAGTCATCGTGTCTGGAGGTCGCGCCCGCCGACCGCACAGCGACACAAGGAGCCTTCGGTGACGGCGCGCATAACCATTCCGCTTTGCCTTTTCCTCGCCCTGGCCGCGAGCGCTTGCGGCTTCGCAAAGACCGAGCGCGGAGCGCAGCCGGCCCCCCGTCCGCCCGCCGTCTACACGGTCGGGCGCACGTTGCTGGGCCTACCCGGACACGACAGCGTGACGCTCGCGGCAGCACCCGTCACTCCACTCGCGGGCTGGCTCACGCCGGTCGCGGTGCCGTCGCCCGACGGCCGCTACGTCGCCTACAACGCGTGGCGCGAGCTCCGCGAGGACGACCCCGCGCTCTCCTGGGAAGACCAGGGCATCTCGGCCGGTGACCCGCTCGCCCGGCCCTCGATCCGCCTGCACGACCTGGAGGCCGGGACCGATTCGGCCTACGTCGTCGGCGCCTTCTCGCTCGCCTGGCGCGGAGACCGCGCGATCGCGTACTTCCAGGGCGCGGGCCGCGACTACCGTGCGGGCGTCCGCTACGTGGGCGACGTCTTCGTGCGCGACTCGGTGACCGCAGCGCCCCGGCGCTGGACGGAGAAGACCGACCGCTATGTAGTTGCCGGCTGGGCCGGACCGTCGCTGCTCGTCTACCGGGTGCGCGCGGGCGAGGCGCTCGACGTCCTCGCCCTCGACGGCCCCGAGAAGCGGCGGGTGCTCGCCTCCGACGCCGGCCTCGTGGCCATCAGCCCTGACGGCACGAGCGCGCTCGTCGAGCACGGGCCGGAGACGGGGCCGCCTCGAGTTGACCTCGTCGCCGTCGCGAACGGCACGATGCTGGCCTCGCTCGACCTGACCACCGTCGACCCAGCCGTTGGCGTCGTCGGCTATGCGGGCGACTGGCAGGGCGACCTCGTCGCTGCGCCATCCGCCTCTGGCGTCGCGGTCTTCCGGGTCGCGGGAGGCCGCATCGAGCTCGCTCGCACGATGCGCGCCGCCGCCGGCCAGGGCGTGGCCGAACCGCACTTCGTCGGACCGAACCGCGTGACGGCCTGGACGAGCTCGTCCTCGGGAGGCGCGTTCGTCGACTGCGACCGCGTCTCCGGCCGCTGCGCGCGCACCATCCCGCTCCCGACCGCCCGCGGCGCCGAAGGCTTTCCAGCCTGGCGTCGCCCCGTCTACAACCCGAGCCGCCCGCAGGAAGGAGAAGCATGAGATGCGCATCGCCCTGCTCGCGGCGTTCGTCCTCGGCTGGGCCGTGGCTCCGGCCTCGGCAGCCAATGGCTGGTGGACCTTCAACCGCAACGCCAATCTCAACTCGACGCTGACCTGGAAATGGACGTACCCGCCCCGCCCCGCCGAGTACAGCCGTAGCTGGCGCGGCGGCTCCGGGACGACCATGGACGAGTGCGAGATCGGCCGCGGCTGGCTCCCGGCCGGTTGGTACGCGCAGAAAGGCCACTGGGACCACTACGAAGGCTCCAAGGTCAAGGGGCGCGTCTGGTGGGTCCAGGACAAGACCTGCAGGGACGGGTCGACGCGGCGCACTGAGCTCTTCATCCACAGTGAGGAGACGGCGTCCAACGGCCAGTCGTGCACGTCGACCTACGACGACCCGTTCTGCTGGGAGCGCGAGTCCGACTACTACTCGAACGGCTGCATCAAGCTGGCGCGGCCGAGCCCGGTCGCGGGCTTCCCCAACGACCTCGGCGCCGCGCACGCGACGTACCACGACTACGGGGGGAAGAGCGCCCACGGCGCCTACGACACCCCCGATGCCAACGAGCTCTACGTCTACTCGTAGGCGGGGCGCGAACGGATAGAGTCGCGCGCGTGGCCGAGCCCACGAAAGACGACATCGACAGCCTGGTCGGGGCCGCGACGCCGCACTTCGCGATGCAGATCCGGGCACGCGTCCGCGCCCTGATCCGCGACCTTCCCGAGGACAATCCGGTCCGTCGCCACGGCGACGATCAGATCGCGCTCCTGGAGAGGCTGGCGTTCGCGAGCTCGAAGGCGGAGGAGGGCCCGCTCGAGCCGCCGACGAGGCTCGGCTGGGAAGAGCTACCGAGCCACGCGCCGGCCGCGGATCCGCTCCCGCCGACGTCATGACCTTCGAGGGCAAGTCCGTTCTCGTGACGGGCGGCTCGCGCGGGATCGGGAAGGCGATCTCGCTGCGATTCGCCGAGCGAGGAGCCCGGCGGATCGCGGTCAGCTACCTCCGCAACGACAAGGCCGCCGAGGAAACCGCGGACGAGATCCGCAAGCTCGGTGCCGAGCCCGTTCTCCTGCGCGGAAATCTCGGAGACCCCGACAAGACGAAAGCCCTCCTCGAGGAGACCGGCCCGCTGGACGTGATCGTGTCGAATGCGGCCACCGGCGTCATCCGTCCGTTCCAGGAGCTCGACGAGAAGCACTGGGACTGGACGCTCAACGCAAACGCCCGCGCCCTGTTCACAATCGCGCGCGAGGCCGCTGCGAGCATGCCCGCCGGCAGCTCCATCGTCGCAATCTCGAGCCTAGGGGCCCATCGCGTCCTCGACAACTACATGCTGGTCGGCGTCTCGAAGGCCACCCTTGAGGCGCTCGTCCGCTACCTCGCCGTCGAGCTCGCGCCGCAGGACATCCGTGTGAACGCCGTCTCGGCGGGCCTTGTCGAGACCGGAGCACTCGACTACTTCCCGAACCGGGAGGAGATGCTTCGCTTCTACCGGAAGCGGACTCCCGCCGGCCGCCTCGTCGAGCCGGATGACGTGGCCGAAGCCGTTTGCTTTCTCGCCTCGCCGGCGGCCGCGATGGTGCGCGGGCAGACGCTCATCGTCGACGGCGGTTACTCGAACCTCGCGTAGCGAACCACCCTTCGGGGGACGTTGCCGCTCGCCCGTCCAATATAGTTACGTTACGTAACGAAATGAATGACCGCTCCGTCTATCCGCTCGGCGAACGCCGCACTCTGATCGTCTTCTTCGGGCTCATGCTCGGAATGCTTCTGGCGGCGCTCGACCAGACCATCGTCTCGACCGCCCTGCCGCGGATCACGCGCGACCTTGGCGGCTTCGAGCACTACTCGTGGGTCTTCTCGGCGTACATGCTCGGAGCGACTGTGACCGTACCGCTGTACGGGAAACTGTCCGACATCTACGGGCGGCGGCCGCTCTTCCTCATCGGGATCGCTCTCTTTTCCATGGGGTCGATCATCTGCGGCCTCTCGGTCTCGATGGGGATGCTGATCGCCGGCCGCGCGATCCAAGGCCTCGGAGCAGGAGGTCTCATTCCGCTCGCCGTCGCGGCGATCGGCGACATCATCCCGCCGCGGTCGCGTGGAAAGTGGCAGGGCGTCACGGGCGTGGTCTTCGCCGCGTCCTCCGTGCTCGGCCCGGCCGTCGGCGGCTGGCTGACCGACAACGCCTCCTGGCGTTGGTGCTTCTTCGTCAACCTGCCGCTCGCCGCGGTCGCCCTCGTAGTCGTCTGGTTCGGGTTCGTCCGCCGGCCGGCGCCCGAGAAGCACGCGATCGACTATGTCGGCGCGGTCCTCCTCACGACCGGGGCCTCAGCGGGTCTCCTTGGCGCAGTCTGGGGCGGGACTCAGTACCCCTGGAGCTCTCCGATCATCATCGGCCTTTTCCTCGCCGCCATCGTGCTCTCGACCGCCTTCGTCCTCTGGGAGCGGCGAACGGAGGAGCCCATCCTTCCGCTCGACCTCTTCGAGGAGAGGACGTTCGCGGCCGCCACCGTCGCCTCGTTCTCGGTCGGAGCGGCGATGTTCGGCGCGATCATCTACGTGCCGCTCTTCGTCCAGCGCGTGCTCGGCGAGAGCGCATCTTCCTCGGGCGTCGTGCTCACACCGCTCATGCTCGGGATCATCACGACGAGCATCGTCGCGGGGCAGATCGTTTCCCGGACCGGCCACTACCGCCCCGTGCTCATGACCGGCCCGCCGCTCCTCGCGACCGGCTTCTTCCTGCTCACGCGGATCGGCGTCGGCACCTCCGAGCTCACGGTCATTCGCGACGTCGTCATCGTCGGCTTCGGCATCGGGCTGATGATGCAGACTCTCACCGTGGCCGTGCAGAACTCCGTCGGGCGACGCCGGATCGGCGTCGCCACGGCATCCGTTCAGTTCTTCCGCACCGTCGGAGCGATGGCCGGTGTGAGCGTCATGGGAGCGATCGTCACGGCACGACTGGGAGGGATCGGCACGGGTCAGGTTTCCCCCGCCGCGCTGGCCGGCGCGCTCCACCCCGTCTTCGTCCTCGCCATAGGCCTCGCGGCGGTCGCGCTCGCCGCCGTGCTCTTCGTCCCGCACATCGAGCTCCGCAAGACGATGGAGGAGACGGCGACGAGTCCCGAGCTGCTCCGGGAGGCCGCGTGAAACAGCGCAATCTTGAGCGCATGGCCGACGGCCTCATCCATCTGCGCACCGAGCTTCAGCGCCGCAAGGAGCCGGGGGACGTCTCGACGAACGAGCTGACCACCTCGCAGGCACAGGCTCTTCGCCTGGTCATCTTCGAAGGCCCGCAGCGCATCGGGTCGCTGGCGAAACACCTCGGCGTCACGATGGCGACCGCGAGCCGGACCGTGGACGCGCTCGTCGCCGCCGACCTCGTCCGCCGCGAGCCCGACCCGGAGGATGCGCGCGCCGTGCGCGTTGTCCTCACCGCCCGCGGCCGCCGCGAGCACAAGGTGCGCTACGACCGCTTCCTCCGCGCGCTCGAACGCCTCTCAGACGATCTCTCTGAGGTCGAGCGCCGCCAGCTCGCGGACGCGCTCGAGACGCTCGGGCGTCTGTTCGCCGAGCCCGAGCCTCAGGCGCGAGCGTCGAGCGGCCGGCCGAAGTCGTAGACGTCCACGCCTTCGGTTCGCTTGAGGTAGCCGACGACCCAATACGTGACTGGCGTGGCGAGAGTCTCCCAGCCGACCTTGATGAGCCAGGTGGTGACGATCGGATTGGCGAGGCCCGCGCCCGTGCCGGCGAATGCGATCGTGATGAAGATGAGCGAGTCGAGGCCCTCGCCCACGATCGTCGAGCCGATCGTGCGGGTCCAGAGCCAACGCCCGCGCGTCGCGCCCTTCATGTAGGCGAGGACATAAGCGTTCGCGAGCTCGCCGACGATGTAGGCGGCGAGCGACGCGAGAAACAGGCGCCACGTCGTCCCGAGAACCGCCTCGAACTGCTCCTGGAACTCCGGATCGAGCGCGGGCAGGTGAATCGCGGCCTGGATCGCGCCGAGCGCGAGGAGATTGCAGGCGAAGCCGAGCCAGATGACTCGCCGCGCCGCCCGAATCCCGTACACCTCGGTGAGCACATCGCCGAGCAGATAGGAGAGCGGGAAGATGACGAGGCCCGCGGGGAAAACGCGGCCCGACATCTCCACGAGCTTGACCGCGATGATGTTCGAGACGACGAGCGCGGTGACGAAGAACCCGGCCACCACGACGAAACGCCAGGAGTACTTCATCCGATCCGCTCCAGCGCCTCGTCGATCTCCTCGTCGGTGATCGTAAGCGGCGGAGTTGCGCTCATGTAACGGCCGTCCTCGCCCGCAGGGATGGCGATCACGCCGCGTTCCCAGGCGGCGAAGGCATCGCCTTCCTTCGCGCGTAGAAGGCCTGCTCCGTGCCAGCCTGCAGACTCGAAGCGCTCACCCGCCGCCGTGACTCGCTCCAGCAGGGCAGGGACGCGGTCGAGCACGACGAGCGCAGCCGCCGCAGCGAGCGGGTTCCCCATGTGCGTGTGGGTGTAGACGGCTTCCGGGCCCAGGCCCCAGGCGCGGCGGTGCTCTGCGCTCATGAGGCAGGCGGAGATTGGAAGTCCGCCTCCGAGCGCCTTCCCGCAGGTGACCAGGTCGGCGAGGTCGCCGCTCCGCCAGAGGGCCCCCGTTCGTCCGAGCCCGGTATAGATCTCGTCCGCAATGAGAAGTGCGCCGGCCTCGTCGCAGCGCTCGCGCAGTCGCTCTAGGAAGCCGTCCGGCGGAACCTGCGCTCCCGCTCGCCCCTGCACAGGCTCGACGATGACGCACGCCGTGTCGGCGGGAAGCGCACCGGGATCCTCTCCGTACGGGCGACGATGCACCGGCCCGGGCAGCCAGGGCGCGAACGGGCTCCGGAACCGCTCGAACCCTGTGGCCGCGAGCGCCAGCAGGCCGGTCCCGTGGTAGGCGCCCGTGAAGGCGACGATTCCCGGGCGGCCGGTGACGAGCAGCGCTGTCCGCAGGGCGATTTCGACCGCGTCCTCTCCGGTGACGCCGAGGATGACCTGGTGGCCTTCACCGCCGAGCCGCGAGCGCAGCTCTGCCGTCACGTCTGCCTCGGCGAGGTCGCCGAGCGCGTGCATGCAGCGATCCGCCTGAGCCCGGACCGCAGCCTCGATCTCGGGACTTCGGTGGCCGAGTGCGGCGACGCCGAAGCCTCCGGAAAGGTCGATGTAGCTGCGCCCGTCGGAGTCGACGACGCGGCAGCCCTGTGCCTCCGCCCAGATCACGGGCGCAGTCTCTTCAGTGTGTCGAACGCGACGTAGCCGGCGATCTTCGGGTTCTCCTGCAGCCGCCGGATCGAGTACTCGTACCAGCGGCGACCGAACGGGACGTAGATGCGCAGCCGGTGTCCCTCGCGGACGAGCTCGTCGCCGAGCTCGGGCCGCACACCGAGGAGCATCTGGAACTCGTAATCCTCTCTTCCGAGGCCGCGGCGCTCGACGAGCGCAAGCGCCTCGCCGACCAGCCAGTCGTCGTGGGTCGCGATCCCGACGTACGAGCCGACGTCGAAGAGAGCCTCGAGCGCATCCAGGAAGTTGAGCCGAATCGTCTCGTCTTCGCGGAAGGCGATCTCGGGGGGCTCGACGTAGATGCCCTTGCAGACCCGCACGTTCGGGCGGAGGTCGGCGAGCGCGCCGATGTCGGTCAGGGTGCGCTTGAGCGCCGCCTGGAGAACGACGCCGAGGTTGTCATGGCCTCCCTCTCTGATTTCCCGGTAGAGAGCGAGCGTCTCGGATGTCGTCGAGGAGTCCTCCATGTCGATGCGGACGAAGTTGCCGAAGCGCGCCGCCTCCTCGACGACCGCAGTGAGGTTCGCGAGACAGAGGCCGCGGTCGAGCTTGAGCCCGAGTGCCGTCAGCTTGACGCTGACGTTCGAGCGGAGACCGTCCTCCTCAATGGTGTCGAGGGCGCGCCGGTAGGCATCGCGCAGTCCGATCGCCTCCTCCCGGAGCGTGACCTCCTCGCCAAGGACGTCGAGCGTTGCCTCCTTGCCCTGCGCGTTCAACTCGCGGACGACGTCGCATGCCTCGGCGAGCGTCGTCCCGGCGATGTAGCGGCTCGAGAGTCGCCTTACGACTTGCCGAGGCACAGCGGGGAGCGCTCGGACGATCGCGCGGTCGAGGATGGTCACGGGTCGGCGATTCTAGTTCGGCACGTTCCGCGCGCCACGCGTGCGTCGGCGGGCGTTACGCTCGAAAGCGGGTGGAGGCACGGGGTGGCCCCGTCACGGGTTGCTCTTCGCACCCGAGAAAGCGGTCAAGAGCCCCAGCCCGACCAGAACGCCGCCCGTGGCGTACCGCTCGCCCCGAACGAAGCCAGACCGGCCGCGCAGCCACCCCGCCGCCGAGCCCGCCGCGAGCGCGTACATCCCGTCGCTCAGCGTCGCGAGCAAGATGAAGACCAGGCCGAGCGTCGCGATCTGCAGCGCCACCGACCCCGCGTCGACGTCCACGAACTGCGGCAAGAAGGAGAGGAAGAAGAGCGCAGTCTTCGGATTGAGGACGTTGACCACGACGCCCTGCACGAACAGCCGCCGGAGGCTCTTCTCGGACCGCGCACCGGCACCCGGCACATCGTCCGCCTCGTCCCCGCCGAGGATCCGGCGCACGCCGAGAAAGACCAGATAGGCCGCGCCCGCGTACTTGACGATGTTGAAGGCAACCGCGGAGCGGACGAGCAGCGCAGAGAGGCCCGCCGCCGCCGCGGCCACGTGCACCAGACCGCCGACCTGGATCCCGAGCATCGACACGATGCCCGCGAGCCGCCCGCGGCTGATGCTCTGCGACACGATGTAGAGGACGGCCGGCCCCGGGATGACGAGGAGCACGAACGCGGCGACGACGAAGACCGCCAGCGCTCCAGGGTCGGGCAGCATCAGCTGGACTCGCGCATGAACCCCTGCCGCGCGGCCGAGACGAGAGCAACCGCCTCGGGGAAAAGAACGCGCATCGCGTCGCGCAGGGCCATCGCCTGCTCGTCAGCCGAGCCGGCCACCTGGAAGCGCTTGAGCGCGGCTCCGGTCAGCTCGACCGCGGTGTTCAGCGTCAGCGTCGCGAACTGCTCGCGCTGCGTTTCCTGCATCGCCTCGGTCTGCCGCTCCGCGAATTCGCGCAGCCCGCGCATGAGATCGTCCGGGTCGCCCCCGAACGGGAATCCGAATCCGCCCTCCATAGGGCTCCTTTCGTCGATCACCCGTAATGTACGCCGCGATGTCCGAGAGCCGCTTCATCGAGACGCTGAACGAGCAGATCGCCCACGAACTGGCCGCTTCGAACCAGTACGTGGCGATCGCCGTCTACTTCGATTCCGAGACCCTGCAGCGGCTCGCGACGCACTTCTACCGCCAGGCACTCGAGGAGAGGAACCACGCGATGATGCTCGTCCAGTACCTTCTCGACTCGGGCGAGCAGGTCAGGATCCCGGCCGTCACCGAGCCGCAGAACGAGTTCTCGGACGCCGTCGCTCCGGTCGCCCTCGCCCTCCAGCAGGAACGAACCGTCACGGACCAAATCGTCCGGCTCGCGGCGCTCGCGCGTGAGGAGAACGACCTCGTCGGCGCGCAGTTCTTGGATTGGTTCCTGAAGGAGCAGCGCGAGGAGGTCGCGAGCATGTCTGCTCTCCTGGCCGTCGTCGAGCGCGCCGCCGACAACCTCCTGCTCGCCGAGGAACACCTCTCGCGCAATCAGATCGGCGATGCCGGGGAGGATCCGACGGCGCCTCCGGCGGCAGGCGGAGCCCTCTAGCCGAACGTGGCGGTCACCCAGGCGACCACCGTCTCCGACGAGCTCGTTGCTGCCTTCGCCAGGCTCGTCCCGCAGCTCTCGACCTCGGCGCAGCCTCCCACGCGCGCCGAGCTCGAGGAGATCGTCTCCTCACCAGCGGCGACGATCCTCCTGGCCCGCGACGACGAGGGCCTGATCATCGGATCCCTGACGCTGGTCGTCTTCCGCACGCCTACCGGTTCCCGCGCCTGGATCGAAGACGTCGTCGTGGACGAGGCGGCGCGGGGCCAGGGTGCCGGCGAGGCGCTAGTCGCTGAAGCGACTCGCCTTGCCTCCGAGTCGGGAGCCCGCACGGTCGACCTGACATCCCGCCCCTCGCGCGAGGCGGCCAACGCGCTCTACGAAAAGGTCGGCTTCCGAGCCCGCGAGACGAACGTCTACCGCTACGACCTCAGCTAGCCGAGCAGGCCTTTGTAGGAGCGGACGACCTCCGCGGCGAGCTTGTCCGCCGCAGGCATGCCGCTCTTCATCGCCTCGGCGAACGGCGAGCCCCCAACCTCCCCGAGCGTCTGCTCCAGCCTCGCCGCCGCGAGTCCGATCGCGTCGAGATAGCCGACGCTCGCGAGCCGGGGGGTCGGCCTGATCGTCTCCTGGAGCTCGGCCGCCGCGACCTCGGCCTCCTCGATGCCCTCGGGCGCATCGGTCAGGCGTAGCTCGACGAGCCGGGCGCGCAGCTCGCCGAGCTCCCCGCCGCCGGCGCTCTCCTCCGCGAGCTCGCACATGGCCGCGATCGAAACCGCCTCTCGAACGAGGGCACGGTCGGCGACCGGACGGTACTGGGAGTCGAGCGCGAGCCAGGTCTGCTCCTCGCCGCTTCGGTACGCGCAGAGGTACACGCGCGCGCCGGCCCCGGGCTCCGCCGGGACGACGCCCTCGAGGACCTCCCCATTCGCGGCGTGAGCCGATGCAGCCTCCGCCGCAGCGGCTATCTCCTCCTCGAGCCCCACAGCCCGCCACAATAGCCCCATGACCGAGAGCATCAGCGAGCGCAACCAGGCAGCGCAGGCGCTCTTCGCGCCTCTCGGCGAGACCTACGACCGCTACGCCCGACTGCTCTCCTTCGGGCAGGACCCGCGCTGGCGCGCCTTCCTTGTGGAACGGATCGAGGCCGACCCAAACGCGACTGTCCTCGACGTCGCCTGTGGCACCGCGGCGGTGTCGATCGAGCTCGTGCGCCGCTACGGGTGCCGCGTCGTCGGCGTGGACCAGAGCACCGAGATGCTGGCGGCGGGCCGAGAGCGCATCGACGCTGCAGGTCTGGGCGAACGAATCGAGCTCGAGAAAGGGAGGGCCGAGCACCTTCCGTTCGAGGACGCCTCCTTCGAAGCTTTGACCTTCACCTACCTCCTCCGCTACGTCGACGATCCCGCGGCGACGATGAAGGAGCTCGCCCGCGTCGTCCGACCCGGCGGCCGAATCGCGATGCTCGATTTCTTCGTACCGGGAGGAGTCGCCCGGCCGGCCTGGGAGCTGTACGTGCGCGTGGGCCTACCCGTGTTCGGTCGCGCAATCTCGCCCGGATGGGGCGAGGTCGGCAGCTTTCTCGGGCCGAGCATCCGCGGCTTCTGGAGCCGTCATCCAGTAAACGAGATCGTCCGCGCCTGGAGGGATGCCGGTATCGAGGGCGTCGAGGGCCGGCGCCTCAGCCTCGGCGGCGGGCTCGTCCTCTGGGGCACGCGTGGCGCTTGAAACCTCGCGGCCGGCCTTCTATGCCCTGCGCTCCGGCGGCTGGCGCGACTACGTCACGCTCCTCCACCCGCCCTACACGGCCTGGCATCTGAGCTACGTGGCCATCGGCGCTGCGCTCAGCGCCCAGTTCTCGTGGTCCAGACTACTCCCGACCATGGCCGCGTTCTTCCTCGCCGTTGGGATCGGCGCGCATGCGCTCGACGAGCTCAACGGACGGCCGCTCCGCACGGAGATACCCCGCAGCGTGCTGATCTTCCTCGCCGTCGGCTCGATCGGGGGCGCGGCGGCGATCGGAATCGTTGGGGCGGTCGCCTTCGATCCGTGGATCGCCGCCTTCGTGGCCGCGGGCGCCTTCATCGTCGTTGCGTACAACCTCGAGTCCTTCGGCGGACGCTTCCACGACGACGCATGGTTCGCGCTCGCCTGGGGGTCGTTCCCTCTGCTCACCGCCTATTTCGCAACCGCTGAATCGATCAGCGCGGCCGCCATTGCCGGCGCGGTTTTCGCCTTCGCGCTCAGCCTGGCACAGCGCGTACTCTCGACGCAGGTCCGGGACATGCGGCGCCGCGTCAGGCGTGTCCAGGGGACGATCGAGCGCAAGGACGGGACGTCGGAGACGCTCACCCCGGAGCTGATGATGGGCCCCGCCGAGCGGGCGCTTCGCATTCTCTCGGTCGCAGTCGTCTCGCTTGCCTGCGCTTCGGTGATGATGCGAGTGTGGTAACGCTCGCCTTCATGCCGCCGACCGAGCCGCCGCCGACGCCGCCCGCGATATACGCGCCGGCTCCGCGGGAGGTCTCCTTCGGCGAGATCAGAGGCCGCGTGGCCGCGGGCACAAGGATCGTGAGCGTCCGCGTCGACGGCGACTACAAGGGTCACGCCAATCTCGACGGACGCCGCTTCTGGAAGACGATCTCGCTGCCGAGCCATGACGTCACCATCCGCATCACGGCGGTGAACGCGATGGGCGACAAAGCCTCCTCGTCGGTCGGACCCGTCTACGGCCTCTCCCGCCGCGCACGCCCGCACGCGATCAAGGGCTCCCTCGACCGCGGGCTGCAGCGGAGGATTCGCGACCTCGTCGACGTCTTCCCTGGGACCTCGTCGGTCTATGTCCAGGATCTGCGGACCGGGAGAGGCGCGGCGTGGAACGCCCGGGCGCGGTTCATGGGCGCCTCGACGCTCAAGCTCGGGATCGCGATCGAGGTCCTGCGGGTGCTCGGCGGCAAGCCGGCCGCCAATTCGAGGATCGGCATGCTGTTCCGCCGCATGCTGGTCTACTCCGACAACGGGGCCGCGAACGACCTCGAGGTCTGGCTCGGGGGCGGGTCGATCTACACAGGAAGCGCGAGGGTCACGGCGACCCTGCGTGCGCTCGGCCTCTACGACTCCTATATCAACGGCGGCTACATCCTCGGGACAACCGACCGGCGACCGATTCCGCTCACCGTCGTAGAGCAGCCGTCGTACTACAGCACCGGGAAGTACACGTCGGCATGGGATCTCGCCCGGATCCACAAGTTCCTCCATCGAGGCGCGGGCGGCCACGGGGCGCTGCTCGGCCTGTCCGGTCACTTCACCGCGAGCGATGCGCGCTTCCTCCTCTGGACGCTGGCGCATGTTCTCGACCCCGGGAAGCTCGACCGGTATGTGGGCGACAAGCCCGGGGTCTCGGTGCTGCACAAGGCGGGCTGGATTTCCGTCGCCCGGCACGACAGCGGGCTCGTCTACTGGCAGGACGGTGGGTTCGTAGCCGTCGTGATGACCTACAGCTCCGCGGGAGTCGGCGCGTCCTCGGATGTCCTCGCGGGAGAGATCGCCCGGACCGCGTTCAAGCACTTCTCTCGCACAAGCTCGGGCGCGCGCGTCGGCGGGCGCGGTCGTCTGTTTTCGTTCTAGGGCCTAGGATGGGGCGATGGCTCTCGCCTTCGAAATCGCCTTCGCCGCGGCAATCTGCGTCGTAGCCCTCTCTCTTCTGGCCGTCGTCCTGGGCAAGGCGAGCGACCGGCTCCTGCTCCTCGTTACGATCGCGCTCGCGGTTGGCTCGGCAGTCGCGGTCATCGCGCTCGGCATCGACCTGGCGGACTCGTACACGGATGTGGACGCTCTCCTCCTCGCCGCCGGAGGGTTCGCCGCCGCCGCGGTCGCGGAGGCCGGGCTGCTCGCGCTGAACCGCGGTCTGCGGCGCATGCAGCAGGTCGAACAGCTCGCGGACGCAGCGCGCGACGAGATCCATGCATTTGCTGAGGAGGAGTCGCAGCAGCGGATCCTGGAGCTCGAGCGCATCCTGGCGAGGGAACGGGCAAACACGAGCCACCAGCTCAGCGAGCAGGAGCGCCGTCTGGCCGAGGAGAGGCGTGACACGGTCGAGCGCCAGGCCGAGCGCGCGCGCGTCGAGCTCACCCAGACCGTGGCATCGGTGCAGGAGCGGCTGGAGCAGCGGCTGATGGCGTGGGCCGCAGACCTCGACCGAGGCCAGCGTGAGCTCGAGCGGAAGCTCGTCGAGCTCGGCCAGCAGCAGCGCGAGGCGGTGACCGCGTACGAGGCACGCCTCGCCGCCGACGCGGAGCGGGTGGACGCCGCGAGCGAGGAGCAGCGTCTCGCCATCACGAAGCTCCGGGAGGAGCTGCAGCGATTCGGCACCTCCTTCCTCGAGGAAGGACGCTCGGAGATCGAGATCCACGCGGCCGAGCGGCGCCGGGCGCTGCACGAGATGAGCGAGCGGATCCGCTCGCGGGAGCGCGCCCTACGGGAGCAGCTCGAGCGCGACGAGACGGAGGCGAGAGAGCGGATCGCCGCGGGCCTCGAGGAGGCGGAGCGCCGACACCTTGCCGCGCTAAACCGGGCCTTCGACCGCGCCGCGACGCGTCTCACCGAGTACGCCGAGAAGCAGTTCGACACGCAGATCAAGGCGTCGCGCGAGAAGGCCGCCGATCGCCTGTCGCGCGAGCTCGAGAAGGCGATCGAGCAGTTCGCGCGCCAGGCCGAGAAGGACGTCGCCGACCGGATCGCAGACATGGCGCGGATGACTGCCGAACGCCTCCAGCGCCGGATGAACGACGTCGCCCGCTCGGCCGAGGCGCAGCACGATGTCGCTGCCGAGCGCGTCCGTCACCTTTCCGCCAGGCTCGAGGAGACCCTCGCGGCAGCCGAAGAGCGGCAGGCGGCGGTGGAGGCGGATTTGGACGCCTCCATGCGCAGCCTCGACCGCGATTGAAACTGACTTTTCCGGGGAGGGTTCGTCCAAAGGAGACCGAACCTACGCGGAATGGAAGAGACGTTGACCACTCTCGAGCGGGAACAGGACGAACGCGGCAAGGTGGAAAGCTGGCGCCTCCATGTCCTCATGGAGGCCGGCTATCCGCTTCCCATCGCCGAGCGGATCGCACAGAGCGACGCGGATCTCCACGAAGCGGTCGAGCTCGTCGGACCGCTGGGCTGCGTTCCGGACGTCGCCGCCCAGATCTTGCTCTAAAGCGAGCCGATTTCTTCCACGCATGCTCGGCTGAGCTAGATTCGAGCGGGTGAAGGTCGAGCCGCTCCTCTACGGCGACCGCAAGGTCTACACCGTTTCCGCGTTCAACCGCGGCGTTGCCTCCTGGGTCGCCCGGCTCCCTTCGATCTGGGTCGAGGGGGAAGTGACTGAGTTCCGCCGCCAGCAGGGTTGGCAGAGCGTGTTCTTCACGCTCAAGGATTCCACAGACGGAGCCTGCCTTTCCGTCAGCATGCCGAGGGGCCGCTTCGACGGCCTTCGGCTCGACCTCGCGGACGGCATGACGGTCCACGTCTTCGGCCGCCCCGAGCTCTACGAGGCCCGCGGCGTCTTCCAGCTGCGCGCGCTCTCGATCGAGCCCCTCGGGCTCGGAGCCATCCTCGCCGGCCTCGAGCGCCTGAAGCGGAAGCTGGCTGCCGAGGGCCTCTTCGCGCCCGAGCGCAAGCGGCCGCTGCCGGTGCTCCCGCGGCGGATCGGCTTGCTCACCGGCAACGAGGCAGCCGCCAAGCGTGACTTCGTCACAGCCGTCCAGACCCGCTTTCCAGCGGCGAATCTTCTCGTCGCACAGACGTATGTTCAGGGGCAAGCGGCGCCGGCCGCGATCGCGGCAACGTTGCAGACACTCGCACGCGAGCCCGAGGTGGACGTGATCGTGCTCACCCGCGGAGGCGGGAGCTTCGAGGACCTCCTGCCGTTCAGCGACGAGCGCGTGGTCCGGGCCGTGGCCGAATGCGACGTCCCCGTAGTCTCCGCGGTCGGGCACGAGCAGGACACGCCGCTCTGCGACCACGCTGCCGACGTGCGCGCGTCGACGCCCACCGCGGCTGCACGGCTCGTCGTCCCGGACGAGCGCGACCTCCGAGAGCGGCTCGATACCGCGCGCTCCGCGCTCGCCCGCGGCACCGGTGCGGCTCTCGAACGGGCTCGCAGCTCGCTGACCCGGGACCGGGAGCGATTGGACCGAGCGCCGGCTCTGCTTGTCGAGCGTAAGCGGGCGGGCCTCGAGGGCCTCGCCGGGAGACTGCAGGCGTTGTCGCCGCAGAAAACATTGTCTCGAGGATACGCCATTGTCCGGATGGACAACGGGATCGTTCGCTCGAGCGCCGAGGTCGAGTCCGGAAGCCACGTCGATGTCGAGCTCGCCGAGGGCGGGTTCGGCGCACGCGTGGAGGAAACGCAGAGTTGACGGACGACCTCTCCTTCGAGGACGCGCGTCGCGAGCTGGAGCAGATCGTCGCGAAGCTCGAAAGCGGGCAAGCGAGCCTGGAAGAGGCGGTCGCGCTCTGGGAACGGGGCGAGCTCCTCTACCGCACCTGCGTCGGCAAGCTCGACGCCGCACAGGGGAAGATCGAGGAGCTCGGCAAGCGAGTCGAGGAGGCCCGGCCATGATCGGCTGGCTCTACGACCTCGCCGGCCGGCGCGTCGAAAAAGGGGAGCTTGGGGAGCGGAGGCACGAGCTCGTCGGCAAGCTCGAAGGGGCCGTGCTCGAGGTTGGCGCGGGCACCGGCCTCAACCTCCCGCACTACGAACGCGCAAGTCGAGTCGTCGCGGTCGAGCCCGATCCCAGCATGGCCGGGCGCCTGCGCAAGCGCGCCCCTGAGGCGTCGGTCCCGGTCGAGATCGTCTCCGGCACGGCCGAGTCCCTGCCCTTCGAGGACGAGACCTTCGACACCGCGGTCGTCACGTTCGTCCTCTGCTCGGTCGAGAGACCCCAGATTGCGCTCGCCGAGGTCCGCCGCGTGCTGAACCCGGGCGGACGACTCGTCCTTCTCGAGCACGTCCGCGGCGAGGGCCGCCTCGCGCGCTGGCAGGACCGCTTCACGCCGCTCCACCGCAAGGTCGCGGGGAATTGCCATCTCAACAGGGAGACCAGGGACGCTGTCGCCGCAGCCGGCTTCGACGTCGGCGACGTCCGCCCCGTCCGCATCCCGGGGAGCCATCCGCTCGTCCGCAGCGGGCTTCAGGGCGTCGCGATCAAGACTTCTTCGTAGTACTCGCCCTTGCGCCGCCCGGTCCGGCGGTTCACGTGGCGCAAAAGCCGTTCCTGGAGCCGGAGCCCGGCGGCGGAGAGGATGTCGTCGTAGAGACCGCGGCGGTCGTTGACGACGACCACGACCTTTCCTCCGCGCCGCAGTGAGCGCCGAGAGCGAGCAAGCACCGCGGCGATGTCATCGCAGTAGCCCTTCACGCCTCGCCCGATCTCCTCGCTGTCTCGCCGTTCAAGGCCGAGGAGCTCGTAGGCGTAAGCGTGCTGCTCGTGATAGTCGATCAGCCCCGGGTAGGGCGGCGAGGTAAGCACCAGGTCGACCGGCCCCGGAGGATCCACCAAGCGCGCGTCGCCGTGCAGGACGTCGACCGGCTCCCCTGAGCGGACGTCCGCGAATTCCTGCACGCGTTGCACCGCATCGCGGACGTAGCGACGCAGAAACTTGTCCGCCTCCCCAACCGGGCGGCACACGCGCCGGTGCTTATGGCAGAAGTACTCGCCGCTCACGGGCTCGGCGGGAAAATCGAGGTCGTCGTGGCGGGCGAGCCGCGCCGAACGGGCTGAGCGCGAGAGGACGACCTGCCAGAGCTCCGGATATGTGGTGCCCTCGATCCGCTCCCGGAAGGACATGAGCTCTGCGAGCGAGCGCGGCGCGTACCAACGACGCAGATACCGACCGGCGCCGCCGGTCTTCGCGCCGGCCTCCCGGTCGGAGAGTCGGACGACGTCCGCGAGCAGCGCAGCAGGGTCGTAGACACCGGTCTTCGCCCGCATGAGCAGGCAGTTGAACGCGGACACGTCACAGCCGGCCGCGCGAGCACCGAAGGCGTTCGCCTCCACGAGGGTCGTCCCGGATCCGGCGAACGGATCCCAGACGAGCTGGCCGGGCGAGGCATAGCGGCGGAGGAAGAC
>DATHAA010000028.1:0-8431 GCA_035296905.1 Gaiellaceae bacterium
GTTCGCTCCCGACGGGACTTCGCTCTACTTCCTCTCGGACCGCGAGGAACGGAAGGTCGCGCAGCTCTACCGGGTCTCCCTCGAGGGCGGTGAAGCCAGGCCGCTCACTGAGGGGAAGCCCGGAATCGCGGCGTACGCGCCACTCGCCGACGGGAGGCGGGTAGTCCTCGTCTGCGCGGATGCTCCATCGGAGGAAGACGAGCGGCGGGAGCAAGAGCGAGACGATCCGACGGTGTTCGGCGACTGGAAGCCCCAGCGGATGCGGCTACTCGATCTCGAGGCGGGCGAGACGAGGACGCTCACCTGTCCGGCCGAAAAGCACGTCTCGACCGTCGCCCCAGCGCCGGAAGGATCTCTCGCAGCGCTGTGGGAGACGCCCGAGATCGACAATCGTTCGCGCTCCGGCGAGCTCGTAGTCATCGACGTCGACGTCGACGAGATTGTTGCTCGATGGCGGTTGGCGGCCGGAGACGCGACGGTCGTTTGGCGGGGATCTGGAGACCTCCGTATTCTCGGCTCGGTCGAAGCGGGCGGGCAGGCCGGACTCGGCCTCTTCGTGGCCGGACTCGACGACGAAGAGCTGCAGCTCGTGACCGGGAGCCTCGACGCGGATCCGATGTCGCTTGCCCTCGGCTCCGTCGTCGCCGTCGCGCGCGGCCTCGATACCGAGTTGGCGCGCCTCGGAGACGACGAGGGACTCGTACCGCTCAGCAGCCATCCCGGCACGCTGTTTGCGCTCGCGGCCTCTTCCTGTGGAGACGTGGTGGCGTGTGTCGCCTACCATCGCGTCCCAGACGTCTGGGCGGGGCCGCCCGACGGTGAGCTCGTGCGCGTGAGCAACCTCGCCCCCGAGTTGGCTGGTGTCGAGTGGGCGCGCCGGGAACGCCTCACGTGGCGCGCTTGCGACGGCCTCGAGCTCGATGGGTTGCTGCTCCTTCCGCGCGGGAGGACGCGGGCCGGCGGCCCGTTCCCGCTCGTCATGGTTCTCCACGGCGGGCCGTATTGGCGCTTCGCGGACGACCTCCAAGTCTCGTGGGCTTCCCCGGGCGAGTGGCTCGCGGCGCAGGGCTATGCAGTCTTCTGTCCCAACCCGCGTGGCGGCCTCGGGCACGGCGCCGGATTCGCGCGGTCAGTCCGCGCCAGAGTGGGCATCGCCGACTGGCCCGACGTCGAATCCGGGCTCGACCACCTCGTTCAAGAAGGCGTGGCCGATCCGGAGCGGCTCGCTCTGGGGGGCTGGAGCCAGGGCGGCTACATGACGGCTTGGGGCGTCACGCAAACGTCGCGATTCTGCGCGGCGGTGATCGGCGCAGGCCCGAGCGACTGGGGGATGATGGTCGCTGAGAGCGACATGCCGACCTTCGAGGCCTCCCTGGGCGGCAGCGCCGGCTGGGAAGGACCGGGTCCCCATCGACACGACGAGCTCTCGCCGATCTCCTACGCGCACCGCGTGACGACGCCGACTTTGATCCTGCACGGCGAGGACGATGAGCGCGTCCCCATCGGCCAAGCCCGGTTCTTCGCCCGCGCTTTGCGCGCGCACGGGGTCGAGTTCGAGCTCGTCAGCTACCCGCGCGAGCCGCACACGATCGGCGAGCGCAACCACCTGCTCGATCTCTTGGCCCGGTGGCGCGAGTGGCTGTCACCGCGCCTCGCCAGACCCTCGTGGCCGCGTTCGCCTGGGCGTAGCGGCTAGGCCATTCCGCCCGAGCAGTCGAGCGACGTCGGCGGGCCTAGGAGTGCTCCCCAACGACGCGGCGGTCACCTCAGTGACTCCGCTCTTGGTGGCCTCAGAGGGGCCGTGCCGCCGAGTACACAAGTGTCGGCTCACCGTCGATTTCGGCTTCTCTTTCGAGACTCATCCCGATCTTCGTGGCTACTTTGACGGAAGCCTCGTGAGCTGGATCGATCAGACAGATGAGGCGCGAGAGATGCAGTTCGCCGAAGCCGTAAGCGAGGATCGCCCGTGCCGCCTCGGTGCCCAATCCCCGCCCCCAGTGCGCCTTGGTGATCAGATACGCGACTTCCACTTCCTGACGCCCATCGATCGTCCACGGCAGCAGCCCGCAGCGACCGATGAACTCATTCGTCTCCTTGAGGAGGGTCGCCCAGAGCCCAAACCCGTACTGGCCGTAGTAGACGTCGATGATCCACTCGAGCTCCTCTTTTGTCTGCTCATACGTAAGGGTGCCCTCGGGGAAGTACTTTCGGACGTCGGCGTCACGGTAGATCGCAGCAAGCGCGCCGAGGTCATCCATGGTGAGACGCCTGAGTGCCATCCTCTCTGTCTCGATTACGTTCGGCTCGCTCACCGCTGGATCTACGTTAGCCGCCGCCTACCGCGCGAGCAGCCGAGCGACGACGGTGCGGAGGGGCGTGCGCGAGGTGGGGCCGCAAGCACGGTGATTCTGGGCTTGACTCAACTGCAACTTATTGAGAAGGTCGGCATCTAGGGTCACACATCTGCGGTCACCACACGGGAGGTAGGGGAATGAGGATGAGATCGTTTCTTGCGGCTACGTTTTGTGCAGCCGCCATTATGGGGGCTGGCGCTACTGCCGCCCTCGCTGCTCCCAACAGCGACCAGGCGGGTTGCGAGGCGATCTTGACCTTGACGGATACGCCCGGCCGATTTCGCGACGACCTGGCCCGGGAGTTCGCCGCTCTCGTCCCGGCCGGTGACATTTACAGCTTGGCGGCGCGTGCGACGGGGACGACGGAAGAAGAGTGCCTCGCGTCTATCGGCTTCTAGGCCACTAGCCGCCGGAGGGGGCCAATCGCTCCGCATCTAAGGCTTCCGCCCGAGCAGCCGAGCGACGACGGCGCGGAGGAGCTTGCGCGGGGAGCGCCAAATGTGCCCGCGGCGTGCGCCCCGCGGCCCGCGTATTTCCTTCTAGGTCTGGCAACCCAGCGGAATGACTTCCTCCACCCTTAACCCCTCGAGTCCCTCACCGTCGGCCTGCCTGCAGAGGTCACCCGGCGCCGCTTGCGCCGTCCTATCCGAAGGTTTTGACTGCCCGGCCAGGTATCCTCACTCGCCCTCGAGGGACGAGCCGCTAACTGGTGGTCCTTCGGCCTCGGACGGAGCTCGCGGTGTCGGCTCTCCTCATCCACTACGGTGCCGTTCCTCTGCTTCGGCTCAACCGGCTTTCGCCGGGTTCCTGGCCCGGGTTCCTACATCCCGGCTCCCATGTGAACGGCCCTACAACGACGGAGCTAACTGAACGCCAGCCGCCTAGAAGTTTTCGGCTCAGCGACCGTGAACAGAGGGGCGGACAGTTTCACCGGTTCGAATCCGATCCGCGCCTCTGTGCCGCCATCCCCGCTTCAATCGAGCTGGTGGATGCCGAACGCGACGACGAAGCCGAGCGTCGTCGCGATCCCGACGAGCTTGCCCCCGTGCTCGAAGGCCTCAGGCATCATCGTCTCGGCCAGCATCGCGAGGATCCCGCCTGCCGCGAACGTGAGGATGAAGGCAACGGTGTCCGGCGAGGCATCCTGGAAGAGGCTGTAGCCGAGGAGGGAGGACAGGCCCGAGACGAGCGCAATCGCGATCCACATCCAGAGGATCCTGGACTTCCGCCAGCCGCTCGTCACGAGCCCGGCCGTGGAGGAGATCGCCTCGGGCAGGTTCGAGATGAAGACCGCGGCCAGGTACGCCGCGCCGACAGCCCCGCCCTCGACGATCGTCAGCCCGATCACGAGGGACTCCGGGATTCCGTCGAGCACGGTCCCGAGCACGATTGCGAGGGGAGAGCCGTCCTCCTGCGCGCCGCCCGAGTCCTTGCGGTCGGCACCGCCGTAGCGTGAGATCAGCAGGTCTCCCCCGAAGAAGATCAAGGACCCCGCGAGGATCCCGAGCAGCGGCGCCCACTGATCCGGGTCTTTGTCGACTGCCTCCTCGACGAGGTCGAACGACACCGCGCTGATCAGGACTCCGGCGCCGAAGCCCATGATCAGGCCGATGAGCTTTCGGTCGATGCGCACGACGATCGCCGCGACCGCGCCGATGACGAGCGACGAAGCCGCGAGCAGCCCCCAGCCGAACGCAGCGCCCATCAGCCGTCCACCTTGCGGCCGACGATCGCGACGAGCCCGTCCGGGAGCTTCTCTTCCCCGAAGGACTCGGACACCCGGGCTTGGACTCCGTGCTTTGCCAGCAGTGCCGGCACAAGAGCAGTGTCGACGAGGACGTTCTCGTGGCGCTCGTCGCGCCGCCACGCGCCGTCCTCGCCTCGGAGAAAGGCTGCGATTTCGCGGACAAAGAGGTTCGGCCTCGGGAGGCTGAAGCGCGTGACGATCGCCCAGTCTTCGGCGATCCGGCTCGAGTTCGGATCGTCGCGCCGCAGCTCGCCGTAGCGCAGGTCGCAGAGGTCGAGGGCGAGGACACCGCCTGGCCGCAGGGCGTCTGCGGCGGCGGCCAACGCACGGTCGACCGCCGCCTCGTCGGAGAGATAGCTGAGGACGTGGCCGACGGAGACGACCGCGTCGCAATGGGGCAGGGCGTCGTCGGGGAGAACCAGCTGCCGCACCTCCGCGCCCCGCGCTGTTTCCCGGGCGAGCGCGAGCATCGCGGGCGAGGCGTCCATGGCGACGACGGTGTGCCCCGCCTCGACGAGGTACCGGGTGAGCAGGCCGCTCCCGCAGCCGAGCTCGAGGACGAGGCCGCCGCGCACTGGCTCGAGTAGCGCGAGGATGCCCGGCGCGGTGGCGTCGGCATGGAAGCCGAAGCCGAGTTGGTGCACCAGCGCGAGATCGTCGCCGTAGTACGTCAGGGTGCCTCGCCGGCTGGATCGCCCCATGTGTGCCAGCGCTCTACCTCGACGAGGACGCTGATCCCGTTGTAGGAGCGGTCCTCGTACGGCTCGCCCCGATAGCGGTCAGAGAGAGCATCGATGTCGGCGAGTTCCGGGTCCTCACGGATCTCGACCGCGCGCCCCAGGATCGATAGCTGGTTGTACCAGTCGTCTCCGAGCACCGTGAGGGCGACCCGCGGTTCGCCGCGCAGGTGACGGAGCCGGTGGCTGTCTCGGTCCATCGTCAGGAGGATGCGCCCGTCGTCCTCCAAGCCGTACCAGCAGGCCGTTGTCACCGGCGCTCCGTCGTCGCGCACGGTGCCGACGATAGCCTGGCGCGGTGCGGCGAGAAAAGCACGAAGCGCGGGAGGTAGCGGCGTGTCGGGCATGCGCCTCTCCTACCACAGAGGCCGCCCCGATGGCCAGCGTCAGACGATCGGAACTTCGTCCGCGAAAAGCGCGGACTGCTCCTTTGCGGCCGGGACGACCGGCTTCCACGCCGGCAAGAGCACCGAGGTAACCGTAGGGCCACCTGGGCTGCTCTGAACGTCGAAACGGCCGCCGAGAAGACGCGCGCGTTCGCTCATGCCCAGCAAGCCGAAGCGCCCTCGCCGTGCCGCGCGGACGAGTGTCCGCGAGACGTCGAAGCCGCGCCCGTCGTCGGTGATCTCGAGCATGGTGTGAGCGTCCGTCGCCTCGATATGGATGGTGATCGACTGAGCCCCACTGTGGTCCCGGGCATTCGAGAGCGACTCCTGCACGATGCGCACGAGTGCGATCCGCTGGGAATCGGTCAAGGAGTCGAAAGACCCTCGGAAGCTCAGATCGACGGCGATATCGCTCTGGAGGCGGAAGGCGTTCACCTCGCAAGCGACGGCTTCGTCGAGGGGGCAACGGGCGACCGCCGGCGACTCGAGCGAGTGGACAATGTCGCGGATCCCGCGGTCGAGCGCGGCAATGCGCGACTGCAGGTCTTCCAGGAAGCCCGACAGGATCTCCTCGGGAACTGCTCCAGGATGTGCCTCGACGCGGCCCCTGAGCATGCGGACATCGCCTGCAAGCGCCGCCACGTCCTGGATGGGGCCGTCATGGAGATCGAACCCGATCCGCGTCAAGAGCCTCTCACCGCTGGACACAAGCGCGCGCTCCCGCGAGGCGTTCCGCGACAGAAGGGCCTCGCGCTCCAGAATCGGCGTGAGTGCGAGGGCCGTCTCGGTCGCAGCGGCGAGAGCAGCTTCTTCGTCCGCCTCGGACGCTCCAAAGACGAGCACTGCTTGTACGTGCTGCCAACGCTCGACGGGGACTGCGCGCACGAGCCCGACCGTGGGCGGGCGACCCCGGAGCACGTCCC
Organism: Gaiellaceae bacterium; assembly: GCA_035296905.1. Taxonomy (GTDB): domain Bacteria; phylum Actinomycetota; class Thermoleophilia; order Gaiellales; family Gaiellaceae; genus DATEOR01. The sequence goes on from DATHAA010000028.1 coordinate 6,148, forward strand.
GAGCGGCAATTCGCGACCGCCGGCTCGGACCGGTCTTGCTGGTGAACGAGACGCACGCAGGACCATTTTCGGCTCCCTGCGACCAGAGGGACACGTCCTCGACCGGCGCGAGTACGGCGAGCATCCGCACCTGCATCTCCAGCGCGAGCGGGGGAGACAGTGCCAAGAGGAAAGGATTCCGGGTCGCGTGCGAGTGCACCTGGAGCGCAAGGGCGTGGAGTTCCGACCCGGAGACCCGGGCGACCTCCGCGAGGAGCTGGCCTACGCTCCCGACAGCCCAGCCGTGATCGAGTGAGCGCTCGACGAGGGCATCGGCGAGCGCCGAGACCAGTGCGACGTCGTCTCGCGGGGTCTTGTCGACGAGATGAACGATGCGCCGCGTTTCCTGCGCGGAGAGTCTAAGGCGCGCCGCGGACTGGCGGATTTCGCCATCCGTTTTGCGCGCGTGCCGGCGCTTGTCCACAGTCGCCATATCCCTCCCGACCTTCTCCGCAGTCCCAAAAATTTACTTGCGAGAATTCTCCTGCCAAACCTCGATTTGTTCAATAGGCCGTGCGGGCTTTTCTCAATGGGCCGTGCGGCCTATAGACGAGCGGCCGGAAATCGATCATCGTCAGTTTTCGCGCGCGGAGCGCTGCGGCACAGTGACCTTCGCGCGCAGGGAGAAAGGGAGAGAGAAGAGGGATTTTCGCTTGCTGCGCCCGGTCCAGGGTCGCCTCAACTCGCGGCGACCGAGACCTTGACCATCGGTCAGTCCCCTGAGCGGGCGCACGTCTTATTTTCAAGAGTGGCGTAACAAAGCCGCCGACGGGCGGAAAGGGGAGGAGCACAGTGACAGCTGCGGCGAAGGCAAAGACTGGCGGACACTGGCGGAGGATTTTCGCCTTGACGGTTTTTGGGGCGCTGATGCTCGCGGCCCTTGCCCTTGCGAATAGCGGGCGGGCGGCGATCGAGACACCGCCGCCGCCTTCGGTGTGGTCCGACAAGGCCGACTACGCGCCGGGCGAGCAAGTCAATCTTTCGGGCGCGAACTGGGCTCCTGGCGAGTCCGTGCACATCCGCGTAAACGACGACGCGGGCGAGACCTGGCGTCGAGACGTCGACGTCACCGCGGACGAGAGCGGCGCGATCTCCGATCAGTTCAACCTCCCTGACTGGTTCGTGGCGCAGTACTCCGTGACTGCCACAGGCGCCTCCTCCGGGACGGTGACGTGGACCTTCACGGACGGGAACGCAGCATTCGTTTCGGGCACGGTGACCGACAGCGTCTCCCTCAGCGCGATTTCCGGCGCCACCGTGACCTGCACGTCGGGCTGCAACAACAGTCCCGCGGCGTCGACAAGCACGAATGCTTCCGGGAGCTACGTCTTCGACAATACGACGACAAAGTTGAGCTTCGCTGGGAATGGTCCGACGAACCTGACCTTGACCGTGTCGAAGACCGGTTACACGTCCGGCACGATCACGCTCTCGAACGTCAGGAACGGCGACACGCTCACTGGAAAGAACGTCGCGCTCACCCCGAGTGACGCGACGCCGCCGAGCGTCCTTTCGATCAACCGGGTCGCGGCAAGCCCCACGAACACGTCCAGCAACGTCAGTTGGGCCGTCACCTTCAGCGAGAGCGTGACCGGCGTTGACTCAACAGATTTCACCCTCGCAAACACCGGTCTGGGCGGCACGCCTGCCATTTCCACCGTTTCAGGTTCGGGCGCTTCCTACACGGTCACCGCGTCGAGCGGTACAGGAAGCGGCACGCTAGGCCTCAATTTGAACGACAACGATTCGATTCAGGACGGGGCCGCTAACAAGCTCGGTGGGAATGGCACCGGGACAGCGGGTGGCGGTGGCGCGGGCAACGGCAGCTTCGCCGGCCAGGCCTACACGATCGATCGCTCCGCACCGACCGTAACGGCATCAGCGGTGAAAGGCGATTCGCCCAGCTTCAGCGGCGCCACCGCCTACACGGCCGGTGACTGGACGAACAAAGACGTTCGCGTGACGTTCACGTGCGCCGATACGGGCGGTAGCAGCCTTACAGCTGGCTCGGGCAACCAGACGCAGGACTTCACCGCTGAGACGGGCGGGGCAACAGCGACGTTCAGCGGTACCTGTGCGGATAACGCGGGGAACACCGCTTCTGGCGGGACGTTCGGCCTGATCAAGATCGACAAGACGGCCCCCTCGGTCGCGCAGGAGAGCTCGAGCCCGGCCGCCAACGGGGCCGGCTGGAACAACAGCAACATCACCGTCGTCTTCAAGGCGAGCGACGCGCTCTCCGGCC
>DATHAA010000029.1:0-4060 GCA_035296905.1 Gaiellaceae bacterium
TTCCTCCTCGGTGATGCCGCGGCGCTTCGCCTCGAACCGGGCCGAGCGCTCGGCCATCTCGGTGCGAACCCAGCCCGGGAGGACGGCGTTGCAGGTGACCTCGTGCGGGCCGACGTCCTGTGCGGTCGCCCGCATGAGGCCGATCAGGCCGTGCTTCGAGGCGCAGTACGCGGGCATTCGCGGCGCGCCGATCTGGCCGGCGGTCGAGCTGACCATGACGATCCGCCCCCAGCGTCGCGCGACCATGTCGGGGCTAGCCAGCCGGGTGAGGTGGAAGGGTCCGTCGAGATTTACCCGCAGCGTCTCCCGCCAGACCTCGGGGTTCTCCTCCCAAACGACGGTCTCGTGGGCGGATCCTATCCCGGCGTTGTTGACGAGGATCTCGATCGGCCCGAGCCGGGAGCGCGTTTCCTCGACGACGTGGCGGCAGCCATCCTCCGTGCCAACGTCTTCGGCGAGGATTTCGACCGGAGCCTCCCCGGCGAGCGAGTCCAGCTCGGCCTGCGTCCGGGAGACGCCCAGCACGCGAGCGCCCCGCTTCGCGAGCGCGAGTACGGTCGCGCGGCCGATTCCACGCCCCGCCCCCGTCACTATCGCGACCCTTCCCTCCACCCCGATCACTCTCGCGGCCGCGACCCTCTGCGGTCAAGCAGGTACAGGTGGCTAGCGCTTGGTCGAGCCGGTCGGACCGGCAGGTGCAGGCTCCGGGCGCTGGGTCGGGCTGGGCCGCGAGTTCGCAGCCAGGGTGGGCTCGAACCTGAGCTTCGCGAGCCGAACGTCTTCCGGGATCTCCGTCGGATACTTCCGAGTCAGGCAAGCGCGGCAGAAGGTGCTTTCCGGCCGCCGCGTCGAGGCCTGCAACCCGTCGAGCGAGAGGTAGGCGAGCGACGTGGCGCCGATCTGACTGCGCACCTCCTCGACCGACCGGGTGGACGCGATCAGCTCGTCCTCCGAGGCCATATCGATGCCGTAGAAGCACGGGGAGACGATCGGCGGCGACGAGATGCGGACGTGCACCTCGAGCGCGCCTCCCTCAAAGAGCATCTGGACGATCTGCCGGGTGGTTGACCCCCGTACGATCGAGTCGTCCACGACGACGACGCGCTTGCCGGCCATCTCGGCCAGCGGGTTGAACTTGGTCTTGATTCCGTGCTCCCGGAGCGCCTGGTCGGGTTGGATGAACGTCCGCCCGACGTAGCGGTTCTTGATCAGCCCTTCCGAGAAAGGGATCCCGCTGGCGCGTGCGAAGCCGATCGCCGCGGGGGTTCCCGAGTCCGGAATCCCCATGACGAGGTCTGCCTCGACCGGCGCCTCCGCAGCCAGGCGCTCCCCCATGCGGATGCGTGCCCCGTGCAGCTCGACTCCACGCATCGTCGAGTCGGGGCGTGCGAAGTAGATGAACTCGAAGATGCAGAGCGCGCCTGCGCTCTCGTCGGTCGCCCTGATCGCGCGCACGCCCTGCTCGTCGACCACCACGAGCTCGCCTGGATCGATCTCGCGGACGAAGTCGGCGCCCAGCAGATCGAGCGCCGAAGTCTCGGACGCGAGCACGTAGTCGTCTTCGAGCCGGCCGAGCACGAGCGGTCTGATACCCGCGGGATCTCGGAACCCGACCAGCTTGCCTTCCGCGAGGAGTACGGCCGAGAAGGCGCCCTGGATGCGCCGCATCGTCGAGGCGACCGCTTCGTCGAGCGGCCGCTCGTCGTGGGCGATCAGCGCCGCGATCACCTCGGTGTCGGAAGTCGAGCCGAGCTTGACGCCGCGGTCCACGAGCTCTTGCCGGAGCTCGGTCGTGTTCGTGAGGTTCCCGTTATGACCGAGCGCGACTGTCCGCGCGGGGCCGTGCTGGACGATCGGCTGCGCGTTCGTCCAGCGCGCCGAGCCCGTCGTCGAATAGCGGCAGTGCGCGATCGCCGCCTGGCCCTGGAGCCCCTGCAGCTTCTCCTCAGAGAAGACCTGTGTCACGAGGCCCATGTCCCGGAGCACGGTCAGCCGCGCCCGGTCGGAGACGGCAATCCCGGCCGACTCCTGGCCGCGGTGCTGGAGCGCGAAGAGGCCGAAATAGGCCAGCCGCGCGACGTCGCGCTCCGGCCCGTAGATGCCGAGGACGCCACACACGTCTAGACGAGGCCTCCTTCGTGCGCAGCCGAGAGCTCCGAGAGCGGCACTCCCAGGAGCGTGTCTCCCCCGACGATTCCGATCCTCCGCACCGCCGCTCCGTCGAGGCGCGCTGCATCATCGGGGCGGCACGTGATGACCGCCTGGCCGCCGCCTTCGCCGAACCAGACGACCCCGTCGTCCGAGAGCTCAACGCTCGCTCCGATGCCCGCGAAGAGCGCCGCCTCGGCTAGCGCGACCGCCAGGCCGCCTTCGGCGGCGTCGTGCGAGCTGGTCAGGAAGGGTGCTGAACGGGCGAGGAACCCGATGAGGGCGGCCTCGGCGACGAGCTTTGGAAGCGCGGGCCGCCCGGCGGGGCCTCCCAGGAAGCGGGCCTGGTACTCGGACCCGTCGAGGCGAACCTCCGGGGAGCCGGCGACGTACACGAGGTCGCCCTCCCGCCAGGCGCCCGGTATGGCACGCACGTCCTCTACGAGTCCCACACAGCCGACGACGGGCGTCGGGTAGATCGCGCGCCCGTCCGTCTCGTTGTAGAGGGAGACGTTCCCAGAGACGACGGGGACGCCGAGGGCCTCGCACGCCTGCGCCATCCCTTCGATCGCCTCGGCGAGTTCCCAGGCGACCTCCGCCTTCTCCGGGTTCCCGAAGTTGAGGCAGTTCGTGATTGCGAGCGGCGAGCCGCCTGCGCAGGCGACGTTTCGAGCCGACTCGAGGACGGCGAGCGCACCGCCGGTGCGGGGGTCGAGCCAGGCGAGCCTGCCGGAGCCGTCCAGTGACAGTGCGAGCCCGCGAATGGTCGGCCGAAGGCGGAGGACGGCGGCGTCGAGGCCGGGCCTGCGAACGGTTCGGGATCCGACCAGGTGGTCGTAGCGGCGAAAGATCGGCCGCCGGCTGGCCACGTTGTGCGAGCCGAGCAGAGCGAGGAGGTCCTCCGCGCCGGGCCGTAGGCGCGGCGTCTCGACCGGTGGCTCGAGCGGCCGCGGCGTCGTCTCGACCCGATAGCGGGGCGCATCTTTTGTCAGGAAGCGAGCGGGGATCTCCCCGACGAGGTCGCGCTCCCAGAAAACACGAAGCGCACCGGTGTCGGTCACCGTCCCGACTGACGCGACCTCGAGTTCCCACTTCCGGCAGATCGCCTCGACAGCCTCGAAGCGATCTGGCGACAAGACCGCGACCATGCGCTCCTGGCTCTCCGAGATCATGACCTCGACAGGGGCGAGGTCGGGCTCGCGGAGCGGCACGCGGTCCAGGTGCACGTCCACTCCGGCTCCGCCTTGGCCGGCCATCTCGGCGAGCGAGGAGGCGAGCCCCGCGGCACCGAGGTCCTGGAGTGACTCGACGAGGCCCCGCTCGACGAGCTCGAGACTCGCCTCGATCATCTTCTTGCCGGTGAACGGGTCGCCGATCTGAACGGTCGGCCGCTTGTCCTCGTCCGCATCCGAGAGCTCCTGGCTCGCCAGCACGCTCGCGCCGCCGATTCCGTCCAGGCCGGTCGTGGCGCCGTAGAGGACGATCAGGTTCCCGGGCCCGGTCGCCTGTGCGCGCGTGACGCGCTCGGCCGGAAGCAACCCGACACACATGGCGTTCACGAGCGGGTTCTCGCCGTACGCCTCGTCGAAGACCGTGTCGCCCCCGACGGTGGGCACGCCAACCGAGTTCCCGTATGCCCCGATCCCGGCGACCGCGCGATCGAAAGCATGGTCGGGCGCACCGAAGCGGAGTCCGTCGAGGAGGGCCACCGGCCTCGCTCCCATCGCCACGACGTCCCGGAGAATGCCACCAACACCCGTCGCCGCGCCCTGGAACGGCTCGACTGCGGACGGGTGGTTGTGGCTCTCCACCTTGAAAGCGGCCGCTTCACCGTTTCCGAGGTCGACCACACCTGCGTTCTCCCCGGGTCCCTGTAGGACCGCGTCTCCCTCTGTCGGGAAGCGGCGGAGGA
>DATHAA010000030.1:0-6053 GCA_035296905.1 Gaiellaceae bacterium
CGGCACGCCGGTGAAGGTGGGCCCGGCGAGGCCCGGGGTGTTCGAGTCGCCCACCACGTGGCTGCCGCCGCTCGGCTGATTGGCGGGCGGCGGACCGTCCTGCACGAACTTGGGGGGTCCGTAGCGGCCTCCGGTGATGAGCGGGCCGTGGATGTAGCCGAACTGGCCGACCTGGCAGTCGGAGTTGCCGGCCGCGTCGATGGAGGGGCTGTGCGGCTGGCCCTGCAGCTTCTGGTACTTGTTGCCCGCGGCGTCTCGGGCGGTCTGCGGGTTCCTCTCGCGGGAGACGTCGGCGGGCCGGTCGGCGTGCGAGTCGCTCAGGCGATCGTCCTGGGTAAGGGTGCCGAACTTGACGAGCACGCGCTGCGCGGTGCCGCCCCCTCCGCCGCCAGTGTCGGTCCCCGTCTCGGAGATGTGCTCACCGAGGCTGTTGAACCAGTAGATGCCGTCGTTGCAGACGGTCTGATACGGCGCCACGTACTCGAGCAGCGGCTCGAGGACGTTCGTGGTGACCGTGAGATCCTTGAGCGCGAGCAGCGTGTTCGGGTCGGACCCGAGGTGGTCGATCGCCTCGAGGACGCGCTCGAGATTGCGCGTGTAGACGGGAAGGATGCGGTTGGTCTGCGTGCCCTCGACGATCGCGGAGTTGACCGCCGGCAGGCTGCGGCGCAGCTCGCGCGCGCCGGGGCGGAGCTTATGCATGAGATCGGCGGTGTTCGCGAGGAACACCTGCTGGAAGGGGAACTTCTCGAGCCCCGCCTGGTAGAGCGGCGGCTGGCGCGAGATCGTCTCCTGGAGCGCCGGCGGGTTGGCGCTGATCGCCTCGAAGGTGTCGGCCATGTTCGTGAAGAGCTGCGCCTGCGTTCGGGCGACCGGGCGGACTTGCGTCGCGGTGTCGGCTATCTGCCGGAAGAAGTTGCCGAGCTCGGTTTGCGGATCGCTGAGCGTCCGCATGACGGGAGTCAGGTGCTCAAAGAGGCGCGGGAGCTCCTGGAGCGTGATGTTGACCGACTGTCCACGGCCGGCGAGGGCGTCGCCGAAGCCCTGGAGGCTCGTCTGGGAATCCCGCCGCGTTTCCTGGTCGAACGTGTTGAGGACGTCGTCGATGTCGACCGTGGTCTCCGCGTTCTGGACGGGGAGCGTGGCACCTGGCTTGAGCGTCGTCGGGCTCGTGCCGGGTCGCAGGTCGACGTACTTGAGCCCGAGCACCGAGCGCGGCCGCACGATCACCTGCGTGTCGACGGGAAGTGGCTCGACCACCTTGTCGAGCTTCATGTCGAACAGGGCGTTGACGCGGCCGTTCGGCGCAGTGTCCGGACGGATGTTCTCGACTATTCCAACGCGGAAGCCGGCGAGCCGAATCTCGTTGCCCTCGACGAGGCTCGCCGCGTTCGGAACCTGCGCGCGGACGTTGTATGTGGGGATGAAGGGAAGACCGCGGTTGGCGTTGTAGGCCAGGAACACGGCGACGAGCACCACGAGCAGGGTGATCGCGCCGAGCAGGACCGGGCTTCCGACGACGGAGGCGGCTGCCTTGGATCGACTCATGGGCCGGCCCCCAGGAAGTAGTCCATGAGCTCGACGTCCTTGTCGCTCTCGGGCGGCGGCAATGCTTGCCGGGGCGCCCGCGAGCCGCCCCTCGGATCTCGCTCGAGGGCCGAGACATCAGGTGTCGGTCGCCGGGCCCGAGACGTCCGCTCGCCGCTCGCTGCCGCCGAGTCTCCGGATGCCGACGCCTCGCGCGCTCCCGTCGTGCCGGCCCTGTCCCTCGGGGGCGCGTCTCCGCTGCTTGCCTGACCGGCGTGAGACGGGCCGCCACAGATCTCCCGGCGGTTCCGGATCCCCGAGACGGGCTGTGCCTTGCCGGGGATGCACGGCTGGTAGTCGCCCATGTAGGCGGAGCACTTCGCCTGCTCCTCCGCTGTGGGGAGGGCGACGTACTTGCCGCACTCCGGATCGAGGAGGATGAAGACGCGCAGGTAGTGGCTCACCTCATCGCGGATGTTGATGCCCAGCGTCTGCCAGTAGGCGAAGTTCAGGATCGCCTCGAAACCCGTGAATCCCTCTCCGGGTCGCCAGGCGGTCGGGTCGTAGCTCGGGGGGCCGGTGTCGCGGGCTCGCCGGTCCTCTTCAATCGAGCGGTGACGGTCGTCCATCGACAGGAGGAGCTGGCGCAGCGGCTTCACGAGGCCCTGTTCGTGGGGAGCGTTCCCAGTCGGGGGGAGCGGCTCGGCGACGCGCCGGAGCTGACGAATCTCCTCGTCGCTCGCGTTGATCGCCTCGATGCCGGTCTCGCTCGTGCGACCGAGCGAGCGCAGCACAGGCCGCGTGGTACGCGCGAACGGCTCGGTTTCGACGAGGAAGCGCCGCAGGTCGGGGGCGGAGCGCTGGAGATCGACGAGGGTGGGCACCGATTTGTCGGCGAGCTGGCCGAGCCGGGCCATGGTCGGGCGCAGCTCGCGGAGGAAGCCGGGCATGAGCTGGAATCCGCGGCGGATGTCATTCTCGCGCGTAGCCGCTATCTCGGCCGTCTCGCCGGCCTCACGGATGAAGCGGGCGACGTCCTCCTTGTTGCGCTCGAGCTCGCGGACGTCAGTGTCGGCGTCGCGGATCAGGCGCTTGATCGTCTGGTTCTGGTCACCGAGGATCTTGAGCGTCTTGCTCGTTTCGCGCAGTCCGGGATGCGCCCGCCGCAGGACGTCCTGAATGTCCTGTGGTCGGCCGGCGAGACCCGTGCCCAGCTCGGCGAGGATGATCCGGAAGCGCTCCTTGTACGGCCGGCGCAGGACGCTGTTCATCAGGTCGATCGGGATCGTCGACGTGGTCTGCTCGACCGGGATGACCGCGCCGTTCGGAAGCTTCCGCGGAGACTTGCCGGGCTGGCAGCTCACGAAATAGGTGCCGATGAGGTTCTGCTGGCGGATGTCGCAGTGCGCGTCGGCGCGGAATGGCGTGAAGCCGGGCTTCGAGATCTGTGCGGTCACGAGCGCCTTCGGTCGCTCGTCGTTGGTGACCTCGAAGTAGGGCGTCTTGCCGGCCTTCACCCCGGCGATCGTCAGGTCGCCGCCCTCGGTGAGACCGAAGATGTTGTCGAACTCGATCTTGTATTCCGCGATCGGCTTGGTCGGCGAGGCGGCGGTCAGCGACACGGCGGCCGCGACGGCGAAAAGCACGACGAGGATGGCGAGTACCCGTTTCATCTATCTGGGCTTCGTCGCACGGTCGGACTCGTCGCACTGCAGCGCGGCGCGGGAGCTTGAGGACCAGACGTTCGAGCCGTCCGCGGCCGGTGGCTCGGAGGCGCCGGGGCAGCGGCGGCCCTGGCGCGTGCGGATCGCGCCGGCGTTCTGCCCCCCAGCGAGGAAGTCGAGCGTTTCCTGCGATGGACGGAGGGCAGGTGGCAATGCGTTGAGGAATGCGAGCAGGGGCACCGGCCCGGCCGGGGTAGAAACCGTAGGCAGCCGGTCGAGGAAGTTGATGTAGATCTGCGTCCTGGAGAAGCCGCCCAGGGCGTCGTAGGCGCCCGTCGTCGAGAAGTCGTCGAACCAGCCGAACAGGTCGGGCGTATACGGGCGGAAGGTCGGGATCGCGCCAAGGCGCCCGCCGCGACCGTCCCGTCCCGTGACCGACTCGGTCAGCGCCTCGGACATCTCCGGGAAGGCGCCGCGCACCGTCCCCACGTTGAAGCGCCGGCCGCCGGGCGCCATGGAACGGCGCTTCGTGTCGAGCGAGATGTCCGCGAGCGGCGGCAGGGTGCGGTCGAGCTCAACGAGATCGTTATCGCGCCCGGGGCGGCGGACGATGTTGTCGAGGTCGCGGATCGTCGGACGCGCGTCGCGCGCGAACGGGCGGAGGTCTTCGAGCAGGCGCTCGAGCTTCGGGGCTACCGGTTTCGAGGCGTTGACGAGCGGGTCGAGGTCGTTGAGCGTCTGTCGCACGTTCACGAACGTCGTGTTCCCGGTGCGCATGAAGTCCGGGAGCCGACCGATCGCCTCCTGCAGCGCAGCCTTCTCGCTCGCGATCGCCGCGGTCGTCGTGTTGAGGTTCTGGACGAGCCCGGCGAGGTCGTCGCGGCGCGAGGCGACCGCGGTCATGAACTTCGCGCTGTCGCCGACGAAGCGCCGCAGGAGCACCTTGTCGGAGGTGAGCTCGTTGAACAGCCGGCGCGAGGTCGAGAGTGTCGGGTTGAGGTACTGGAGACCACGGTTGGCCTCGAGGCCCCGGCCCTTCCACTGGTTGGCCGAGCCCTTGATGAAGTCCTGGATCGACGCGCGCGCGCTCGGGTCGAGCGTGTCGAAGAGCTGGTCGAGGTCGACAGGCGTCTTCGTCTGGGTGATCGGGATGCGCCCGCCCTCGGGGATCGTCGCCGTCGACCGGACCACCGCGCTCTCCGTCGGCGGCTCGAGCTCGATGTAGCGGCCGGCGATGCTCGACAGCGAGAGCTGCTTGATCTGCGCCTTCGTCCCGACCTTGAGCGGCGTGTGCGGGCCCTTGAGGCTCATCTTCACGTACACGTGGCTGTTCGGCGCGAGCTCGATGTCGCTCACCTTGCCGATCTGATTGCCGCTGATCTGAACGGGGTTGCCCTTGACGAGCTGGCCCGCGGTCTCGAACTCGGCGATCACGGCGTAGCTCTGCCCGAGCAGGAGGTAGGCGACGACGACGACCGCGATGACGACCGCTCCGACTGCGGCAATCCGACCTGCCCCGCTTACCGATCGCATTCGCTTAAGAGGTCTCCTCCGCTACGGCGCCCGGGGTCGAGCGAGCACCGATTGCAGCGAGACTACAAGAGCAGACGCCGGGTTGCGCCGCCTGAGCGGGGTTTGCCGTTAAGCGCCTTTTAAGGGAAGGTTGTCCCGGGCCCGGTGGCGGAGCGACCGGGCGCGGCGGGGGCGCTCGACCGCGGCGGGGGCGCTCGACCGCCTGCGTTTACGCGCGCGCGTGCGCGGGAGAGCGGGTACTACGTCGATCGGCGTCGCCCTACTCCTGGTCGGGCTCCTCCTCGCCCGGCCAGGTCCCCGTCAGGCTCATGAAGCCGAGCCGGGCGCCGCGATCGACCACCGTCCGGACCGCGGTGAAGATCGCGCCCCTGAGCGCCGCGGCGACGATCACCTGCGGCCAGGTCGCGCGCAGGTGCTCGGACTCGGGCGGCTCCTCGTCGGCGAACGCCTCCCAGACCTGCCCGAACAGCCAGCGCCCGAGCGAACCCGCGAGGAGGCTCGTGACGACGCTGATCGGGATGAACACCAGCTTCATTGCCGGGAGCTATACCCGAGGGGCCGCCTGGGAACACCCGCGCGCTCGTCGCGCACGCGGGCCCCGAGCGGGGCTAACCCTCGAGTCGAGAATGATTCTTTATGCCGGTCGAGATTACGGTCGTACGGGGACGGCTCGAGCGCCGCGATGGGCGCGGGCGCCGGGAGTGCCCGGGGTGGGACTCGAACCCACACGCCCTCTCGGGCAGGGGCTTTTAAGGCCCCCATGTCTGCCATTCCATCACCCGGGCCCTCGGCCGAGTCTAAGGACGTCCGACGGATGGTCGATACAAGGGGGTGAAAAAGTGCAGCCGCGCACCTTCTCGATTGGTAGCGTGTCGCCGGTCACGGGGGCCGGTAGGCGGCGCCGCTTCGCGTATGGAGGCCTCAGCCCTTCCCCAAACCGCAACCTCGCCGCAGGCGCTCCTCGGCCGGTCGCCGCTTCTGCGCCTCCAGAGCGACGAGAAGCTGATCGCCCTCACGCGCCGCGCCAACCCGGCCGCGTTCGACGCGCTCGTCCATCGGTACCAGGCGCGGCTGCTCTCATTCCTCCGGCACATGCTCGGCTCGACCGAGGACGCCGAGGACGTGCTCCAGGAGGTCTTCGCCTCCGCCTTCAACGCGGTCCGCGCGGACGACCGGCCGATCAACGCCCGCCCGTGGCTCTATCGCATCGCCCGGAACCGTGCGCTCAACCACCTGCGCCGCCCCGCGGCCGCCGGCCAGGACACGATGGACGTGTTCGAGCGCGCCGCCGGCGAGACGACCGCCGAAGCCGTTCACCGCCGCGAGGAC
>DATHAA010000031.1:0-37341 GCA_035296905.1 Gaiellaceae bacterium
GCAGCTCCGGCCGACCTCGGTCTACGCCGTCGGCAAGCGCGACCACGAGGAGCTGACGCTTGCAGTCGGGGCCGCCTACGGGATCCCCGCGGTCGCCCTCCGCTTCTTCAACGTCTACGGCGCACGCCAGGCGCTCTCGAACCCGTACACGGGCGTGGCCGCGATCTTCGCCTCGCGGCTGATGAGCGGGGCGGATCCGCTCGTCTTCGAAGACGGAAACCAGACGCGGGACTTCATCGACGTCCGCGACATCACGCGGGCCTGCTCGATCGCGCTTGAGAGCGACAAGGCGGACGGGCGCGCGCTGAACGTCGGCACGGGGAAGCCCGCCTCCGTGCTCGACGTGGCCGATGCGCTGGCCAAGGGCCTCGGCGTCGAGATCAAGCCGCGCATCCTCGGCGAGTTCCGTGCCGGCGACATCCGCCATTGCTACGCGGACACGCGCCACGCCGAGGAGCTCCTCGGGTTCCGCGCCGAGGTCGCCTTCGAGGACGGCATGCGCGACCTCCTCACCTGGCTCGAGACGCAGGAGGCGATCGACCAGGTCGACGCCGCCTACCGCGCCCTCGCCGAGCGCAAGCTCACCCGCTAGAGCTCTCCAACCGCGGAGGCAAGCAGTCGCACGAGACTGCAACGACAGCCAGGCAGAAGAAGCCTAGTAACAGACTGTTACTAGCGCGTTCTGGCTTGAACGCTCCGACCTCGTGTGACGAAACACAACAAGTAACAGTCTGTTACTTGCCTATGAGCCGGTCAGGGCGATACCCGGCGATGGACTTCCGCGCGGGTGCGGGCGTATCTCCGTTCGTGCACGTCCTCGCTCTCTTCGCGGACGGTCTCCACAGCGGCGCGCCGCCGACACCGTCGTTCGGCGAGTCGATTCCGGGGCTGATCGCGACGGTGCTGGGCTTCGCAGCCTTCGCGATTGCACTCCGCCGGGGCAGCGGTCCCTACGGACGCGGCCCGCGCTAGACGAGCCTCCGGTCGTCGGCGAGAGAGCCGAAGGCGGCGACGCCCACAACCTCGGGCGCCGCCGCTCGTTGCGCTCCGCTACGCCGCTTGCTCGAAGGCGAGTTCGGGCTCGGCCGCCACCTCGCCCGCGTGCTTCCGGCGCGGGACGAAGAGGGCCGCGATCGCTCCCGCCCCGACGAGCACCGCGCCGACCCAGAGCGCGGGGGTGAGCCCGTCCACGTAGGTCGCGGGCGACTCGTAGCCGCCGTAGTGCGAGAAGATCGAGGCGAGGACGGCGACTCCGAAGACGCCGCCGAGCTCGCGGATGGCGTTGTTGGCGCCGGAGGCCTTCCCCTCCTCCTCGCGGCGGACGCTGGAGAGGACGACGTTCGCCACCGGCGCGAAGAAGAGCGCCATCCCGATCCCCGAGATCACGAACGCGGGCACGAGGCTCGAGTACGCGACGGTCGGGCTCGTGATCGACGCGAGCCAGGCCAGACCAATCGCCTGCAGCCCGAGGCCCGTCGCCATCAACGGCCTCCCGCCGATCCGGTCGGAGAGAGCGCCGGCCAGCGGCGCGATGAAGATCGGCATCGCCGTCCACGGCAGCGTCCTGATCCCGGCGTCCAGCGGGGAGTACCCCTGCACGGTCTGGAGGAACTGCGCGAGCAGGAAGATCGAGCCGAACATCCCGAAAAACATGAAGAGGGATGCGACGTTGGTGGCGGCGAACGTCCTGTTCCGGAAGAACCGCATCGGCAGCATCGGCGACTCCGTGCGGAGCTCCCAGAGGACGAACACCGCGAGGAAGGCCAGCCCGAGGCTGATCGAGCCGAGGATCTCGAAGCTGCCCCAGCCGACCGCGTTCCCGCGGACGAGTCCGAGCACGATCCCGAAGAGCCCGATGCTGACGAGGCCGAGACCCGGCAAGTCGAGGCGCGACTCGGGGCCGTAGGATTCCTTCAGGCGGTTCCAGGCCAGCGGCACGAGCACGAGGCCGATGGGGACATTGAGCCAAAAGATCCACTGCCACGAGAGCCCTTCGACGACTGCGCCGCCGATCACCGGGCCGAGCGCGACGCCGAGCCCGCCGATGCCGCCCCACGCGCCGAGCGCGAGCCCGCGCTTCGCGGGCGGCACGGCCGCGGAGAGGATCGTCAGAGTCAGTGGAGTCACGATCGCGCCGCCGAGCCCCTGCACCGCACGCGCGGCGATCAGCGTCTCGACGTTGGGCGCGAGCGCGGCGGCCGCCGAGGCGACGGTGAAGATGCCGAGCCCGATGACGAAGAGCCGCCGCCGGCCGAAGCGGTCGCCGAGTGCGGCCCCGGTGAGGAGCAGCACGGCGAAGGTCAGCGTGTAAGCGTTGACCGTCCATTCGAGGTCCTCGATCGAGGCCCCGAGGTCGAGGCGGATGCTCGGCAGTGCCATCGTGACGACGAGGTTGTCGAGCGTGACCATGAACAGCGCGACCGAGGTGATCACGAAAGTCCAGATGGTTTGAGTCCTTGCGCTCATCTCACCTACCTCCTTGCCTTAGTAAGTAGTCACTCACTACGAGTCGAAAAAAACACAGCTGCTACTGCTCCTGCAGGCAGCCCTTGAGAAAGCTGTGGGCCCACGGCGAGTCGAGGGCGCCGAGGTCCATCGCCGCGGCGACGTTGATCAGCATTCCGGTCTTGAAGAACTCCTGCACCTTCTCGTCGTCCCCGCCCGAGACGCTCTCGACGAACTTGTAGAGGGCGGCGAACTCCTCCCGGACGACCTTGCGCACGTCGGGGTCCTCGCACGCCGCGTAGGCCTGCATCTGGAACATGAGCGTGGCGCGGTCGCGGCGCACATCGCCGTAGGCGTGGCCCATGGAGAGGAAGACGTCGCCTTCGCGGTTCGCCGCTGCGGCCTCCTGGAAGGTCTCGAGCACGTGGCGGAAGCCGCGCCGGACGGTCTCCAGGAAGAGCTCCTTCTTCGTGCCGAAGAGGCGGAAAACATAGGGCTGCGAGACGCCGGCCCGGCGGGCGATGTCCTCGGTGGACGTGCCGTGCAGGCCGCCGATCGCGAACTCGACGCGGGCCGCCTCGACGATCTCGTCGCGGCGGACGTCTGCGCTCTTTCTGGTCTGGGCCTCCGTTGCCACGCGTTGTAAGTTACTACTCACTTACAGACATGTCAAGACCAAAATGACGCCGCCGAACTAATATGGGAATGGTGAGTACTGCGGTCGTTTCCGGCGGGGCCGGCTTCCTGGGGTCGCACCTCTGCGACCACCTCTTGGAGAAGGGTCACCGCGTCATCTGTGTCGACAACCTCGACACCGGTTCCCTGCAGAACATCGAGCACCTGAACAACGGCGAGGACTTCCTCTTCGTCAACCACGACGTCACCGCGCCCTTCTTCATCGATGAGGGCATCGACTTCGTCTTCCACCTCGCCAGCCCGGCCAGCCCGATCGACTACCTGCGCCTGCCTCTGCACACGCTCAAGGTCGGTTCCTACGGGACGCACAACATGCTCGGCCTGGCGAAATTCAAGCGCTCGCGCTTCCTGATCGCCTCGACGAGCGAGGTCTACGGCGACCCGCAGGTGCATCCCCAGCCCGAGACCTACTGGGGCCACGTGAACCCGATCGGCCCTCGCGGTGTCTACGACGAGGCGAAGCGCTACGCCGAGGCGCTGACGATGGCCTACCACCGCCAGCAGGGCGTGGACACTTGCATTGCCCGGATCTTCAACACCTACGGGCCGCGCATGCGCCCGCACGACGGGCGCGCGATCCCGACCTTCATCCGCCAGGCGCTCGAGAACAAGCCGCTGACCGTCTTCGGCGACGGGTCGCAGACCCGCTCCTTCTGCTATGTGGACGACTTGATCCGTGGCCTCTACGGCCTCGCCACGAGCGGCGAGCACCTTCCGGTCAACATCGGCAACCCGCACGAGATGACCCTGCTCGAGCTCGCGGAGGCGGTCATCCGCGTGACGGGCTCGAAGTCGGAGATCGTCTTCGAGGCGCTGCCCGTGGACGATCCGCAGGTGCGCCAGCCCGACATCACCCGCGCCCAGCAGGTGCTCGGCTGGGAGCCCGAGGTCGGGCTCGACGAGGGCCTCAAGCGCCTTCTCGCCTCCATGGTTCCGGGCTCAACGGCCGGCGGCGTCTCGGTCTAGCGACGCCCATTCGGCATCGTCCATGAGGGACGCGTCACCGCGTTCACTGCGAAACATTCGACTCGATGAGATGATGGCGGGCGTGGACGAGGATCAGTTCGAAGCGGTCAGGAAATGGGGCGAGGGTTTGCAGGGTGATCCTCGTGAAGAGATCAGCGCGGCCGGGAAGGCGATTGTTCTTCTCTCCGCGGAAGTCGAGCGCCTCGAGCGTGAGCTTTGGAGCCTGAAGACTGCCGTCGTCGACCCGGCTTCGGCAAACGACGGCGTGCCCGACGTGAGTCCACCCGATGAAGAGGAGACGGGCACGGTCGACGCGACGTTGCGCGCGCGGGCGCGGCAGTTCGTGGGAGGCCTGTACAGCCGACCAGCCAGGCGTTAGCTTCTTTCGGCCGCCGATGTCGTCCCCTCCGCCGTGATGCCCCCTGGGCCGTCGTCGCCCTGACCTTGGGCAGCGCCGCTGTTGCCGCCGCAGCTGTTCTCATCGCCATGCGGCTCCAGCTTCGGCATGCGGCTCAAGGCCGAAGGGCTGCCGACAAAGCCCGCCAGCGGGAACGCGCAGCGCTTGCGGTCGCCCCTGTCCTGTCCCTGCTCGACGAGATCGAACCACAGCGGCTCACTTCTGTGCCCGACACGCGAACCATGACGATCATGAACGAGCTTTGGGAACGCTGGCGGACGCTCCGCGATCCGGTCCTTGCTTTTGGCGCCGCTCATCCGTCGGGACACGTCGAGCAGCTCTCGCGGGCTCTCGCCACCGACGTCTCGAACGCGCTCACGAGCGTTCACTGGCTTGTCCACGACCTGCCTGAATCGTGGTCTGCCGAGGCGCTCGAAACTGCGAAGAAGGACCATACGGCGGCGCGGAAGCGGGCCGACGAGCTGCTCGCCGCCGTTCGCGACTGATTCGCCAGAATTGCGGCCGCTCGGGGGATCATTCACCCTGAGTTGAACCCCCCGTAGAGGGATGTGTGTGGTGAGCAGCGAACTACCCTGAGCTTCATCGAGCGAAGGGCGTGTGTGGCCGCAGCGCACTCCTTCGTAACGATCCCAGCGAAAGGAGGCGGAGGCCGCAACCGCCTCTTTCGCTTTTAACGGGGCCTTGGGGGCTTGACGCCGAGCTGTTTTCTGACGACAGTGAGATAGAGGGCGACCGCTGCGGCCACTCCGGGCGCCTTCTTGCGGCAGTGAAAGTCAAAGTCAGCGATCCCAGCCTCATCGACGCCCTGTCTGAGTCCCTGCGAAGCACGGGCTGCGTCGTCGCGCGCACGGCCTCGGGGACTCTCGAGACTCGCTCCGGCTGGCGGTTCGAGACGCGGCTTCGGGATACGAGCTCGACGGCTACCTGCGCGTCTGGGAGGCGACGCACTCCGACGTCTTCGCGACCCGGGTGGGGTGAG
Source organism: Gaiellaceae bacterium (assembly GCA_035296905.1). Classification (GTDB taxonomy): domain Bacteria; phylum Actinomycetota; class Thermoleophilia; order Gaiellales; family Gaiellaceae; genus DATEOR01. The sequence continues at coordinate 5,505 of DATHAA010000031.1, forward strand.
GAGCGGGGGGCCTTCCCGAGGCTTCTGCGGCTGCCTCGCGGGCCCTCCGTTCGTCGGCCCGCCTGGGTAACCGAGCTAGCATGACGGGGGAATGACGCGCCCCAGGCTCGTCGGACTGAACCACGTCGCCCTCGAGGTCGGCGACGTCGAGGAGGCGCTTGAGTTCTATGGGCTCATCTTCGACCTCGAGCTCCGCGGCCGCTCCGGCCGGATGGCCTTCGTGGACATGGGCGACCAGTTCGTCGCGCTCGCGCAGGGGAGGACGCAGCCGCCCGACGCGCACCGCCACTTCGGGCTCGTCGTGGACGACAAGGAGGCCGCGCGCCGCGCGCTCCATGAGGCAGGCGTCGAGGTCCCGCGCGGCGGCCGCCTCGACTTCCGCGATCCCTGGGGGAACCACGTCGAGGTCGTCGATTACCGCGAGATCCAGTTCACGAAGGCCGAGAACGTCCTTCGTGGCATGGGCCTCGAAGGGCTGGACAAGAGCGAGAAGGCGCTGCAGGAGCTCCGTTCCAAGGGGCTCGCCGACTAGATTCGAGCGCTGCATGGAATGAATGGGCTCGTAAAAACGGGCCGTCCTGGGCTAATCCTCCCTCTCGATGACGTAGACCACGACGGACGTCCCGTCCCGAACCGGCGACTCCAACAGGGTCATGTAGCCGTAGCGGCCGCGTGCCGCGCTCAGACCTCCGCCCTCGGTTTGTCCTTCCGCGGCTTCGACGGAGGGCGGGGGCGAGTCGAGCTTCCAGCCACGGGCCGTCAGTTGCTGCCTGTAGTACGTCGCCACGCGCTCGGCCGCATCTTCCGTTGTAAAGGCGACGTAGCAGCCGTTGCTGCCGCTGTACTCGGGTTCGAGCTGTCGCCCACCGTACTGCGGGAACTCGCGAAACACGCGCATCTCACCCTCGCTACACCCGCCCGTCACGGTGTCGATGGTTTCGCAGGCGATCATGGCGACGAAGGGAAGTACGGCGGCGGCCGCGACTGCGGCGAACGTTATGAGAATGGTCTTGCGCATAGGGATGGGAGCGTGCCGGCACGGCTAGCCCTCCTCACGCCATTATGCGAGGCCGCACGAGACGAAGAAATAGTCCAGTTGCGTCATCGGTAAAGTCGGGTCCTGACTCTCGAAAAACCCCTGCAAATAGGCACCGTCCGAGGACCGCTCTACCCTACGGACCCCGCGTTTTTCGAGGGCCTGGCTACAGATACGATGGAGGGAAGAGATGGCGTCCGCTGCACGCACCGATGAAGTTCCCGCAATCGCCGACGAGGCGCTCCTGAACAACGTCTCAGCGCCCGATCGGCGCCTCGGCGTGCGCCGATATTTCACGATTCCGGGCCGCGATCCGTTCGACGAGATCGAGTGGGAGATCCGCGACGCCTTCATCCCCGGCAAGGACAAGCCCGTCTTCGAGCAGAAGGGCGTCGAGTTCCCGAAGTTCTGGTCGCAAACAGCGACAAATATCGTCGCGCAGAAGTATTTCCGTGGACGCATGTCCTCGCCCGAGCGCGAGTCGAGCGTGCGCCAGATGATCGGCCGGGTCGTCGACACGATCGTCAAGTGGGGGAACGCGGGCGGCTACTTCACCGACGAGGAGGAGTCCGAGACCTTCGAGGCCGAGCTCAAGGCGATCCTCGTCAACCAGCTCGCCGCCTTCAACTCGCCGGTCTGGTTCAACGTCGGCTTTGAGGAGAAGCCGCAGTGCTCGGCCTGCTTCATCCTCTCGATCGACGACTCGATGGACTCGATCCTCGACTGGATCCGGCGCGAGGGCATCATCTTCCGTGGCGGCTCGGGCTCGGGCATCAACCTCTCGCGCCTGCGCTCCTCGCACGAGCAGCTCTCCAAGGGCGGACACGCCTCCGGCCCTGTCAGCTTCATGCGCGGCGCCGACGCCTCCGCCGGCACGATCAAGTCGGGCGGCAAGACGAGGCGCGCGGCCAAGATGGTCATCCTCGACATCGACCACCCAGACGTCGAGGAGTTCATCTGGTGCAAGGCCAACGAAGAGGACAAGGTGCGCGTCCTCGAGGCCGCCGGCTACGACATGTCGCTGAACTCGCCCGACTGGGCGTCGATTCAGTACCAGAACGCGAACAACTCGATCCGCGTCACCGACTCCTTCATGGAGGCCGTCGAGCGTGACGAGGACTGGAACCTGACCGCGCGCACCGACGGCGCCGTAGTCGCGACGCTTCCCGCGCGCGACCTCCTGAAGCAGGCCGCCGAGGCAGCGTGGCGCTGCGCGGATCCGGGCGTCCAGTACGACACGACGATCAACAAGTGGCACACCCTTCCGAACACGGGCCGCATCAACGCGTCCAACCCGTGCTCCGAGTACATGTCCATCGACGACAGTGCGTGCAACCTCGCCTCGCTGAACCTGATGAAGTTCCGTCGCGAGGACGGCGAGCTCGACGTCGAGGCCTTCGAGCACGCGGTCGACACGGTCTTTCTCGCGCAGGAGATCCTCGTCGGCTACTCGAGCTATCCGACGCCCGAGATCGAGAAGAACGCGAAGGCCTACCGCCAGCTCGGCCTCGGCTACGCGAACCTCGGTGCGCTTCTCATGGCGCGCGGGCTTCCCTACGACTCCGACGAGGGCCGTTCCTATGCAGCCGCGATCACCGCGCTCATGACCGGCCGCGCGTACCGAAAGTCGTCCGAGATCGCCGCCCGCATGGGTGCCTTCGCCGGCTACCAGCCCAACGCCGGCGCGATGATCGGCGTCATCGCCCAGCACCGGGCCGCGGTCGGGAACATCGAGAACTCCGACATCGTGCCGACCGACCTGCTCACGGCCGCGCGCCAGTCCTGGGACGACGCGCTCGACCTGGGCGAGGTGGCCGGCTACCGAAACGCACAGGCGACCGTGCTCGCGCCCACCGGGACGATCAGCTTCATGATGGATTGCGACACGACCGGGGTCGAGCCCGACTTCTCGCTGGTCAAGTCGAAGAAGCTCGTCGGCGGCGGCGAGATCACGATCGTGAACAAGACCGTCCCGATGGCGCTCGACAAGCTCGGCTACTCGCCGGATGAAATCGACCAGATGGTGGCGTTCATCGACGAGCGCAACACCGTCGTCGGCGCGCCGTCCATGAAGGGCGAGCACTATCCGGTCTTCGACTGTGCGATCGGCGACCGCGCGATCCACTACATGGGTCACGTGAAGATGATGGGCGCCGTCCAGCCCTTCATCTCGGGCGCGATCTCGAAGACGGTCAACCTGCCCGAGACGGCGACAGTGGAGGAAGTCTCCGGCCTCTTCGCCGACGCCTGGAAGCTCGGCGTCAAGGCAATCGCCATCTACCGCGACAACTGCAAGGTCGCCCAGCCGCTCTCGAAGAAGGGCGGCGCGGCCGTCGCGGCGCCTCCGCCCGCTCCGAAGGAAGAGCGCCGGCGCCTGCCCGACGACCGCACTGAGATCGGCCGAAAGTTCAAGGTCGGCGACTACGAGGGCTACATCCACGTCGGCCTCTACGACGACGGGACGCCCGGCGACATCTTCGTCGACATCGCCAAGGAGGGCACGACCCTGGCCGGCCTCATGAACTCGTTCATGATCGCGGTCTCGCTCGGGCTCCAGTACGGCGTGCCGCTCGAGGTCTACGTCTCCAAGTTCGCGCACATGCGCTTCGAGCCGTCGGGCATCACGAACGACGCCGACATCCGCGTCGCCAAGTCGATCGTGGACTACGTCTTCCGCTGGATGGGGAAGCGCTTCCTCGACACCGACAAGCAGGCCGAGCTCGGGATCATGAGCCCGGAGGTCAAAGCGCGCCTCGCGCAGGCCCACTCGGTGCTGGAGGGGAACGGCGACCTCGCCGAGGCCGACGACGCGCCCGCCTCACCGCCAGGCCAGACGGCCCTCTTCAACTCCTGGGAGGACGCGATCGAGTGCGCCAAGTGCGGCGGCCGCATGGTGCGGACGGGCAGCTGCTACACCTGCCGCGACTGCGGCCAGAACACTGGGTGTAGTTAGCGGACGAGGGCAGGTCAGCGCGACTCCTCGTTGAGGATGCCGATCGAGCCGCGTCCTCAAGATGTCTGGTGGGCGGCCTCGCAAGCCAGCTTCTCACAGTGCAAATCCTGGCTGACGGATTCGTCGAAAAGGCGGGCTCGCGAGCCCCCGACGTCACGAGTCTGTCTACTCGCTGAATCCCTCGACGACGTACGCAGCCCGATCGCGCGCATCGCTCTCCAGTCCGTTGTTCTGATACTTAAACGCGTTGTCTGCGTCGTAGACGCTGTAGCCGTGGGTTAAGTGAGCTCGCTCGCCGCCTGGCGACTCGATTCGGCGTTCGATCACTTCCCATTGCCAGACGTGGCGAACCTCATGTCCAACAAGGCCCACGGCTTCTGCAGGCCCAAGTCCAGCGAGTTCACCCCGTGCAAGCTTCAACTCGCCGGTGGTCTCGTCGAAACCTTGCTCCTCCGAGCTATTTGTCCAAACGACCGCCAAGGGTCGGCGAACACCTGCTGCACCCGCAAAAGGGGGAGATTCGCCTCGCCAGCCGAGCCCGGATGGTCGCCCACGCGCTCCCGTGAACTCATCAACGCCGCTCCGATCGCTAGCGTGTCGGCTGTGGCGGATAAGGCCGAACACCTGACACGTGAGCAAAAGGCTCAGCTGGAGGCCGAGCTCGCGACCCTTGAAGGGCCGAAGCGGGCCGAGATAGTCGAAGCGATCGCAACGGCCAGAGGCTTCGGCGACCTCTCCGAGAACTTCGAGTACCACGCCGCCAAGAACGAGCAGGGACTGCTCGAGCGCCGGATCACGATCCTGCGAGACCGCTTGCAGCGAGCCGTCCTCGTCGACGAAGAAGCGGCTGCGGCGAGCGCCGTGGTCGCCGTCGGCTCGCGTGTCTCCATCGAGCTCGACGACGGCGAGACGATGGAGGTCGAGATCTCGAGTGTCGGCGGCGTCTCTCCCGACTCGCCGCTCGGCAAGGCTTTGCTCGGGGCGAAGGTCGGCGACAAGATCGTGGTTGCAGCGCCGCAGGGCAAGTGGCGCGCGAAGGTCACCGCCGTCGGTCGCTGATCCCGGTCGTCAGCCTTCCAGAGCTTCGCGAAGCGCTTCCTCCGGCTCGATCGCATTCCCCGCGATGCGAGAGGTCTCGAACTCCTCGCCCGCGACCGGGCCGAGGTGACGATCCAGCCACGCCCGGTCGAAGTCGCTGCGGTCGATCCCCGCCGCTTCGCGCACAGCGTCCGCGGCTCCTGCGAGCCGACCGGCCCGAGCCGCCTGGTTTTCGACCGCGGCGAGAATCGCAGCCTTTTCGAGCCCGAACGCGATCAGCTCCTGGTCTCGCACGCGCTGGGCGGAAGCGAGCATCTCGCGGTTGAGCTCGTGTGCACGCTCGTGGTCCCTGCGTTCGATCGCGACCGCGACGAGGCTGTCCAGCGCCGCGCACGCTCCCCACTCGTTTCCGAGCATCCGGTCGAGCTCGAGTTCCTCGAGGAAGCGGGACTCCGCGTCGTCGAGGTCTCCGCGCTCGAACGCGAGGACGCCCAGGTTCCCGAGCGACGACGCCGCGCCGGCCTCGTCGCCGAGCCCACGGCGGATGGCCAGGCCCTCCTCGAGGAGAGCACGGGCCGAATCGAGGTCACCCAACGCGCGCTTGATCGACCCGAGGCTGTTCAGCGCTGCGCCCACGCGCTCGCGATCGCCCTGCTCGCGAAAGACTGCCAGGCTCTGCTCGACCAGCCTGGCCGCCCGCTCCGGCTCTCCACGCTGATCGACGAGGACGCCGAGGGCGTACATGGGGCGAGCGCGAAGCGCCTCCGGCGCGCCCTCGGTCGCTCCCAGCAGTTCGGTCAGCCGGTTGCAGCCCTCCAGCGCGTGGCCATGCGTGTACCAGAACCACCCGAGCGCGCCGCCGAGGCGAAGCGCCGTCTCGGCATCCCCGGAGCCGAGGGACGAGTCGAGCGCGGCGCGTAGGTTCTCGTGCTCCGTCTCCAGACGCTCGAACCAGAGGAGCTGATCGTCGCGCCGCAGACCGGCATCGGCTTCCTCTGCGAGGTGCGCGAAGTCGAGCGCGTGGCGATGGAGCAGCTGCTTCTCCTCGCCCGCCTGCGCGAGCTGCTCGCGCGCGAACTCGCGGATCGTCTCGAGCATCGAGAACCGCGGCTCGCCGCCGGCTTCCTCGGCCTCGCGGAGCAGACTGCGGTCGACCAGCGAGGCGACGCCCTGCAGCACGTCGAGCTCGCCCGCGCCGACGACTCGCTCGGCCGCTTCGAGGGTGAATCCGCCCATGAACACCGACAGGCGGAAATGGAGGCGACGCTCCTCGTCGCCGAGCAGGTCGTAGCTCCAGGCGATCGCCTCGCGCAGGGTGCTCTGCCGCGCGGGGACCTCGCGCCCTCTCGCGGCCGGGAGCTCCAGCCGACGCTCGAGCCGGCGAAGCAGAGAAGCGGGTGGAAGAACCTTCGCCCAGGCCGCCGCGAGCTCGATGGCGAGCGGCAGCCCGTCGAGGCGTGCGCAGATCTCGGTGACGATGGTTCGCGTCTCGTCGTCCAGCTCGAAGTCCGCGCGCACGGCGCGGGCGCGTTCGACGAAGAGGAGCACAGCTTCCGAGTCCGCCAGCGGAGGCACCGGATACTGGCGCTCGGCTGCGATTCGCAACGGCTCACGGCTCGTCACCAGCATCTTGAGCCGCTGGCACGCGCCCAAGAGGACGGCAAGAAGCTCCGCTGCTGCGCCGACGTGCTCGAAGTTGTCGAAGACGATGAGCACGCGGCGGTTTCGAAGCTCGGCTTTGAGTGCCTCGACGAGTGAGACCGACGAGCTCTCCTCGACGCCGAGCACCCGCGCCAGCTCGAGCGGAACGAGGTCCGGGTCGCTGATGGGCGCGAGCAGGACGCCGTACACGCCGTCGGGAAACTCGCCGACCAGGTCGGCGGCGACCTGCAGAGCCAGCCGGGTCTTGCCGGTCCCGCCTGGCCCCGTGAGGGTGACCATGCGCGTGTTCTCGTCCATGAGCAGCGTGCGCACGGCTTCGAGCTCCGCCTCCCGGCCGACCAGCGGGTTGGCTGCGCCGGGAGGTTCGTCACGCGGCCCTCGATCGTCCGCGGGGGCGGGAACTCGGCGGCGAGCCCCTCGCCGCAGAGCTGGTACAGGCGCTGTGGCCCGGAGAGGTCCTTCAGCCGGTGGTCCCCGAGGTCGCGGAACGTGAGGCCGTCGAGGTTCTCCGGGAGGAGATCGCGCGTCGTCTGAGAGAGCAGGACCTGCCCGCCGTGGCCCGCCGCCGTCACGCGCGCGGCGCGATGCATGTCGATCCCGACGTATCCCTCCGGAGTCGGGGTCGGCTCACCGGTGTGAAGCCCCATACGGACCCGGATGGCCGCACCGTCGGGCCAGGCGTGCCCGGCGAGCGCGCGCTGCGCGGCCGCGGCAGCGGCGGCCGCGCCTCCGGCTGCGGTGAACGCGACAAAAAACGCGTCACCTTCGATGCCGAGCTCGGTTCCGCTGTGGGCTGCGAAGGCAGTGCGCAGGATCCTGTTGTGGTCGGCGAGGAGGTCGGGCCAGCGCTCGTCGAGCCGTTCGGCAAGGACCGTCGAGCCCTCGATATCCGTGAACAGGAGGGTGACAGTGCCACGTGGCGGTTGCACGTCCGCAGAGCCTAATCGTGAAATCGCGTAGCGGCTGGCGCTCGCTTACTGCTCGAATGTCTCCAGGGCGGCCAGGCGCTCCGTAGCCAACGCAACGCCCACGACCGACCCCTTGCGCGCGGCGGCGTCGGCGGCCTTGGTGAGTGCCGCCTTCGCGTCCTCCGGCCGTCCGGCCAGCTCGAGCACCTCCGCCTGCCACATGAGCAGGTCGGGCATGTTGAGCAATTCTTGCGTGCCCTCGATGAGCGCAACTGCCTCCGCAGCGAGGCGAACCGCCTCCTCGAGCTCACCGCGACGGGCAAGGACGCGGGCCGTGGAAATCTTCAGCGAGGAGAGGCCGCTCACATCGACTTCCGGGATGGTCTCCCGCGACACTCCGAGGTACTCGTCAGCCTCCTCCAGGCGACCCTGCTCGGCGAGGATGCCGGCCAGCAGGGCGGCGAGGTGTCCGGCGCGCGCCCGCTCACCCGTTCCCTCCAGGATCTCCAGCCCGGCGCGCACCTCGCGTTCCGCCGCTTCCGGATTGCCCGCCCGGAGCTCGAGCGGTGCCATCGAGAACGGGTGGACTGCGAGCGCCTCGTGTGGCCCAAATCGGCGAACATGGCTCGAGCCTCCTCCAACAGCTCTCGCCCCGCGCTCTCATCCCCTTGCAACGCGATGAGAGACCCCATCACCCGGTTCGTCCAAGCCTGGATTTCCAGGCTGTCCGGATGCTGCTCACGGATCTCGCGTGTCTCGACGATGCCCTCTGCGGCGGGCGTGCTGCCGAAGAGAATCGTTCCGAGGACCATGCCGAACACGTCGCGCTCGATGCTCTTGTTGCCGGCCCGCCGAGCGTGCTCGATTGACCGGATCAAGGGCTCGCGCATCGAATCCCACATTGCCCCGGCCCACCCGATGAGCCCGACCGCGAACCACGCCCGGGAGAGACCCTCCTCGTCGCCTACGCGCTCGAGCACCTCGATTGCTCGCCGCGAAAGCGCTTCGTACTCATCCGGGTTGAAGTCGGGAGTGGCGAGCATTTCGTAGAACGAGAGCTCGATTTGGGCGCGAACCAGAAGATCCTCGCGCTCAAGGGCCTCGGCCCCCGCTAGGGCGCGTTCGAGCGCGCTGCGCGAACCCTCGTAGTCGTGTCCTGCCTCGAGGAGGACGCGTCCGATGTCGGTGAGGGCGCGTACGCGCTCCGGGGCGTCCTCTGGAAAGAGCTGAACCGCTCGGTCGAGCAGGTTCGCCGCCGCCCGCCGGTCGCCTCGTTCGAGCGCTTTCCGCCCGGCACGCGCAAGGAGCTCGCCGGCATGACCCCCTGCCGTCCGGTCGCTCTTCGTGAGAGGGCCGAGCTCGCCCCTGTACTGAACGCCTGTTCCAGGTGGTAGCCGACGATCTCGTCGAGCTCGACCAGCTCCACGCCCCGCGTCTCGAGCCACGCTGCGAACCGCTCGTGGAGCTCTGCGCGGGTCGCCTTGGGCAGCGCCTCGTAAGCCGCATCCCGGATCAGGAGGTGACGGAAGCGGTAGCCGTCCTCGCCCGCCAGCTGGCCCAGCTCCGGCCTGACGAGATCCTTTCGCACGAGCGCGACGAGCCGGCCGTCGACAGCCGTCTCGTCCTGGACGAGCGCTGCCACGCCGCCGCGGTGGAAGACCTCTCCCTCGACCGAGCCGCGCTCGAGCACGTGGCGCTCCGATGGATCGAGCTGGTCGAGGCGCGCAGCCAGGAGTGCCTGGATCGTCGGGGGAATCTCGATCTCGCCGCCGTTCGGCGACCGGCCGACGAAGGCGAGCATCTCCTCGAGGTAGAGCGGGTTGCCGCCGGCGGCGCGGCGGATCCTCGTCTGCAGGCCCTCCTCGAGAGCGGATCCCTCGAGCAGTCCGACGATCAGCTCGTCCGTTTCGTCCTCCGAGAGCGGCTCGAGAGAAACGGTGGTCGCGTTCAGCTTGCCTCCGGCCCAGGCCGGCCGGCGATCGAGCAGCTCCGGACGCGCCATGCAGAGGAGAAGGATGGGAGCGCCGCGCGAGAGATCGGCGACGTGCTCGATCAGCTCGAGGAAGGTCTCCTCGCCCCACTGGATGTCGTCGAAGATGCAGAGCAGAGGTTCCTGCGCGGCTTTCGCCTCGAGGAGCTTCCGGAAGGCCCACGCGATCTCGTCGGGCGTGGCCGTCCCGTCTCCCTCTCCCAGCATCGCCTCGAGGGCGTTCCAGGCGGCGGGCTCGACGAGGGTGTTCGCGTCAGGGATCTGCTTGACGACCTCGACGACCGGCCAGTAGGTGATCCCGTCGCCGTAGGAGAGGCAGCGGCCGCGCACGACCGTCGCGCCGTCGATCGTCGTCAGGAACTCCGAGACCAGCCGCGACTTCCCGACGCCGGCCGGGCCCAGCACGGTGAAGAGGTCGCAGGAGTGCTCGCTGGCGACGTTGTCGAAGGCGTCGTGGAGGAGGTTCAGCTGGCGGTCTCGGCCGACCATGGGGACGTCCCCTCGGCGCACGAACGCGGGCGCCTCCGTATCCAGCGAGAGCAGACGGTACGCAGGTAGGGGCTCCGATTTCCCCTTCGCGTCCAGCGGAGGAACAGCTTCGACCGTGACGGCGTCTCGAACGAGCCCGACCGTTTCCGCGCCGAGGAGGATCTCCCCGGGCTGGGCGGCCTGCTCCAGGCGCGCGGCAACGTTGACCGCATCTCCCGTCGCGAGGCGCTCCTCGGTGCCGGTCACGACCTCGCCCGTGTTCACCCCGATGCGCACGGAGAGACTCGTCGCGTAGTCGCGCTCGAGCTCGGCGTTCAACGCCTCGAGTGCCTCACGCAGCTCCGCCGCCGCGCGCACCGCGCGCAGGGCGTCGTCCACGTGCACCTGCGGGACGCCGAACACGGCCATGACGGCGTCGCCGATGAACTTCTCGACGACTCCGCCGTGGCGTTCGACGACCTGGCTCGCGAGCTCGAAGTAGCGCGCGAGCACCCGGCGGAGACTCTCGGGGTCGAGGCGCTCCCCGAGAGCCGTCGATCCGGTCACATCCGAGAAGACGACGGTCACGACCTTGCGCTGCTCGGTCGCGTGAGCGCCAGCAGCCAGCGACCCGCCGCATTCGCTGCAGAACCTTGCGCCTGCAGGGTTTTCGTGACCGCAGCTCGGACAGATCATCACGGGCAGAGGCTAGAGCGGAGGAGGGGCGAGCACAACGGACCGAGGCTGCGACGCGGTCCTACTTGCCTTCGCTCGCGCGCGCGAGGCTCGGGCAAGGCTCTGGCGTGCCGGTTCGCAGGCCCAGCACAAGATAGGTCGTCATAGGCCCCTTGCCCTTGACGTCGACCGCGTCCCGCTGCTCGAGCTCGAAGCGATCGGCGAGAAGATCCCGCGTGCGCTCGGTCACCTGGATCGTTCCGGGCAACGCGTGCGACTCCATGCGGCTCGCCGTGTTCACCATGTCGCCCCACAGGTCGTAGCCGAACCGGCTTCGGCCGATCACCCCGGCGACCACGGGTCCCGTGTCGATCCCGATGCGCAGACCGAGGGTGGAACCGGACGAGCGCGCACCGACCGCATGCTGCATTGCGAGCGCGAGGTCGGCGATCCGCTAGGCGTGATCCTGGACGAACACCGGAATGCCGCCGGCGGCCATGTACCCGTCGCCCATCGTCTTGATCTTCTCCAGGCCGTACCTGGCAACGAGCCTGTCGAACTCGGAGAAGATCCCGTCGAGGAGGCTGACGACCTCTTCCGGAGGTAGGCGCTCGGCGGTCGGCGTGAACCCGGCCAGCTCGGCGAAGAGCACCGAGACCTCGGGGCAGCGGTCGGCGATGATGCCGCTCTCCCGCTTCAGCCGCTCGGCGATCGGGGCGGGGAGCACGTTGAGGAGGAGCCGCTCCGAGCGCTCGCGCTCCGCTGCCAGGCCGCGCACGAAGTACTGGAGGAGCAGGAAGGCGGTGAACGACACCGCGCCGACGTTGAGGAAGAAGAACAGCCTGACGAGCCACGACGGGATGTCCGCGGGCGTGAGCGAGCTGTCGATCGCCGCCGACACGCCGAGGAGACCGAGAAACCCGAGGAACCACGGCACCGAGGCGCGTGCTCCCTGGAACGTAAGCGCACCGAAAGGCGCGGTCACCGCCCAGAGCCCGACGGCGCTCGACGCCGCGAACCCGCCGAGGCTCCACTGGAGGAGAAACGGCAGCACGAGCATGAAGCAGAGCTGGGTGCGACGGAAAGCCGCGTGCCGGCCTCTGCGCGCCAGGAACAGGAAGCCGGCGACCGTGCAGACTTGGTACACGAGTGGGATTGCCGCGGAGACTCAGAGGCCGAGCGCGGCGTAGGTGGCCACCCAGACGCAGGCGAGCACACCGATCAGAAGCGCCGAGAGGTTGACTGCCTCCTTCTAGATGCGCTCGTCGGCGTGTCCGCGTCCGAGGCGCCGACCTGGGCGATGCGGGCTACTCGCTGCCGCCAGCGGGAAAGCATGCCAAGACTGTAAGCGCTCTCGTGCTGGCAGCAGGGGTCGCGGTGCGGGGCGGGCGTTAGAAGCTCTGGATCCGCCAGATGCGGAAGCGCACCACGTCGACCGTCTCCGGCCGCTGCGTGAGAGGCTCGACTCCGCGAACCGGAAGGAGCACGCGCGGCTTCGAGTCCGGCAGGCCGTCCCAGATACCGAGCCATTCCGGCTGTCCCGTCGTCTCGTCGCGGAAGACGAGGTCGAGGTAGCCGACCTTCTCCCCGTCCGAGGCCACCACCTCGTGGCCGCCGAGCCCTTTCAGCTGCTCGTAGTCGTATGTCTCCAGCACGGCGCCTCCTTTCGAGGATCTCTGGCAGTGATCCCCGCTGTCGGGCCTCGGTAACTGCCGTGGGGGACGCAGGTCTGAAGGCGAGAGGGGCGGCCGGAGCCGCCCCTCTCGGCGGAATCGAAGCGGTGTCGTCCTGGTTTTGCCGGCCCGAGCCGCTAGCGGGCGCAGCCGACGGGCGCGTCGAAGCCACCGTCTCCGACGGTCAGCGATGAGTTCCCGACGTCCTGCGGGATGAGACCTGTGATGGGATCCCCTTGCGCACGGTTTGCGCCCGTGTTGGCGAGGCTGGTCACACCGCACTCGTTCGCGATGGTCAAGAGCGGCGTGATTCCGTGTACGTGCGCGGATCCTGTCGACGGTGCGAGCGCGGCAACCGCGGCTACCACGGCACCGATCATGGCGATGCGTCGCATGACGTGATCCTCCCCTCGTGGACTCCCTGTACTACGCAGGCCGAAGGTGAACGGATTCGCCCGCGGCCCGCGCGGCTGACGGCCGGCCTCCGGGTAGACTCGACACCGTGGCGATACCGGTCCGGGACGCGCCTGAGATCACCGTCCCGCCGTCGAGCCCGCTCGACGACGTGCTCCGCCGCGTGAACCGGATCCGCACGGATCGCGGCGCCGATCCTCTCTACTCGCTCCCCTCCGCGTGCACGGTCTGGGACGGCGGCGGCTGCGTCCTCGAGCGCGCCTTCGATCATCTCGGCGTGCTCGTGGTCGACTACCGGCAGGCGCACGGCCGCGGTTTTTCGTTCGACCACGGTCTCGGTGACTTCGTCCGCGAGTTCGACGCCGGCCGCTATCCCGGCCTCGTCGCGGAGAAGTGACGGCGCTCTTCGTCGCCACCGGCGACGCCGTCGTGCGGGTCGCCGACGGGCGGGCAGAGATCCTCCTGGAGGAGGCAGGCGCGCAGTGCGTCGCCGGCGACCCGCGCAACCCCGAGCGCGTCCTCGCCGGTTGCCGCGGAGGTGGGGTGTTCGAGAGCGAGGACGACGGGGCGACCTGGCGAGATGCCGGCCTCCCCACAACAGACATCTTCTCGGTCGCCTACAGCCCCGCCGACGGCGCTGCCTACGCGGGCTGCGAGCCGAGCGCGCTCTGGGTTCGTCGCAACGGCGACTGGGAGGAGCTCTCCGCTCTTCGAGAGCTTCCGTCCGCTCCGACCTGGAGCTTTCCCCCGCGCCCGTGGACGTCGCACGTGCGCTGGATTGCACCGAGTCCGCACGAGGCCGAGGTCGTCCTCGCCGGCATCGAGTTAGGCGGCCTCATGCGCACCTCCGACGGCGGTACGACCTGGGAAGACCATCGCCCCGGAGCCCAGCGCGATGTCCATTCGCTCGCCTGGCACCCGACGGAGCCGGGGCGCGCCTACGAGGCCGCGGGCGGCGGATCGGCCTGGAGCCGCGACAACGGTGAAAGCTGGGAGGGAATGGACGACGGCCGCGACCGCCAGTACACGTGGGCTCTGGCAGTCGACCCGGCCGATCCCGACTGCTGGTTCGTTTCGGCCGCGCCCGGCCCCTTCCACGCGCACGGCGCTCGCCCGTCTGCCGAGGCCGGGCTGTATCGCTGGCGCGGTCAAGGCCCGTGGGAGGAGCTCGACCTCGGGCTTCCGCGTCCGCTCGAGACGATGCCCTACGCGCTTGCGGCGACCGATGAGGGCCTCATCGCGGCGCTGCGCGACGGCCGTCTCTTCCGGAGCGGCGATCAGGGCGACAGCTGGCGCCCGCTCGAGGCCGGCGGCCTCACGAACGTCGTCGCCATGGCGTCCGTGTAGTCGTCGTGGGGAGCGACGGCAGAGGGGCGCCCTCGGACGCCCCTCTTGCAAACGACTCTCGCGCCGTCGCTACGCGCTCGCGACGGCCGGCTCGGGGAGGCCGAGCGCCTGCTCCGTATCGACCTCGAACCACAGATTCTCGCTCGAGTCCCCGAGCGTCGCGTCGACGTACTCCCGGACCTCGTCGAGGGAGTTCCCCTCCCAGAGGCAGATGACTGCCGACTGGTCCGTGCTCGGATAGAACTTGCGCACCCGCACGCCCGCGGGCGCGCCGCGACCTTCGAGCAGGTTCTGCCCGCGTGCGAATGCCACCTGGGCGTCCAGGATCGTGTGCTCCACGACGACGAACATGACGTACCTCCTTAGGCTCGTTCGACTTTCGAACGACGGTACGGCGCCGGATAGCAAGGGGCATCGGGCGCATTGACCAACTTGCGCGGCCGTCGCGGATGGTCAATTCACGCCACGCGTCAGGTCAGAGCAGGCCGTGTTCCGAGGCGAAGACGCTCGCAGCAGCTCGTGAGCACAGGCGGAGCTTGGCGAAGATGTTCTGGACATGCCGTGCGACGGTGCGCTCGCTGATGACGAGCTCGGTCGCGATGTCTCGGTTGCTCATGCCGCTGGCGACGAGGCGCAGGACCTGAACCTCACGCGCGCTCAGCCCGTGGGCGTCCGGCGGAGTGCGGCCGGCGAGCTCATCGACACGCGCGATTTCAGGCGCGGCGCCGAGCTTCTCGAAAGCGTCGCGGGCGGCCTCGAGCTCCACCGCCTTGGTGTCGTCGTCGCCGAGCTCAGCGCAGGCGAGTCCGAGTAGGACACGCGAGCGCGCGGCCTCGTAGGGTGCCTCGAGCTCCTGCCACATTCTCCAGGCGCTCCGGAGCGCGGCGACGGCGCCGTCGGCGTTCCCCTCAGCAAGCGCGAGCGCGCCCCTCGCGTGCGCGGCCGTCGCGGCGAGCAACTCGCTCGGTTGCCGCGCCGCGATCTCTTCGAGCTCGCCGCAGGAGGCTCGTGCCCCTTCGAGGTCTCCGACCGCAAGGGCGATCTCCACCCAGGCGGGAAGTAATGCCGCCCGCCGGAGCGGCAGCACCGTCTCGTCGAGGGCGCGACGAATGGCTGCGGCCGCCGCCTCTCCCTTTCCCTGGGCCAGGCGGAGCAGCGCGAGCCCCGGCAGCGGCTCGCGGCCGAAGCGGGCCGACTCCTTGTAGGCGGTCTCGGCTTCGCGAAACGCGCCCTGGAAACGATGGACCTCGCCTTCGCGGTACGCCGCGTGCCCGAGGGCGCGCTGGTTCAGCACGCCTCGCCTGAAGCGCTCGCCGACCTGCCGAAGCTCCTCGAGCGCGGCGGTCCAGGCGCCGCCGATGGTCATGAGCTCGGCCCTGTGCACGAGGCAGAGGCCGTTGTGCGCAACCATCTCGGGCTGCTCCTCGCACCACCGCGTCAACGCCGCCGTCCACTCGCGGGCGCGACGAACTTCGTAGACGTCGCGGCAGAAGGCGATCGTGTTGCAGTAGACGATGCCCGCGACGATCGGCGAGAGCTGCCCGGCGCTGACCGCGGCCATGGACTCGTCGACGAGGCGCAGGCCCTCCTCGGCTTTTCCTTGGCGGACGAGGGCATGGCCCTGCTCCATGACTCCCATGGCGGCCAGGTCTTGGTCGCCGAAGCGTTCCCCGGTTTCCGCCGTCTCGGTCGCGGTCGCGTGGGCGGCCTCGAACTCGCCTCGAGACGTGTGCTCCAGGACCACGGGGATGAGGAGATATCCGCGCTCGGCGCAGTCGGAGTCCTCCGGCTCGAGCAGCCTGTTGCCGCGCGCGAACCAGCCGAGCGCGGGGCTGAGCTGCCCTCGGAACAGCATGCTGTGGCCGACCCAGAAGGCGCAGCGGACGGCGGGCCGGACGTCGCCCGTAGCCAGATGGGCGCTGTGTGCCCGCTCGAGCCCGTCGACGTAGTCCTCGTCCAGGCCCAGCATGTAGGCCGACCGCGCGAGCAGCTCGAGGTCCGCGGCCGAAAGCGCGAGCTCCTTGTCGGCTGCGGCGAGCGCTTCGTAGGCATCGCCCCACGCCCGGCTCGCGTAGGCGTTGCGGGCCCGCTCGAGCTCGCTCTCTGCATTCATGCCACGCCATTGTCGACTTCGGCGCGACGCCGGTCTAGCGAGACGCTCTAGCGTTTGCGGACGTGAGCACGTTTGCGCTGATCCACGGCGGCGGCAGCAGTGCCTGGGACTGGCACCTGGTCGCCCCCGAGCTCGCAGAGCGCGGGCACGACCCGGTTCCCGTCGACCTCCCGACCGAGGACGAATCCGCGAGCTGGTGGGACTACGCGGACGCGGTCGTCGAGGCCGTGGGAGATCGCTCGCACCTGGTCGTCGTTGGCCACTCGATGGGCGGCTTCACGGCGCCGCTCGTCTGCGCACGGCGCCCCACCGATGCCCTCGTCTTTGTCGCGGGGATGATCCCGGCCCACGGAGAGTCCTTCAACGATTGGTGGACGAACACCGCCTACGAGGCGAGCGGCTACGAGGACGTCTTCTACCACGACGTTCCGCCCGAGCTCGCGGCCGAAGCGAGACAGAGAGAACACAATCAGGCGGACAAGCCGCTCGGAGCGCCCTGGCCGCTCGAGCAGTGGCCTGACGTGCCGACGCGGTATCTCCTCTGCCGCGACGACCGCATGTTTCCGGCCGAGTGGGCGCGCCGCCATGCGCGCGAGCGACTCGGGATCGAGGCGGACGAGATGGACGGCGGGCACTACATCGCACTCAGCCGGCCCGCTGAGCTGGCCGAGCGGCTCGACAGCTATGCCAGGTCTTGAGGTCCGCCTGGTCGCAGGCTGCCCGGACGGGGGATATCCGCCCGGGCAGCTACGTCCCCTTCGCTTACAGGTAGGTGGCCAGGAAGTCCTGTGCGACCGCCGAATCGAGCCGATACTCCAGGTTCGGCCCCGCACAGCGATAGCTGAACGTCCATGTGTTCAGCGCGACGATGGTGTCGTCGTGGAACAGCGGCCCGCCGGAATCCCCGAAACACACGCCAGCGGTGATCTTCAGGAACCGGTCCGGGAAGGCATCCTGAGCCGCGATCGAGGTCACGTCGCGGTAACTTCGGATCCCGTCGAAGACCGTGATCGCCTTCGGCGACCCAGCGCTACCGGTGATGAATGCATCGGTGCCATACCCGACGACGGTGAACGTCTCACTCTTGAGGTCTAGCGTGTCGAGATAGCCCTCCTCCGCGATGGGCGCCGGCGTCACGCCGTCAACCGACTCGGTAAGGAAGACGAGCGCGATGTCCTCGGCCGGAGGCGCCAGGCAGGCATGCTTCGAGTTGCCGAAACAGGGCCCCGCCGTGAACCAGTCCGGATGGACGACGATGTAGTCGACGGTGTAGTAGGGCGCGTCCCCCTCGGGATCGAAGGAGATCCTCAGGTCGTCCGGACCGAATCCGTCAGACCCTTCTTCGACGAGAAAATCGGTGCAGTGCGCGGCGGTGAGAACCACGTCACCGCGGACGAGCGTCCCCGAACAGAAATCGAACCACTCGCCATCGACATTCAGCTGCAGCACGCCGACGTTCGCGTACGTGTTGGCCGTGTCCGAAGTCCCATCGATCACGGCACCTGCCGGGGCGGCGAGGAGCAGAACCGCGAGTGTCGCGGCAGCCGCCAAAAGCTTCGCGGCGCTTGGCATGATGCGCATGTTTCCCCCTTCCAGCGTTTTGGCGCGACCACCCTACCGTGTTCAGCTCCCGGGCGAGATCAGCGCTACATCCCGAACGCTTTCGCCGCCTCCGCGCGCTCCGCCGGCTTCATCGAGTTGAGCACGGCCTCGCGCGCGGCCATGTAGTCCTCCTGAAAGTCGGTCAGGGCCGCGGGATCCGGTGGCACGGCACGCTTCTGTACAGCGACCTCCTCCTGCAGCGACTCCGCGCGCCAACGGCTGAGCTCCGCGGCGAGTCCACCGAGGGCCGCGTCCCCCGGGCGGGCGACCTGGACGTCCTTTTCCAGGAGCACGCCGAGGTGGTTGGCTGCGTTCACGCGCGCGCCCATGTCGGGGATCAACGCGCCCTCCCGGCGGCAGAAGCGTGCAAGGCATGTCTTGATGATCGACGTGTGGTCGAAGAGCTCGTGCGAGGCGCCTGGCCGCACCCGGGGCGAGACGACGATCGTTGGCACCCTCGGGCCGTACGAGTGAAACTCGGGCCGTGGGTCATCGTCTTCGGCGCTCGGAGGCTCCACGTGGTCGAAGAAGCCGCCGTGCTCGTCGTACGTGAGGACGAGGAGCGTCCTCTCCCAAGCAGGACTGTCCACGAGTGCATTGAGGACGCGGAGGACGAGCTCCTGACCCGCGCGCACGTCCGACGGTGGATGGTCATCGTTCGACCCGGCAGCCCCGCCGACGTCGACGAAGTTTGGGTCGATCCAGGCGACGTCGGGGAGGGCACCCGACTTGGCGGCCGAGAAGAAGTCCTCCGACGAGAAGGGCGACGAGAACGGTCGCACGTTGTCGAACGTCTTCGGGAGGTAGTCCCGGTCGATGGCCCAGATGGTCGCGAAGAGCTCGTGCGTGTACCACTTCCACGTGGCTCCAGCAGCGTCGAGCCGGCGGACGAATGACGGCAGGTGGTAGGTAGGCGGACTCGCGTTGTCGCGGCTTCCCGCGGCCCGGCCGGCCGCTGCGTAGAGCCGGTTCGGGAAGGTCGCCCCCTTGAGGGAGCAGAACCAGCGGTCGCAGACGCAGAAGCGCTTTGCGAGGAAGTCGTACACCGGTAGTTGCTCACCGTCGTAGTAGCCCATGACGACCACGGGCTCGGATGACGAGGGATTCGCCCGGGTCTCGATGTAGTCGGCGGCAAAGCCCCCGTTTCTGCCTGCGACCTGCCGATCGACGCATTCGCCCGAGTGACAGGGATCCTGCGCCTTCGTGAACGCGGTCTTCTCGAGTTTGAAGATCGGATACGAGCGGCCCGCGTACTCGTTCGCCATTCCCGCCTGAAGCCCGTCCACGTCCGGCCCGCCCGGCTCGAGAGAGAGGTAGCCCAGCATGTGGTCGAACGAACGGTTCTCGAGCATGAGCACGACGATGTGCTCGATCTCGTCGAGGGCCGCAACCGAGTCGTCGAGGTCGATCTGGACGAAGCCTGAGGGCGCGTCGGGCGTTCGTCCGACCAGCGAGCGAAAGAGGCTCGCCAGGCGAGAAAAGAGTGCGCGGACGGCTCGCACGATCTCCTTCGGACAGGCTAATCCAGATTACGAGCGCGAGGCCGAGTAGAGCGTGAGCTCCTCCCGGAGCCCCTTGAGCACGACGGGTCCGATTTCGTCGAACCGCACACCGCCGCCACCCCAGCGCTCCTTCACCTCACCGCTGACGAGCACCTCGCCGGGCCGCGCGTAGTCGGCGATTCGCGACGCGATGTTCACTGTCCGCCCGAAGTAATCGCCGTCGCGGAAGATCACGTTGCCGGCGTTGATGCCGACACGCGCGCGCACGTCCACGGCGGCCGGCGTCTGCTCGACGAGGTCCAGGCCGGTCAGGACGGCGGCCCTCGGGTCGTCGAAGTGGAACATGACCCCGTCGCCGAGCCACTTCACTGGATTCCCGCCGTGCGGCCGAGCCGCCTCGTGCACCAGGATCGAGAGGCGGTCGGCGAGGTCTGCGCCGGCCTCGTCGCCGCGCTCCTCGGTGAGCGCCGTGTACCCCGCCAGGTCGAGAAACGCGATCGCCGGAGAGCTGGGCGTCCGCTTCGGCGCGAGACCGAGCTCCTGCAGATAGTCCTCCGTGGTCTGCACCGTCACCGAGAGGACTTCGTGCTCGAGGTGTCGGCCGCGCAGCCAGAGCATCAGCTGCTCGCCGAAGTTCATCAGGCGAAGCCCTGCCGCTCCGGCGATCTCACGCAGCTCGTCGTCCGTGTAGCCCTCCTCCCGGAGGCGGGTGAAGATCGTCGCGCCCGCGAGCTCGAGATCCGACGAGACGACCTTGCGCACGTTCTGCCCGTAGACGCGGGCGAGGCGGGCGAGCTCGTCGTCGTCGGCGGCTGCCCAGACTTCGAGCAGCTCTTTCAGGGTGCAGACTTCGTCCTCGCGCAGCCGCCCGTCGGGCTCCGGCTGGGCGATGCCGAATTCCCGCAGAAGGCGGGTGATGAGCTCCGGGGAGCGTCCAACTTCGGTCGCGAGCTCCTCCGCGGTCCGTGAGAGCGCCGCGGGCTCGGGCAGATAGAGGCCGAGGTTTTCGTAGGAGACCTTGCCTGACGCGACGCCGCGGGCGATCACCTCGAGGTCGATCCCTGCGTCCTCGAACGCCTGCATGAGGCGTACGCGGTGCACGTCCTTCGCGCTGAAGGGACCGTCGGCGTCGCGCGGGACGAGGATGCCCAGGCCGACGAGCTCCTCGATTCGCTCGACCGGGCAGGCCGAGCGCTCGGCGAGCTCTGCCTCGGTCAGGCCCACGACGTTAGCTCTGTCCGTACTCGTCACGGCGCCGGAACCAGAGGTCGGCCTCGTTGCGCCCCTTCGGCGCCCGGTCGAGCCACTGGAAGAATCCCCAGAGCCCGTCCACGCCGCGCGCGAATGCCGAGTACGTGTGGTAGACGACCCCGTCCTCGAGCGCGAAGGCGCTCATGCCCGGGGCCTCGCGCGCATACGTCGCCGCGTCGGTTCCGGTCGTGGCCGCGATCTCCGTCAGCCCTTCGCTGGGCTCGAGATGCGGCGTCGTGTCCAGCGAGCGGTAGTTGTATTCGACCTCGTTCGCGCGCTGTTGCTCTTCCGTGAACGAGACGTTGAAGTCGAAGTTGAAGTCGCTCCCGTGCGACGAGGCCCACGGAAACCTCCAGCCCATGCGGCGCTTGTACGCCTGGAGGGCCTCGAGCGGCGCCTGCGACACGGCCATCATCCCGACGTCATGGTTCTCGAGATGGACGACGAAGCCGTCGAAGCCGTCGGCGATCGTCGAGCACACCGGGCACCCGGCCGTGTAGGTCGGCCCGAACATGAAGTGGTACATGAGGAGCTGCGAGCGGCCGCGGAAGAGATCCGCGAGCGACGCGCTCCCCTCGTCGGTCTCGAAGCGGTAGTCCTTCTCGACCCGAACCCACGGGAGCTCCTGCCGCAGCCGGGCGAGCTCGTCGCCTAACCGGGTCAGCTCCTTCTCGGCCTGGAGCAGCTCGAGCCTGGCGGCAAGCCACTCCTCACGCGTTCCTGTCCGATGGTCGGTCATCGGCCTCCCTTCAGGTCACGAACGAACGGTTACGCAGACTAGCTACGCGACCGCGAAGAGCCGGCGCGGCTCGTCGAAGCCCTTGAGCTCGTGCAGTCCGCGGTCTTCGAACTCGATCCCCGAGCCGGCGACGAGATCGCGCACGGTGGACGAGACCAGCACCTCGCCGGCAGCTGCGACGGCAGCCACTCGCGATCCGGTGTGCACCGCGATGCCGGCCAGCTTCTCCCCGACAACCTCGACCTCGCCCGTGTGCAGGCCGCTACGGACCGGGATCCCGAGCCCAGCCAACGCGTCGCGCACCGCGACCGCGCAGCGGATCGCCCGCGCCGGCCCGTCGAAGGACGCGAGGAACCCGTCGCCGGCCGTATCGATCTCCCGTCCGCGATAGCGCCCCAGGATCTCGCGCACCGTGGTGTGGTGGTGCTCCAGCAATGAGCGCCACTCCCGGTTGCCGAGCTCGCGCGCTCGCTCGGTCGAGCCGACGATGTCCGTGAAGAGGACAGTCGCCAGGATCTGCTCGGGTTCGGAAGCTTCGCGAAAGCCCGTCAGAAACTCGCGGGTCTCCGCGACGACCTGATCGGCGACGTCGAACCACGGCACATGGTCCTTTCCTGCGAGCTCGACGAAGCGGGCTCCCTCGATCTGCTCGGCGAGCCAGCGGCCCTGCGCGAATGGGACGATAGGGTCCTCGGGCGCGTGCATGACGAGCGTCGGGACGTGGATCGACGGCGCGACGTGCCGGACATCGAGCTCGCTGCCGAGCCGCATGAACGCCACTGCCGCCGCGGGAGAGGCAGCGGTCCGTTCGAGGCGTCCGACCCACTCCATGACCGCGGGGTCGTTCTCCTTGCTCGGCGCGAACCAGACGCGCTTCGGCTGTCCCCATGCGAACTCGCCGGAGAGGATCTTCTGGAGGTGTCCCTCGTACTCATCGCGCGTCTCTTGTCCGAGAGGCCAATCGTCCTCGAGGATTTCCTTCACCTCACCGCCAATGAAGATGAGCGCAGCCGTTCGCTCGGGATGAGTCGCCGCGAACACCATCGACAGGGGGGCGCCCTCGCTTATGCCCATGAGGACGGCACGCTCTGAGCCCGCCGCGTCCATCACGGCGCGGACGTCATCCATTCGCTCCTCGAGCGTCCCGACGGCCGTGTGATCCGACAGGCCCATCCCGCGCTTGTCGAACAGGATCAGGCGCGTGAAACCCGCGAGCCGCTGCATGAAGCGGCGGTAGCCCGGCAGCTCCCAGTACGTCTCCAGGTTCGTGAGCCAGCCCATGACGAAGACGAGGTCGACGTCGCCTTGGCCCAAGACTTGGTAGGCGAGGTGGACGTCGCCGGAGCGGGCGTAGCGGACTTCGGGCAGCGCGTCCTCCACGCGGCGAGTATCCCATCGGCGGGCCGTACGCGGAAAATGACGCGAATGAACCAGTTTTGAGGGCCGGGCGCACGTCAAGCTCGGTGCGTGCCCGATCCAGTGTTGTTCGAGGTCGCCGACTTCGCCCTCTGCCTGCAGCTGTGCCAGCGGCTCGACCAGGACTTTGAAGCGGGCCTTGTGGGGCGCACCAGTCGCATTTCGTCGCCGTCGACATGAACTCGGCCGACGGGCGCATGGAACTTCTCCTCGACGCGGTTGCCCAGTGGGCTTCGGAGGTCGGCCTTCACTCGGTGTCCTTCCACGTCGGCGAGCAGATGCCGGTGGTCTTCGCCAAGGAATCGGACCGCACCAGCGTCTGACGTTTGACCGGTGCGCCGGCGAGGCGGAGACTGGTCCGGATGCTGGAGGAGATGGGAGGAGATGTCGAGGGCGCGCTGGAGGCGATCAGCGTGCCGAGCTACGTCCTCGACTCCGCGGGTGTGGTGCGCTGGCTGAACCCCGCGGCCGAGCGCCTTCTCGGTGACGTTCGCGGCCGCCACTACAGGTCCGTGGTCGCCCACGAAGAAACGCGCCGCGCGCGCGAGCTCTTCACGCAGAAGGTCCTCGGCACCGTCGAGGTCACCGACACCCCCGCGACTCTTCTGAATACGGACGGGAGCCGCGTCGACGTCGAGATCAGCTCGGTCCCGCTCAGGAGCGGCGGGCACGTCATCGGGGTCTTCGGTCAGTTCGCCGACGTGCCCGACGACACGCCGACAGAGGAGATCCCTGGGCTTACGCCGAGGCAGCACGAGGTCCTGCGTCTGCTCCAGCGTGGGCACTCGACCGAGCAGATCGCAGCCGAGCTCAACATCAGCAGGGACACTGTGCGAAACCATGTGGCCGACCTCTTGCGCGCCCTCGGCGCCAAGTCGCGCCTCGAGGTGGTCGCGCTCTCCTTCGGGCGCTAGCCGGCCGCCCAGAAGTCAGCGCTGCTCGCCGACGGTCGTTTAGCCGCGCCCCTTGCGGGTACCGGCTCGTCTCACGCAATAAACGAGGAGGGGTTATGCCGAACACGATGGACCAGGCGAGCCAGCAGGACGGGCTCACCGAGCAGGCATCTGCCAAGGTGCAGGAGGCCACATCCGTGGCTTCGGAGAAGGCTTCCGAGCTCCGGGAGCAGGGCTCAGCGCGGCTTCGCGACCAGGTCGACCAGCGGTCGACGCAGGTTGGCTCGCAGGTGCGGTCGCTGGGCGAGGCGCTCAGGCGAAGCGGCGACGATCTCAAGAACCAGGGGAACGACAACGCCGCAGAGCTGACGAGCCAGGCTGCAGATCGCCTCGAGCGGATCGGTAGCTATCTGGAGGGTGTGAGCGGCGACGATGTCATGCGCGACGTCGAGAGCTTCGCCCGCAGGCGGCCGTGGATGCTCGCGGGAGTGGGTCTTCTCGCCGGTGTCGCAGCGTCTCGCTTCATGAAGGCATCGTCCGAGAAGCGCTACGACGACAGCCGCGCGCTGAGCCAGACCGGGTACTCCACGTCTCAGGCGTCAGCCGGCGCGCCGCAGTCCTAGGGCGGGCCTCATGGCTACGGAGAACCACACGGAGAACGAGCTTCGCGAGCGTCCGATCGGCGAAGTCGCCAAGAGCCTCACGTCGGATCTCTCGCTCCTTCTCCGCCAGGAGATCGACCTGGCAAAGGCGGAGATGGCGGAAAAGGGTCGCAGGGCTGCGCCCGGGTTGGGGATGTTCGGCGGCGCCGGCATCGTCGCGCTTTGCGCGGCCGGCGCGTTGACGGCATTCCTGATCCTCGTCCTCTCGACGTTTCTGCCCGATTGGGCGGCGGCGCTCGTCGTGGGAGCCGTTCTCGCAACGGTCGCCTACGTGCTCATACAGCAGGGCAAGGAGCGAGTTGCCGACGTGGGCCCGCCGGTGCCAGAGCAAACCATCGAAACAGTGAAGGAGGACGTGGAATGGGCCAAGACCCGAGCGTCATCCGCGCGGAAATAGAGGAGACGAGGGAGCGCGTCGGGGACGAAGTCGACGCGCTGAGCCACAAGACCGACGTCGGCGCGCGCATGGGTGACTACGTAGACGACAAGAAGGAAGCCGTGAGGTCCAAGTTCACGGGCGCGAAGGACGCAGTCGTTCCGTCGGGCGGGACGATCAAGCGGGGCGCGACCGAGGTGCGCACCACCGCCGAGCGGAATCCGGTTGGCCTGGTCATCGGAGGCGCGGCTGTCGGCTTCCTCATCGGCACGCTCATCCCGCAGACACGGGTGGAGAACGAGCAGATGGGGGACGTGTCGGACCGCCTGATGGACGCCGCGAAGAGCACGGCTGGTGAGGCCGTCGAGCGCGGCAAGCAGGTCGCGGGCGAGGCTGCGACTGCCGCCGTCGAGACCGCAAAGGAGTCTGGACGCGAGCAGGGCGGCGAAATGACCGCCACGCTGCAGGACCGGACGGAGCAGTCGACCAAAGTCGACTAGAGCTGTTGGGGGTGGCCGCCGAATGGCGGCCGCCCCTTCTCAGCCGAGCGCGGCGCGGGCGGCGTCGTCGAATCGGGTCAGCTCGAAGGGCACGACCTCGCGGATGCGCTCTTCCTTGGCGACCGTCGGATTGCGCAGCCCCTCCACCAGAGGCCGCGCGACGTCCGCTCGAGCCGGCGTGACGAGCTCGATCCAGAGCGCCGACAGCCACGGGGTCAGCACGGGCACCTCGACCAGGTACGGCGCCTTTCCTTTGAGACGACTGATGCGGCTGATCATCTCCGCGTAGCTCATGACGTCCGGCCCGGCGACGTCGTAGGTCTGGCCGAAGGCATCCGCTTTCCCGCAAATGCCGGCGAGGTAACGCACGACGTCGGCCAGTGCGATCGGCTGGGTGGGCGTCTTCGCCCACCGAGGGAGGATCATCACCGGCAGGCGGTCCACCAGCGCCGCGATCGTCTCGAACGCGGCGCTTCCGTTAGCGACGACCATCCCGGCGCGCAGCGTTGTCACCGGCACCGAGCCGGACGCGAGCCGCCGCTCCGTCTCGCGACGGCTACGGAGATGGGGCGAGAGGTCGTCGGAATCGTCGCCAAGGCCTCCGAGGTAGACGATCTGCCGTAGGCCGGCCTTCTCCGCCGCGCGGGTGAAGTTATCCGCCGTGCGCCGCTCGCGATCCTCGAATCCCGTCGTGCCGAGGGAGTGGACGAGGTAGTAGGCAGCTTCGGCCCCTTCCAGCGCGCGGCCGACGCTCTCGCCGTCCTCCACGTCGCCCCGCACCCACCGCACCGTGTGGCGCACTCCCTCGTCCGCCGAGCGTGAAACCGCTGTCACTTCGTGGTCGCCCGCGAGCGCGGGCAGAAGCGCTTCGCCGACGGTTCCCGTTGCGCCGAAGACGACGACCCTCACGTCTTCATTCCTTCGACGAGGGCGTTGAAATAACGCTTCGAGAGGGCAAGGTGGAGGCGGCGCTGAACCTGCTCGTAGAAAACTCCCGTCCAGCTCGGTCGTCCCGGCGCGGCCGCAAAGCGCGGGACGAACCCCGAGATCGCCGACGCAAGCGCGGGCGGCGGCCCGGTTTCCTGCGAGAAGGAGATCGTCCCGCGCGCACTGCGTGTCAGGAGGCCGCCGGAGATGCGGTACGTGCACCGCACGATGCCGTTCGCGGCGCTGAGCTCGGGCAGTGCAAACGAGAGGAGAAGGACGCCACCGGGTCGCAGTCGGAGCTCGACGCTCCCGTCGGTGGAGACACGGGCCCGCACGAGGCCGCGCATGAAGCGCTCTACCTCGCGCCAGTAGGCGGCGCCGAGCTCAGCGGCTCCGCGCTCGGTCGCCTCGACGACCGGCCCCGGCGAGGGGATCCGCTGCTCCGACTCGACCGCTCCGTCGGCTCGCTGCTCGGACGTCGACCAGCCTGATTGGGCTCGCTCCATTCAGAGATTCACTTACCCACCCGCCCAGAAGTCGCGCTGCTCGACGACGAGGCCGTTCTCGTCGAAGCGCAGGAGCGACACGCCGGCGAGCCTCTCGGCGCCGCCGTCCTTGAGGCGCGTATCGGCGCGCCACTCGACGACAGCCCGGTTGCCGTCCACGATGGGCTCGAGAAACTCGCAGTCGGCCCAGGCCTCTGCGTCGAGCGTCGGCACGATGTAGTCCGCGGGCGCCCCGACCTCGCGGAAAGGGTGCGACTGCAGCGTCGCGTCCGGCGCGTAGAGCTCGAGGATCGGCCCGGCGTCGTGGCCGTGCCAACCGCGAGCCCAGGTCCGGCGCCAGCGCTCGGCGGCCTCGCGTGTGTCCATCAGGAATGCGCGGGCGCTGAAACTACGACCTTCACGCGCTGCACCGCGTTGTTGCAAACGCCCTCCCAGTTCCACTCGGGCGCGAGCGGCTGGACGGTCCCGGTCTCGTCGGTGGCGCGGCAGCAGAGCTCGTGCTCGCCCGGGGCGGCCTCCCATTCGTAGCTCCACCCGCGCCAGGCGAACTCGCCCACAGGCGCGGCGAGCTCTGCGTCCGCCCAGGTCTCGCCCCCGTCCTCGCTGAACTCCACGCGCGAGACGGGCGCCCGGCCCGACCAGGCGCGTCCCTCGACCTCGCACGGGCCAGGCTTGACGAAGCGCGTCCGCGAGAAAAACTCGGGGATCCCGGGCGGCACCATTAGCGAGCGCGGCTTGATCCGGGTGATCGGCTCGCCCTGCTCGTCCTCCGACGCGCGCACGTGGTAGGCGACCTCCTGCTGCCAGCCCGTGAACGGCGCGTCCACGGCGGTGATGGAGCCGAGCCACTTCACGTGCGTCATCCCGTACCAGCCCGGGACGATCAGCCGGAGCGGAAAGCCGTGTTGCGGGGGAAGCGGCTGGCCGTTGATCTCGTAGGCGAGGAGCATCTCGTCCCGCTGCGCCTCGGCGACGGGGAGGCTGCGCTCGTAGGCGTGCTCGAGGTTGTCCTGGATGCCGCGGTCGAGCCCGCTGAAGACGATCTCCTTCGCCTCGGCCGCGATGCCAGCCTCCCCGAGTAGCGGTGCGAGTGGCGTGCCCGTCCACTCGGCGGTGCCGACCGCCCCCTGGAGCCACGGCTGGCTCATCGGCCGGGGCTCGATCAGAGCTCGTCCGTTGCCGGCGCACTCGAGAGTCACAGGCATCGTGCGCGCCGGGCGCGCCCTTACTTCCGTGAGCGTGAGAGTGAGGCGCTTCTCCACCAGCCCGCCGACCTCGAGCTGCCACGTCTCGGCATCCACCTTCGGGATGTCGAAGTGGGTCAAGAGGTAGTGGAGCCCGATCGGCGTGATGTCGTGCTTGAGGGCCTCGAGCGGAATGGAGTGGTTGCGTCCGCTGAGCTGGAGCTCGTCGAGTGTGATCTCGGATGAGTCGGCGATCGCCATTTGGGTCGCACTTGCGAGCCTATCCTGAGACACGTCGCGGATGCTGCGAACCTGGATCGCGGTCCTTGCGGCCTTCTTCGCCGCCCTTTGTGCTGCTTCGGCCGCACCGGCGCCGACCGCCACCACGACGCTCACGGTCATGAGCTTCAACATCTTCTACGGGGGCGATGAGCTCAACCTGCAGACGCGGCAGTTCTGCAAGGACCCGGCTGGGTGCCCGGAGACGCTCGATCAGGTCGTAGCCGCGACCCGCGCCTCGGGCGCCGACGTCGTCGGGCTGCAGGAGCCGACGATGAACACGCGCACGATTGCGGAGAAGCTCGGCTGGAACTACAGCGAGCGCACGTCGTACATGTCGCGCTTCCCGATCATCGACCCGCCCGGCGCAAACGGTCTCTACGTCTTCGTGGAGCCGGTGCCCCGGCGCGTCGTCGCGGTGGCGAACGTCCACCTTCCCGCTGACCCCTACGGGCCTTACGAGGCGCGCGACGGTGCTACGCGGGAGGAAGTCCTGCAACTCGAGAACGACCTGCGCGTGCCGGCCCTCCAGACGGAGATTCACAAGCTGCCGAAGCTTGCCGCGCAGGACATCCCCGTCTTCCTCACCGGCGACTTCAACTCGCCCTCACACTTCGACTGGACTCCGGCTGTCGACGCGGTCCGCGCCGATGTTCCCTACCCGGTCGTCTGGCCGGCTTCGAAAGCGCTCGCCGGTGCGGGGTTCGTTGATTCATTCCGCTCGGTCTATCCGAACCCGGTTGCGCGCCCCGGCTTCACCTGGACACCCGGTTCCCCCGAGGGCGAGAAGGTCGAGGTGCATGACCGCATCGACTGGGTGCTCTCGATGGGACCGGCTACCGCGACCGCGAGCAGCGTCGTCGGCGAGGCCGGGAACCCGAACGTCGACATCGCCGTCGACCCGTGGCCCTCGGATCACCGGGGCGTCGTTTCCGCCTTCGACGTCACGCCCGCCCCTATGCCGCTTCTGGCCGCGGTGGAGTCGCGGAGCCTCGAGCAGGGGCAGTCCCTGCGCGTCCGCTTCCACGCCGTGGGCGAGGCAGGAGAGGACGTGTCGCTCTTGCGCTTGGGCGACGCGGTGCCCGCCGCCACGAGGTCGACGGGAGGCGCCGTCGACGGGACGCTTTCGTTTCCGACCGCAGACCTTCTTCCAGGCGCCTACCTGGCCAGGCTGATCGATCCGGGTGGCGAGGTGATCTCCCAGTCGCGGTTCTGGCTCTATCGGCCCGGTGCGATGACGACGGTTTCGACGAACAACTCGCGCTACAAGGTCGGGGAGCCCATCCGCGTCTCGTGGAAGAAGGCTCCCGGGATGAAGTGGGACTGGCTCGGCGTCTACAAAGCGGGCGAGAGCGCGGACAACCCGAACAACTCGACGTGCTCGGCCGGCTACTGCGGGAACGGCCACTACCTCGTCTACACGTACACGCACGCCGCAATCCAGGGCTCGACGACCTTCTCGGATGCGACCGCGCTGGTTGGCTGGAAGACCTGGCCGCTCGGCACGGGAACCTATGAGATCCGGCTGCTGATGGACGACGGCTACCGCTCGGTGGCCTCGTCGCCGCGCTTCAAGATCGTCCAGCCCTAGTCGCGCGCGTGCTTGAGCTCGTCCTGGCGCACCCAGAGCGTCACGAGCCGCGCGACCAGCGTGACGAGGAAGACGCTGCCGAGGAGCGCCTCGATGACCGTGAGCGCCTGGGGCAGGCCGACCGCGGGTGAGAGGTCGCCGAAGCCGAGCGTCGTCAGCGCGACGAAGCTGAAGTAGATGTACTCGGACGCTTCGTGCGGGCCGGGCTGGGCGAAGAACGGTGCGTCGCGGAGCTCGCCGAGAGCGAGGTAGACGAACGCGAAGAGGAGCCCGAAGAGGATGTAGGCGCAGGTGGCGCCGAGGATCGTCTCGGCAGTGACCCGCTTGTGGTGGGCGATGCGGCTCAGCGTGACCGGGAGGGTCGCGCTCGCGAGCAGCCCGACGGGAACGAGGTACGCGACGCCGAGAACCGACGACGACGTGACGAGGAGGACGATCGGCGCGAGCGCGACGCAGATGGCGATGAGGATCCAGTGCCACGTCTCGAGCCCTTCGCCGGCGTCCGGATCGCTGATCGCGACGATGAGCGCGGCCGCCGCGAGCAGGATGCTCGCGACCGCGCCCCAGCGCGCGTCGGACACGAGCTCGATCACGAAGAAATTGGCGAGCAGGAGGACGAGCAGGCTCGCGTAGCTGTCCAGGGCCCGGATGATGTTCTCGCGATTCACGCGCACCGGGCGTATTTAGGTGCCCGGTCGGCCCTTCCTCCCGTCAGACCTCGCGGTAGGCAGCGCGCACGAAATAGAAGACGCCGTACGCGAAGAGGCCGGCGGCCACGACGCCGAGCAGAAGCGGTCCGAAGGTTTGGTCGGCGAGCTTCTGGAGCGCACCGTCGAGCCCCACTGCCTCGTCCGGGTCGTACTGCCACGCGGCCCGTATGAAGAAGACGCCGATGAGTGCGTACACGACAGCCCGGGCCAGGTAGCCGACGACCCCGATCCGGGTCACCCATTTCTCCGTGCGCGCCGACATCTGCTGGGTGCGTAGATCGTCCTTGAACTTCCTCGTCAGACCGCGGTAGAGGCTGCCGATTCCCCAGCAGACGAGGCCCACGCCGAACGCGCCGACGAGCCAGCGCCCGGCGGGCCAGTCGAGGAGTTTGGCGGTCTGCTCCTTCTCGTTCTCGGACCCCGAGTGCCAACCGATCAGAAGCTCGACGGTCGTGAAGCAGAGGAAAGCGTAGAAGAGCCCGCGCGCGACGTACCAGAGCCGCTTCCAGGCGCTGAGTTCATCGTCCCCCGCCTCGAGCTTCTCCCCGAGAGCCGCCACTGCGAAGCGCCAGAGCGCGTAGCCGGCGAAGCCCACGGCCACCACGACGAGGAGCGTCGTGCCCCACCACTCGCCGGAGAGCTCCTGCAGCGCTCCCGTGCGGTCGGCTGCCTTCCCGCCGGCTCCCAGCGCGAGCTCGACGGCGAGGAAGCCGATCAGGCAGTAGAGGAAACCGGCCGCGGCCATGCCCAAGCGTCCGAGCCACCCAAGCCATGAAGGCCTGTCGGACACCGCCTTGCGGGCGCCGTCGATCTTCGCCTCCGTTGTGAGACCCGCTCCAGTCACTCTGCGAGGCTTACCCGTACCGACCGTTGGCCAAGCACGGCCTACTAATCTGAGTCGCGCACGACAATTCGGTCTGCTTCGAAGCGGACGATGTCCTTCCACGGGATGACGTCGGTATCGCGCACGCGTGCTGACGAAGCGCTCGCCTGAGCTCCGATTCCGAAGTGCTCCAGGTGGCCCTTGCGCCCCAGGACGAGGCCTGTGACGCGGAGCCTTGACGCGCCGAGCTCGGCACGCAGGTCGTGGCAGCGCCCGAGCGTCTCGCCGCTCTCCGTGACGATCCTCCGTCCGCACAGGGATGACAGCGTCCTCACCGGTCGGCCCCCGGAATGCGCTTGATGAACGGGCGAAGGCGGTCGTCCACTGCGCCCAGGCCGTAGTCGGGTGCGCGTTTCTTCAACTCGACGTGCGACTTGACTTCGGCAACCTCCGACCACGGGACGCGGACGCGCCCGCCACCTCCGACCCGGCTGGCGAGTCGTCCCAGCAGTCGCGCCCTGTTCGGCCAGACGCCCGGGCCGCTGAGGATCGCGACCACTTCGGCGTCCTCGCCCGGTCCGCCTTCGATGGCGAGGTCG
>DATHAA010000032.1:0-3183 GCA_035296905.1 Gaiellaceae bacterium
AATCCGCTCCTTGCCTCCTCCCGCGTGCAGGGGCGTGGCAGCGACTGGCGGACTTGGGGTGGTGCTCATCGAGAGCCCCCTTCCAATAGTGCGAAACGTCGCGCGCTTCGCGATGTGAAAGGCACACTACGCCCGCCGCCATCTATGGTCAAGGCAAGGCTCGCCTTACAGGGATACTCAAGGATCAGGCCGTGGCGTCTCGATGGCGCGATCCGACTGCGACGCGTATCGCGGTCGACAGCCGTTCTCGGACTTGATGGAGGAAGTGAACATCGAGGCGGGGCGTCCGATCTGGCGCCCGCCGATGGCTGTTCGGGCGCTCGAGAACTTGTTAACGCTGCGGCTAAGGGCGCCTCTTCCCGTCCGGTCCGATACCACCAGAAGCGGCGGTGTCTAATTATCGAGCGCCTGTGCGGTGTCCTGGACGGGTGCTCGGGCACTACGGACTCAAGCGAGGAGCGGTTTACGCGACGCGACCGTTGCGCCGCCATCCCAGGACGCGACGCGACTATTCGCCGGCCGCCGCGGCGGCCCGCCCGCGCCACGAGCGCCGCACCAGGGCTAGACCAGCGCTCAGCGCTCCGGCTAAGCCGAACGCGGCCCCCACGATGAAGGCGGCGTGGAAACCAGAGGTGAGATCGCTAACGCTGATGCGGCCACCGTCGGCGATTCCGGTCGTGTGAGCACTCGCCACCGTCGCGAGGATGGCGAGCCCCAGCGAGCCTCCAAATTGGCGCGAGGTGTTGACGAGCCCTGAGGCGAGTCCCGCGTCACCGTGCCCCACGCCCGTCGTCGCGGCGATCGTCACCGGGACGAAGGAGAGACCGATTCCGAACGCGGTCAGAAGCGACGGCAGAAGGACGTCGCCGAGGTAAGAGCCATCGGGGCGGAGCGTCGAGAAGACGAGCATTCCCACCCCGATGAGCGCCATTCCCGCGCTCAGCAGCCTGCCCGCCCCGAACCGCGCGACGAGCCGACCCGCGAAGCTCGAGGCGATAATGATTGCGAGCGTCATGGGCAGGAAGGCGAGGCCTGCCTCGATCGCCGAGAAGTCGAGCACCTGCTGGAGGTAGAGCGAGACGAAGTACCACATCGCGAACACCGCCGAGCCGAGGAAGAAGACGACGACGTTCGCCGCGCTCAGCGTTCGCGAGGCGAAGATCCGGAGCGGTACGAGCGGCCGCCGGGCGAGGCGACCTTCGATTACGAGGAAGAGGGTGAGCAGAACGACTCCGGCGCCCATCGGGACGAGCGTCGTCGCGGATCCCCAGCCGTTCACGTTGGTCCGCACGATGGCGAAGGTGATGAGCACGAGGCCGGCGGTGAGCGTGAGAGCTCCCATAACGTCGTATTCGGCCCCGGGGGAGTCCGGCGCCGAGCGAGCCCTAATGAAGAGGAGTGCGCCGAGCGCGATGCCCGCGGCGACCGGCACGTTGACGAGCAGGATCGATGGCCAGCCGAACGCCTCGGTGAGGACGCCGCCAAGGAGGGCGCCCGCCGCTCCTCCGACGCCGCCCATGGCCCCCCAGTAGCCGAGCGCGCGGTTGCGCGCCGGCCCCTCGGCGAAGCTCGTCGTGAGGATCGAGAGCGTCGCCGGTGCAACGACCGCGCCGCCCAGGCCCTGGACGCCCCGCGCGAGGATCAGGGTGAGCTGGCTGTCTGAGAGGGCTCCTGCGAGCGAAGCCACGGCGAAGAGCGTGAGACCGGCAATGAAGACGCGGCGGTGCCCCATGAGATCGGCGGCACGACCGCCGAGGAGCAGAAATCCCGCGAAGGTCAGCGTGTAGGCGTTGACGATCCATTGCAAGTCGACGGCCGAGAAGCCAAGGTCGTTGCGGATTGAGGGCAAGGCGACGTTCACGACCGAAACGTCGAGGATGACCATGAACTGCGCCAGGCAGCACAGGAGGAGCGTCCAACCGGGGTGAGTCGATGAGGCGGACCTGACCAAAGCTGGACGACGCTACCAACCGGTTTCGTCTCGTCCCTTCTCCAGTGGCGTAGTCAATGTCGTTCTCGAAGGCCCGACCCTCCGTGTCGACCTCTCCGGTATCCGCGGGTCGCGGCTTACTTGCCGGCCCGGACCAGACCGACCTCTCGAAATGCATCGATCAGATCGTTGGCCTCCTCGGCGTAACCGTGGTCGAGGCTCCGCACGCGGAGAGCCTCCTTGGGGCGACGACGTTGGAGAGACACCCGCCGGTCGGGCCAGGGAGGCTTGAATCACACGGGGCGCGGGAAGGTTGTTCGCGTGGTCGAGGCGCGTGTCGTGTCACTCGACGAGCGAGCCGAGCGGGCGGGGCTCCGGCACGCCGCCGATCTGGAGTTCTCGGAGGTCTGGGCGCCGCCCGAGGTCGCAGCTCAGGTCGAGGTCGGAGACGAGGCGAGGTTGTACGTCGACGAACACGAACGAACCCTCGGCTGGAGCGTCCCTGCCAAGAGCATCGGGGTCCGGGAGGACCACCGGTAGCTGAACGACGAGGAGTCCGTTCCGGCGCGCCTTGCCTCGTCTGCGGCTCCTCGCTCGCCACCGTGCCGACGCCCGGTACTGCTCGTCCGCCTTGCGAGGTGAGCACCACCCGTCTCGCGTCCAACTGAGGCGCGAGAGCGACTCGGGCTACGAAACCTCGGGGAGAACAACGGAAGGGCTTGAGGCGTGCAAGTGGCGTCTGGGCGGACGCGCTCACTCGCTTCGGCGTTCGCGTCCTATAAACGAGGTCGACCGTCGGCGCTGCAAACGGAACGCTCAGCGGCCCATCAGAGGGAGGGGCAGATGACCAGCCAGGACTCAGCGGCAAATGCGGAGGATGCAGCAACCGTCGCAGGGACCTTCTTCGCTCTTCCTCCCTCCGGACGGACCCTCTTGGAGGGCGAGGAAGAAAGGCTCCCATGACGAGGACCAACGCACCCACGACCGATGGATCGGTGTCGGCGCAGATCACAAGAGCGGTCGTCGGCCTCTTCCGGCGACTACACCGGTCGCGGCCCGGTGAAGGCACGCACCTTTCTCAACGAGAGCATGGTCCATGTCCTGCTCGAGGACACCATGACCACGGCCGAGCGACAGCTCGCCGCGGACGGCGAGGAGGAGTTCGTGCTCGACATCCGACGCAGGTTTCAGAAGACTATGCACGACGACCTCGTGGCGGCGGTCGAGGAGCTCGGGGGTCGCAAGGTCGTCGC
>DATHAA010000033.1:0-15403 GCA_035296905.1 Gaiellaceae bacterium
GAAGTGGCCAAAGACGGAAGCGTCATCGTCGAGTTGCCGCATGTCCTTCATCAGGAGCAGGCGCGTATGGAACTCGGTCTCTACATCCGTCTCTGGCAGGCTCTTCACGGCGTCAGTGTCCGGATCGATCTCCTCGACTAGGGTCCCGGCCCGTCCCTCTCTAGTGCTCGCCGCCCCTGTGCAGTCGACCGCGTCGACATGAGACTCTCGCTCCGAGAGAAGGAGAAGGCGGTCAGCTTCGTATTGGCCGCCACGGCCGACTGTTCTCGTCTTGCCCCTCTACCCGCGCGTTCAGTCGTCGAGCGCCGCGCGAACCGAGCCGGCGAGCTCGGGCCGGCAGATAAGCAAGTCGGGGAGCCAGGGATCGGGCTGGTTGTAGGCGAGTGGGGAGCCGTCCAGCCGTGAGACGTGCAGGCCCGCTGCTGCGGCAACCGCGACCGGCGCCGCCGAATCCCACTCGTACTGACCTCCGTCGTGCACATACACGTCGGCTTCGTTTCGGATGACGGCCATCGCCTTGGCGCCCGCCGACCCCATCGGGACGAGCTTGCCGCCGAGCTTGTCCGCGAGCTTGGTCGCCGTCTGTGCGGGCCGTGTGCGGCTGACGACGATGCGGGGGCGCTCGGGAGCGTGTCCCTCCGGCTCGGGCGGCCGGTCCGTGGCCAGCGTCATCCCGAGCGCGGGAAGAGCGACGGCACCCGCAACGAGTCTCCCTTCGGCGACGAGTGCCACGTGAACCGCCCAGTCACTTCGATCCGCTTCTCCGAACTCGCGCGTTCCGTCGAGTGGATCAACGATCCACACGCGCGGCGCGTCCAGCCGTTCCGGGCCGCTCGGCGCCTCTTCGGAGAGGACAGCATCGTCGGGGTGAGCCTCCGCGAGCTTCTCGATGATCAGCTCATGCGATTGACGATCGCCCGCGGCGCGGAGCACGTCGGGGTCGGAGCCCGCGCCGTTGGCGACCGCCCGGAGGCGAAGGAGGAGAGCGCCCGCCTCGTGGGCGACGCGCCTCGCCGTCAGATGGTCGGCCTGCGTCCACACGAGACGGACGGTACATATCCAACCCGCCCAATCGCTGGCACTTGGAAAGCCGCCCTTCCGCAGGCGTTCCGGCTCCGTCTCGCGTGATTAAGTCTCGACGCGTTGTTTCAAGGCAGCGTTCATCTGCTCGAATCCGCGCCGCGTCTTCTCAAGCACGCGACCGTCAAGCGGGGGCGAGGATCCGCCGCCTCGCATCGTCTGCACGCCCACGGGTGCAAGGCGCGCGCCGCTTCGTGAGCATCAAGCTCACTCGCAGAACGCCGGATGGCCAATCCGTAGACTGACGGCGATGGCTCCTTCGCAATCGGGGAACCAGCATCCGTCCGCGTCCTTCAGCGCAACGCTGCGCATCCAGGGAGTTTCCGGGTAGTTGCCGGCATCTGACGGCGAGGGCGCCTTGAGGCCGTTTCGTCAGGCGCCGTGCGCGGTTGCGGCCTCCCGTGCGGGATTGCGGCGCCTCGGGTGAAACCGGTCGAATGGGCCCGCCAGGATTCGAACCTGGGACCGACGGATTATGAGTCCGCTGCTCTGACCGCTGAGCTACGGGCCCTGCCCGGCTGAGCGTACCGCCTCGACAGCGCCGGACTGTTTCGGGCACACTCGTCCCTGGCATAAGATGCCGTCGTCCCGAAAGCCGACTGACGGAGGTGGGAGCTCGAGGTGAAGGTCTTTCAGCGGGAACAGAGCCTGAGGACAAAGGCGGGCCTCGAGATCCGGGACATCACAGACGAAGTGAAGGAATGCGTCGCCGAGAGCGGCGTGAAGGACGGCATCGCCTGCGTCTACTCCCCCCACACGACCTGCTGCGTGCGGGTCAACGAATTCGAGACGGGCTTCCTCGAGGACTTCGTCCGCATGCTGCGGCGGATCGTCCCGAGCGAGAAGTACTACGCGCATGACGACTGGGACCGGCGAACCGAGAACATCTGCCCGGAGGACGTCGAGTTCGCGAATGGCCACTCGCACTGCATGGCGATGCTGCTCGGGCCGGCGGGCGAGTCGATTCCGGTCCGTGACGGCGAGCTCTGCCTCGGGACCTGGCAGCGCGTCCTCTTCATGGAGCTCGACCGCTCCCGCGAGCGCCGCTGGATCGTCCAGGTCGTCGGCGACTAGCGCTCGGGACCAAATGAAACGGGGCCGCCGCCAGCCCCGTTTCGGTGGAAATCTCTCCGGGCTGCCCCCGCCGCATCGGGGCCCGACCCGGTATTTCTTACGCCTCCGTCACTTTGCCTGAGAGGCCGCCAGGCGTCCCCCCTCCGAGGGAGTTGACTCACTCCCCCGTTCGGGGTTGACCGCCCTGCTTCACACGGTTGACTCGACCGCTCACGCGGCCTGACAAGCGGCACAGAGCCCCGTGACCTCGAGGGTGTGCCCGGTGGGTGCAAATCCGTGCCCGCGGGCGGCTTCCCCGAGCCATTCGTCCACCTCGCAGCCTTCGAGCTCAGCCACGCCATGGCAGCGCGCACACACGAGATGGTGGTGATGTCCCTCGCCGCACAGCCGATAGCACGTCTCTCCCGGCCGGTGCGCGAACTCGTCTACGACCTCATGCTCGCTGAGGAGCGACAGCGTCCGATAGACCGTGGCGAGGCCAACCGCCTCGCCGCTTTGGCGAAGGCGCGAATAGATCTCCTGCGCGGTCGCATCGTGCGGCTCGGCCGCAAGCGTCTCGAGGACAAGTAGCCGCTGACGCGTGGCGCGAAGGCCGACCTGGGCCAGGCGGTCTTCCGATGTGCTTCGCGCGTCGGTCATCGGCAAGTACGATACCGCAGACGTGAGATTGAGAATCATTCTCACCCTGGGCGCGGCTTTCCTGCTGACCGCATGCGGATCCTCGGTGAAAGCCGGGCCGGACACGGTGGTCGCGAGCTTCTATCCGCTCGCGTTCGCGGCGGAGGAGCTCGCGCCGAGCGTCCCAGTCGAGAACCTGACGCCTCCGGGTGCGGAGCCGCACGACCTCGAGCTCTCCCCCATCGACGCCGCGGCGGTGCGGGATGCAAGACTCGTCCTCCTCCTCGGGCGCGGCTTCCAGCCGCAACTCGAGGACGCCGGCGGCGGTGGGGAGAACGTCCTCCACCTCCTCGACACCGCGGGGCTCGAGCTACTCCCCAACGGGGACCCGCATGTCTGGCTCGACCCTCTGCGCTACGCGAAAATCGTCGAGCGGATCGGCCAGGCGCTCGACGCCCAGGACGCCGCCTCGAGGCTCGTCGCGCGGCTCCAGGATCTCGACGCCGAGTACAGCGAGGGCCTGGCGAACTGCGAGCGCCGCGAGATCGTCACGAGTCACGAGGCCTTCGCCTACCTCGCGGAGCGCTACGGGCTCGAGCAGATCCCGATCACGGGGCTGAGCCCAGAGGCCGAGCCGCAGCCGGCTGACCTCACGCGCGTCGTCGAGCTCGTGGAGGGGCGGGGAGTGACGACGATCTACTACGAGACGCTGGTCTCGCCGCGGATCGCGGAGACCGTCGCCCGGGAGACAGGCGCCAAGGTCGCAGTCCTCGACCCGCTCGAAGGCCTCACCCCCGCGGAGATCGCGAACGGCGAGGACTACTTCACGCGGATGCGCGCGAACCTGCGCGCGCTCGAGGAAGGCCTCGGGTGCCGTTAGCCGTCGAGCTCAACGGCGTCTCGTTCGCCTACCCGGGTGGGCCCGATGTCCTGAGCGGCGTCGACCTCGAGATCCGGCGCGGCGAGTTCGTCACCATCGCGGGCCCGAACGGAGGCGGCAAGACGACCCTCCTTCGGGTTGCGCTCGGCCTCGAGGAGCCTGTCAACGGTGAGGCACGCCTGTTCGGCGAGCTCGCCGATCGCGTCCGCGACCGCTACCGAATCGGGTACCTCGCCCAGCGCACCCGACTCGGGATCGACGCGCCCGCGACCGTGAGCGAGGTGGTGACCGCCGGACGCGTCGCCCGCCGCGGGCTCCTGAAGCCGTTCGGCCGACCTGACCGCGACGCGATCGCGGACGCGATCTCGCGCGTCGGTCTCGTGGAGCACGCGGCGACGCCGATCCAGCGGCTCTCCGGTGGCCAGCAGCAGCGCGCCTTCATCGCGAAGGCGCTCGCCGGCGAGCCCGAGCTGCTGGTTCTCGACGAGCCGACCGCCGGTGTGGACGTCGACGCGCAGGAGGCCTTCGGCGCCTTTCTCGGCGAGCTGCACGAGGCTCTCGGCGTCACGATTCTCTACGTCTCTCACGAGTTCGGCGCCGTCGAGCGGTTCGTCGAGCGCGTGATCCTGGTCCGCGGCGGCATCGTCTTCGACGGCCCGCCCGCCGAGCTTCCGGCCCACTGGCACGACCCTTCTCATGTTCATCCTTGACGCGGACTTCATGCGGATCGCGTTCGCGACCGGCGCGGTCGTCGGCCTGCTCGCGCCCGCGGTGGGGTTCTTCCTCGTCCAGCGGCAGATGAGCCTGATCGGGGACGGGATCGGTCACGCCGCCTTCGCAGGGGTGGCGGCCGGCTATCTGTTCGGCGTCTCGCCGGTCGGGGCCGCGCTCGTCGCGGCAACCCTCGCCGCTGTGGGCGTGGAATGGCTGCGGAGCCGGCACCGGTCCGCCGGCGACCAGGCACTCGCTCTCATCTTCTACACGGGGATCGCGGCGGGAGTCGTGCTCGTCTCGGCCGCCGGAGCCTTGAACGCCAACCTCTTCTCCTTTCTCTTCGGCTCGATCCTGACGGTGACGTGGTCGGACTTCGCGCTCGTCGCGGTGCTCGGAGCCGTGGGGCTCGCCGTCATCGCGCTCCTCTATCGCGGGCTCGTCGCGGTGGCGCTCGACGAGGAGGGAGCGCGCGTCAGCGGCCTCCCGATCGGGTTCCTGAACGTCGCACTCGCAGCGCTGGCAGGCGTGACGGTCGCGGTCTCGATGCGGATCGTCGGCATTCTGCTCATCGCCGCGCTGATGGTCCTGCCGGTCATCGCCGCGGGACGGATCGGGACGAGCATCCGCTCGACCATGCTGCTTGCCATGGGCATCGGGCTCTTGTCTGTTGCGGCCGGTTTGACGATGTCCTACTACGCAAACCTCGCCCCAGGAGGTGCGATCGTCCTGCTCGCAGCCGCTTTCGCGGTAGCCGCGCAGATCGGCGCGCCGCTCCTGAATAAGGCTCGATAGTCAGTTCAAGACCAAATTCCTACGTTCCATGCCTATTCTTGAAACCGTGAAACGGTTCAGCATCCTTGCTGGGCTCGGCTTTGTGCTGCTCGCCCTCCTCCTCCCCGCCCGGGCGAGCGCCGACGCGCTGCCGGTCGTCGTCCAGGTGCAGGGCCCGGACGGGACGCACATCCAGGTGTCCGGCGAAGGCCCGCTGAGCTTTCCGCGGAACGGCCGCTTCGTACGCGCCCAGTCGGTCACCGTCGAGCGTGACCACCTCGTTTTCACTGGAATCTCGCTGCTCGGCGGACACGTGACAGCCGGCCAGCTCGTCATTCCGGTCAACGGACTCGGCGACGCGTCGCTATCAGGCCTCAGGGTTGAGGGCCGAAAGCCGCAGGGCCTTCCGAACCAGGTGATTCCGCTGAAGGACGGCGGCTACGTCGTCACGCTGCAGGAGTCGCTCGATGGGCAGCAACGCATGCTCGCCGGGCTCTTCGTCCATCTGGGCGCAAAGACCGGCAGGCTCCCGGCCGGCACGGAAATCCTCGTCGGCGTCCCGGCGAAGGTCGACATCGCTGCCGGTTACACCTACCCGCTCGCGGCTCAGGGCGAGATCATCGGCTGCCCGTTCGTCCCTGGCTCGACGCACAGCGCCTTCGTCGCCCCGAACAACCTCGCCTCCGACAACGCGGTGGACATCTCCGTGCCCGTCGGAACCCCGGTGTATGCCGTGACGGATGGTGTGATCGGCCCGCAGATCGGGGCGCTCGACTCGAGTGATCCGCGCATGGCCGGGCTTCGCCTCCACCTCAACGCACCCGGCGTCCAGTTTTACTACGCGCACCTGTCCGAGATCGACGTCGTCCCGGGCCAGTTCGTCCAGGCCGGACAGCAGGTCGGGCTCTCGGGCTCCGCCAACGGGGCCGGCCACCTTCACTTCGCACAGGACGTCGGCAATCCGGCGGAGACAGTCGGCGCGCTAGGCGCCTGCCCTTTCTACCAGTCGTACTCCGAGCCCTGGGGATAGTTCCCCGGGGTCTCCACAACCCCCTTGACTACGATTCGAGGCGTGCGTGAGCTGAGCGTCTCGGACGTCGCGGTCGCCGGCGGCACCTCGGAGGAGACGGTTGAGGAGCTGACCCGGCTTGGCGTCGTTACGCCCCAGAACGGCGGCAGCTTTCAGCCCAGTGACGTGCGGCGCGTGCGCCTCGTTCTCGCGCTCGCCACCTCGGGCGTCCCATTCGAGGCCGTCGGCGAGGCGATCCGCGATGGTCGCATCTCCTTCGACTTCATCGACGAGCTGGCCCCGAACCCCATACCGCTTCTCCCGGAGACGCAGGCGGAGCTCGTCGAGCGGCTCGGGCTCTCGGACGAGCTTGCCCGCGGCCTGGGCACGATCCTGGGCACCTGCTCTCTGCCGCCGGACCAGCAGGTTCGCTCCGACCACGCAGAGCTTTTCGAGCTCGTCGGAGTGGCCAAGTCGGCCGGAGCCGACGACGATCTCTTGATTCGCGTCGTCCGGGCCACGGCGGAGAGCCTCCGGCACATCATCGACGCGCAGCGCGACTTCATTGACGTAAGCCTCCTCGAGCCAGCGGCTGCCGCCGGGGCGACACCGTCAGAGGTGCTGTCCATCACCGCGCCGACCAGGCGCCGCTACCGCGAGCTCGGGCGCCGGTCTGTCGAGCTCCTCTTCGACCGCTTCGTCGACGAGTCCACCTTCCAGCACATCGTGGAGCTGATGGAGACCGAGTTGGGCGAGCAGCGAGTCGTCGCAGGGGCAGCGCAGGCGATCGCCTTCATCGACCTGAGCGGTTACACGCGCCTCGCGGAGGAGGCCGGCGACGACGAGGCTGCGGCCCAGGCCGCACGCTTCACCGCGATGGTGGAAGCGGCGGCGAGCGAGACAGGAGGACGGCTCGTAAAGGTGCTCGGCGACGGGGTGATGATGCACTTCGGGGATTCGGACTCCGCGATCCGCGCGGCGATCAGCGTCCTCAGCCGCGTGCAGGCCCACGGCCTCCCCGCGGCGAGAGCCGGAATCAACGCCGGCCCCATGGTGCGACGGGACGGCGACTACTTCGGATCCGTCGTCAACCTTGCAGCCCGCGCAGCCGACTACGCTCGCGCCCACGAGATCCTTGTCACCCAGGAGGTCATGGACGCCTGGTCTGGCGGCGACTCGATCTACTTCCGCGCGATCGGCGCGGTCTCCCTGAAGAACGTAAGCCGCCGCGTCGAGCTCTTCCAGGTCATGCCCACCGAGGGCTAACGAGCCGGCGAGCCGACCCGGAATGAGCCGAGTAGGGGGTCCGAAGCCCCCACCGGCCGTCCGTTCGGCTAAACCGAGCCGTTCCGGCCGAGCGCCTTCAGTTCCACAACGCCAGGACTCCCATCAGCGCGACGAAGGCGAGAAGGCCGACGAAGTACACCATGCCCTGGAACTCCTCCCATCCGTACTCCACCAAGATCGCACCGACGAGGGCGAGCCAGACGGCAGTTGCAGCCAGCATGAAGTAACCGAACCGCCGTCCGAAACCGGCCCGGGGACGGGGGGAGCGACATCGCTCGCGACCGCCTTACGACCAGGACGCTTCTTTGTGGACCAGGAACCAGCTGACCCCCGGCTCCTCGTTGAACCAGAGGCTGATGGACGAGTGAGCCCGGCATGTTCGGTAGCGGCGCTTCTGTGACCTGAGGTCACCCTCGCCATCGATCCACAGGCGCCGCCCCCGGATGTCGAAGACATGGTGGACGCGGTGCATGGAGTCGTCCGATGCACGGAGCGGTACTCGGCCCGGGTTACGCAGTCGGGAGTGTCTGCCAGTGCCGAAGGCGCGAAGGCC
Source organism: Gaiellaceae bacterium (assembly GCA_035296905.1). Taxonomy (GTDB): domain Bacteria; phylum Actinomycetota; class Thermoleophilia; order Gaiellales; family Gaiellaceae; genus DATEOR01. The sequence continues at coordinate 7,987 of DATHAA010000033.1, forward strand.
AGGGCAGCCAGAAGGCCAGTGGCTACAAGAACGAGTCGTTTCATGCCGTCCTTTCGGGAGCCATCGGCGACAGGCCGACCCTCCGTTTCCGCCCTCGCCGCAGAGGTGGGGGTCAGCCGAAGATAGCTGCGCGCTGGCGAGCTTCAGCAGTCCTTTTGGGGAGTTCGTCCGCGAGGGGTGGCTGTGGGCGAAGCTCAGGAGTCGAAAGCTCCCCGGTTGGACTCGAACCAACAACCCTCCGGTTAACAGGCGAAACCCGCACTCGACTGGGCTCGACCCTACTACCGAGACCCCTTGAACAAAAGGAATCTCGATTCGGCGCTCGCCCCCGCTCGACCCCGCTCGACCATAGTGCGCTGACATCGCGCTGATATTCCCGGGTTTCAAGTCGCATCGACCCTAGAGCCTTCTGCGGCCAGAATGGAGCCGTGGCCGAGTCCTACTACGCGGCGCGGTCCTGCCGCGATCCCGCATGGCGAGGAGCAGTTAGCCTTGACGATCCGCTGCGGCCGAGTCGCACTCAGATCAAGTTCGTACGGTTCGGGCACGGCACCTGATGACCCGCTGCTCGTTAGCCCGCGACGAGGCGATAAACGGTATATGCGAGAAAGCATAGAAGCGCGCACGTGGATAACGCCATTTGTGCGCCCCGCCCGACCGCCGCTTTGGGTCGCTCGACCGGCTTGCCTTCGGCGAGGGGTGTCCGGGGTTTCCTTGCCTCCGATATCTCCGATTTCAGGCGGAGGGCATAGAACTCGACGCGTAACTCGTCGACAGTGCGCTCAATCAACTGCGCCTGGTTTTTCCAGTACTCGGCTTCGTCAGCGAGGTGCGCGACCAGCCATTCGAGCTCGACTCCAGCAGGCCTGGCGCGGGCCCTGGCTATGAATGACTCCTGCGGCTCCCCCATCCCGAACCCCCGGATCGTCGGCGCGCCGCAAAACGCCTATTCCGCAGACCGGCTCTTATTGTCGCAGAGGAACTGCGCTTGGTAAAGCGTTTCCGACCGCTTCCAACGCATATCGACCTCCGCGCCGACGAGGGGCAGAATCGGGATCGGTCACCTACTACGCTCCGCGCAGCTCGGCGCTCGGTCCCCTGAATCGCAAAAGCCCCGTCTTTACGGGGCTTTTCCTTAGCTCCCCGGGTTGGACTCGAACCAACAACCCTCCGGTTAACAGCCGGATGCTCTGCCAATTGAGCTACCGGGGAACGGCCCGCGAATTTTAGCGGGCGCTGGACGAGGCCTCTTGCTGAGCCTCGCGGATTTTCGTCAGAAGAGTCTGCAACTCAACGGTTCGGGCCAGATCCTCGCCCTCGAGCCTGGCCAGCTCTCGGCGCACCATCCGCTCCTCGAGGCGGAGGAAGAGCTCCTTCGCGGCGTCCGCGTCCAGGTGCTCGGTCTCGGCGGTCGCGTCCAGCTCGGCCCTGGCTTGCAGGAGCTCGTCGTCGGCCTCGGCCTCGCCGCAGAGATAAGCACGCAGACGCCGATGCAGCGGGTCGTCGAAGTGGCGGTCGTCCAGCGGCGCAAGATAGTGCTCCACAAGCGCCGGCTCGGCGGCCACCGCAGCGAGGAGCCTCTTCTCGAGTCGGTCGCCTCCCTCGAGCGCACGGTCGGAGACGGCGCCGGTCTTCCGCTGCGCACGAGGCGCCAGCCCTGCTTGCATATCCGGGGAGAGCCCGAGCTTGTCGGCCGCGAGGCGAACCGCGTCCGCGCGCTGCGGCGAGTCCGGAAGGCCCGAGAGCACCTCGCGCACCCGCGCGAAGCCGTCCTGGCGCGAGGGCGCTCGTGCCGTCTCGACCTCCACGCGGTGAACGAGGTAGCCCACCGAGCGGGCGATCAGGTCGTCGAAGTCGTCCGCCGCATCGGCAGGATCGACGCCCGCAGGGAGCGGCACCACGCGAACGTCGAAGCCGCGCGCGACAGCGAGATCCATCCCGCGCAGCGTGGCCGCCTGCCCGGCGGCGTCCGCGTCGAAGCATAGGAAGAGTCGCTTCGTGAGATGCCCGAGCTCCTTCAGCTGCTCCTCCGTGAGCGCGGTTCCCATCGAGGCGACGACCGTGCTCCGGCCACGCTGATGGAGAGCGAGCACGTCGGTATAGCCCTCCACGATGACTGCCTCGTCCTGCTTGGCGATCGTTGCGCGCGCCCGGTGGAGCCCGTAGACGATTCGGCTCTTGCGGAAGAGCTCTCCCTCGGGCGAGTTCACATACTTCGCCTTGATCGGGTCGTCGTCGTGGAGGCGCCGCGCGCCGAAGCCAAGCACCCGGCCGCGCGCGTTCGAGAGCGGGAAGACGAGGCGCCCGGCGTAGTAGTCGTTGCCACGGCGGTTGACGAGGCCGGCTGCGACCAGCTCGTCCTGGGCATAGCCCTTGGCGCGAGCCTTCCCCGCGAGCTGGTCCCCGCTCGGCGCGAGCCCGAGGCGGAAGTCGCGGCAGACCTCCTCCGTAAGTCCACGCTCGGCGAGATAACCGCGGGCGGGCTCGCCGGCGGCGGTATCCCAGAGGTAGCGGCTGTAGAAGCTGGCCGCATCCTCAAGGAGCGACTCCAGCCGGTCGCGGCGCTTGCGCTTCGCCTCCTGGGCGGGCGACGTCTCTTCGTACTCGACCTGGGTGCCCGTCCGGTCCGCCAGCCACTCGACCGCCTGCGCGAAGTCGAGCCCCTCCGTCTCGCGGATGAAAGTGATGAGGTCGCCGCCCTTGTGGCAGCCGTGGCAGTAGAAGAGCTTCTCGACCGGGTTGATGCCGAAGCTCGGCGTCTTCTCGGAATGGAAAGGACAGAGCCCGACCCAGCGAGCGCCCGACTTGCGGAGTTGCGTCCGTCCCTGCACGACGTCCACCATGTCGGCCCCGGCAACGACGTCCTCGATCGACGTCTTCTTGATCAATGCCATGCGAGGGCGAAGCGGTCGGTCATGCCGGCGATGTAGTCCGTGACCTGCTCGGAGGGGTCCCCCGGGAGACCTTCGGGGAGGTCTTCCGGATGCTCGACGAGGTGGGCGAAGATCCGGCGCACGGTCGCAGTCGCAGTATCTCGCTGCTCCTGCGCCGCGGGACCGAGATAGACGCGCTCGAACATGAATGCGCGCAGATTCAGCATCGCGTGGCCGATCTCGCCCGACTGGACGATGTCGCCGGCGTCGGCCGAGCTCTCGACAATGTCGTGAACGAGGCGGTCGATTCGGCGCGCGCCGCTCTCGCCCAGGAGCTCGAGCTCCTCTTGCGGAAGGTCGCCGTGCGACAGGATGCCGGCGCGCAGCGCGTCGTCGATGTCGTGGTTGATGTAGGCGACGCGGTCAACGAGCCGGACAATCTTGCCCTCGAGCGTCGCCGGGTCGCCGGGCCCCGTGTGCTTGAGAATGCCGTCGCGCACTTCTTCGGTGAGGTTCAGGCCGCGACCCTCCTTCTCGAGAATGTCCACGACGCGAAGGGACTGCTCGTTGTGGCGGAACTGCCGACCGTAGCGCTCGAACACGACCTCGTCGAGCACCTCCTCGCCGGTGTGGCCGAAGGGCGGGTGGCCGAGGTCATGGCCGAGCGCGATCGCCTCGGTGAGATCCTCGTTCAGGCGCAACGCCCGCGCCACCGTTCGCGAGATCCCGGCCGTCTCCAGCGTGTGCGTGAGCCGCGTGCGGTAATGGTCGCCCTTCGGGTCGATGAAGACTTGGGTCTTGTGCTTCAGCCGCCGGAAGGACTTCGTGTGGACGATCCGGTCACGGTCGCGCTGAAACGGCGTTCGCAGGCCGCATTCCTGCTCCTCGCTGACCCGCCCCCGCGTGTCGTAAGAGCGCACGGCGAGCCGCGAGAGCCAGGTCTCTTCCTGCTCCCGTATCCGCGCTTCGAACGCGTCGGCGATCCTCCCGGCAAGCTCGGGCATACCGCTAAAGCTAGATGATGATGGGGACAGTTCCGCCGTCCGCACTCCAGGCGGATCCCGTCACATAGCTGGCTCGGTCCGAGCACAGAAAGACGATCACCGCCGCGATCTCGTCCGGTTCGGCGAGTCGGCTGAGCGGCCGGCCCTTCCCCACGCCTTCGAGGATCTCCTCGCGACTCTTCCCCGTTCGCTCCGCGCTCTGGTCAGCGAGGCCGCCCGCAGCGAGCCAGGCCGGCGAGGCGGTCGGGCCTGGGGCGACGGCGTTGCAGAGAATCCCGTCTTTCGCGTAGACGTCCGCGACGAGGCGGGATAGCGAGAGCACCGCAGCCTTCGTCACCGAGTAGTTCGGCATCCCTGTGGATGGGCGTTTTCCGGCCGTCGAGCTCACGTTCACGATCCGTCCCGATCCACTCTCGCGCATCCCCGGGAGGACGGCCTTGATCGCACGGACATAGCTCATGACGTTCAGCTCCCACATGGACGCCCAGCCCTCATCTGTCAGCTCCTCGAAGCTCGTCTGGTAGGCGACTCCGACGTTGTTCACGAGGCAGTCGACCCGGCCGAAGGCCTGCTCGGCCGCGTTGATCAGCTCGCCCGGGGCCGACGGCACGGAGAGGTCGAGCGCCACGTGTAGGACCTCCCCCACGCCCGGCGCGGACTCGCGACGGCCGCACGTCACGACGCGGGCGCCCTCCTCGGCGAGCATCCGCGCGGCCGCCTTTCCGATCCCTTCGGTCGAGCCGGTGACGACGCAGACGCGCTCTTCGAGGCTGAGCTGCACGGGCGCCTACGATAACCGCCGTGACGACCGTGTACCTGGCCCGCCATGGGGAGAGCGACTGGAACGTCGAGCGGCGCTGGCAGGGCCACGCCGACCGCCCGCTCACGGAGCGCGGCCGCGAGCAGGCCCGGGCGCTGGCCGAGCGACTTGCGGACGTCGATCTCCAGGCGGTCTATGCCAGCGATCTCCGGCGAGCCTGGGAGACCGCCGAGACTGTCGCAATTCCGCGCGGGCTCGAGGTCGCCAGGCTGCCCGAGCTCCGCGAAGTGGACGTCGGCTCGTGGAGCGGCTTCACGCGCGACGAGTGCGCCGAGCGCTACCCCGACGCCTTCGTTCGCTGGCAGCAGGGCGGGACGGGCTGGGAGGACGGCGAGTCATACGAAGACATGGGCGAGCGGATCGTCGCGGTGATCCAGCGACTCTCGGCCAAGCATCCGGACGGCGCGATCCTCGTGGTCTCCCATGGCGGGCCCATCCGAGCAGTGCACGCCCATGCCCTCGGCGTCGACATCACCACGCACAGGCGGAGCGGGCCCGTCGAGCCCAACGCCCGCCTCTCCTCGGTCTCCGTGGAGGACGGGCGCATCGCACGGCTCGGGTGAGGCAGGGCCCGCCGTCGGCGCGGCGAGCCCCACCCCGTGCTCGGCGGCTCTCGACCCTGACCACGTCGAACTGCTTGTCGACGTAGACGGTCGCGGGCGCTCCGTCCGCCTTGACCACGTGGGCCTCGTAGGCGGCGTGGCCGTCCGCATCGGTCTCGATGCGAACGATCGTCGCGTCCGGGACCTCCGCGAGAGCGGCCGCCTTGACCTTCGAGCGTTTCGCCGGTCAGCGGGGTCTCGTCGCTCCGCTGGGCTGCCCAGGGGTTCTGAGGATCTGGAGCTGCCGGAGCCGACTGCGTCGTTCGTGCCGTCCGAGGACGAGCCGTTTCCGCTCGCCGCGGCGGTGACGCCGTAGCTGCCGGCCACGAGGCCGAGGACGACGGCTCCGGCGGCCAGCCCGCGTCGTGTTCTGTTGCGCTTGTCCATGCTCTCCTTCAGTGGGTTGCAGGTCGCGTTCGAACGTGACTTGCACCCTGTAGGCAGGACCTAAGAGCGCTCTGAAACGCGCCTGAGAACTACGTAATTTCGGATTGAGGCGCGGCGTAGGCGGTGGGGGCGCTCCCAGACAGCCATCGCTTCAACCTCGGCGATTCCAGCTACGCTCCGAGCGGTGGAGGACTACACGCACAAGTACAAGGGCGAGCAGGTCGAGGTGGAGCTGTTCGGCGGCGAATACCAGGACGGCACGCTCACGGCGTACTGCGGGATCGAAGGCGTCCCGCACCTCGAGCTGAACGGGCACATACTCATCCCGCTCCAGAACATCGCCTCCCTCCACTGCTCGAGCCGGTGCGATGCGCCGGAGCCTGACTGGCCTCCCCGAGGTCTGACGGGGGCCGACGGCGACGAGCCCTAGGCCGTGTTCCTCACGGCGCGCAACATCCTCAAGGCCTGGCTCCTTCTCGGCGGATTCGTGGCCGCGTTCACCGCGCTCGGGTGGTGGATCGGAGGGCTCGCCCTGGCAAGCGTCTTCTTCGTCGTCTGCCTGCTCATGGCGGCGACCGTGTTCTGGTACGGCCCTCGGATCGTCCTCGCCTCGCTCGGCGCCCGCGAGCTGACGCTCGCCGAGGCAACCTTGCTGCACACCACCGTCGAGCGGCTCGCGGCGCGGGCCGGAGTCGGACGCCCGCGGGTGTATCTCCTCCCGAGCGGCCATCCGCATGCCATCTCGGTCGGACGTGGAGTGTCGAGCTCGGCCGTCGGCCTGAGCCAGGGGCTCACAGCGGCGCTGCCCCCCGCGGAGCTCGAGGGCGTGATCGCGCACGAGCTCGCAAAGATCCGGCAACGCGACGTCGTCGTCCAGACCCCGGTGGTCGTCCTCGCCGGCTGGCTCGTCGAGGCGAGCCGCATCGGAGGCTGGCTCTCGCGCGCACTCCTTTTCGTCCTGGCGCCGATCGCGGCGAGCCTCGTCCAGATCCTGCTCTCGTCGAAGCGGGAGTTCGCCGCCGACCTGCGCGCTGCGGACATCTGCGAATCGCCCCACGGCCTTGCCGACGCGCTCATCCGGCTCGAGCAGGTGAACGAGCTCGTCGCGTTCAGCGCGAGCCCCGTCACGGAGCCGCTCTACACGGTCAACCCGTTCGAGCCCGTTGGCCTCGCGGCGATGTTCTCGACCCATCCACCGATCGGCGAGCGCGTTGCGCGCCTGCGGGCGCTCGACGCCGAGTGGCGCGAGAAGCTCCGCGCCGCCTAGCGGCCGGCCTCAAACGAAAAGACCGCCCCAAGGCGGCCTTTTCGAAGGAAAAACCGGCGGCGTCCTACTCTCCCGGGAGGTTGCCCTCCGAGTACCATCGGCGCTGGCGGGCTTAACTTCTCTGTTCGGAATGGGAAGAGGTGTTTCCCCGCCGCTATGACCGCCGGAAACTGTGAGGTGTTCCTTTAGAACGCGCAGCGTGCGCACCCTCAAAACTCCATAGCAGCTTTCACGGTGTTCAAATCAAGACCTCGGGTTATTAGTACGGGTCCGCTGAACGCATTGCTGCGCTTACACGTCCCGCCTATCAACGTGGTGGTCTCCCACGACCCTTACTCCCTCTAGGGGATGGGAAGCCTCATCTCGAGGTGGGCTTCCCGCTTAGATGCTTTCAGCGGTTATCCCATCCAGACGTGGCTAATCAGCAGCGCCGTTGGCACGACGACTGATACACCAGAGGTCTG
>DATHAA010000034.1:0-12392 GCA_035296905.1 Gaiellaceae bacterium
TCTTTCTCTACGTCGACACCTGGGACCCGCACGAGCCCTGGGACGCGCCCGACTACTACACGCAGCTCTACCTGCCCGACTACGACGGGCGGAAGCTCTACCCGGCGTACGGGAACTGGCGGGAGGCAGGGCTCACGGAAGAGGACGTCGCGCTCGCGCACGCGACGTACTGCGGCGAGGTGACCATGGTCGACCGGTGGATTGGACGGCTGCTCACGAAGCTCGACGTCGTCGGGCTCGCCGACAACACCGTCGTGCTCTTCACGTCCGATCACGGCTTCTACTTCGGCGAGCACGGCTACTTCGGGAAGGCCGAATGGGTCCACGACCCGGGCGCGCAGCTGAGCGAGGACGCGGTGGTGCCCACGTGGTTCTCGCAGTCGTGGCTCCTGACGATCGGCTGGTCGCCGCTCTACCAGGAGCTCACGCGGGTCCCCCTCGTCGTTCGGGCCCCGGGCGTCGTGCCCGGGAGGCGCGCGGCGCTGACGACGGCGTCCGATATTCCGGCCACGATTCTCGATCTTGTCGGGATCGAGCCGGCCGTGGACATGCACGGAAAGTCGTTTAAGGACGTTCTTCTCGGAGAGACGAATGAGCACCGGCCTTTCGTCGTCAGCTCGTGGCCCCTCTACTTCGCCGAGGGCGAACTGACGAGTGCGATCGACTCGCGTCCGCGGCGGATCGCGAGCTACATGCCGATCACGGTGACGACTCACCGCTGGTCGCTCGTCATGGGCGGGCCCGACGAGCCGCCCGAGCTCTACGACCTGGAGCGGGACTCTGCCGAGTCGGTGAACGTCTGGGCCGAGAACGCCGCCGAGGGCTCGCAATTGTTTCAGCAGGCGATCGAGTTTCTCGAGGAGTGCGGCACGTCGGAGCGATTCCTCGCGCCGCGCCGAGAGTCGCTTCGGACGTTCGCCGCGCACATCGCCGCGGACAGGTCGACCGACCATTGAATCCGGGGTCCTGTTGGACTATGGTCGCCCAGTTGCGCCATGAGCAGTCGCTCGGACTACCGGCGGGGATAGTGACCTTGTCTGTCCGGGACGGAAACGAGGCAGTGACGCTCGCGCTTCGTGGGCTGGCAACGCTATGCAGGCAGGCGACCACGGCGACCGGGTCCGACCTGATGTGGAACGTGCAGGCGGCCTAAACGAGGAGGAGGCACCTATGTCAAACGCAGGCGATCGAATTCCGCGCGGGCCATACGAGAGGGGGCTCACCCGAGAGGAGCTTCTCCGGCGAGCGGCCTTCGGCGGCGTCTGCTCACGGGCTTCGGAGCGCTCGGCGCAGGGTGCGCAGGCGACGACGACGCCACCGCCACCGGTACCGGCGAGACCGACACCACGGGCCAGCCGAAGCGCGGAGGCACGTTCCGATTCGGAACCACCGGCGGGTCCGCCAAGGATTTCATCGACGGGCAGCACATCGTCGCGAAGCCTGACATTGTCCGCCTGGTCGCGACCTTCGAGTCTCTGGGCCGCTTCGACGAGGAATATGTGGCCCAGGTCGACGGGCTAGCCGAGGAGATCACCGCGGAGGCGGCGGATCGTTGGACAATCCGCCTGCGAGACGGGATCGAGTTCCACAACGGCAAGACCGTGACGGCCGACGACGTCATCTACTCGATCCAGCGAATCTTGAATGCGGATCTAGGGCTCTTCGGGCACGGAGGCTTCGCCGCGGTCGACGGCAATGCGATCGACAAGGTCGACGAAAGAACGGTCACGCTGAACCTCACCCGTCCGGACTCGACGCTGCTCGACGCCTTCTCCCAGTACTACGACGCGATCGTGCCCGAGGGCTACAGCCCTAACGGCGTCGGCAAGGGCGATCCGATCGGGACCGGGCCGTACAAGGTCCAGAGCTTCGAGCCCGGCCAACGGAGCGTCCATGTCCGCAACGAGAACTACTGGCGCGAAGGCCAGCCGTACTTCGATGAGGTCCAGATCATCGACTTCCCCACGGAGACGGCCAAGATCAACGCCCTCCTCGGTGGTCAACTCGACGCCATCAGTGACGTACCGTACGGACAGATTCCCTTGATCGAGGGGCGCGAGAACCTCGCCATCTACGAGTCGCAGACCGGCGCCTGGGATCCCATCTGCATGCGGGTCGATCAAGAGCCGTTCAAGGACGCGCGCGTCCGCCAGGCGTTCCGTCTCATCGCCAACCGGGAGGAGATGGTCGCGCAGGCCCTCGCGGGTCATGGCTCGGTTGCGAACGACATCTACTCTCCGTTCGACCCCTGTTACGCCGGCGGCGATTTTCCGCAGCGAGAGCAGGATGCCGACCAGGCGAAGTCGCTCCTGAGCGCGGCCGGGCAAGACGGCCTGACTATCGACCTGTACACGACGCCGGCCGACACCGGCATGGTCGAGTGCGCGCAGGTCTTCGCCCAGAACGCGAAGGACGCCGGCGTCAAGGTCAACGTCAAGAACGTCGACGGCGGCGTCTTCTACGGCGACCAGTACCTCAAGTGGACTTTCTCCACGGATTACTGGGGAACGCGCAACTACCTCGCGCAAGTGGGTGCGGGCAGCCTGCCAAGCTCGGCCTTCAACGAGACGCATTGGAACCACCCTGAGTTCAACAAGCTCTACGAGCAGGCGCTCGCGGCCGTGGACGAGGAGAAGCGCTGCGAGATCATCCGCGAGATGCAGCAGATCGAGTACGACGAAGGCGGGCACATCCTCTGGGGGTTCAAGAACCTCATCGATGCCCATAGCAAGAGCGTCGCCGGCTTGAAGCCCGACAGAGGAACGCTCAACCTGAACAAGTACGGAAACGGGTTCCGAACGATCTACTTTGTCTAGAACGCCTGAAACCGACGCGGTCGAGCCCGTCCAAAGCGAGCCCAGCCTCATCGCGCCGGTGTCTGCCGAGGCCGCGGTTAGCACGGACCCGCTGACCGCGGGGTTCCTCAGTGAAACGGGCACCGCTCTTCCGCGTCGGCACAGGCGGCCGAGGGTCTTTCGAGGTATCACCGGCTTCATCGTCCGGCGGACACTGCTGGGCGTCCTAACGCTCTTCGTAGCCTCGATCATCATCTTCGCGGCCACCCAGGCGCTCCCCGGCGATCCCGCCCGGGCGATCCTCGGGCGCACGGCTACGCCGGAGTCACTGGCCGCGCTAAGGGAGCAGCTCAACCTCGACCGGCCGGTCGTCGGGCAGTACTGGGACTGGCTGTCTGGAGTCGTCAGGGGTGATCTGGGGGACTCGCTCGTCGCCGGGCAGCCCGTCACCGAGCTCCTAGGGTCGCGGATCGTCAACTCGGCGTTTCTCATGTTCATCTCGGCGCTGATCAGCGTCCCGCTCGCGATCCTGATCGGCACGGTTTCCGCCCGCCGCCGCGATGGGCCGATCGACCACGCCCTCTCGGTCGTCACGCTCGCGCTCGCCGCGCTGCCGGAGTTCGTCGTCGGGATCGCGTTCGTGGTTCTGCTCGGCACGACCGTCTTCACCGTGCTCCCGCCTGTCTCGCTCATTCCACCCGGCAGCCCACCCTGGAACTACCCCAAGGAGCTCATCCTGCCGACCCTGACTCTTGTCGTCGCCGTGACGCCTTACATCGCTCGGATTATGCGGGCGTCGATGGTCGAGGTGCTCGAGAGCGAATACGTCGAGATGGCGAGGCTCAAGGGGCTTCGCGAGCGGAAGGTGGTCTGGCGGCATGCGCTGCCGAATGCGATCGCCCCAACGATCCAGGTGACGGCGATCAACCTTGCCTATCTGGCCGGGGGCATCGTCGTCGTCGAGTTCGTGTTCGCCTACGCCGGAATCGGCGCGGCGCTGGTAGACGGCGTCGCGAACCGTGACATCCCGATCGTCCAGGCCGTCTCGTTGCTCATCGCCGGCGTCTACGTCGTGCTCAACCTCATCGCCGACGTCGCCACGATCCTAGTCAGCCCGCGCGTGCGAACGACACTCCGATGACGACGGCCACTGCTCCGGCGGGACCGGCATTCATCTCCCCCAAGCAGCGCCGACCGGGGGTGGTCCTCCTCCTCGGCGCCTGGGGACAGGCGCGGACGAAGATCGGGCTCGGTCTCGTCATCCTGCTGGTCGGCTGCGCTCTGATCGGGCCGCTGTTCGCGCCTGCGGACCCGACAGAGTTCGTGGCCGCGCCGTTCGCCGAGCCGTCCGCGGACGCGCTCTTCGGTACCGACAACCTCGGACGCGACGTACTCAGCCGCTTTCTCTGGGGCGGCCGCTCCGTCCTCTCGCTAGCAATCCTTTCCACCCTCATCGGAGTCAGTCTTGGAGTCGCGATCGGTCTCGTGGCGGCGTACGCGCGCAACGTCCTCGACGACGTGCTCATGCGCACAATGGACGTCATCCTCGCCTTCCCGCAGATCGTCCTCGCTCTCGTCGCCGTGGCGACCGTGGGCCCCAAACTGTGGCTGCTCGTACTCGTGGTCGGGATCACGACCGCGCCGCGCGTCGCCCGAGTCGTTCGCGGGGCTGCCCTCGACGTGGTCGAGCGGGACTTCGTCCGCGCCGCTGAGGGCATCGGCGTCTCGCGAAACAAGATCCTCTTCGGCGAGGTGCTGCCGAACGTGACAAGCCCTCTCGTCGTGGAAGCCAGTCTCCGTCTGACGTTCTCGATCGCGCTCATCTCCGCTCTGAGCTTTCTCGGCTTCGGGCTTCAGCCCCCCGCGGCCGACTGGGGTCTGATGATCAACGAGAATCGGCTGGGCCTGGAGATCCAGCCCTGGGGGGTCGTCCTCCCCGTGATCGCCATCGGCCTGCTCACGATTGGCACGAGCCTGATCGGAGACGGGTTCTCACGCGCCTCGATCGGAATCCAGCGGGGCGCGCGCGCGGAGTGAATACGCCGGCCCTGGAGCACGGTGGCCCCGTCGTCGAGGTCGACGGTCTCCGCGTCGATGTGGTCGAGCAGGGCTTCGACATCGTCGACGAGATCTCGTTCCAGATCGACGCCGGCGAGGTGCTCGGGCTCGTCGGTGAATCCGGCTCGGGCAAAACAACGGTCGGCCTCACCCTTATGGGCCACACGAGGCGAGGGGCGCGGATCGCGCGAGGGCGGATCCTCATCGAGGGACGCGACATCCTGAAGCTACGGCCGAGCGAGCTGCGCGCCCTGCGCGGGCGAACCGTCTCCTACGTTCCGCAGGATCCGGCCTCGGCGCTCAACCCGGCGCTGCGGATCGGCACCCAGCTCGAGGAGACTCTTTCGGCGCACGAGTTCGGCTCGTCTCGTGCGGAACGGCGTGAGCGACTCGACGAGATGCTAGACGAGGTCCTCCTCCCCCGCGACCAGCGCTTCCTCGCACGCTATCCGCACCAGCTCTCGGGGGGCCAGCAGCAGCGCATCGGCCTGGCGATGGCCTTCTCCTGCCGCCCGAGCGTGATCGTTCTCGACGAGCCCACCACCGGACTCGACGTGACGACGCAGGCCCACGTGCTTGACACAGTGCGCGACCTCTGCAGCGTCCACCGGATCGCGGCGCTTTACGTAAGCCACGACCTCGCCGTTGTATCTTCTCTCGCGAGCCGCGTCGCGGTCATGTACGCCGGCCGCATCGTCGAGCTGGGTCCTCGCCACGAGCTCTATCACGCGGCGGCTCACCCCTACGCGCGCCGCCTCATCGAGGCGATTCCCGAGATCTCGGGGCGCCATGCCCTCGCCGGCATCCCCGGCACCGCTCCTCGGCCCGGCCACCGGTCCAGCGGGTGCTTCTTTACGCCGCGGTGTACATACGCCGTCGAGCAGTGCGGCCGGGAGTTCCCGCCTGTCGAGCGGGTCGGCGATGACCACGAGGTGCGCTGCTACCGACACGACGACGTGCTGGCAGAGGCTACTCGCGACCGGAAGCCCGCCCAGGCGCTGGGCGCGGTCGCCCCGGAGGAGGGAGTGATCGCGGCGGACCGGATCACCGCCTCCTACGGCGAACGGGAGGTGCTGCACGACGTCAGCCTCGCCGTCCAGCCGCAGGAATGCCTCGCACTGGTGGGCGAGTCCGGCTCCGGAAAGACGACGCTCGCTCGGTGTATCTCGGGCCTGCACCGCGACTTCACCGGCGAGTTGAGACTGCGTGGAGAGCACCTTGCTCCGGGTGCGCGGGCCCGCACCCTCAAGATGCGCCAGGAGATCCAGTATGTCTTCCAGAGCCCGTATGGCTCCTTGAACCCGCGCAGGACCGTGGGCCAGATCGTGGGGCAACCGCTCAAGCTCTTCTTTGACTTCCGACGGCGTGAGACCGAGGCGCGTGTCCTCGCCGTACTTGAGCGGGTCGCGATGAGCCCGTCCATCGCCGACCGCTATCCCGACCAGCTATCCGGGGGCGAGAGGCAGCGAGTAGCGATCGCCCGAGCCCTCGTCTGCAAGCCCTCGCTCTTGATCTGCGACGAAGTCACGTCTGCGCTCGACGTCTCAGTTCAGGCCGCGATCGTTGAGCTCCTGCGGGCCCTACAGCAGGACATGGGTCTGACGATGCTCTTCGTGACACACAATCTGCCACTTGTGCGCTCGATCGCGCATCGCGTGGTGGTGATGAGCGAGGGCCGCATCGTCGAAGTCGGCCCGGCGGACCGGGTGCTCGACGCGCCCGAGGCCGAATACACGCAGAAGCTGCTCGCGAATACGCCAACGCTCGAAGCCGTCGCGTGAACCCTGCCGTTCAGAGCTAGTCCAGACTGCTTCCGGAACACGCGGGACAACCCCGCAACGCGGGGACGGTCGTCTCGACGTGGCCCAGCGCTCGGTAGAGACTCAGGTTCTCGGTCACTTGGCTCGTTCGTGTACAGCTCGACCGCCGGAAGGCAGAGCTTGCTCGCAAGACGCTCGGCGAAGTCGATCAGCGCGCGGTCGATGCCCCGACCTTGCCCTGTCGGGGGCGGCCACGTTCTCGAGGATGAGCAACTTCTGCCGAGGTCTGACGACGAGCACCGCGAGCGTGTTTCGGGGATCTCCCAGCAGGCTCCGCGGTGCGCGAAGACGATCATCGGGAGAGGTAGCGGCGTAACACGTCCACGTCGACACGGTCGACGATCTCCTCGGCTCCTGCCAGGCGCTCCGGGACGAGGGTGCCGCGAACGGCAACGACTCGCATCCCTGCCCCGCGCGCCGAGGCGATGCCCGCCTCGGTGTCTTCGAAGACCAGGACGTCCCCGGGATCGAGGTCGCCGTCGAGGAGCTCGAGCGCCCGCCGGTAGCCCTCAGGATCGGGCTTCCCGCGGGCGATGTCGTCGGCCGGGACGATCGCCGTGAATTGCGAGGCGAGGCCGGCCGCTTCGATCACGGGCTCGATCTCCGTACGTGCCGCTCCCGACACGATCGCGACGGGGACTCGCTCGGCCGCAAATCGAACTGCTTCTCGGGTCGGCTCCTCGATCGAGGACCCGTCCGCACAGGCAGCGCGGTAGCGGACGATTCGCTCTTCGATCACGGCGTCGACGTCGGGGTGGTCTTCGCCTAACCAGGTGCGGACGATCTCGGGGTCGGACAGGCCGGCCAGGTGATCGAAGTACTCCTGTGCCGAGAGCGGCTTTCCGTGCACTGCGAAAAGCTCCGCGAAGATCTCGTAGAGGATCGGCTCGTCGTTCGAGAGCGTCCCGTTGAAGTCGAAGACGACGGCGCTGACCGCCATGGAGCGCGACACTACCGCCCGTGTCCGCCGTCGCCCTCGCCTTTGCGATCGCTGCGGCGTTCCTGCACGCCTTCTGGAACCTGCTGCTGGCGAGGGCGCGAGACCCGGAGGCCGCGTCCGCGGTCATGCTCCTTTTCGCCCTCGTGTTCTATGCGCCTGTCGCGGCGTTGGCCTGGCACCTGGAGCGGCCCGCGATCCCTTACCTGATCGTGACGGCCTTTCTTCAGCTCGCCTACATCGCCCTCCTGGCCGCGGCCTACCGCCGCGCCGAGCTCTCAGTCGTCTATCCGATCTCCCGAGGCACGGCGCCGGTCCTCGTGCTTCTGGTGGGGATCTCGGTGCTGGGTGCCGCCACCTCCGCGTATCAGGCCGCGGGCGTGTGTCTCGTCGGACTTGGGATCCTGCTCGTCCGGGGCCTGAGGCGGACGGCGGGCCCCGCCGGGGTCGTCTTCGGACTCATCCTGGCCGGCTTCATCGCCGCCTATACCCTCGTGGACAAGTACGGGATCCAGTACGCCGCGCCATTCGTGTACCTCGAGCTGTCGATGATCCTCCCGGGCGTCGGGTACGCGCTCGTGCTCACGCGCCTGCGGGGATGGCGCTCGCTGGCCGCCGAGGTGGGCCCCGCGACGGCGCTCGCCGGACTGGCAACGTTCGGCGCCTACGGGCTGGTGCTCGCTGCTCTCGCGCGCGCCCCGGCAGCGTCGGTCGCAGCCGTCAGGGAGACGAGCATCGTGATCGCAGCGGGCTTCGCCGCATTCGTCCTTCGGGAGCAGGTCGGCGTCGTACGCCTCGGCGGCGCCGTCCTCGTGGTGGTGGGCGTGGCGCTCATCAGTCTGTAGCGTTCCCGGGGATGGACACCTGGCTCGCGATAGCCAGCCGGCGTGAGGTTCGCAGGTACGCAGATACCGAGCTTCCTGCGGGCGTGGTCGAGCGGATCCTCGACGCCGGCCGCCTCGCCGGGAGCGCCGGCAACAAGCAGCCTTGGCGATTCCTGGTCGTGGAAAGCGCCGAGCTGCTCGAGAAGGTCGCTGAGCAGGTGTACGAGGAGGACAACGTCCGGGGCGCGAAGCTCGTCGTGGCTCTCTCTGTTAGCGGGAAGGGGCCGACCTCGTTCGACGCTGGGCGGGCGGCCCAGAACATGATGCTCGTGGCCTGGAACGACGGCGTCGGTTCCTCCCCGAACGGCATGCCGGATGCGGAGGCCACCGGCCGCCTGCTCGGCCTCGGCGAGGGCGAGCGCCTCGTGATCGTCCTGTCGTTCGGCTATCCGGCCGGCCCGCGCGACCCAGAAACGCGAAGCGCGGACGAGTGGAGCCGCCGGGCGAACCGGAAGCCGATCGACGAGATAGTTACCCGGCTCTAAGACGCCATAGGGCGAGCGCAGCAAGCGATCCGGCATCCGAGACCAGCGCCTCTGCCTCTCGGGCCGCAGCCCGTTCGACCTCGATGTCCTCGTCCTCGTCGAGGTGCAGAGATGGAACGACCGTGAGCTCGGCCGCCTCGAAGACATGGACGAACTCGGTCGAGTAGGACGGTACCGCCCAGAACGACCCGAGTTCCCGCCACGTCGCCGCGGCTAGCCCGCATTCCTCCGCCAGTTCGCGCCTCGCCGCCTCGGCGGGGCTCTCGCCGGGCTCCATCGTGCCGGCCGGGAGTTCGAGGATCCTCTTGCCGGCGCCGCGCCGCGTCTGGCTGACGAGCACGATCTCTTCACCGTCGACAGGGACGATCGTCACGGATTCCGGGTGGCGGACGAGTGGGATCTCCACGGCCGCGCCAGTCTAGGCCGCCGCCGGAAGACCGCGAGGGTGGACGAACGGGTGCTCCCCGTTCCGTCGCAGAGCGTGTCAATCCGAGCGGAAGCGGCCTGAATAGCATCTCGCGGGAAATCTACGCCGACGACACGCGAGAGGTCCCTCGGACGAGGTTAGGCTAGCCCGGTGAAGTCGAGCGCACGCGTCGTCGTGATCGGAGGCGGGGTCGGCGGCGCCTCGATCCTCTACTGGCTCGCCCGGATCGGCTGTGAGGACGCCGTCCTCTGCGAGCGGGCCGACCTGACGAGCGGCTCGACCTTCCATTCAGCGGGACTTGTCGGTCAGCTCCGTGGCTCCCTCAGCCTCACCCGCATGATGATGAACTCGGTCGACCTCTACCGTTCGCTTGCGGACGAGGTGGGGCTCGAGACCGGCTGGCACGAGGTCGGGTCGCTCCGGCTCGCCTCCTCGCAGGAGCGAATGGAGGAGCTCTCGCGCCAGGCCGGCTGGGCCAAGACGTTCGGTCTTCCGCTCGAGCTCATCTCCGCGGCGGAGGCGCAGCAACTCTTCCCACCGATGTCGACAGAGGGAGTCCTCGGCGCTGCCTCCCTCCCGACCGACGGGTACATCGACCCGAGCCAGCTCACGTACGCGCTTGCCGAAGGAGCGCGGAAGCGGGGCGCGGAGATCTCCGCGAACACGCGGGTGACGTCAATCGACGTCGAGCGCGGTCGAGTCCGCGGCGTCCAGACGGACAACGGGCCGATCGAGGCCGAGGTGGTCGTAAACGCCGGCGGCATGTTCGCGGGCGAGATCGGCGCCCTGGCCGGCGTCACCGTGCCGGTGATCCCGATGGCCCACGAGTACCTGATCACAAAGCCGGACGGGATTCCGCTCGACGTGCCGACCATGCGGGACCCGTCGCTCCTCGTTTATTTCCGCGGTGAGTCCGGAGGCCTCGTCATGGGCGGCTACGAGCGCCATCCCGCCCCGTGGGGACTCGACGGCATCCCCTCCGACTTCAACGGCAAGCTCCTCGCCGAGGACTGGGACCGATTCGAGGAGCTGATGACGAACGCGCTCGTCCGCGTGCCCGACCTCGACGAGGCCGAGGTCGTGAAGCTCGTCAACGGCCCGGAGGCGTTTACCCCCGACGGAGAGTTCATCCTCGGCGAGACGGACGTCCGCGGCTTCTGGGTTGCCGCGGGGTTCTGCGCGCACGGTCTGGCGGGGGCCGGCGGGATGGGTCGGCTGGTCGCCGAATGGATCGTCGAGGGCCAGCCGAGCCTCGACACGTGGGAGATGGACTCGCGCCGCTTCGGGCGCCATTACGCGAGCCGCGAGTACACGCTCGCGCGCACGCTCGAGGTCTACCAGACCTACTACGACGTCAAGTACCCGGGCCACGAGCGCCAGGCAGGCAGGCCGCTTCGGCTCTCGCCGACCTACGAGCGCCTGCAGGACCTCGGGGCTTCGTTCGGTGAGAAGTCCGGCTGGGAACGGGCTAACTGGTTCGAGCCGAACGCACAGGCCGGGGACGAGACACTCCGCCCACGGGGCTGGGCCGGACGCCTCTGGTCGCCCGCGATCGGAGTCGAGCACCGTGCCTGCCGGGAAGCGGCAGCGCTCTTCGACGAGACGTCGTTCGCGAAGATCGAGGTGCTTGGACCGGGGGCAGGCGACTTCCTCGAGGGCCTCTGCGACAACCGGGTCGCGCGGGACGTCGGTGCCATCACGTACACGCAGATGCTGAACCAGCGGGGAGGAATCGAGTGCGACTTCACCGTTACCCGCCTCGCCGAGGACCGCTTCCGGATCGTCACGGGCACAGCCTTCGGCCAGCACGACCTCGCCTGGATTCGCTCCCATGCGCCCGAGGACGGCTCGGTCTACGTCGAGGACATGACGTCGCGCCTCGCCTGCCTCGGCCTCTGGGGTCCTCGCGCCCGCGACATCTTGCAGCCGCTGACCGAGTCCGACCTCTCCAACGAGGCCTTTCCGTACATGCGGGCG
Source organism: Gaiellaceae bacterium (assembly GCA_035296905.1). Classification (GTDB taxonomy): domain Bacteria; phylum Actinomycetota; class Thermoleophilia; order Gaiellales; family Gaiellaceae; genus DATEOR01. The sequence continues at coordinate 11,384 of DATHAA010000034.1, forward strand.
CGCGAGCTTGCGGTCGGGCCCGTTCCCTGCCTGGCGCTGCGCGTCACGTACGTCGGTGAGCTCGGGTGGGAGCTTTACTGCCCGACTGAGTTCGGTCGCCGTCTCTGGGACCGCATCTGGGAGCCCGGGCAGGCTGAGGGCCTCGTGGCAGGTGGCTACAAGGCGATCGACTCGCTTCGGCTCGAGAAGGGCTACCGGGTCTGGGGGGCCGACATCACGCCCGAGGAGACGCCGTACGAGGCGGGGCTCGGGTTTGCGGTCAAGCTGGACAAGGGCGACTTCATCGGCCGCGAGGCGCTGTTGGAGGCGCAGGAGCCGCAGCGCCGGCTCGCGTGCATCGTTCTCGACGACCGTAGCGCGGTGGCGCTCGGTTCCGAGCCGGTGCGAATCGACGGCGAGTCCGTGGGCCGGGTAACGAGCGGAGGCTACGGCTACACCGTCGAGCGCTCGATCGCCTACGCGTATGTGCCCGCTCCTGCGGCAACGGCGGGCCGGCGCGTGGAGATCGAGATTTTCGGCGAGTCCATTCCGGGAGAGATCGCGGTCGAGCCGCTCTACGACCCGCAAGGCGAGCGGCTCCGGAGCTAGAAACATGCCGCAGCGAGCGCAGCAGCCGATCTTTCGCCCGCTCGAACAGCTCCGGGCCCATGAGCTCGTTGCGGAGCAGATCCGGAGGCAGATCGCGCTCCGGCTCGTGTCGCCTGGACATTCGCTTCCACCCGAGCGGGAGCTTGCCCGTCTGTTCGGCGTCGGCCGGACCACCGTCCAGCAGGCGATCCAGCTCCTGGAGCGCGAGCAGCTCCTCGAGAGCCGCCGGGGCCGAAGCGGCGGCACGTTCGTCGTCGGTTCCGCGCAGGGCGACGAGACACCGGTCGGCGTCCTGGACCGTGTCCGCAACGAGCGGGAAGCAATTCTCGAGGCCCTGGTCTTCCGCGCTGAGCTCGAGCCCGCAGCTGCGGCAGCCGCTGCGGGTGCGCGGGGGGAGGCCGACCTGGCGGCGATGAAGGCG
>DATHAA010000035.1:0-48404 GCA_035296905.1 Gaiellaceae bacterium
GCCATGACCACGCGTAGTCGTTTCGGCGCGGCCACCTCGAAGAGGCGCTGGCTCGCCATGATGTTGTCCCGTACATAGTGAGCAAAGACGTTTCCCCAACTGCCTCGGACTCCCGGCTGCGCTGCGAGGTGGAAGACGCCGTCCACGTCATCCAGGATCCGTCGGAGATCATCCCGGGACATGTCGACCTCGACAAGAGAAAGCCCCCCGCCGAGCGCCCGCTCGAGGTTGGACTCCTTCGTGTCACGCGCGTAGTAATCGGTGAACGCGTCCACGCCAACAACGTCATCACCGCGGGAAAGCAGCGCGTCGGTCAGGTGTGAGCCAATGAAGCCAGCGCACCCTGTGACAAGGAACCGGCTCATGCTAGTCGCAAGACCCCGGTTTTCGCTTTGTGTCGGCCTCGAATGCTCGTGTGCCCTTCCACTGGACGTCCGAGCCACCCATTCTGGACAAGCTTAGAAGGGCCAGGCTCGATTGAACAAATGGTGGCAAGGGGATAGGGGCAGGCTGACGATAGCGCCGTACCCCGAAGACAATGGCGCGGGCCGCGTAGACGTGGCTCCCCGGCGAGGACGCTTTCCGAGGCGGCTTCTGAACTTGGCCCGCGAGAATTGCCACTGGCGGATCCGTGCGAACACGTGCGAACACCACGTTCTCGCCGGCTGACGGTCTGTGCCGCCGCGAAACCGCATTGAAAGCGGCTTTGAGTGACCTCAATTGACGCGCGCGAACACCGCTCCATCACTTGTAATGGGGTCCCCGGTTCGAGTCCGGACGTCGGCTTCTCTCGCTTTCAAGTCCCTTCCGGCTAGCACGCCTTCTTGTTCGTCCAGCCCAGTGTGGCGACCGCGACGACGCCGCTTCGAATGTGCCGGGTCCGGGTCAAGAAGTCGTAGCGACCCGGCTTCCAAGAGCCGTTCGGGCACGCCATGTCGGCGTCGGATGGCGAGATCGTGAATCCGAAGTTGGGCCCCCCTTCGGCGCAGTTCATCACGCGGCCGGTCTTCGCCGTACCCGTTATCGCGCTGCTGTGCGCGGTCGTCCGTTGGATCTCGGCACGGACGCGCAAGCGGCGCGAGGTTGTGCATGAGAGGGAGGTGTTGAACCAACCGCCGCGCATGTCGACGGAGTGTCCAGAGACGAGGACGCTCGAAAGGACATGGAGGCTCCCCCTCCGGGCCTCGGCGAACGAGTTGATCTCGGCGCCGGCGGTCGCGCTGAGCGCGAGCGCGGCGACGAGGACGGCGACGACGAGCGAAGTGCGGCGCACGATTCCTCCTCGGATGGTGGCATCTGGAGGGTAGAACGTGGCCCTTCGGTTTGATAGTCGCCAGGGGTCAGTGCCGCTCGACGCGCGAGCCACCGACGATCGTCTCCAGGCCCGAGCCGAGCCTCACGAGGGCTTTGTTGCCGCCGTCGTAGTCCGGTGCCCAGAGAAGAAGCGTCGCCTCCTTCCCGTTCACGCGACAGGGCTCACTGACGAGCCCCTTGCCGTTTAGCCACGCGCGGATGAAGGGGTTCGAGCGACGCTCCTCTCCGACGGTGGTCTCATCCTTGTGGCCCGGGAAGACCTGCGTCTCGTCGTCGAGGCCGAGAAGCACGTCGAGAATCGAGTGCTTGAGCTTGGCGAGGTCGCCGTCCGGTCCCGAGGTTCCGCCGACAGTGCCCCGAAAGAGAACGTCGGCGGTGAAGCAGTTGCTCTGGTCGACGAGGAACGCGACGTGGTCCTCGCAGTGGCCGGGCGTGTAGAGCGCCCGGATGCGAAGCCCTCCGCTCTCGACCTCCTCTCCGTCCGCGAGCTGCGACTGCCCGAGCAGCGGCACGCCGTGCCGTGCGGCGAGCTCCTCGATCGCGACGACGTGATCCGGATGGCTGTGCGTGCAGAGGACGTGCGTGATCGTGATGCCGTCGCGCTCGGCGCGTTCCTCCAGAGTCTCGGTTAGGCCGTTGCTGTCGATGAAGATGCCGTGCCCGCCCGGGCCCTCGGCGACGAGGTAGGCGTTGGAAAGCCATTCAGGGTGCTCGACGCGCTCGACGATCATGCGAACTCGATCACGCTTCTGATGCCGTCCTGTGCCTCCATGAGCTCGAACCCGCGGTTCACGTCGTCGAGCCTGATCCGATGGGACACGAATGCGGCGACGTCGATGTCGCCGGCCAGCGCGCGCTCGACGTACTGCGGAACCTGATCGCGGCCTTTCACGCCGCCGAACGACGAGCCCGCGACCCGCCGGCCGGTGATTAGATAGCGCGGGACGACCTCGAGCATCTCGCCCTTCCCGGCAACGCCCGCCACGGTGCAGAGGCCCCAGCCCATGCGGGCAGATTCGACGGCCTGGCGCATCACGTTGACGTTGCCCGTCGCCTCGAACGTGTAGTCGGCCCCGAAGCCGCCCGTCATTTCCACGATCCGCTCGACGACGTCTGGGCCGCCGACCAGCGTGTCGGTGGCGCCCTGGGCTGTCGCGAGCTCGAGCCTTCCCCGGGAAAGGTCCACGCAGACGATCCGCTGGGCGCCCTGGAGCCGGCACCCTGCGACTGCTCCCAGCCCGACCATGCCTGCACCGAAGACGACGCAGGTCGCGCCGGCGTCCACCTTGGCGGTGTTCATCGCGGCGCCAAGGCCCGTCGAGAGCCCGCAGGCAAAAAGGCAGGCGTGTTCCGGCGGCGCCTCCGGATTGACCTTCGCGAGCGCGATCTCCGGCATCACGGTGTACTCGGCGAACGTCGACGTGCCCATGAAGTGGCGAATCGGCTCGCCGTCCCGGCCGAGCCGGGTCGTCCCGTCCGGGAGGAACCCCTGGCCCTGCATGTCGCGGATCGCAAGACAGAGGTTCGTGCGGTCGCTGAGGCAGTGGATGCATTCCCGGCACTGCGGCGAGAAGAGCGTCACGACCTGGTCGCCCGGCGCGACGGAGGTGACATCAGGGCCCAGCTTCTCGACGATCCCGGCGCCTTCGTGGCCGAGCACCGTCGGCGCGTAGCCGGATGGATCAGCCCCGGAGGCGGTGTAGAGATCGGTGTGGCAGACGCCGCAGGCGGTCAGCCGGACGAGGACTTCTCCGGACTTCGGCTCGCCGAGATCGATCTCCTGGACCTCGAGCGGTTGGCCGAACTCCTCGAGGACGGCAGCCCTGATCTTCAACCTCTCAGGCCACCTTCTCGGTCCGCTCCGAATCCCTCATTCGAGTCCAGATCTTACGCAGGTCTGGGAATAGGACTAGATCGCGAACGCTCCTAGGTCGAGGCGCGTATGACGAGCTGGGTCGCACAGACGGCCGATTCATCTTCCTCCCCGAGCCCCTCGATGCGCCGGAGCAGTAGCTCGGCCAGGGCTTTCGTCATCTCCTCGAGCGGCTGTCTGACGGTCGTGAGCGGAGGATCGGTGAAAGCTGCGTCTGCGATGTCGTCAAAGCCGATCACCGCGACGTCCTCCGGGACGCGGGGTCCCAGGGAGCGCAGCGCTTCGAGGGCCCCATCGCCATGGGGTCATTCGCGACAAAGACGGCGTCCAGATCCGGTGCCCGCGCGGTCAGCTCCCGCATGGCTCGCGCGCCGGACTCCTTGCCGAAGTCGCCATTGACGACGAGCCGCTGTCGGACCCGGCCTCCTGCCTCGCGCACCGCATCCCGGTAGCCCTCGAAGCGGTCGACCCCGACGGTCATGTCAAGGGGCCCCCGTGATTGTCGCGACGTTGTTCCTTCCGTCGGCGAGCAGGTGCGCCGTCGCAGTTCGGGCGCCGCCGCGGTTATCGGCATCCACCCATGGGAGCCGCTCGTCCCCCTTCGGCCTGCCGACGAGCACCGTCGGAACGCCGAGGCGAGGGAGGGTCTTTGGAAGCGGGTCGTCGCCGTGGAGCGACATGAGAATGACGCCGTCGACGTGCCCCTGCCGTACGTAACGCTCGACCTTCGCGTGCTCCGGTCGTCGCGCGCGATGAGGAGGAGGAGCTGGAGCTCCGTCTGTGCGAGAGCGGTCGAGACGCCCCGAACGATGCTCGGGAAGAACGGGTCTGAGAACACCCGCGTCTCCGACTCGGAGACCACGAGAGCGATCGTGTCCGTTCGGCGCGTCACCAGCGTCCGTGCCGCCCGGTTGGGTGTGTACCGCAGCTGCTCGATTGCGTCCAGGACGGCCTCGCGAGTCGCCGGCCGCACGTTGGGCGACCCGTTCACGACTCGCGACACCGTCGCGGTCGAGACGGTTGCGAGCCGCGCGACTTCGGCGATCGTTTGGCTACAGCTACCGCTTCGGCATCGTCCACGTCGACTTCGACACACTCGAGCGCCGGGTTCGGGACAGCGGGAGATTCGTCTCGCGGGTGGCGAGGGGCGGACTGCCCTAGAGCCTGACTCAACGACCCGCAGGTCGGCTAGCTCGCGCGGCGCAGCTGTTCCTGCACGTGGCGGAAGGCCCGCGAGTCGGGCTCGAGCCTGTCGAGCGCGGTCTGGAGGCAGTAGAGCGCCTGCTCGTGGCGGCCGCTTCGGCCGTGGAGGAAGCCGAGGTTCGCGAGCACCTGGCCCTCGTGATGGGCGTCGTCGATCTCGCGCAGGAGGGCGACGGAAGCGTCGAAGTGGTCGATTGCCGCGCGCTCGTCTCCGGTGTGGGCAAGGGCGAGACCGAGGTTGTTCAGGGTCATCGCCTCCGTGCCCGAATCGCCGGCCGCCTGCGCGATCTCTAGCGCGGCGCGGTGGGCCGCGACGGCTCCTTCCGCGTCGCCTTGCCTCCGCAGCTCGACGCCGCGTGCGTTGAGGCGGCCTGCCTCCTTGCCCCGGTCGCGCTTTCGTGAGCGCTTCTCCCGCTCGGTCTTTCGCTCGGTCTTCCGGGTGCGGAGGCCGTCGACCGGCCGACGGGCGGCGGCTCTCGCCCCCCGAAGCGCATCGGCTCGGCTCCGCCCTCGGATCCTGGACTTCGCCGCGAGTATCGCCGCGCCGGCCCCGGCGGCCAGGACGAGGAGCACAACGAGCTCCCACAGGCCGATCGCGAGGAGGAAGCCGGTGACGAGGAGCCCGAAGCCTGCGACCGCGATGACGCGCCGCCGAAGTTGCGCTCCCCTCGGGCTCGGCTCGAGCGCGGTGCGGACGTGCGCGGTAAAATTTTCCGTGGGCTGCTGCGTGTCCATTGGCTCTTGGAGGCCGTGTGCCTCATCCTTCAGTTCGCAACCGAGGGTACAGACCCTCTCGGCCGCTGCGGAACCGGAGTAACACCTGGAGGAGCGGCCCCCGGCTAGCCGGCCGCGGGAGTGCGCACGAGGTAAGAATCGGTTCGCGCACGCCACCAAGAAGTCGAAGGAGGTGGCGAATTGACCTTTACACACGCAAATGACACTCGCCGCAATGACCCTGGCTACCAGGTGTTCGTGTTGCTCCGTATCGGCTTCGTCGTCGCACCGATCCTGTTCGGGCTCGACAAGTTCTTCAACTGGACGGTGGACTGGACGCAGTACCTTGCGCCCTGGATCGACGACATCGTCCCGGGGAGCGCGCAGGACTTCATGTACTTCGTCGGAGTCGTCGAGATCGTGGCCGGCCTGCTCGTTTTGGTGGTGCCGTGGATCGGAGGCTTCGTCGTCGCGGCATGGCTCGGCGGCATCGTGGTGAACCTGCTGACGAACAACCCGCCGGAGTACTACGACATCGCGCTTCGCGACTTCGGCCTGTTCCTTGCCGCACTCGCGCTCGGGCGCCTGGCCTGGGCTTATCGCACCGTGCCGGCCCCGAAGCAGGCCACGTCCAGAGAGCCAGCCCACCGAGCCGCCTGAGGACTGACGTGCGAACGCTCTCGACCCTGGAGCCGTCCGGCGCGGACGTGAACCGCTGGCGGCGTGAGCAGCTCGTCCTTTCGGGCTTCTCGTTTCCGCTCGCGGACCGCGTCGCACGCGACGCGCGGTACGACTTGCACCGGCTGATCGAGCTGGTCGAGCAGGGCTGCGCGCCGGACCTCGCCGTCCGCATCCTCGCCCCCCTCGAGCCGCGGGAGGCCGCGTGACCCCCATGACGACTACCGTTGAGGGTGTCACGCGGACCACTTCCGTCGCACCCGGTACCACCCTCGACCCCGAGTCCCAGGAACTGCTGCAGGGCTTGAAGAGCAGCGGGCGGGCGTACGACGACGCGTGCGCCCGCCTGCACGCGCTGCTTCTGCGGGCCGCGCGCTTCGAGGTGAACCGCCGTCGCGGAAGGCTCCTCGGCGGGGACGCGGACTCGATCGCCATGGAAGCCGCCGATGACGCGCTTCTCGCAGTCCTCCGGCGGCTCGACGACTTCCGCGGCCTGAGCAAACTGACGACGTGGGCCTACAAGTTCGCGCTCTACGAGGCCGCAGTGAAGGTGCGGAGGCAGACCTGGCGCGACCGCGAGCTCCCGTTCGAGCCCGACGCCCTCGGCTCGTTCCAGGCCCTATCGCCGGGCCCCGACGAAGACGTCGAGGTCCGTGAGCGTCTCGGAAAGATCGCCGCGGCGATGGACGACGTCCTGACGCCGCACCAGCGGCGAGTGCTCGTTGCGCTCGCCGTGAACGGCGTCCCGATCGACGTTCTCGCCGAGCGCTTGTCGACGACGAGGGGCGCCCTGTACAAGACGTTGCACGACGCGCGCGCCAAGCTGCGCGCGCACCTGGAGGAGACGAACTGATGGAAGACCCGAACCCGAACGAGCTGCTCGGGCGCCTGCTCGGGCCGGCAGGCCCGGAGCTCGGCTGCGACGCCTGCTTTGAAGAGCTCGACCGCTACGTCGACCTCGAGGTCTCCGGCAAGGACGCCGACGCGGCCGTCCCCGGGCTGCGGGCGCACCTGGAAGGGTGCCCGGCCTGCCGCGAGGAGCACGAGAGCCTGCTCGAGCTCGTCAAGAGCGACGAGAAGAGCTCTAGGGCCGGTTAGCCCAGGCGGGCGCGGGCGCGGAATCGGTATGCGCGGCCGTCGTCCTCCGGGAATCCACCGCAGGAGTAGACCGTGGCCGGGAAGTCCTTGGGCGCGCAGTCGAAGCGCAGGCTTCCGTTTGAGAGGACGAGGTCGATCTTCCAGACCTCCGAGCTCCCGAACTTGACCGTGACGTGGCCGTTGCCCCCGCGTCGAGCCCGACGGGATGGATCTCCTTCGGGCCGCCTTTCGCATAGACGACCGCAGTCGCCGCGGAATTCGTCGCCCGCCCGGGAAGGTCGACGCGGATGCGCAGCTTCGCTACAGAGCCGATCGCATGCGGGCGGAAGCGGTAGAAGCGCGTGGAGAGGTGGGCCAGTCTCGGCGCCTTCCAACCCGTTGAGTGCAGGAAGGGGCCGAAGTTGAACGTCGATGCGAGCGGCGCAACCGGGTACCCGAGGTCTGCTTCCTCGTAATCGCGCAGGTCGTTCGTCCAGCCGAACTGCGCGAAGGTGCTGCGGCGCCGGACCCCCGTAACGGCGATGCGAGACTCTAGCTGCAGTATCGGCGTCCTCCTGCGCGCTCGTTAGAGTGAGGTGACGTGAGCACTTTGGAGCAGCGCGTGGCGGAAGAAACGATTCAAGTCCTCGATCACGGCTTCGTCCGGCTGGACGATTCGATGGCGAGCGACCTCTCGGTCGTGAACGCGGCGAGGGTCAGCTTCGCCCGCCGCAAGGACGTCATGGAGGAGGGCGACGCTGGCCTCATCCGCTTCCTCATGCGCGAGCGCCACGGAACGCCCTTCGAGCACAACGCCTTCCGCTTCCACATCCGGGCGCCGATCTTCGTCGCGCGGGAGTGGTTCCGCCACCGCATCGGCTCCTTCAACGAGTTCAGCATGCGCTATGCGAAGGCGACGGACGAGTTCTACGTCCCGGCGCCCGAGGACGTGCGAAGCCAGGTCGGCAAGCCGGGGGCCTACTCGTTCGAGCCGGTCACGGACGAGATCGCGCAGACCACGCGCGACGAGCTGGCCGCGGTCTACGCCGCCGCCTATTCCGCGTACGAGCGGCTCGTCGAGATGGGAGTCGCGCGCGAGCTCGCGCGGGCGGTCATGCCTGTCGGCGCCTACACCGAGTTCTACTGGACGGTCAACGCCCGCGCCCTCATGAACTTCGTCTCCCTGCGCGCGGCCGAGACGGCTCAGCGCGAGATCAGGCGCTACGCGGACGCGGTCGAGCGGCTCTTCGCCGACAAGATGCCCGTGACGTACGAGGCCTTCGTCGCGTCGGACCGCACAGCGCCCTAGGTCTCGGCGGAGAGCAGCCAGGGCGAGTCTTGCCCCACGCGGGTGATGACCCACGCGTCGTACTCGGAGAGGTCGTAGCTCGCGGTCAGGTCTACGGTCGTCCGGCCGTTCACGTTGAAGGTCCCGCAGGCGCCCGCGTACTCACCGTTCTTGGCCAGCCAGAGCACGTAGTACTCATTGCCGGCGAGATGGGGGAGCCCGTCGACGACGAGACGCATCTTCCAGTTGCCGGTCGCCTCGTCTCGCTTGCCGAGCTCGATCTTCCCGGAGGCGTCAGGTGTGCTCTTCCCCGCCCTCATCTGCACGGTCGCACGGGCGTCGAACCCGCGGTCGAGCCAGCGGCCGGTGCCGAAGAAGATCGCGGCCAGCGTGGCGGCGAGCCCGACTGCCACCAGAACCCGCCGGCGCGTCCAGATCGGCGTTGCTGTGCCGATGCGCTCCACCGCGCGCGTGAGGGAGCCGGGAACCTCGGTCACCGGTGCGGGCACCGAGCGGAGCAGGCTGTCTACCCGGGCGAGCTCGAGCTCCTCCTCGGGCGTGAGGTCCTCGCCCACGAGTTCGCGGAAGTCCGGCGTGTCGCTCACGCCCGCACCTCCTCGAGCAGGCCGGCCAGGCGCGCGAGGCCGGTCCGCGTCCGTGTCTTGACGGTTCCGAGCGGCACGTCGAGGTAGCTCGCGATCTCGGTCTGGGAGAGCCCGCTCCAGTAGGCGAGCTCGATGACGACGCGTTCGCGCTCCGGCAGTAGCTCGAGCGCCGAATGCACGCGCCATGTGAGCCATGACTCCTCCGCCCGCTCGGCGGGGCCGGCGCGTACGTCGGCCTCGTCCGCGGCCTCTGCCGCGGGCTCGCGCTTCTGCCGCGCGCGGTCGATGATCGCGTGGCGCGCGACCGCGTAGAGCCATGCCGAAGCCGTGCCGCGCTCCGCCTTGTAGCTCTTCGCCGAGCGCCAGACGGCGGCGAAGGTCTCCTGCGCTGCGTCCTCGGCGCGGCCGTTGTCCCCAAGCTGCCGGAGCGCCATTGCGAGCACCGGGCGCGCAAAGCGCTTGTAGAGCTGCTCGAACGCTTCGCGATCTCCGCGCCCGACGCGCTCGATGAGCCGGCTGTCGCTCTCGGCTGTTGCCATTGCCGCAGGCATAACGCTAGGCGATACGCAGAAGGGCCGCTTACGGATTCAGGGAGCGGCCCCCGTCGACGAAGAGCGTCGATCCCGTTACGAACCCGGCGCCGACGAGATACGCGACCGCGCCTGCGATGTCCTCCGGAGAACCGATGCGCCCGAGCAGCGTCTCGGCCGCTCGCCGCTCCTCCTGCTCCGGCTCGACCGCCACCGGGCCCGGCGCGATCCCGCAGACGCGGATATCGGGCGCGAGAGCGCGCGCGAAGATGCGGGTCAGCATCGCCTGCGCCGCCTTCGCCGCGCAGTGGGGACCGAAGGACGGCCAGGGCCGATAGGCGCCGACATCCTCGATCATCACGACGAGCCCGAGGCTCGAGGCGCGAAGGTGCGGGACGGCCGCCTGGGTGACGAAGAAGGTGCCCTTCGCGGTCGAGTCGAGCGCGGCATCCCAGTCGGCCTCGGAGACTTCCTCGACGGGGCGCGGCACGAAGCCGTCCGAGGCCGCGTTGACGAGGAGGTCGAGACCACCGAGCTCCTGCGCCGCGCGCTCGACGAGCGTACGGGCCTCCTCCGGCCGCGTGATGTCGCTGTCCCGCCGGCCCGCAGCCAGGACTGAGAACCCCTCCGCCCCGAGGCGCGCCGCGATCGCGCTCCCGACGCGACCGGTGCCGCCCGTGACCAGCGCCGCTCGCCGGTTTTCCGTCACATGGGGAAAGATAAGCTCTCCTCCGACCCGCACGAAGGAAACGCGAAGGGAGACCCATGGCGACACTTGCCCAAAACCACGAGGAGATCGCGGCCCGGGAGCTCAAGCCGGAGCTCCTCGAGATGGACGGCATCTCCAGGGCTTCCGTCGAAGCGCACTACAAGCTCTACCAGGGGTACGTGGCGAAGAGGAACGAAATCCTCGGCAAGCTCGCCGAGGTCGATCTCTCGACCGCGAATCAGGTCTACTCGGAGGTGCGGGCGCTCAAGATCGACCTCACGTTCGCGATCGGCGGGGTCAAGAACCACGAGATCTACTTCGAGCACCTGGGCGGGGGCGGCGGCGACCCGACGGGCCCGATCGCGTCGCTTATCGAGCGCGACTTCGGCTCCATCGAGGCGTGGCGCGCCGACCTGAAGGCGACCGGCATGGGCGGCCGTGGGTGGGCCTGGACGGCCTACGACTGGGACGAGCAGCGCCTCTTCAACTACATCGGGGACGCGCAGAACACGTTCCCGGTCTGGAACGCGACGCCGCTCGTCGCGCTCGACGTCTACGAGCATGCCTACTTCCTCGACTACCAGACCGACCGGGCGTCCTACATCGAAGCGTTCTTCGCGAACCTCGACTGGGACGTCATCGCGAGCTGGGTGTCGAAGTACCAGATCCAGACCTGAGTGAATATCTCCTGATTCCGCTGGGGTACGTCCTCGGCTCCATGCCGTGGGGGTACTGGCTGCCCAGGATGTTCGCGGGCGTGGACATCCGCACGCTCGGAAGCGGGAACACCGGCGCGACGAACGTCTGGCGGACGCTCGGCTTCAAGCTCGGAGTCGGCGTCGCCCTGCTCGACATCGCCAAGGGCGCGGTCGCGGCGCTGCTCGGGCGCTGGCTCGGGAACGACCTGATTGCCGTCCTCGCAGGCTGCGCGGCGATGGCGGGTCACTGGCGTCCGCTCTTCATGGGCTTCCAGCGCGGCGGGAAGCTCGTCGCCACGACGGGCGGGGTCGGCCTCGCAGTGGCGCCGCTCGCCACGCTCTCGGCGGCCGTGGTCTGGATCGCGGTCTTCCTCATGACGCGCTACGCGTCCCTCGCCTCGATGATCGCGGCGGCGACGCTGCCGCTCTTCGCGCTCCTCTTCGATGCGTCCTGGCCGGTCTTCGCCTTCACTACGGGCGGCGCGCTCGCGATCGTCCTCCTGCACCGCGGGAACATCGCGCGACTCGTGCACGGCCAGGAGTCGAAGATGCGCCTGCGCGGGCCTAGGCGACCGCGCGCAGCCAGTCCCTGAGCTCGGTGTGCGCGAGCGAATGCTCGCCGCTCCGTAGCTCGCCGCGCAGCTCCCCGACGGTCCCGAACCGCTCGGCGAGGACGTCGTGGTTGTGAATGGTCTCGAAATTCACCTGGCGGGCGAGCACGAAGTCGTCGTCCGCGAGGTCGGCGTAGCGGTCGAGCGCGCTCTTGACCATTAGGCGCACCGAGTCCTCCACGAACCGGGGCGTCAGGTGGGCGTGCTCGACGATGAAGAGCTCGTCCGGGCGCTTCAGGAGCTCGTAAATGGGCGAGCTCATCGAGCGCTCGACGATGTCGACGAGGTCTTCCGCATTCAGCCGTTCCTGCGTTCCGAGGAAGAGCGTGCCGCGGCCGCGCTGGTTGTGCGTCGCGAGCGGGACGAGCTCGAGGATCCGCTCGACGTCTCCCTCCTGGAAGCCCGCCTCGGCGAGCCGCTCGGCGGCTTCAGTGCGGACGAGCCCCTGCGCGCAGGGGCATGCGTTGATCCCCGTCGCTTGCACTCCCACTACGCGCCTCGTCGCCGTGCGTGAGGCCGCGGCGATCCCGACCAGCGTCACGAGCTCCTGCGTGCGGAGCGCGGTCACGGGCGTGAGGCGCTCGATCGGATAGCGCGCCGCGATCTTCACCTCGGCGCGAAGCGCCTGCTGGCGCTCGACGATGTTGCGGGCGATGTGCTCGGCGAGGTTCTCGACGAGGAGCTTCTCGTCGATCACGACTTTGTCGATCGCCTCCTCGAAGACCTCAGGAAAGCGCGACATGTGCACGCCCTTCTGGGCGGGGTCGAGGTCGACGAAGCAGTCGATCTCGGCCGAGACGAGCGCGTCGCGGCCGCCGTGCTGCAGGCGCACGGCCTTCTGCACACCGGTCACGCCGGCGCGGGAGAGCCCGATGCGGACTTCGGGCGTCGAAGCCTGGAGATCGGCCCTGCCGGTTAGTCTCTCCTGCTGCACGTGCCAACCGTACCAAGGGGGGAAATGGCCGACGAAGAACGCTACGCGCAGATCGTCTCCATCGGCGCCCATGACCTCTCGACGCCGCTCGCCACGGTCTATGGGTTCGCGAAGACTCTCGCCGGGACGGACCTCGCCGAGCCGGCGGCGCGCTACGTCGAGATGATCGAAGCCGCAGCGGCGCAGCTCCGCGACCTCGTCGACGAGCTCTCCCTCGTAACCCGCATCGAGCGCGGCCGCTACTCGCCCGCGTTGACCGAGGCCGACTCGCTGGAGCTCGCCCGTGAGGCCTGTGCCGAGCTCGGCGAGCGCGTCGTCGTGAGCGGCGAAGGCGCGGCCGTGCAGGTCGACCCCGACGCGACGAGCCGCTCCCTCTCCCGCCTCGCCAAGGCCGCTTCGCGCCACGGGGGCATCGACTCGGTCACCCTTGTCATCCGCGGGCCCGAGCTCGAGATCTCACCGCTTCTGAAGAGCGCTGCCGGGGTCGTGACCGGCGAAGAGCTCAGGGAGCTCGGCGCAGTCGTGGCGGTCGAGCACCTGAAGGCGATCGGTGTCGAGGTGACCGCCGAGGACGAGCGCCTGCTGATCCGCTTTCCTGTGGGTTAGCCGGGGCTAGCCTATTTTCAGCGGATCGACGTAGAGGTCGTCGATCTGCCATTTCGCGCCGAGGCCGATGGGCTGGAAGCGGACGAAACCGTCATCCGCACGTCGTTTCAGAAGCCCGAGGATGTCCAGGAGCGCGATCGCCGGCAGCGAGGGCGCCCAGCTCGAACCGCCGGTGTTCACACCGGCAGGCATGACGAACGTGTGTCCGACACTGTCGCGCACGATCGCATCCACCTTGAGGCTCGAGAGCGCGATGAGACCTCTGTTCTTCGCCACGTAGCGGGCGAAGACGTCGAGCGTCTCGACGCACATGGCCGGGCTCGTCGCGGAGCTGCCGCCCGGTAGGTAGAGGGAGTGGCTTTCAGGACCGCTCAGGTTGAACGACTCGTTGCCGCTCACGACGGTCGCGCCGCCCGTCAGTCGCCACCCGGCCGAGCCTGATTCGAAGCCCCCGTTCGGCGCCAGCGTGTACTGGATGGGATCGAGCCAGCGCAGGAACGGCCTGCTCATGCTCTGCTCGGGACAGCCGTTGACCAGGGCCGCGCCTGCCGGCGCAGCCGCCGTCGTGGCCAATCCGATGACAAGAGCAAATGCCGCTCCGAAACGCCTTTGCCGCGATCCTCACCTAGCCGCTTTCGTCGAACCGTGGTCGCGATTCAGGGCTTGCTCCATCCCTCGGAGGAGGGATCGTGGCCTTGTTCGTCAAGACGAGCCACGAGCCCGCCGATACCGCTCTGGATGAGCACCGAGCCCGTCCGGCTGCCGGCCCCCTCTCCGGTCATCGCACCAACCAGGACAGCGATGCGCTGATCGAAGAGCGCCGCGCGCGCGCCGCTGCACCGCTCGAGCGGCGTGACTCGCGTGTCACGAGCGTAAGCGCGCTCGCCTTCCTCGCCGCGTGCGCGGCTCTCCAGCTCGCCTTGCCCGGAGAACGCCATCCGTCGGTCGCGCTTCTCGCCCTTCTGATCGCCGGGTACGCGATCGCCTCCAAGGTCGAGTTTGAGGTCGGCATCGGCTCGGCGATCCCGACGCAGCTCGTCTTCGTCCCGATGCTCTTTCTCCTCCCGCCGGCGATGGTGCCGCTCTGCGTCGCCATCGGCCTTCTGCTCGGGAACGCGGCCACCTATCTGAAACGGCAAGAGCACCCGGAGCGCGCGCTCGTCGTGGTCGCGAGCTCCTGGAATGCCGTTGGCGGCGCCCTCGTCATTGCGCTGGCCCGCGAGCCCGACGCATCCTGGTCGGTCTGGCCGATCCTGCTTGCCGCGGTGCTCGCCCAGTTCGCGTTCGACTTCCTCGGCTCGGCGGCGCGCGCCTGGGTCGCGTTCGGCATCACCCCGAAAGCGCACGTACGCCTGATGGCCTGGGTCTACGGGGTCGACCTCGCCCTCACGCCGATCGCCCTCCTGACGGCCATCGTCGCGGAGGAGCAGCCACTCGCGCTTATCGTCGTCCTGCCGCTCCTCGCGCTGCTCGCTTTCCTCGCCCAGGAGCGCAGGCACCGCATCGACCACGCGCTCGAGCTCGGGCACGCCTACCGGGGCACCGCCTTTCTCCTCGGAGACGTCATCGAGGCGGACGACGAGTACACGGGCAACCACTCGCGGGAGGTCGTGTCGCTGACCCTTGCTGTGGTCGACCGCCTCGGGCTCTCCACGCGGCAGCGGCGAAGTGCCGAGCTGACGGCGCTCCTCCACGACGTGGGCAAGATCCGGATTCCGGCCGAGATCATCAACAAGCCCGCTGCCCTCACCGCGGAGGAGCGCGCGGTCATCAATGCGCACACGATCGAGGGCGAGCGCATGCTGGAGCGCGTCGGCGGGCTCCTCGGCGAGGTCGGCAGGCTCGTCCGCTCCTGTCACGAGCGCTGGGACGGCCAGGGCTATCCGGATGGGATCGCCGGCGAGAACATCCCGCTCGTGGCGCGCATCGTCTGCTGCTGCGCGACGCCTACAACGCGATGACTACCGACCGCCCGTACCGCGGGGCGCTTCCTCCGGCCCAGGCACTCGCCGAGGTGGAGCGGAACGCGGGCACCCAGTTCGACCCACGTGTGGTCGAAGCTCTCCGCGAAGCCGTCTAGCGCAGGAGCTTCGAAAGGCGGCGGTCCTTGAGGATCCGCCCCTCGGTCTGGCAGCTCGGGCAGTAGTAAATCGTGTGCTCGTCGAAGTCGACGCGCGCGAGCGGCGTGCCGCAACGTGGGCACGGTTCGTCGAGTCGGTTGTGCACGCGGTAGATCTTCTTGTCGGAGGCGCCGCGCTCGCGGAGCTCGAGTCCGCGCGCGAGCTCTTCCTGAATGGCATCGCTGAGCCGCTGCACCTGATCGTCCGAGAGCTCCGTGGTCAGGGCGTAGGGCGAGAGCTGCGCGTGGTTGAGGATCTCGTTCGCCCAGGCCCGGCCGATTCCGGCGATGAGCCGCTGGTCGCGGAGGAATGCGTGCAGGCGGCGCGAGTCGGAGGCGAGGATCTCCGCGAGCTGCTTCTCGCTCAGTCCGTACGCCTCCGGGCCTAGGTGCGCGAGCTCTTCCTCGATCGCGTCGGGCGTGTAGAGACCTACCTTGGCGCGCTTCTTCGCACCGGCCTCGGTGAGGACGAGCGAGCTCCCGTCCTCGAAGGAGAGCCTGAAGGCCGGCGTCTTCGGCTGCTTGTCGCCGTGGCGCAGGTAGCGGAGCCTGCCCGCGCTCATCAGGTGGACGTGAAGGACTAGCTCCCCGTCCTCGGTCGGGAGGAGGATGTTCTTCGCCCGCCGCTCGGCTCCCGCGAAGCGGCGCCCTTCGAGCGCCGAGAGCGGCGGATCGTACGTCTTGAGCGTGGCGATGTGCGCCGGCCCCGCCTTCGCGATCGGGAAGGCGCGAACCGGATCGTCCAGCTCGCGGCGGAGCGCCTCGATCTCCGGGAACTCAGGCATCGTCGACCTCGCGGTAGCTGAATCCGTTCGGCCCCGTGTGCTCCTCGTACGCCATCACGTCGAGCTCCTTCAGGCGGTCGGGGCGGCCGGCGTAGGAACGGATGATGCGTGCGCCGGCATTCGAGAAGTACGCACGCTCCTTCACGGGCTCGTAAGCAAGCGCGCGGGCCTCTTCGTAATACAGCCCGTCGGCGTCGAGCCCGAGCTTGCGAGCGCTCACGTGCAGAAGCGTGAGGAGGACAGTGGTGTCGCGCCAGTCCGGCCAGCCGCCCTCGAGCGCAAGTGCCGTGAGCCCGAAGCGGACGCGCTCGGGATCCTCCTCGCGCACCGCGGCCTCGGCCGCCTCTTGGGCGAGGCCGTCGAGGATGCCCGCTTCGGTTTGCGTCAGCGCGGCGTTCATGGCGGCGCGCTCCTCCGGCTCTGCGTCCCGAAACGCGAGAACCGCCGCTTCCAGCTCGTTTCTCTTACGCTCCTCGGCCATGGATGCGCTCACAGTAGCCGTCGTCCGAGGGGGGAAGGTCGAGTCGGGCCATCGTGTCCACGCGGCCCGCGTCGATGCGTCCGGGTGGCTCGCCGAAGAGCGGGGCGACGCCGGTCTCGTCACGTTCATGCGCTCGGCCGCAAAGCCGATCCAGGCGCTGCTCCTCGTCCGCTCGTACGACGACCTCGAGGAGGAGGACATCGCCATCGCCTCGGCCTCGCACCACGCGCGCGCCGAGCAACTGGCGGCCGTCCGGGAGCTCCTCGCGCGGGCTGGAGCCACGGAGGAGGATCTCGAGTGCGGATCTATCAACGGGAGCCGGCTCGAGCACAACTGCTCCGGTAAGCACGCCGGTTTCCTCGGCGTCTGCGCCGCACAGGGCTGGCCGTTCGCGGACTACCGCCTGCGGGAGCACCCGCTGCAGATCCAGGTGCTCGCCGCGCTCGGCGAAGCGGCGAGCCTGGCCGGACAGCAGATCCCCGTCGCTGTGGACGGCTGTGGCGTCCCCACCTTCGGCCTCTCGCTCGAGCGCATGGCCGCCTCGTTCGGGCGGCTTGTCCGGAACGAGCTCGAGGGCGCCGACCGCGTGACCGCCGCGATGCGGGCGCATCCCGCTCTCGTCGAGGGCCCGGGCTCGGGTGCGACGGAGATCATGCAGGCGGTACCCGGCTCGGTGGCAAAGGGCGGAGCCGAGGGCGTCCTCTGCATCGGCCTCGACGACGGGTCGGCGCTCGCGCTCAAGTCGGAGGACGGCTCGAGCCGCGGGCTCCTCCCGGCGGCGGCCCTCCTCCTCGACCTGGCCCACCTGCGGGCCAGCACCATTCGCAACAGTCGCGGGGAAGCGGTCGGGGAGGTAATCGCCGAATCCTGAAATCGCCCTTCCCGCTTTTCGCAAACAGTTGTAGAATCCCCGGCCTGTTTGCCTGTGAGCCGGGGGATGCGGGATCTCTCCGGCTCTTTTCGTTCCGTTGGCGTCATGTTGCAGAGGTAACGAGAAGCAGAAGGAGAGCAATGCTCACGGTCGACATTTCGTTGCCCGACATCGACGAGCTGCACAAGCTCGTCACCGAAGGGCAGGAAAAGGGGTTCCTCTCCTACGACGAGATCGTCGCCGGGCTGGAGGAGGTCGAGCTCACCAAGGAGCAGGTCGAGGACTTCTACACGTACCTCATCGACCACGGCATCGAGCTGGTCGAAGGCGTCGAGCACAAGGCGCCGCCGCATGAGCAGCCTGCCCTCGCCGAGGAAGAGAAGGCCGGGCCGAAGCTCGACCTGACCGTCGAGCCGTCGCTCGACTCCCTCCGCCTCTATCTCCGTGAGATCGGGAAGGTCTCGCTCCTGACCGCCGATCAGGAGGTCTACCTCGCCAAGCGCATCGAGCGCGGCGACATGAGCGCCAAGACGCAGATGATCGAGGCGAACCTCCGCCTTGTCGTCTCGATCGCGAAGGCCTACCTCGGTCGCGGGCTCTCCTTCCTAGACCTCATCCAGGAAGGGTCCCTGGGGCTCATCCGTGCGGTGGAAAAGTTCGACTATCGCAAGGGCTACAAGTTCTCGACCTACGCCACCTGGTGGATCCGCCAGGCGGTCACGCGCGCGATTGCCGACAAGGCACGCACCATCCGCATTCCCGTGCACATGGTCGAGAAGCTGAACAAGGTCGTACACATCGAGCGCCAGCTCGTGCAGCGCCTCGGCCGCGAGCCCCGGCCGGATGAGATCGCCGTCGAGCTCGAGATGACCACCGCCGAGGTGCGGGAGATCCTGCGCATGTCGCAGCTCCCTGTCTCCCTCGAGAAGCCGATCGGCGAGGAAGAGGAGTCGGAGCTCGGCGACTTCGTCCAGGACGACCAAGCGGAATCACCGTTTGACTCAACCTCCCTGAACCTCCGCCGGGAGGACATCGACCGAGCGCTCGACTCGCTGCCGGAGCGCGAGCGCAAGGTGATCGAGCTCCGCTTCGGACTCAAAGGCGAGAGCCCCCGGACGCTCGAGGAGGTCGGCCGCGCCTTCGGCGTCACCCGTGAGCGGATCCGCCAGATCGAGAACAACACGCTCAAGAAGCTCGAGTGCCTGCCGGAAGCGCAGGGCCTCAAGGATTGCGTCTAGCGCCCTGAGCGCTCAGCAGGCGCTGGGGTCGGGCGTGAAGGTGGGCTTCGTCGCGCGCACGGTGACGAGCCGCTCGCCGAAGTTCGTGGTGACCGGGCCCTCGTAGGTGGCCGACCAGGGACCGGACGAGCAGACAGAGATGCTGACGGGCACGATCTCGCCCGGCTTCACGTCGACCTCCTTGGCGCTCCCGTCCGGAAGCTTGAGGCGCATCTTCGTTTCGATGAGGTCGGGCGGCAGGCTGAGCGCGAGGTCGAGCCGGCCCGCGAGCTTCTCGCCCTCGTCCGGCCAGAGCTTGATGGAGCCGGTCAGGCCGAGCCAGCCGTCGTAGAAGCGGTTGACGACGTAGAGCGAGAGCCGCGGGGTGCCGGTGGGCTTCCAGAGCCGGTAGATGCGCGTCCGCGCGACCTGCTCCGCGCCCCGGAGCTCCGCCGTCGCGCCGTACGAGTCGACGAGCAGCGGGCCCGTGTACGGCTTGCCGTCGATGAGAATGGTGCCGTCGTTACCGACCGTGGTCTGCTCGAATGCGAAGGCATCGGGCGGCGACGCATCCGGGAGCACCAGCAGCCGGTCGATCGAGCGGTTCCAGAAGAGCTGCTCGGTGGTGAACCCGCGGTCGTTGGACGGGGCGGCGAGGAGAGCCACCTCGCCGAGATCGGCGTGGTCGACGTAGGACGCGTCGGGCCAGAGGGTCGTGTCGTAGACGTTGTCCGCAGCCTGGTGGCCGAGGGTGACGGCACCGAGTGAGGCGACGCAGCTGCCGGCGATCGCAAGCCCGATCAGCAGCGGCATTGCGATTCGCGGGAAAAAGCCGGTCGCCGCGGCGACGATGGAGAGCCCGGCCACGACGATCGCCACGAGGAGGGACGCGAGCCCGACGTCGCCGACCTTCTGCTCGAAGATGCCCACGGCGAGGAGGAGCGGTGAGTTGCTCTTGCCGTCCGCCGCCGAGAATCCCGCGAGCGGCACGCGTGCGGAGAGCGCGAGCGCGGCGCCGGCGATCAGTGCGTGCGGCACGCGATGGGGGAATCCCCGGCGAACGTAGAGGGCGAAGAGAAGCCCGATCAGAGGCAGGATCGCGAAGAAGTAGCGCTCCTGGATCCGGTCGGCGCCATTGGCCGCGTAGAGGGCCGCTTCGAAGACGACGGCGAGTGCGACGAGCGAGCCGAAGACGGCGAACCCGAGCTCTCCGCGCGAGCGCGGCTTCCAGAGCGCGAGGGCGAGACCCATCAGCGCGCCGGGGACGAGCACCCAGCCCGATGAGTAGAGGAGCAGCATCCCGTCCGCGCCCATCCAGCGCAGGATCGGACCGGTCGAGAGGTCGAGGCTGACGACGCTGTCGTAGTAGCCGAGCACGCTTCGCGGCCCAGCGACCAGGACCGGGACGAGACCAAGGGCGAGCAGGCCGAGCGCGACCTTCTGTTCCCGAAGCGCCTGCTTGAGTCGGCGCTCGCGGAGACCGACGATCGCAAGCGCAACGACAAAGCACACGGGCAGAACCACGAACTGGACGCGGGCGAAGGTGGCGAGGCCAGCGAAGGCGACGAAGGCGAACTGCGCCCGCTTGGTCGGCCGGTCGAGAGCTGCGGTCGCGGCGGCAAGGGCTGCGAGGACTAGCGGGAAGGCGAACGGGTCGGCGAGAATCCAGCTCGAATAGAGCATGTCCGGAATGGCAACCGTGAAGGCGCCCAACGCGACCGCGACCCACGGTGAAAGCCCGAGCCGGCGCGCGAGCCAGAAGACGGCGACGGCGCCGAGCGACATGACGACCGCGTTGATCAGCTGAATCGTCCGAAACGACGTGGCGACGTCGTCGAAGAACCAGGCCGGCGCGGTCAGCAGGGGCTGCAGAAGCGCGGGGAAATGGGCCGAGCCGCCGCGGACGAGTGGGCGGCCGTGCTCTGCGATGGAGCGTCCGACCTCCGAGTAGATGTACTCGTCGGGGAAGTAGACCGGCGTGGCGCGGAGCCAGCCGACGATCGTGCGGGCGATCGCGCTCGCGGCGACCACCGCGACGAGAACCTGGACGGGCGTTACGCGGACCCACGCGAGCGAGAGCGCCCGGGGAAGGGCGAGGTCAGTGCGTGCGTCCGCAGCCACGATCCCTCTATCGGATTACGGGCGCGACGGCTTGAACCTAAGAGGCTTCCGGCTCCTCGCCGTCGGCGCCGGACCGCTCGTAGGCGACGAACAACCGGCAGTGCGGGCACTTGAACCCCACGTGCCTGTCGGAGCCGCCGGTCATGAGCTCGGCCTCGAAAGTCTTGCTGCAATGCGGACAGGCGATCTCGTACGAGCCTTCCGTGGCGGGGCCATCGGCCATGGTCAAAGGATAGCCACGAGGGGGCTACGCTCCCCGCATGTCCCCCCAGCGTCGAGCCGCTCTCGTTTCGGTGTTCGCCGCCTTCGTGCTCATCGCCCTCAAGCTCGTGGCGGGAATCCACTCGGGCAGCCTCGGCCTTCTCTCGGAGGCGGCCCACTCGGGGACGGACCTCGTCGCCGCGCTCCTGACCTTCTTCGCGATCGGAGTCGCGGGCCGGCCGGCCGACGTCGGCCATCCGTACGGGCACGGCAAGGCGGAGAACCTCGGCGCGCTCACCGAGGCCGCGATCCTCGTCGTCGCCGCGCTCGTCATCGCGGCGAGCTCGGTCTTCCGCCTTATCCAGGGCGGGCACGAAGTGCACGTCGACGCCTTCGCGCTCAGCGTGATCGGACTCGTCGTCATCGTGGACGCGAGCCGGGCCTACGTTTCCTTCGGAGCGGCGCGCCGCTACCAGAGCCCGGCGTTCGCCATGAACGTCCTCCATTTCGGGGGCGATCTCGCTGGCTCGCTTGCCGTCCTCGTCGGACTGCTCGCCGCGCGCGCCGGCTACCCCGAGGGGGATGCGATTGCGGCGCTCTTCGTCAGCGTGCTCGTCCTCACCGCTGCGGCCCGGCTGATCCGGGGGAATGTCGACGTGCTCATGGACCGCTCGCCGTCGTCGGCGCGCGAGGCGGCGCTCGCGGCGATCGAGGAGCTCGAGCCCGGAGTGCAGCTGCGCCGGCTTCGGATGCGGCGGGCGGCCGGGCGCCACTTCGCCGATGTCGTCATCGGGGTTCCCCACGGCGCCGCGATCGAGCAGGGGCACGCGGCGGCGGACGCCGTCGAGCGGGCCGTGGAGCAGGCCGTGCCGGGAGCCGACGTGGTGGTCCATGTCGAGCCGCAGGAAGCGGAGGCGATCCGGGAGCGCACCTACGCTGCCGCGCTCCGCGAGCCGCGGGTGCGCGAGGTGCACAACATCGTCGTGCTCGAGGTAGGTGGTCGCACCGAGATCTCCCTCCATCTCAAGCTCCCGGGGGGCTACTCGCTCGAGGAGGCGCACGAGGTCGCTTCGGCGGTGGAGCACGAGATCCTGGATGCACTGCCCGATGTGGACGCCGTGCAGACCCACCTCGAGCCGCTGGCCGAGCCCGCGGCGGCGAGCCCGGTTCTCGAAGGCGAGCGTGCGGCGGAGGCCGGGGCGCTGCGGCGGATCGTGGTCGAGGCGACCGGGGCCGAGCCCCGCGAGCTTCGTCTCCTCAACACGGAGGTCGGGCTGATCGCCTTCCTCACGCTTGCGATGGACCCGAGCCGACCTCTCGCCGAGGCGCATGCGCTCGCGAGCGATGTCGAGGAGCGCATCCGGCGGGCGCACCCCGGGTTCGCGGACGTCGTAGTCCACACCGAGCCGTAGAGCGTTTTGCCGCCGGTCAGCCGGGTAGTCGACCGGCATGCCGAACAAGAAAGCAAACGTCAAGAACGAGAAGCAGTACGAGGCTCTCAAGGACAAAGGTATGTCCAAGGAGCGCGCGGCGAAGATCGCCAACTCACCGGGAGCGTCTTCGCGCGGCGGCAAGAAGTCCGGCTCGGGCGGGAGCTCGAAGCAGGGCGGCACCACCGCGCAGAAGAAAGCTGCTGGACGCAAGGGCGGTCGCGCCGCCGCCCGCAAGTCCTGAGCCTGGGGTCGCCCGACTGAAAGGCCCCGCCTCGCCGCGGGGCCTTTCGCTTGCCAACGCGCGGAGACGGCGAGGTGGGGGAGAGAGGATTCGAACCTCTGAAGGCGGAGCCAACGGGTTTACAGCCCGTCCCCTTTGGCCACTCGGGAACTCCCCCGTAGCGGCCCGCATTGTAGCGACTGCCTGACGTCACCCTTCCTGGCTAAAGAGCGTCAGAGGGCCGGCCGATAGGGGCTGGGCGACCATGGACTTGGACGGCCTTCTCGCACGCCTGATCGAGCTCGGCGGCAGCGATATGCACTTGAAAATCGCCTCGCCGGCGATGGCCCGCGTTGACGGGGCGCTGACTCCTATGGAGGAACGCCTCCTGACCGAGTCGGACCTCGAGACCGTGCTCACGGTCGTCACCGAGCGGACGCCCGCCAAGCGCGAGCACTTCTACGTCGCAGGTGAGCTCGACACGGCCTATCTCGCCGAGGACCTTGGCCGCTTCCGCGTCAACGGCTACCGGCAGCGCGGCGCGATGTCCTTCGCCTTCCGCTTCATCCCCAAGGAGATTCCGAGCTTCTCGAAGCTCGGCCTCCCCGAGGGCGTCGGCGTGCTGGCCGAGGAGCATCGCGGGCTCGTCCTCGTCACAGGCGCGACCGGTTCCGGAAAGTCGACGACCCTCGCCGCGATCGTCAACTCGATCAACCGCAGCAGGCAGCAGCACATCGTCACGATCGAGGACCCGATCGAGTTCGTACACGACGACTGGGGTTGCATCGTCAACCAGCGCGAGGTCGGTCTCGACACCGAGTCGTACATGGAGGCCCTCCGGCGCGTGCTGCGCCAGGACCCCGACGTCATCCTGATCGGCGAGCTCCGCGACGAGGAGTCCGCCAAGGCGGCGCTCCAGGCGGCCGAGTCGGGCCACTTCGTCCTCTCCACGATGCACACGATCGACGCTGCCGAGACGATCGGCCGCCTCGTCGAGTTCTTTCCGCCCGCCAAGCAGCAGATGACGCGGCAAATTCTCGCCGGCGTGCTGCGCGGCGTCGTCAGCCAGCGCCTCCTTCCGAAGAAGGATGGCGGCCGCGTTGCAGCTGTCGAGGTGATGGCGAACACCGCGCGGATCGCTGAGCTCATTCGCGACGGAGAGACGGACAAGATCACCGAGGCGATCGAGGACGGCGAGTTCCACAAGATGCAGAGCTTCTCGCAGCACCTGGTCGAGCTCGTTCTCTCCGATCTCGTCGAGGAGGACATCGCCTCGAACGCCGCGAGCAACCGCCACGACTTCGAGATCGCCGTGCAGCAGGCGCTCAAGCGGCGCCGCGCCGGCGAGAAAGCCGCTGCCCAGGTCGAAGCCGAGGCCGAGGAAACGCAGCCTGAGGAGACGGAGCCCGTCTCCAACGGAAACGGCGCCGGCCTGAGGGTGGCGTCGACGGAAAAATGAGAAAGGCGGTTGCGGCAGCGGCGCTCCTGGTCGTGCTCGCGTTCGCGGGTGGGGCCTCGGCGCGGAGCTTCACGATCGTGCCCAGCGGGCCCGCGGCGTTCCCGAGCTCGGAGACGCCAAACGCCTCGGGCTCGATCAACGTCCCGTTCCCGCTCTCGGTGCCGCCGGAGCAGCCGGCCGTTCGCTCTTACGAGGAGCTCCTGTCGCTCTGGCAGCGCGCCGGGGACACCTACGGCGTTCCGTGGCAGGTGCTGGCGGCGATCAACAAGATCGAGTCGGACTTCGGGCGCAACATGGGCCCGAGCTCGGCCGGCGCGCTGGGGTGGATGCAGTTCATGCCCGACACCTGGCTGCGCTGGGGGCTGGACGCGAACGGCGACCGCCTCGCCGACCCGTGGAACCCCGACGATGCCGTTTTTGCCGCGGCTCGCTATCTCGCAGCTGCGGGCGCGCACGACGACATCTCCCGCGCCGTTTTCGCCTACAACCACGCCCAGTGGTACGTGGACGAGGTGCTGGGCCTCGCGGCCGACTTCGGCTCCGGCGGCGCCATCGACTTCACCGGCTCGCAGGCGGTCTTTCGGCTCGACGACCTTCAGCACAAGATCGCCGATGCACGTCGCGACGTCGCACGCGCCCGCGAGGCCGTCTCGCGGATCGAGCGGCGCGTCGACGAGTCCACCGACCGCCAGCTCCGCCTGGAGCTCAAGGCCGGCAATCCGAAGATCTCGACGGTGGACTTTCGCGAGGTGGAGGCGCGCATCACCTACCTCGAGCGCTCGCGGGCCCGTGACCGCCAGCAGATCGAGGCGCGGGAGGCCGATCTCGCCGCGGCTCTTGCCCGTCTCCAGTCGCTCAAGAGCGACCTTGCCTCAGCTTCGGTGGCTGCTCCCACCGCGGCCTCGTTCGGAGGAGCGATGTCGAGCGGCGACTACGTCTTCCCGGTCGGCGGCGGCCCCGGCGCGGTGTCGGTCGCGCACAGCCATCACGACTACCCGGCTGCCGACATCGCCGCCCCGGAGGGCTCGCCGCTCTTCGCTCTCGCCGATTCGGTCGTCGTCGACGCCTTCACGGACGGCAGCGGACGCTGCGGGATCGGCTTCGAGATCCAGCTCGACAGCGGCGCCGAGTACGTCTACTGCCACCTCAGCTATCTGGAGCCGAGCGTCGTCGCCGGCGCCGCGCTCGCCGCGGGCGCTCCGGTGGGCCTCGTCGGCTCCACCGGTCACGCCACGGGGCCGCACCTTCACCTCCAGTTCTCCCCTGCAGTGTCCTATCCCCAGGACGAGCCGTGGTTCCAGTCCTTCGCCGGCGTGGCGTTCAGCTGGCAGGACGCTCCAACCCCCACGCCCAAGCGGATCGCGCCCAAAAAGACGCGCCATTTCACGGTCGTCGGGATCACTCACGGGTCCGCGGGGAGCCGCATCGTGGGCTTTACTCGTTAGGGGCTTGACTTTTCACAGCCCCCTGCCGATTGGGGAGGCATGGCGGCCCGTCTGACGGCACTTCTGCCGCGTTTCCTCGCGCTCACCGTGATCTGGCTTCTCGGTGCGGCGACGTACACCCTTGCAGCGGATACGGTGCCGATCGCGAAGCACGAGAAGAAGGCCGAGGCGGCTGCAAAGCCGCATGTGCTCACGGTTCCAGACGTGCGCAAGAAGGCTTACGTCTTCGCCAAGGGCATCCTCCAGGACTCCGGCTTCGCCTGGCGCGTCGAGGGCTCGGTCAAGGGCTTCGCCGCGAACACGGTGACCGTGCAGCGGCCGGCCCCGGGCACGAAGGTGATCGACAACGGCGCTCCCCTCGTCGTCCTCAGCCTCTCGAGGAACACGACGTACGGCGAGAGCGGTCTGCCCGAGAACGGTGCTCCCTACAAGAGCACGCGCATCGTTCTGGTCAGTGACTGGGCCCGGGACCAGATCCAGCCCACGACCTCGGGCGAGACCGAGACGACGACCGCCACGGAGACCGGCGCGACGACTACCGCGCCCGCCGTGACGACGACTGAGCCGGCTGCGACGACCACGGAGCCGGCCGGCACGACGACCGGGCCCGGCGAGGGCGAGGAGGAGACCCGCAAGCCGGACTTCGAGGTTCCGGGCGCGCCGGTCGAGCCCGCCGACGAGATGCCGCTGCCCGACCGCGCCCGCGCTCTCGAACACCGCCTCGCCGGGAAGGGCAAGCCTTCCCGGCAGCTCATCAATTTCTGGCTGTACCAGCACTCCTGGATCGTCACCGGCGCCCGCTTCGGCTGGCATGACGGCGCCCAGGCGCTCCGCATCCTGATCAAGGTCGACCAGAGCCTCGAGCGCCGCTTCGGATTCGGTGCTCGGAGCGAGGTCGTCGCCCGCCGCGCGCTCGCCTACGTCGAGGCGCAGGCGAAGTGATCTGGAAGCGCCTTCGTCGCCTCCGCGGCCAACGCGGCTACACCTTGGTCGAGCTCCTCGTCGTGCTCGCCATCTTCACGACGGTCGTGACGGCGCTCGTTTCGCTCTTCACCTCGGGCGCGAAAGCCGAGCTCGACATGAACCGCCGCTTCGAGGCGCAGCAGAACGCCCGGCTCGCGCTCGACCGGATACGGCGTGAGCTGCACTGCGCCAGCGGCATCACGGCGACTCCGAACACCGCAGTCTCGTCAATCACCGTCACGCTGCCGTCGCAGTGTCCGACTGCCGGCGGGGCGACGCTCTCGGTCGTATACGACACGAGTCTCGTCTCGGCCAACCGGTACCGGGTACGGCGTACGGCAAACAGCACGACGGTTGTGATCGCCGACTACATCACCACCGCGAACGGCAACGCGTTCACCTACACGCCCAACAGTGCGACGACGCGGGCACTCCTGCACGTGAACTTCGAGGTGAACAGAAACCCGATCGAGGGATGGAAGACATGGCGTCTTGTTGACGACATCGTCCTGAGGAACACCCTGCGCCAGTAAATCCCCTTCCGGGACGGTTCTCATGAATTTTTTGCGGCGACTTCTCCGACGGCAGGACGGAATCACACTCGTGATGGCCGTCGGCATCCTCGGTGTCCTGACCGTCTCCGGGACGACGCTCATCTACTACTCCTCTACGAACGCGCGCAGTGTTTCGTACTCGACTGCGAACGCGAGCGCGTACGACCTGGCGGAGTCCGGGATCAACGAGATGATGGCGATCCTCTCGAAGCCCGACAACAACGCTCTGAACAAGTACCTGCTCGGTGAGCAGTCGAACGGAACGGTGACTCACACCGTCCATACCTACGATGGCGGAACGGTCGAATGGTGGGGAACCCTTAGCCAGTCGGTCACGGGATCATCGACCTGGAGCCTCACCTCGATCGGAAAGGTGAAGAACCCGACCGGCAAGACGGCGAGCGATGTCACACGCACCCTGACGGCGAAGGTGCCCGTCGTCCCGACCTACACCCAGCCCCTGAACAACCCTGCCTGGAACTTCATTTACTCTCGGGCGACAGGGTCGACGTGCGACATGACCATTCAGCAGAGCGTGGTCGTGCAGTCGCCCCTGTACGTGGCGGGAAACCTTTGCCTGACGAACACGGCCTCCATCACCGCCGGACCGCTCGTCGTGCAGGGGTCGCTGACGATGAGCCAGAGCGCCAACTTTGCAGGCACCTCGTCGACCCCGCTGAACCAGCTGAACGTGCGCAACGGATGCCAGTGGAAGAACAACGCGCTTCACAGCCCCTGTCAACAGGGCGCGGGATCGAGCGGCTTCGACAATGTCTTTGCCACCGTCATCGGCAACAATCCGCCGATTAGCCCGGCCCCTACCGCTGACTTCGACGCCTGGTACCTGAACGCGAATCCGGGTCCGTACTACCCCTGTCTGATGTCGAGTGGAACGCCGCCGACCTTCGACAACGACCAGGGCTCGGCGGCAGCCCCGAGCGTAGCCAAGCGCAACAACAGCCTCCCGAGCGTTCAGGACCTGACCCCCTCGACGTCCTACACCTGCAAGAGCTCTAACGGCGAGCTTTCGTGGAATGCCTCGACCAAGGTCCTCACGGCGAACGGCACGATTTTCATCGACGGCAGCGCCCAGATCCAGAACGGCGCGGTGAACACGTACGTCGGTTCGTCAACGATCTACATCTCAGGCACGCTGCTCATCAAGAACTCGAGCATCTGCCAGGCCGTCGCCAACGGGGCGTGCACGACGAGCGGGTGGAACCCCGCGCAACGCATGCTCGTGTTCGTCGTGAACGGCAATGGCTCGGGCGGCGCGCCGCAGAGTCAGGTCAGCGGTGGTGACAGCGTCCAGCTCATCAGCGCGTACGCCCAGGGTGCGCTCTATGCAACCAACGCGATCGACCTCGGGACGACGTCGCAGTTCGATGGGCCACTCGACGGCTCGACAGTGATGCTGGGCCAGAGCACGAATTCCTACTTCCCGGGTTTTACATTCGTCCCGGCCGGCATGCCCGGGAACCCCGAGGTCTACGCCCAGCCTCAGGCTCCACAGCTCTACGCGGGCTGATCTAACGCCGCGGCGCCATTGAGCCGATAGACGCTGGGATGGACGCCGCCCTCGCCCTCGTCGTCTTCGCGCCTGCGCTCGCGCTCGGCAGTTTTTTGAACGTCGTCGCGGCGCGGCTCCCCGACGGCCGCTCGCTCGTCCGTCCGCGCTCTGCCTGTGGCACCTGCGAGGCAGAGATCGCGTGGTACGACAACATCCCGGTCGTCTCGTACCTCGTCCTCCGCGGCCGCTGCAGGTCGTGCGGCGCCTCGTTCAGCGCCCGATATCCGGCCGTCGAGATCGCCACCGCGCTCCTCGTGGCTGCGTGCTTCTGGCACTTCGGGCTCACGGGTGAGGCCGTCGTCGGCGCGTACTTCTGCGCCGCGCTGGTTGTCCTCTCGGCGATCGACGCAGAGAGGCGCATCCTGCCGGACCTCATCGTGCTGCCGTCCTTCGTGATCGTCCTGACGGCGAACATGGTCCTCGCGCCGGACCGGTGGAAGGAGTGGCTCGGCGCCTCCCTGGGGGCGTCGCTCTTCCTCTTCCTGGCCCTCGTGGCCTACCCGCGCGGGATGGGCATGGGGGACGTCAAGCTCGCTCTGCTCCTCGGCGCGGGCCTGGGCTGGCCCGTGGGCGTCGGGCTCATGACCGGCATGGTCACTGCGCTGGTCGCGTCGTCCGTTCTCTTTGCCCGCTACGGGCTGGCGGCGCGCAAAATGGCGATCCCCTTCGGCCCGTTCCTCGCGTTCGGGGCGATTGTGGCGCTCTTCGTCGGGCAGCAGCTGCTCGACGCCTATCTGAACCGCTTCTAAGCCCTTCGCTCGTCTATCCCCCTCCTCAGGGATTCGGCCGCAAAGGCCGATAACTCGTTGAGGAGAACCAGGTGGAATTCGACGACCTCCAAAACCTGCCGGATGCAGGGACAAACGCCGAGGAAGGCTCCTCGGGCGAGCCCACGCACCCTCCGGGCGCCATTGCGCCTAATGCCGTCAACGAGCTCGTAGCCGACCTGCTCGAGACCACAGGGCTGGTCTCGCCCGACCGGCTCGCCGGCGTTCGCTCGACCGCGGTCGGCGGGTCGATCGCCCAGGCGATCGTCGACGAGGGCCTGGCCGCGCCAGGCGTCGACACGCCGCCGCCGTCACCGATCGGCGCGCGCGGCCTCCGCCAGGTCGCGACCGACCATTCGCACCTGCCGCAGATCGACCTCAACGCAGAGGGTGTGGACAAGAACGCCGCCGGCCAGATTCCCACCCACGTCCTCGAGCGCGCGATGGCGATCCCGTACAAGCTCGAGGACGATCGCCTTTTCGTCGCCGTCGCTGACCCCACCAACGTGCAGGCCGTGGACGAGCTCCGTATCGCCACGCGGTACACCCTGGAGATCGGTGTTGCGCCGGCGGAGGACATCGAGGTCGAGCTCAAGCGCCTCGTCCGCGCGACCGAGGCCTGGGAGCGCGCCGCGCTCGTCGAGGACGAGCTCGACGAGGACGAGCTCGGCGAAAATGAGGACGATCTCGAGGCCGACGACGGCGTCTCCGACGCGCCTCTCGTGCGTCTGGTCAACTCGATCATCCTCCAGGCCGCCGAGGACGGCGCCTCCGACCTCCACTTCGACCCTGCCGAGGACGCGCTCGTCGTCCGCCTCCGAGTCGACGGTGTTCTCCACGAGGTGCAGCGCATCCCCAAGCGACTCGCGCCCGGTGTGACGACGCGCCTGAAGGTCCTCGCGAAGCTCGACATCGCCGAGCGCCGAAAGCCGCAGGACGGCCGCATCTCCCTGAACGCGAAGGCCGCGGGGCGCATGCTCGACATCCGTGTCGCAGTGCTCCCCACGGTCGAGGGGGAGGGCGTCGTCATGCGTCTTCTCGACAAGTCGAAGCGTCCGCCGACCCTCGCCGAGCTGGGTCTCTCCGACGAAATGCGCGCGATGTTCGCGGAGATCATCCAAAAGCCGACCGGCGCGCTCCTCGTCACGGGGCCGACCGGCTCCGGTAAGTCGACCACCCTGTACGCGTCGCTCGCGGAGATCAGCCGGCCCGAGATCAACGTGATCACCGTGGAGGATCCGGTCGAGTACCGCCTCGCAGGCCTCAACCAGGTGCAGGTGAACAACAAGGCGGGCCTCACCTTCGCCAATGCCCTGCGCTCGATCCTGCGTTCCGACCCCGACGTGGTGATGGTGGGTGAGATCCGCGACGCAGAGACCGCGAAGATCTCCATCGAAGCCGCCCTCACGGGTCACTTCGTGCTCTCGACCCTGCACACGAACGACGCGCCGAGCGCGCTCACCCGACTGAACGAGATGGGCGTGGAGCCATTCCTGACCGGCTCCGCGGTCACCGCCGTGCTCGCCCAGCGCCTCGTCCGCAAGCTCTGCACGCACTGCTGCGAGATGTACATGGCCACGCAGGAGGAGATGCTCGAGGCACGCTTCTCGCCCGAACAGGCCGCTGCCGCCGACGGCGTCGGCCTCTATCGCAAGAAGGGCTGCCCTCGCTGCAACCAGACTGGCTACAAGGGCCGGGTCGGCGTCTATCAGCTCATGACGATGAGCGAAACGCTTTCCCGGCTGGCCGCGCAGCACGCGAGCCGCGAGGAGATCGAGCGCGCCGGGATGGACATGGGCATGAAGACCCTCTGGGACGACGGCCTCCAGAAGGTCGCCTCGGGCCTGACGTCGATCGAAGAGCTGGCCCGAGTCCTGGTCTAGAACCGTCGCAAGACATCCACCGAACCCGCACGAAGGAAGCCAAGTAACAGTCTGTTGCTAGCTCGGGTTGCAGCCCGACGCCCCACGAACCGCGGAGTTCGCCGTTGAGAAATGTGACGGATCAGGCCTAGTAACAGTCTGTTACTAGGTACCTCAGAGCTCGCAGCCGAGGTACGTCAGTGCCTTCGCGGCTTCGTCCACGAAGGCGTCCGCCTGGGGGCGCGTGGCGAAGGTGTACGGCCCCGGGCGGAGCGGCTCGACCCGCACGGCGTCGACCGGATAGACGTCGCATTCGACGATGAAGCCCTTCATGCCTGTGTCCACACAGCGGAGTGCAACGACCTCGCGGCCGTCCTTCCGCGCCGAACGGCGGCCCACTTCGACTCCCTGGATGTCGACGGCGTGCTCGGCGGCCATCAGGCGTTCTTGACGGCTTGCACGATCGCCGTGCGATCGTAGAAGCCTTCGAGGCGGCCCTTGAGGCTGTAGCCCCGCGTGAAGATGAGAACGGTGGGGGACCCGAGCACGTTGTACTGGGAGGCGAGCTGGCCGACCTCGCGGTTCTTGGAGACGTTCACCGAGACGAACCCGGCGTGAGCGAGAAGGGCTCCTGCGCGGGCCTCGCGCGTCTGAATCGCGTCGTAAGCGGCGCCGGGCTCGTAGAAGAGCACGACGACCTTGCCGTAGCGCTGGAGCTGGGAGTTGATCAAGAGTGGCGCCTGCTGGATCGCAAGGCGGGCGACGCCCTTGTTCTTCTCGTCGAGGCATGTGCCCGCGCCGAGCTGGTGGATGAGCGACACGCGCTCCGCGTCCAGCGCGTTCAGATCGTCGAGGCGGTTCTCGATCGAAGCCACATCGAGTGCCTGAACACGATTGAACACCCACCGGAGCTCTGAGGCCGACGAGTCGATGTTCCGGCGCAGCGCGATCGCCGCCGCGCGCTTCTGCGACGGCAGCCCGAGCTTGATGAATGCAGGCTGCGCGGAGTTCCAGAGCTCGATGTATTCGCCGATAACCGATTCGTAGTCCGCGAGCGTCGTCGGCGCGTCGATCTTCTCGTACTGCGTTTGGAAGCCGCCACACCAGGCCACGAGGCTCTCGGTCCAGTCCGCGGATGTTGCCGGCGGCTTGGCCTTGGTCTTGTCCGGGTGCGTCGTGATGAGCGGGATGCCGGCGTCGCCACCCCCGCCCGGTGCCTTGCCCATGGTGTAGACGCCGAAGGCGGCGCCGATCAGGCCGAGGAAGGCGAGCGGGAGGAGAACGTGCAAGCGAAGCTGAGACGCCATGCGGTTTCTATCGGCACTTCTTGCCAAAGGCTTAAAGGAGAGAGGGCGCCTTTCGGCGCCCTCTCCAGACATCGGATCGCTTCCTGCCTAGCAGGCGGTGACCGTGATGTCGGCCGACGGGCCGCCCTTCTTCCAGGTGGCCTGGCCGACGGTGCTCTGGACGCAGTACGAAGCGGCGGTCGCGCGGACGACGGAGACGTTCTTGATCCCCGCGTCATAGGACAGCTGCAGCTTCGTGAGGTGCAGGCCGGAGTACGTGTTGTGGTCGGCGTAGAACGCCTCCACGCCCGGGATCGACGCCCGCACGTTCGCCTTCGCAGCCGACACTTCAGCGCGGCTCCGGAAGGAGAGGTACGACGGGATGGCGATCGCGAGCAGGATGCCGATGATGATGATCACGACGAGAAGCTCGATGAGGGTGAAGCCCCCCTGGCGATCCTTCTGTGTGATCCGCTTGCTGAGCCTCTGAATCATTTGGTGACTCCTCCTTGATCGAGCATGGGCGTGCGGTGGCTCACGCGGAGATATCGGCCTCTCGGGCACGGAAGGCGTCCCCTCGAATGGGGGATCTTCCCTTGGGCCTTCAGACGAGGCGCTTCTCTGCCGATAGCACCGGGCGGAGGGAGCCCCAATGGATGGTCCTGGCACCGAATCTGCGACGACATACACGATCGACGACCTGCTCGAGACGATGGTCGCTCTCGGCGCGTCCGACTTGCACCTCGCGGTCGGCTCGCATCCGGTCATCCGCCTGAACGGCAGCCTCGAGCGGCTCGAGCAGTTCCCGCGCCTCTCGGCTGACGACAGCCAGCGGCTGCTTTACCGCATCCTCTCGACCGAGCAGCAAAAACACCTGGAGATCAACCGCCAGATCGATGTCTCGTACTCGATCCCGGGCCTCGCGCGCTTTCGCGTCAACGTCTATTTCCAGCGCGAGAGTCTCGGCGGTGCCTTCCGCATGATTCCCGCCGAGCTGAAGACGCTCGAGGATCTCGGGCTCCCGACGCAGCTCCACGAGCTTTCGAAGAAACCGCGCGGCCTCGTCCTCGTCACCGGCCCCACGGGCTCCGGTAAGTCGACGACTCTCGCGGCCGTGGTCGACGAGATCAACCGAACTCGCGACGACCACATCATGACCATCGAGGACCCGATCGAGTTCCTGCACCGCCACAAGCGCTGCATCGTCAATCAGCGCGAGATCGGGCCCGACGCCGTCAGCTTCGCCGACGCCTTGCGAGGTGCGCTTCGCCAGGACCCGGACGTGATCCTCCTCGGCGAGATGCGCGACCTCGAGACGATCTCGACCGCCATTACCGCGGCCGAGACCGGCCACCTCGTCTTCGCCACGCTGCACACACAGGACGCGCCCTCGACGATCGACCGCCTGATCGATGTTTTCCCGGCCGCGCAACAGGAGCAGATCCGCGTCCAGCTGGCAGCGACGATCCAGGGAATCGTCACGCAGACGCTCTTGCCGACCGTGGACGGAAAGGGCCGCGTGGCCGCCCTCGAGATCCTGCTCCCCGACGACGCCGTCCGGAACCTCATCCGCCAGGCGAAGGTCGAGCAGATCTACTCGGTCATGCAGACGAACACCGGCCGCGGCATGCAGACCCTCGAGCAGGCGCTCGTCGACCTCATCACGCGCGGGATCATCACGCAGGAAGTCGCCATGTCCCGCTCGAGCCGGCCCGACCAGCTGCTCGGCCTCCTTCAGCGCAACGGACTCGCAACCCCCGAATCTGCGGCGGGAGGCCTGCGGGTGGCAGGGAGCTAGTCAACCGTGTCCAAGGAAACTGTTGGCCTCAAGATCGGCGCCTCGTACCTCTCGGCGGCCGCCGTCGAGGTGAACGGCTCGGCGAGGCTCGTCCAGGTCGCCCGTGAGCCGATTCCGCGCGGGATCGTTGCGGGCGGCGAGGTCAAGGACATCGCCGCGCTCACCGAAGCGCTCAAGTTCTTCTTCAAGCGGCACGGCCTGTCGAAGCGCAATGTCCGGATCGGCATCGCGAACAACCGCATCGGTGTCCGGACGATCGAGCTCATGGGGATCGAGGATCCGAAGCAGGTGGCGAACGCTGTGCGCTTCCGCGCGCAGGAGGCGCTGCCCATCCCGGTCGACCAGGCGCTGCTCGACTTCCAGGTGCTCGGCGAGACCGTCGAGGAAGGACAGTCCAAGAAGCGCGTTCTCCTCGTCGTCGCGTATCGCGAGCTCGTGGATGCGTACTCGACCGCGTGCCGCGCCGCAGGCATCAAGCTCGCCGGCGTCGACCTCGAAGCCTTCGCGCTCCTCCGCGCGCTGATGCCTCCGGAGGAACCTGCGGGCGAGAAGAGCGCCCTCGTTGCCGTCACGATGGGGTCCGAGCGCAGCACGCTCGGGGTCTCCGACGGCCAGTCCTGCGAGTTCGCCCGGGTGATCGAGTGGGGTGGGATGTCGCTGACGATCGCCCTCTCGCGGGCGCTCGACATGGAGATCGAAGCCGCCGAGATTCTCAAGACAAACATCTCGCTCGACGGCGCCGAGGTGCCCGAGGGGCTCACGCCCGAGCAGGCCGCCGTCGCGCGCGAGGCGCTCAGCGGGGCGCTTCAGGGCTTCTCCCGCGAGCTCGTTTCCTCGCTCCAGTTCTACCAGAGCCAGCCCGACTCGCTCGGCATCCGCGAGGTCGTCCTCGCCGGCGGCACGGCGCGCCTTGCCGGTCTCGCCCCCGCTCTTCAGCACCTGGTCGGCGTGAACGTTCGCGTCGGGGACCCGCTCGTCGGGATCTCGGAAGGGAAGAAGGTCAAGGGCAGCATGCCCGACCCGTCGCTCGCTGTCCCCATCGGCCTCGGAATGGCGCTCTAGGAGACGCGATGGGCATCGACATGAAAAAGGAGATCAAGGTCTCCGATCTTTGGAAGCGCGGGCCGAAGGAGCCCAAGGCGGAGAAGCCGCCGAAGGAGCCGAAGAAGGCCAAGGAACCAAAGCCGCCGAAGGAGAAAAAGGAGCGCCGCCTTGGCCGTGGGAAGACGGAGAAGGTCGCAGCCATGGAGGTCAAGAGCGGTTCGCCCGTGCGCGACATCCCGCTCATGCGCGCCTTCAACCTCCTCCCGAAAGAGGAGGTGCGATCCGAGAAAGAGTCGAAGCCGAGCGCCATCCCGCACGTCATCGTCGCGCTGGCGGGCGTGCTCGTCTTCGCGGCACTCGCCGCTTTCTACCTCTCCTCGAGTGCGGCCGTCACGAAGAAGGCCGGCGAGCTCGACGACCTACGCGGCGACCTCGCGAGCCTGCAGGTGCCCGAGAAGCAGCCGCAGGCGCCGACTCAAGGGGCCAACATCGACTCCGAGCGCTCGGCGCGGACGGCCGCGCTCTCTGCGGCACTGACCGACCGCCTCGCCTGGGACCGCGTCCTGCGCGAGCTCGCGCTCGTCCTTCCGTCCGACGTTACGCTGGCAACGCTCGACGCGACCGCGCCTTCGCCGGGCTCTGCAGGAGCTGCGACGAGCGGCGCGGTGAGCTCGTTCAGGGTGACCGGCACCTCGGTGAGCCAGGCGAGCGTCGCGCGGCTGCTGTCGCGGCTCCAGGTCGTCCCTGAGCTCCAGAACGTTCAGCTCGAGTTCGCAACGGCGTCCGACGATCCCGCGACGCGGGGCGTGAACTTCGCCATCACCGCTTCCGTGCGCCAGGGAACCGCCTCGTGAAGAAGCAGATCCCCATCTGGCCCGTGATCGGGATCGCCATCCTGCTGGTGGCCGCGATCGCGTTCATGGTCGTCATCCGGCCGAAGCGCGCAGAGTCGGGCCGCCTCGACGAGCAGATCGCCGAGATGCAGATGAAGGTGAGCGCCGCCCAGCTCGCGTCCCGTCCTCAGCAACAGGCGACGACGATCAAGGTCGCCGATGTCTTCGAGGTCTCGAAGGCGATGCCCGACACAGACGACATGCCCGGGATCATCCTCGACCTCAACTCGGTCGCCGAGGCGACGGGGATCAGGTTCCTCTCGATCCAGCCGAGCGCGCCGACTCCCAAGACGGGGTACAGCGCGATCGGGATCACCCTCACCTTCGAGGGCAACTACTTCGATCTCACGGATTTCCTCTTCCGCCTCCGGAACCTCGTCACCGTCCGCGACGGACACCTGTCCTCGGCGGGCCGGCTTTTCACCCTCGACACCATGAGCATGAAAGAGGGGAAAGACGGGTTCCCGAGCATCAACGCTGGCCTGACGGTCTCCGCGTACGTCTACGGCGCGGCCGACCCGGCGACCGCGGTCGTTCCGCCGCCGCCCACGGAGGCGCCCCCGCCGCCCCCGCCCGCCGACGCATCCGCAGGAGGTCTTGGCTAATGGCATCCAAGAAAGTCCAGGCTGCTCTTCTCAAGCAGAAGGAAGCCAAGCAGAAGAAAGTGCTGTTCCTGCTCGTGCCCGTCTTCCTCGGGCTGATGGCGTGGCAGGGCCCGAAGACGTTCAAGGCGATCACCGGCGGCAACGCGCCGCCGGCCACCACCGCTGTACCTACGACGACCGCGCCGACGCCGGGCTCGGCTCCCTCGACGCCCGGCGCTGGGGCGGTCGTCCCTCCGAGCCAGCTCGTCGACACCGACGCGCCCCCGTCCCTCATGGATGGGCAAATGTCGAACTTCGGCGTCTTCCCCGGCCGGGATCCGTTCTCGGGCGGTGCGATCGCCCCCGGACTTGGCGGCGTCAGCACGGGTGGCACCGGCACCGGGACTGGCACGACCCCCACCGCGACTCCCACGAGCGCGCGTTTCCAGGTGAACGGTGCCGCAGAGGACGTCTCGATCGGCGATACGTTCCCCGAGTCTGACCCCGCGTTCAAACTCGTCTCCGTCACTGCGAGCTCGGCCATGATCTCCCTCGCGTCAGGCGCCAGCTTCACGAACGGCGATCAGAGCGAGCAGATCAAGGTCGGGAAGACCTTGACGGTCGTCGGAGACGACGGCTCGACCTTCAGCATCAAGCTCGTCAGCACGAGCTAGCCGGCCTGCAGAGAGGCCGGCGTTTGCTCTAGGAGCCCGTGCCCTCGTCGAACGAGGCGCTGACGCGGGCCCACACGCGATACGGGGACGTGTTGTCGCGGACGACGACGCTCACCAGCTTGACGAGCCGGCCCGCCGTGGTCCCCGAGTTCGTGATCTGCCTCCAGGTGATGTAGGTGTCTACCTTGTACGAGCGCCCGTCGGCGCCGGTGACCGTCTTCGTGGAGACGGCATTCGTGCAGGGCGTCGCGCCGCAGGCTTTGACGTCGACTTTCTGGACCCACGACACAGTCGCGCCGGCAGAGTGCGCTGCCGCAGCGCCGTAGTACGAGGAATCCCTGTCGTTCAGGTAGCCGCGCTCTCCGACCACCCGCACGGTCCACGGCGTTGTCGTTCGGTCGTTCACGAGAATGAGCTCGCTGTCGATCTTCACCAGGAACGGGCCGGTCGAGGGAAAGCCCGTCCCGCTGGCAACGGGAATCGTCAGCTGGGACGCCGTCATCGCGGAAGTCAGTGTGGTCGTCGCGGCGCTGTCCGTCTTGTAGAACGTCTGCCCCGTGTAAGTCGAGCCATAGGTGCCGCCGACGACCGATGTGACGTTCGAACTCGCTAGCCCGACCGCCTCGTACTTGATCGCCCGGAAATTCTCCATCTCCGAGTCTGCGATGGCGGCCGCGGTCGTGACCGTGCTTGCGCGGCGGATCTGCACGATGCCGGCCTGAAAGACGCTGAAGACAGCGAAGATGCCGATGAGCATCACGGTCATGGCCGCGAGAAGCTCGATCATGCCGAAGCCAGCCTCGCTCCGGGCACGCCGCCGCCGATGTGAGCGCGCAAAAAGCACCGACCAGAACATCGGCAAACTGTCGTTGACCCTCAAGGCGTGGCCGGGTGATGCCGATTTCACCGCTTGGAATGGCTTCGTACGCCTACACGGCGATCAACTCCGCGGGCCTCGAGCTCGACGGCCAGGTCAACGCCCCTGACGCCAACGCGGCGCGCGAAGCGCTCCGCGTGCGCGGGCTCGTCGCCCTGACACTGGACGAGCAGGCCTCGAGCTCGGCCGGCTTCGCCATGGCCGTGAAGAAGGTGAAGCCGAAGTCGCTCCAGGTCTTCTCACGGCAGTTCGCGACGATGATCGAGGCCGGTCTCAACGTCGTCACCGCGCTCGTCATCCTCGAAGAGCAGACGGAGGACAAGAAACTCGCGACCGTCGTCTCGGAGCTTCGCGCCGACGTCGAGGGCGGGCTTCTGCTCTCGGAGGCGATGTCGCGCCACCCGCGGATCTTCTCCCGGCTGTTCATCTCGATGGTCGAGGCGGGGGAGGCTGCCGGAATCCTCGACGTGGTGCTCGACCGGGTCGCGTTCCAGATCGAGAAGGAGACTCAGATCAGGCGCCGCGTCAAGGGCGCGATGATGTATCCGCTGATGGTCATGGCCTTCGCCACGCTCGTCCTCATCGGCATGCTCATGTTCCTCGTCCCGATCTTCGTCGGGATCTTCGACGATCTCGGCGGCGACCTGCCGATGCTCACGCAGATCGTCGTCAAGGGGTCGAACATCCTGCGCAGCTACTGGTACATCGTCTTCCCCGTGTGGGCCGGCATCATCTTTGGCTTCTTCCGCTTCAAGAAGACTGAGTCGGGCCGACGGATCTGGGACCGCTTCCGCATGAAGATGCCGTTCGGGATCGGGGCGATCATCGTCAAGGTCGGCATGGCGCGGTTCTCGCGGACGCTCTCGACCCTCGTCGCGGCTGGCGTGGACATCATCCGTTCGCTCGAGATCACCGGGACGACTTCGGGGAACAGCCTGATCGAGGATGCGACCGCGGTCGTCCGCGAGCGTGTGCATCAGGGTGTCCCGATCGCGGTGCCGATCCAGGCCGAGAAGATCTTCCCGCCGATGGTGTCGCAGATGGTGCGTGTCGGCGAGGAGACCGGCGAGCTCGAGAAGATGCTCGGGAAGATCGCCGACTTCTACGAGGACGAGGTCGACTCCTCGATCGCGACCCTGACCTCGATTCTCGAGCCGCTCATGATGATCGGCGTGGGATTGATGGTCGGCGTGATCATCATTTCCATGTACCTGCCGATGTTCAAGCTGCTCACGCTGATTCAGTAGATCCGCGATAGCCGTGGGCGGCCGCGTACTCCTCGGCCACCGACTTCGGCACGCAGAAGGCCCACGCGTCCTCGACGAGGTCACGCATCTCGTCCTCGTCGAGCGCGGCGAGATCGCCGTGCACCCAGTGGTAGCGCATGTCGTGCTCGCTCGGAAGCGAAAACTTCTCGGGCTCGGAGTCGACGAGGGCCTGACGCCACCCCCTCGGGAACGCGAACCCCATGGTCGAGCCGTCCTTCGAGAAGGCGAGCCAGACGATCCGGCCGATCCGGAACTTGACCCGTCCGCGGACGAAGGCCTCGCTCGACCGGGGCAGCGTGGCCGCGAATGCCCGGACTTCGTCCATCGTCACCACGCCGCTCACGTTACTGTCATCTCGCACGCGAACAAAGGAGCCGGGTGGGCTACAGCGTGGTGAACGTCGAGGAGATGGAGGGCGAGGGGCCTGGGGGCGCCGTTCGCTTCGTGCGGCGAAAGCTCGGCGTACAGGCCTTCGGGATCAACTGGTTCGAGCTCGGCCCAAACGTGCGCGGCCACGAGCACAACGAGGTCGACACGGGCCAGGAAGAGGTCAACGTGATCATCGAAGGCTCGGGCGTCTATGAGGTCGAGGGCGAGACGATCCCCGTGCGCGCCGGCTCGTTTCTCCGCTTCGATCCCGGGACGACACGCTGTCCGGTTGCGGGCCCCGAGGGCATGACCATGATCGCCGTCGGCGTGCGCCAGGGGAGCTACGAGCCCCATGGGCCCTTCTGACGAGAATCTCGTCCAGTTGATGAGAGTCCTGCGGGCGTCGCCCGCCGAGGTCTTCGCGGCCTGGACCGAGCCCGCGCTCCTCGAAAGCTGGTGGACAGGCGTCGGGGGCTGGGTGGGTGCAAAGGCTGACGTCGATCTGCGCGTCGGGGGTCGATACCACCTATCCATGCGGGACGAGCGCGGAGCGCTGCACGGCATCGTGGGCGTCTACACGTTGATCGCGCCCGCCGAGCGTCTCAGCTTCACCTGGACATGGGAGAACGAGCCGAGCGTCATGCGCGGGAGCGAGGAGAGCCTCGTCGACGTCACGCTGCGCGAGGGGCCCCAGGGAACGCAGCTATTCCTTACGCACAGCGGTCTCGAGGGCGAGCTGGTCAAGGACATGCACGAGGAGGGCTGGAACGCCCTCTTGACGAGCCTGTACGCCTCGGTCTCCTAGCGGAGGAAAGGGCCCGGCTCGTGGTGCCGGGCCCTCGGGTCCGCTGAGGGCTATCCGCCGCAGCCGTGGGCTGCGAGGATCGCCCGGGTTGCTGAAGGCGTTTGCACCACCGGCGTAGCTCGAATGGGCGGCGGTGCCGCTCGAGTTCGCGCCTGAGATGAGCTGGCCGAAGCTCAGCCCACAGGCGGCCTTGATATCCTGGCCGGGCGCTGCACCGGCCGAGGTCGGCAGGGCGAGCAGGGCGGCCGAGCAAATGGCGACCGCGATTCGCTTTCGCATCGTGTTGTCCTTTCCTTAGGCGGTGGCGGGGGCGGGAGTCCGGCTCCAGCGGCGCCGCATTGCAGGCCACTGGACGACCTCGTAGACGGCTGCAGCTCCGACGAGGCCGTAGACAACGCGGGTGGCCGCGTTCGTCTCGCCGAAGTCGAGCCCGAAGAGCGTCGCGACGAGGTCGAACTCGGCGACCGCGACGAGTCCCCAGTTCAGGGCGCCGACGACGACGAGCACGCCCGCCAGCACGTCGATCTTCTTCATGTTCCTCTCCTTCCTGTCGAGGTTTCGTTCAGGGACGGTACAGACGCTGGACAATCTTGTCAAGTATCTGTCCAACTTGTGTACGATGCGGTGCATGGCGAGCGAAGGGCTATTGCGCATCGGCGAGCTGAGCCGCCGGACCGGCGTCACGCCCGACCTCCTGCGCGCCTGGGAGAGGCGCTACGGGTTGCTCGCCCCACAGAGGACGAGCGGGGGGTTCAGGCTCTACCCCCTCACGGATGTGGTGCGGATCGAGACGATGCAGAGCCATCTGGCGCGGGGGCTCTCGGCAGCCGAGGCAGCCCGCCTCGCCAAGGAGCAGGACGAGCCGGGCCGGGTGGGTACCTCGATCTCCGGGCTCCTCGGCGACTTCCGCGCAGCTCTCGACGCGTATGACGAGCCGCACGCGCAGCTGCTTCTCGATCGAATGCTCGCGGCGTTCACGCTCGAGACCGTCCTGCGTGACGCGCTGCTGCCGTACCTGCACGAGCTCGGCGACCGTTGGGAGCGCGGCGAGGCCTCCGTTGCGCAGGAGCACTTCGCGAGCAGCGTGATCCGCGGGCGGCTCCTCGGTCTCGCACGCGGCTGGGGATCCGGAAGCGGGCCGCTCGCCGTTCTCGCCTGCCCACCGGGGGAGGAGCACGACCTCGGCCTGCTCGCCCTGGGCGTCGTACTGCGTGCACGGGGCTGGCGGGTGGCCTATCTGGGTCCGGACACCCCGATGGAGACTCTCGCCGATGCCGCGAGGCGGATGGGAGCCGACTGGGTCGTCGTCTCGGCGGTCTCGGCAGCCCGGCTGGAGGGCGTCGAGGAGGAGATCGCGCGGCTCGTCCGCAACGTCCGGGTCGCGCTCGGAGGCGCGGGGGCAACTCCGGCGCTCGCCGAGCGCACGGGCGCGGATCTGCTTTCCGGCGGTCCCGTCGAAGAGGCGGAGCGGCTCACCGCGACCGCCGATAGCATCGAAGGGGATGGCAGAGGCTCGTAGCGCGCGTCTCGAGGAAGTCGCCTCGGTGGAGGAGATCGCGCGGCTGCCGTATTCGCTCCGGGTGCTCCTCGAGAACGTCGTTCGCGCCGGGCTCGCCGGCGAGGGCGATCCGGAGGAGGCGCGGGCGATCCTCGAATGGCAGCCGGGCGAAGAGCCTCACGGGGAGATCTCCTTCCGCCCGGCGCGGGTCCTGCTCCAAGACTTCACCGGCGTCCCGGCCATCGTCGACCTCGCCGCCATGCGCGATGCGATGCGCGACCTGGGTGGCGAGCCGGCCCGGATCAACCCGCTCCTCCCGTCCGAGCTCGTCATCGACCACTCTGTCCAGGTGGACGTGTTCGGGTCGAAGATCGCGATCTTCAAGAACACGGAGCTCGAGT
This sequence comes from Gaiellaceae bacterium, assembly GCA_035296905.1. GTDB lineage: Bacteria > Actinomycetota > Thermoleophilia > Gaiellales > Gaiellaceae > DATEOR01. The sequence goes on from DATHAA010000035.1 coordinate 42,406, forward strand.
TCGAGCGGAACCGTGAGCGCTACGCATTCCTGCGCTGGGGCCAGGAGGCCTTCGACGACCTGCGCGTCGTTCCGCCGAACACCGGCATCGTCCACCAGGTCAACCTGGAGTACCTCGCGCGCGTGGTCGAGGAGCGGAACGGCTGGGCCTTCCCGGACACCCTCGTCGGCACTGACTCGCACACGACCATGGTCAACAGCCTCGGCGTCCTCGGCTGGGGTGTCGGCGGGATCGAGGCCGAGGCGGCCATGCTCGGCGAGCCGCTCTCGATGCTGGTCCCCCAGGTCGTCGGCTTTCGGCTCTCGGGCCGCCTGCCCGAAGGCTCGACTGCCACCGACCTCGTCCTCACCGTGACTGAGGCGCTCAGGAAGCTCGGCGTCGTCGGCAAGTTCGTCGAATTCTTCGGCCCCGGGCTCTCCGGTCTCACGCTGGCCGACCGCGCCACGATCGCGAACATGTCTCCGGAGTACGGCGCGACCTGCGGCTTCTTCCCCGTGGACGACGAGACGCTCGCCTACCTGCGCATGACGGGCCGAAGCGACGAGCACATCGCGCGCGTCGAGAGCTACTGCCGCGCCCAGCTCCTCTTCCACGACGAGGAGGTCGAGCCTTCATACAGCGAGGTCGTGGACCTCGATCTCGGTTCCGTCGAGCCGAGCCTCGCCGGACCGCGCCGCCCGCAGGACCGCGTGCCGCTTCGCGAGGCGCGGGACTCCTTCCTCGGAGCTCTTCAGACGTTCGGCATCGAGTACGGAAACCACGACAATGCGGTCGCGGAGACCTTCCCGGCCAGCGACCCGACCACAGAGCAGAGTCCCGGCGGGGATCGCGCGCACGCGCCGGAGCCCGAGCCATCTCCCGTTGCGGTCGCCGAGGTCGAGCCGGCCTCGGTGGAGGTCGAGCTCGACGGGACGCAGTTCGAGCTGGGCCACGGAAGCGTTGTCATCGCCGCCATCACGAGCTGCACGAACACCTCGAACCCGGCCGTCATGGTTGCAGCGGGCCTGCTTGCGAAGAACGCCGTCGAGCGCGGCCTCAAGCGCCGGCCCTGGGTGAAGTCGAGCCTCGCGCCCGGCTCCAAGGTCGTAACGGAGTACTACGACCGCGCCGGCCTCAGTGAGTACCTCGACGCCCTCGGCTTCGACATCGTCGGCTACGGCTGCACGACCTGCATCGGGAACTCCGGGCCGCTCCCGGAGGAGATCTCGGCCGCGGTGGAGGAGGGCGGTCTCGTCGTGTGCTCGGTGCTCTCCGGCAACCGCAACTTCGAGGCGCGCATCCATCCGGAGGTGAAGGCCAACTACCTCGCTTCGCCGCCGCTCGTGGTCGCCTATGCCCTCGCCGGCCGGATGGACCTCGATCTCACGAGCGAGCCGCTCGGCCAGGACGAGGATGGCAACGACGTCTTCCTGACCGATGTCTGGCCGAGCCCCGACGAGGTGCAGGAGACCATCGCGTTCGCGCTCCAGCAGGAGATGTTCACGCGCACGTACGCGGACGTCTTCACCGGCGACGAGCGCTGGCGTGAGCTCGACACGCCCGAGGGCGAGCTCTTCGCCTGGGAGCCGGAGTCCACCTACGTGCGCCTGCCGCCGTACTTCGAGGGCATGCCTCCGGAACCGGGAACCGTGGACGATTTCACCGGAGCGCGCTGCCTCGTCATGCTCGGGGACAGCGTCACGACCGATCACATCTCGCCGGCGGGCGCGATCAAGCCCGAGAGCCCGGCCGGCCGCTACCTCACCGAGCACGGCGTCGAGCGCAAGGACTTCAACTCCTACGGCTCGCGCCGCGGAAACCACGAGATCATGGTGCGCGGCACGTTCGCCAACGTACGCCTTCGCAATCTGCTCGTGCCCGGCAGCGAGGGCACCTGCACCGTCCATCTGCCCGACGGCGACGAGGCGACGATCTTCGACGCGGCCGAGCGTTACCGCTCCGAGGGCGTGCCGCTGATCCTTCTCGCCGGCAAGGAGTACGGTTCGGGCTCTTCACGCGACTGGGCGGCGAAAGGGCCGAAGCTCCTCGGCGTGCGCGCCGTGATTGCGGAGAGCTACGAGCGCATCCACCGCTCGAACCTCGTCGGGATGGGCGTCCTCCCGCTCCAGTACATGCCGGGCGAGAACGTCGAGTCGCTGGGGCTCACCGGCCGCGAGGAGTTTTCGATCACGGGCGTGGAGAACGGCGAGGCCGACGAAGTCACTGTCCGCGCCGGCGACAAGGAGTTCCACGCCCGCCTCCGCGCCGACACGCCTCGCGAGCGCGACTACCTCCGACATGGGGGCGTCCTGCCGTTTGCGCTGCGCGCGCTTCTCCGCCGATGAGCCGGCTGGTTGTCATCGCTCCTCTTCGGCCTGGGGGCGATGCCCGCGCCCGGGAGCTTCTCGACCAAGGGCCTCCGTTCAACCTCGAAGACTCGCCCTTCGATTCGCACGAGGTCTTCGTCACGCCGCAAGAGGTCGTGTTCGTCTTCGAGGGAACGACGGCCGGGGAGACACTCAACCTCGCGGCCGAGGACCCTCGCCTCTGGCACGCGGCGAAGGCCTGGGCGGACTGTCTCGGCGGCCGGCCGCGAATCGCCCGCTCAGCATTTTCGTGGAAGCGGGACTCGGCGGGCGGTTAGGGTAGGCGCATGTTGTTCTGGCTTGTGTTCGGCTGGGCGAGCAACGTGCTCGGGATCTGGGTCACGTCGCTGATCTTCGACGGCGTCACCTACGACGACAAGGTCTGGGTGCTCGCGGTCGCGGGCCTCGTCCTCTTCCTCGCGAACGCGATCATCCGCCCGATCGTGATCATCCTCACCCTCCCGGCTGTGATCCTGACGCTCGGCATCCTCCTGCTTTTCATTAACGCGTTCACGCTCTGGATCGCGGACAAGATCGTTCCGCCCTTCGAGGTCAGCGGCTTGTGGACCTACCTCGGGTCGGTGATCATCATCTGGCTCGTGAACATGATCGTGTACGGGATCTTCAAGCCGGAGAAGCGCGAGGCCAAGCGCGAGCTCACGGCCTAGGGGTGGACAGGCCGGTCTCTCACTCCTTCGACGTCGGCCACGTCGCAGAGCGGCTCGCGGCCGGGAACGGCGGCTATGAGATCGTCCACTCCTCGCCGGGGGTCGAGGTCGGGGTCTACGTCCTCGTCGCGCCCGAGCCCGATCGCCAGCAGCCGCACGAGTGGGACGAGATCTACGTCGTGCTCGAAGGGACGGGCGTCCTCGACGTCGAGGGCGAGCCGATCCAGCTCCAGGAGGGCGGCGCCGTCTTCGTGCGCGCCGGCGCTGAGCATCGCTTCTCCGCGTACGAGCGCCTCGCCGTGCTCGTGCTCTTCGACAAATCTCAGACCTAGCCGCCTCGGGCCGGAGGCCACGCGCTTACACGGTCGCGAGGCGCTCTTGCAGCCGGCCGAAACCGTAGGGAATCCACCACGCGGCCAGCCCTGCGGCAAGCGCCCAGAGGAGATTCACTTCGAACCCGATGACGCCGACGAGGAGCGCGAGCCCCCAATCCCGGGCGGAGCGCAGATCTCGCAGCAGACCGATGTGCAGCAGACCGGCGGTCGCGAGCATCCCTGCCAGGATCGGGAGCGGGAAGGCGGGCAGCACACCGGCGAGTCCTGACCCGAACCCGACGGCAAGAACGAGCAGGCCGCTGCCCATCACAAGCGGCGCTGCGGCCGTCCTCGCGCCGAACGAATGGTGGGCCGTCAGCCCGCCCGCCCCGTGGCACACGGGCATCCCGCTGATGGAGCCGGCGAAGAGGTTGGCGGCCCCGAGGCTCGTTGCCAGGCGTCCGGGCTTGACCCGCTCCGCCTTGGCATCTCCGAAGTAGACGCGCGCGGCATCGGCCGTGGCCAGGCACGAGTTGGCGAACGAGAGGGGTGCCTGCGGGAGAACGAGCACAGTGAGGGCTGTCAGGAGCACTCCCGTGTCGAGTGAAGGAAGTTCGAGCGCCGAAGGGCCCAGGGAGATCTCTCCCGCCGCCACGACAACGGCTGTCACGGTCCCCAGCCCGACCAGCGCCAGGGAGATCGCATAGCGCTTGAGTGCAAGCGCGAGAGCGACGACCGTCAAGCCGAGGGGAAGCGCCCACGCGGGGTCGAAGGAGTGCGAAGCGAACGATTTCGGGGGATCGGTGACGAGCCCCCAGGCGATCTTCAGAAAGAGAAGCCCAACGGTGAGCTGGACGCCTCGAACGAGGGCGCGCGGGAAGGCACGCGCGGCGAGGTCGACGAGCCCCAACCGCCCGGCGACGAGGAAGATCGCGCCCATGAGCAACGCGCCCGCGGCGATTTCGTCCGAACCGAGGCCGTTCGCTATGGCAATCGCACCGAACGCCTTGAGCGGCTGAACGGGCACGGGCAGGCGGTAGACGAACGCGACTGCGATGTAGAGCAAGGCAGCGGGAAGAAGAACCGCCGTCGCCGAGAGACCGTTCGAGACGATGAGCGCGACAGCGATCGGAACGAGGACGCCGAGGTCGGCTACCGCGCCGGCGAGCTCGCGTCGGTCCAACTGCACGGCCCTATCATTGCCGCTGAAGTGTTCTTCCGTCAGGTATTGCACGAGGACCTCGGCTGCGCCTCCTACCTCGTGGCGGACGGCGGCGAGGCCGCCGTCGTCGATCCCAAGTGGGACATCGAGGACTATCTCGCGCTCGCGGACGAGCACGGCTTTCGGATCACGCACGTTCTCGAGACCCACAATCACGCGGATCACGTCTCCGGCAAGGGGCGCTTGCAGAAGGCGACCGGCGCGGTCATTCACGTGCCGGCGGGAGCCGAAGTCGCGTTCGAGCACGAGCCCGTGGCCGACGGCGATGCGGTCACCGTCGGCGGCGTCCGCGTCAAAGCGCTTGCGACGCCCGGTCACCGTCCCGAGCACACCGCCTATGTGATCTCCGACGCGGCGCGCGGCGAGGAGCCGTGGCTGGTCGTCACCGGGGATTCCCTTTTCGTCGGCGACGTGGCTCGCCCTGACCTCGCCGTCGAGCCCGAGGAGGGGGCGCGAGAGCTCTTCGGCTCTCTCAACCGGCTGCTCGAGCTCGACGACTTCGCGGAGGCGTGGCCCGGACACATCGGCGGCTCGCTCTGCGGCGGCGGCGGCATGAGCGAGAAGCCGGGCACGACGATCGGCTTTGAGCGGCGCTTCAACCGGCTCCTTCGCCTCGGCAGCGAGCAGGACTTCGTGCGCGAGCTGACCGGGAACCTCTCGCCGCAACCGCCGAACTTCAAGCGCATCGTCGAGCTGAACAAGGGCCCGCTCCTCACGGACGCGGCCGTGGTCGAGACTCTCGCGCCCGCGCGCGTGAACGAGATGGCCGACGCGGGCGTCCTCCTCGACGGGAGGCCGACGCGCGACTTCGACGCCGAGCATGTGCCCGGCTCCGTGAACGTGACGATGACGCGCTCGTCCGTGGGGACGCGCGCCGCCTGGATCGCCGATCCCGAGGCGGATGTCCTCCTCAACGCCGCGAGCGAGGAGGAGGCCCGCCGGATGGCCCGCCTGCTCGAGGCTGTCGGCTTCCGGAGGATCGCCGGCTTCCTCTCGGGCGGCACGACTGCCTGGCGCGAGGCCGGCTTCGAGACCGGGTCCACGATCGCCCTCGACGTTCCCGGTCTCGCTGAGCAGATCCGAGGCGGCGAGGTGCGCGTCCTCGACGTGCGCGACGAGGACGAGTGGGAGGAGAGCCACGTGCCCGGGTCGATACACATACCCTTCTACGAGCTCCGAGACGGGGTACCGGCGGAGCTCGAGAACGGCGGCAAGCCGCTCGCCATCGTCTGCTCGGCCGGAAACCGCAGCTCGATCGCTGCGTCGCTCCTCAAGCGGGCGGGCCTCGACGGCGTCGAACACGTCGCCGACGGCGGGGTCGAAGACCTCCGAAACGAAGGGATCGAGCTAGTCGAAGGAAAGTAGGCTGAGGCCGCACCCTTGCTACACTCGTGACCGCGGGGCGGCGTAGCTCAGTTGGTTAGAGCAGCGGAATCATAATCCGCGTGTC
>DATHAA010000036.1:0-29737 GCA_035296905.1 Gaiellaceae bacterium
AGGGCCAGACGGGTCTGTTTGCGCCTCGTCGTGAGGCCCTGTTAGCATGCCCGGCTTGTGACTGCGGCGCGTCCCCCAGCCTGCGCTTGCGTCGATCCCGTCTAGGCGGTTCTTATCAGAGCGACTCCAAGACACTCGTTCCTTCTCGCGCTACTCGGCGCCCTCGCAGCGGCCTCATTTTTCGCCGCCGGGGCGGGAGCCTCCCCGTCCGTCCAGTCGAAGCAGGCGGAGGCCAAGCAGGTCCTCGCACAGATCCAGTCCATCGACGCAAGTCTCGAGCACGTGATCGAGACGTACAACGCGGCGCAGATCAAGCTGGACTCGATCGAGGCCGACCTACGCGTCAACGAGAACAGGCTGTCGGTCGCGAAGGCCAACTACAAGCAGGCGGAGGACACCCTCTCCGCGAGGCTCGTCACCCTCTACACATCGGGCGAAGAGAGCACGCTCGAGGTTCTCCTCGGCTCGTCGAGCCTGGACGACCTGCTCGACCGCGTGGACACGGTCAACCGCCTGTCCGAACAGGACTCCCGCATCGTCGACGAGGTGCGCTCTTTCAGGACCGAGATCAAGGAGCGGGAAGCGAAGCTGACCATGGCGCGCTCCGAGCAGGAGCGCGTCGTGGCCGAGCGCGCGGCCAAGCGCGATGAGATCCGCAGCCAGCTCGCCGAACGGCAGCGGCTCCTCGGCAGCATCAAGGACCAGATCGCGAAGATGCAGGCCGCCGAGCAGGCGCGGCAGCAGCGGCTCGCGAATCAGGCGGAGACCAGAGTCTCGAACGACTTCGGCGGCAACCCGACCGGGCACTACAGCGGGGTCGTGGAGATCGCCATGCAGTACCTCGGCGTGCCCTACGTCTGGGGCGGCGCCTCTCCGAGCGGCTTCGACTGCTCCGGCTTCACGATGTACGTCTACGGACAGGTGGGCGTCTCGCTGCCGCACAACGCCGCCATGCAGTACAGCTACGGCAGCCCTGTGTCGAAGGAGAATCTCCAGCCGGGCGACCTTGTCTTTTTCAACAATCTCGGCCACGAGGGCCTCTACATCGGCGGCGGCCAGTTCATCCACGCGCCGCACACCGGCGATGTGGTGAAGATCTCGAGCCTCTCCGAGTCCTGGTACGCCTCGACGTACGTCGGGGCCCGCCGGCTCTAACGTCCTAGATAGGACTGGTCTCTCTCGCTCGAGCGAGAGGCGTGCTTGCGCAGGCGGACGCGGGTGCCGTGGCGGGCCGACGCGAACTCGATCTCGTCGACGAGGGCGAGCATGAGCGAGATGCCGCGCCCGCTTTCGGCATCGACCGGGCTGTCTTCCTGGATCCGTGGTTCGAAGTGGCCTCGATCGACGACCTCGACGTCGACGGCCCCGTCGGTGCACTTGACGGCGACCTCCACGGCATATTCACGCTGAGTCCCCTTGAGCGCGTTCGTGACCGCCTCCGTCGCCGCGAGCTTCAGCTCGAAGCGGGCATCATCCGGGAGCTGGCAGTCGGCCGCCACGCGGTCGAGGGCCCGCCGAAGCGTAAATGTGGCATCCGGCTTGTTGCAGAGCTCGAGGCGAATTGTCGTGGGTGCGTGTCCCATGGGTTCGGTTTATGGCTTGAAAAATGTGTTTCTAGGTATTTTGCGCCGCCTAATGTTCAACGTTCGAGCGCCAGGGAGGGTTGCGGCCCGGGGCGGAGAATGTAGGAGGCCCCTCGGCTAGGCTTTGACACCTATGCGCACTATCTGGAACGGATCCATCAACTTCGGCCTCGTCAACATCCCGATCGGGTTGGCGGTGGCCCAGCAGCGCAAGGACACGTCCTTCCGCACTCTCCATCGTGAGTGCGGAACGCCGATCAAGCAGAAGCGTTATTGCCCGTTCCACGAGCGCGACGTCGAGGCCGACGAGCTCGTCAAGGGCTGGGAGTTCTCCAAGGGACAGTTCGTGATGATCGAGGAGTCCGACCTCGAGGCGGTCGCGCTTCAGCGCTCGCAGTCGATCGACATTCTCCGCTTCGTCCCGATCAAGCAGGTCGACCCCATCTACTTCGACCGCGCCTATTACCTCGCTCCGGCCGACGCCGAGGCCCAGCGGCGTCCGTACGTCCTTCTGCTCCGGGCGATGCAGGACGCCAAGATGGCCGCGGTCGGCAAGTTCGTACTCTGGGGCAAGGAGAACCTCTGCCTCATCCGCCCGCTCGGAGACTCCCTTGCGCTGGAAACGCTCTACTACGCCGAGGACGTGCGCGCCCGCGAGGAGATCGACGCTTCCGTGGGCGAGATCGACGTCAAGGGCCCTGAGCTCGACATGGCGAGGCAGCTCGTCGAGAGCCTCGTCGGGGACTTCGACCCCAAGGAGTACGAGAACGAGTACAGGAACGACCTGCGCGCCATGCTGGGGGCCAAGCTCGAGGGCAAGGAGATCGTGGCTCCCGAGCCGGCCAAGGAGGCGCCCGTGGTCGACCTCATGGAGGCGCTCAAGCAGAGCGTCGCCCAGGCGCGGAAGGACAAGCCATCGGCGGCGAAGCCGAAGGCGAAGAAAGCGGCTCCGGCGAAGAAGCGCGCCGCCGCACGCTAGCCGGCGGATTGAAACTTCCGCCTAAGCGCCGCATACTCAGGCGCCTGACAGGGAGAGCGTTCGTCCTTCTGTTGCTGGCGGTTACGGCAATCGCGCTAGCCGGGCCCGGGACCGCCGCTGCTGCGACGTGTGGGCGGTTGGGCAGACGGAAGACCCGGGACAGCTAACGCTCATCGAGCACTGGAACGGGAAGGCCTGGCGCCAGGTAACGAGCCCGAATCCGGGCTCGAACAAGCTCAACGATGTCTCTCCCTCATGGGCAGTCGGGAGCTACAACTCGAGTGGCACGAAGACGCTGGTCCTCAGGCGCGTGGGTAACTCGTGGGCCTGGGTGACGAGCCCGAACCCAGAAACAAACCTCAACGAGCTACAGGGCGTCGTCCAGATTTCGCCGGACAACGGGTGGGCGGCAGGGTATGTGCTCAACGGCACGGCGTATCGGACGCTCATCCTCCACTGGAACGGCACGGCCTGGAAGCGCGTGCAGAGCCCCAACACCGGCGACGCCTCCACCGACAACATGCTGTTCGGGATCGCGGCACACGGCGCCGACGACCTCTGGGCGGTCGGCCAGCGAGAGGAAGGCCCTGGCACTCAACCACTGACGCTGCACTGGAACGGCGCGAAATGGAAGATCGCCTCCGCTCCGACTCTCGGCGACGTGCCGTTCGACTTCTTCCTCGTGGACGTGGAATCGACTCGATGCACGCCTGGGCGGTCGGATCCTACGCGGTCGGAAGCTCGCTGAAGGGATTCATCCTGCGCCGCGACGGGACGAAGTTGAAGCGGGTGCAACTCCCTAGCTTCGCCCTCGGAACGGTGATCGATGGAGTCAAAGCCATCTCCCCACGAAATGTCTGGGCGGTCGGCGAGGAGAGCACAAAGAATCTCGTTCTGCACTGGAACGGCCGCTCGTGGAAGAAGGTTCAGGTCCAGAACCCCGGGACGGCGGAAAACCTTCTACGACATCGACGCCCTGTCCGCGGACGAAATTTGGATGGTGGGGGAGTCTCGCAACTCGTCGGACCTCGTCTACGAGGCCCGCGCGCTGCACTGCTGCTGGCTAGCTGCTACGCCGCAGACGCCCGTGTCGCACTCGACGCCTCGAGCTGAGCCTGGAAGAGGCTCTTGTCGATCTTGCCGTGGTAGATCGGGATGGCCTCCTCGATGCAGACCCGGATGACCTCGTCTCGATCGAGACCCAGCTCCTTCGACAGCTCTTCAGGCGTTAGGTGGTTGGCCACGACGTCTCCTTTCGGTTCTCGCCCGCAAAAAAGCCCGCTCACGGCGCGCTGCCGGGCGGGCTAGATCAGTCCTTCCATATGAGCGGAGCGGCTCAAAGGCTCCGCACTTCTTCCAAGTCCATGCACGAAGGATACTTTTCCTTCGTGATCGGGGCAACGCTCCTACCGGGATTCCGCCCGCACTTTGCGAAAATCGACGGCGTCCGGACGCGCTACTTCCTCGGCGGCGAGGGGCCGCCGCTCACCATGATCCACGGGCTCGGGGGTGCCGCGGTCAACTTCACGAAGCTCGCGCCGATCCTCGCGCGGAGACGGCGCGTTCTCATCCCCGATCTGCCGGGGCACGGCCTCTCCGAGCCGTTCGAGCACGTCGAGGGCATCGCCACGTACTCGCGCCACGTCCACAAAGTCGCTGAGCTCGAGGGAATGCTGCCCGGCGCCGTTCTCGGCTACTCCATGGGCGGCGTCGTCGCGCTCCGGCTGGCCGTCGAGGAGCCCGAGGACGTGACTGTCCTCGCACTCGTCGCGCCGGCCGGCATCGTCTCGACGACGCGCCGTGCGGAGATCTGGCTCGCCGTCACCGCAGCCATTCGCCCCGCCCAGGTGATGACGCGCTTCCGGGGCACGTTCGCCCGCAGGACGAGGCTTCGCTGGCTGCCGTTCGGCCTGTGGGGCGCGGCCGACCCCGAGTCGCTCGATCCGGAGCAGGTCCTCGGCTTCCTCGAGGGCCCTTCACAGCATACGGACGTCGGCAGCGCGGGACGCGCTCTCATCGGAGACGACCCACGTCCCGACCTCGACCGCGTCCGCTGCCCCGCACTCCTCGTTTGGGGCTCCCGCGACCGGCTCGTGCCGGTCGGAGACGGCTTCGAGTACGCGCGCAGGCTGCGAGCACCGATCCGGGTCCTCCCTGGTGCAGGGCACCTCATCGTCGGCGAGCTCCCCGAGCTGTGCGCCGGCGTCCTGGAGGACTTCCTAGACCGGGTTGGGGAGGTCGACGAACTCCCACTGGAGACCGAACTCGTCCGCCAGCTTCGCCGCGAGCGCGCGGACGCCTAGCGTCTCGGTCGCATAGTGGCCGCCGGCGACGAAGTGGATGCCGGCCTCCTTCGCGGCGTGCTTCGTTGGTTCGTCGGCCTCGCCGGTCACGAAGCAGTGGTAGCCCTCCGCGGCGGCCTGTTCGACGTAGCGCGCCGCCCCGCCCGTCAGGACGGCGACCCGCTCGATCTTCTCGGGCCCGTACGAGAAGACCAGGGGCATGCGGTCGAGCTTCTCCTGCACGAGCATGGAGAAGTCGCTCATGGCGACCGGCGTCGCGAGCTTCCCGCCGTAGCCCCACGGAGTGAACCTCTGCTCGGTCTCGACGCCGAGCTCGGCCGCGAGGAGAGCGTTGTTCCCGATCTCGGGGTGCGCGTCGAGTGCGAGATGGTAGGCGGCCAGGGTGAGGTCGTAGTCGAAGAGCGCCTTCAGGCGGCCGCGCAGAACGCGGTCGACGACGCGCGAGTCCTTGTCCCAGAAGAGGCCATGGTGGGCGAGCACGAGCTGCGCCCCGGCCTCGGCAGCGCCGACGAAGAGGTCGCGGGAGGCCGACACGCCGCAGGCGATCTTGACCACTTCTTCCGAGCCGACGACCTGGAGGCCCATGGGCCCGTAGTCGGGATAGGCGTCGAGCTCGAGGTACTCGGCCGCAAAGGCCAGGATCTCGTCGCGGGAAGCCATTCCGCTAACCTATTCGAGCCTCGGGGTGTAGCGCAGCCTGGTAGCGCGCGCCGTTCGGGTCGGCGAGGTCCCCGGTTCAAATCCGGGCACCCCGATACTTATGAGACCATCTGTGTAGCGATGCGACGCGCTCGCAGGACAGGTCTCGCCCTCCTTTCCCTGGTCGCGGTGTCGTTGGCCGTACCGAGCGCGGCGTCGGCGCACGCGGTGTCGGGGATCGACTACCGCTTCCCGCTCCCGATCTGGCTCTTCGCCCTCGCGGCAGGCGTGGCGGTGCTCGCCTCGGCCCCCGCGGCGATGTTCGCGGTGCGCTCGAACACTTCGTGGACGGGCGGCGACTTCTACGGCTCGATCCGGCGGCTGCACCTCGGGACGATCGGGCTCGTCGTCTTCGCGCTCGCTCTCGTCGACGTTGTCGTGGGCGGGCTCTTCGGGCCCGAGGACTTCTTCGAGAACCCGGCCACGATCGTGGTCTGGGTCGACTTCTGGGTCGGACTCGGGATCGTGACCGCGCTCGTGGGGAACGCGTGGGACTTCGTCAGCCCGCTCTCGGCCGCCGGCCGGGCGCTCGAGCGCGCCCTCGCCTTCCGCGGAGCCGGCGCCGTCAGCTACCCGGAGCGGCTCGGCCTCTGGCCGGCGACCGCGCTCGTCCTCCTCTGGAGCTGGATGGAGCTCGTCTGGGACCCGGCCAAGGAGCCGCTCACGCTTACGGTCATCATCCTCGCCTACGTCGCGCTCCAACTCGTGGCGATGGCGGTGTTCGGGACGGAGGTCTGGCTGGCCCGCGGCGAGCTCTTCACCGTTGTCGCGCGGACACTTGCGCGCTTCGCCCCGGTCGAGCTCTTCGTGCGCCGACCGGCGGGTGTCTGCAGGGCGAACCGCTGCGTCGAGGAGCAGCGCGTCAACTGCCCATCCTGCTGGCTCGACGCCGATCCAGAAGACCGCGGCATGCGCCTTCGGACCTACGGCTCGGGAGTGCGGCGCGAGCCGATGCTCGGCACGGGAGGGGGCACCTTCGTGCTCGCGCTCCTCGCCACGGTCGTCTACGACGGCTTCTCGCAGACCCAGAACTACGTCGACCTCGAGAGCTGGTTTCTCGACCGCTCGACGTGGCTGGCGGTGCACGAGACCCTCCTCGACTCGCTCATCATGGTCGCGATCGTCGGCGCGTTCGCGCTCGCGTTCCTCCTCGTCGTAACCGCGGTCTCCCGGCTCGAGGCGACCTCGGTTACCGATGCCGCGCGCCGGTACGCGCCCACGCTGATCCCGATCGCGGCGGTCTACTTCGTCTCGCACTACTTCCTCTACCTGGTCTACGCGAGCCAGTTCACCTGGGCGGCGGTGGCCGATCCCTTCGGCCGTGAGTGGGTCCCGGACGCGACGCCGTGGACGGGAGTGCCCGGCTCTCTCGTCTGGTACATCCAGGTCGCGCTGATCGTCTGGGGCCACGTCGTTGCCGTGTTCGAGGCGCACCGCGTCTCGCTCGGCGTGCACGTGAACGCGCGCCGCGCCGTGATGGCGCAGGTCCCGCTCATACTCCTGATGGTGGGGTACACCTTCACAGGGCTCTGGGTGCTGGGCCAGGTGCTCGCAGCTCCTTGATCCTCGCGCACGCCGGACATCACGAGGCGATCGCCTCCGCCTGGGAGGCGCCGGTCGCCGTTCTCGCCGGGTCTGCGCTCGCCCTGGCGCTCTTCGGACAGGCTTTCGTCCGGCTTCGGCGGCGAGGCCGGAAGGACCATGCGGGCTGGGACCGGGCCGCGCTCTTCGCGCTCGCGGTCACCCTCGGGACGCTGGCGCTGGTCTCGCCGCTCGACTACGTCGGCGAGGAGTACCTCCTCTCCGCGCACATGCTCCAGCACGTGATCATCGGAGACCTCGCGGTTGCGCTCGCAGTGGTGGCGCTCAGAGGGCCCCTCACGTTCTTTCTGATCCCGTCCGCGGTCCTCGGCCGGCTCGCGCGTCTCGGCTGGCTGCGCTCGGGTCTCCGCCTCCTGCTCAACCCCAAGTTGGCGTTCGTGCTCTGGGCTCTAGTGATCGCGGGCTGGCACATTCCCGGGGCCTACGACTACACGCTCTCGCACCACGTGGTGCACGACCTCGAGCACGTCTCGTTCGTCATTGTCGGGCTGCTCGTCTGGGTCCAGCTGGCCGACCCCGCCCGCCGCCGCGAGCTGGGCCTGGCCGGGAAGCTTGCGCTCGCGATCGCCCTCTTCGCAGCCGGGCAGATCCTCGCCGACGTCCTCATCTTCGCCATGCGTCCGCTCTACGGGAGCTACGCGGAGCAGCCGGACCGGCTCTTGGGGCTCTCCCCGCTCGAGGACCAGCGGCTCGCCGGCCTCGTGATGATGGGCGAGCAACTCCTCACCCTCGGGACGTTTGTCGCCATCACGCTCATCGCCCAGCACCGCCGGCTCTTCCGTCCCACCGAGGACGACCGGCGCGTCGCGGCGTGAGCCCCACGCCCTCCTCCTTCACGTTCGAGCCGCTTTTCCTGGCGCTCGCGGCGGTGGCGGCTTTCCTTTACTTCCGTGCGACCCGGGCCGAGCGGCCCCCGCTCTGGCGGATCCTCCTCTTCTCCGCCGGCCTCCTGCTGATCGCCGGCGCGCTCAATTCGCCCCTGGAGACGATCGCCGCCAACTATCTCCTCCTCTTCCACCTGCTCCAGAACGTGATGATCGCCGACTGGGCGCCGCCCCTCCTCATCCTCGGGCTGACCCCAGCGATGCGGGCCTCCGTCGCACGCGCCGGTGGGAAGCCGTTCACCCTGCTCACTCGCCCGCGGATCGCCCTGCCGGTCTGGCTCGTCGGCTGGTACGCGATCCACTTGGCTCTCTTCTACGACTTCGCGCTCGAGAACGCGTGGATACTGAACGTCGAGCACCTGCTGCTCATCGCCTTGGGCTTCATCTTCTGGTGGCCGGTCCTCGCCGACGAGCCGGTCGACATCGGGGCGCCCATAAAGATCGGCTACCTCGGAGCTGCGTTCGTCGGCGCGACGTTCCTCGGCCTCGGGCTGACCTTCGCCTCGACGCCGTTCTACGACTTCTACGCAGATGCGCCACGCCTCTGGGGGATGTCCGCCGTACGTGATCAGAACTTCGGCGGGATCCTCATGAACGTCGAGCAGGCGCTCGTCTTCCTCGCCGCGATCCTCTATTTCGTCGTCAAGCTCATTCCCGAGGAGGAGCGGACGAGAGCCGGCGCCTAGCCCTCCGGGGGGTTGGCATCCCACTTGTAACGCGCAAGAATCCGCGTCTACACGGGGCTTCGTGATCGTTCTCCTCGCGTTCTCGGCGAGCGCGCCGGCCGAGGCTGCGGTCATCCATGTCAACTGTGCGAACGCGGATCTGCAGCACAAGAATCAACAACGCCGCGCCGGGGCTCCACGCTCGAGATCGAAGGAACCTGTGTCGGGCAGTTTCAGATCAAAAGAACCTGGAGCTCGTCGGCGAACCGACCGCGACACTCAACGGCAACGATGGCGGCACGACGCTCACCCTTGTCGGCGGAAGAGTTCAACTCGCGCGTCTCGCGACGTCGGCGCCTTCGAGCGCAAGCTCTAGGGCCTGACAAGGAGGCGGTGCACGACCGCTGTGCACGCGTTCTCGACGTATTCCATTCCGGCTCGCTCGGCAATGGCCCGCGCCTCCGGAGAGACGATGCCGAGCTGCAGCCAGAGCGCCTTTGCGCCCGCGGCTGCCGCCTGCTCGGCCACTTCGGCGCAGAACTCCGCGCGGCGGAAGACGTCTACGAGGTCGATCTGCTCCTCGATGTCCGCGACCGAGTCCACGCACGGAATCCCGAGGATCTCCGTGCGGTGCGGGCGCACCGGGATCACCTTGTAGCCCTGGGCGAGCAGGTAGCGCATGACGCCGTTGCTCGGCCTCTCCGGCCGGGGCGACGCGCCGACGAGGGCGATCGTCCTCGTCTCGGCCAAGATCTCCGCGGGAGTGCGCATTCGCGTTCCCAGGCTATCCTGAGCCCATGCCCGACCGGCTTCGCGTGGCCTGTGTCCAGCTGAGCTCCACCGACTCGAAGGCGGAGAACATCGGGCGCGCGGAGGGCCTCGTCGCCCGCGCGGCGGCGACCGGAGCCGACCTGGTGGTCCTCCCGGAGAAATGGACCGGGATCGGTCCGCCCGAGATGATGCGCGGCCTGGCCGAGAGTCTCGAGGACGGCGAGTCCGTGGAGGCAATGAGCGGCTGGGCGCGAACGCATGGCGTCACGCTTGTCGGCGGGTCGATCGTCGAGCGGCGCGAGGGCCGGGAGAAGCTCTCGAACACCTGCGTCGTGTTCGACCCGCAGGGGGAGATCCAGGCCGTTTACCGCAAGATCCACATGTTCGACGTCGAGGTCGGGGGCCAGGTGTACCGCGAGTCGGAGACCGAGGAGCCGGGCGAGGCCACGGTCACGACCGAGGTCGAGGGCTGGAAGCTCGGGCTGACCGTCTGTTACGACCTCCGCTTCCCCGAGCTCTACCGCGTGCTGGCCATCGAGGGCGCCGAGGTCGTCACCGTCCCGGCGGCATTCACGCTCTACACCGGCAAGGACCATTGGGAGCTCCTGCTCCGGGCCCGGGCAGTGGAGAACCAGTGCTACGTCGTGGCGGCGAACCAGTGGGGCTCGTTCGCCGACGGCAAGGCGGCCTACGGGCGATCGCTCATCGCCGATCCCTGGGGAGTCGTGCTCGCCGAGGCGCCGGACGAGGACTGCGTCATCTCGGTGGAGATCGACCGCGGGCGGATGGAAGACATCCGTCGGCGCCTGCCCTCGCTCGCCAACCGCCAGCCGGCGGCCTACCGTTCGCCGACGGGCGTTTGACGGTCGAGGCGGTCCTCTTCGACGTCGACTTCACCCTCGCTAAGCCGGGGCCCCTGCTCGGGCCGAGCGGGTATCACGATGCGGGGAAGCGGTTCGGCCTCGACCTCGACCCGGGGCGCTATTCCGAGGCCCGTGCCGCCGCGGTCCTCGACCTGAAGCAGCACCCCGAGCTCGAACACGACGAGGAGGTCTGGCTCCGTTTCACCGAGGACATCGTCCGCGGGATGGGCGGTGAGGGCGAGTCGTGCCGCTCGGTTGCCCAGGCGATCACCGACCGCTGGCTTGCCTCGGAGAACTTCGAGCTCTACGAGGACGTCCTGCCCGTCCTCGAGCTCCTGCGCGAGCGGGGCGTGAAGATCGGGCTCGTCTCGAACACGAGCCGCGATCTCGGGGCCTTCGTCGAGCACTTCAAGCTCCCTGTGGACGCCTGGATTTGGTCGGGCCGGCACGGGAAGGTGAAGCCGAGCCCGACGATCTTCATGGTCGTCCTCGACGAGCTCGGCGTCGCCCCCGAGGCCGCGGTGATGGTGGGGGACTCCATGGAAGACGACGTCGAGGGAGCGCGCGCGCTCGGCATGCGCGCGTATCTGGTCGACCGGGATGGGCGCACCGAGGTCGAGGATGCGATCCCGACGCTGCTCGCGCTCCCTGCTCTCATCGGAGTCGAGACCGATGCCTGACCGCTCCCGGCTCCGGGCCGTCCCTGTCCCGAGCGCCGTCGAGGAGTCGCTCGAGACTCCGGTGCGCGGGCTCATGTGGTCGCTCGGCCTCGGCGCCTTCGGGCTCGCATGGTCGATCACGACGGTGGCCGCCTACCTTCCGCCGGTCCTCGGCCAGTTCACCCACTCCGCCACCCTGATCGGGCTCGTCCTGGCCGCGGAGGGCGTCTTCGCGTTCTTCATGCCGCTCTTCGTCGGCCCGATGAGCGACGCGACGCACCTTCCGCTTGGGCGGCGGCGGCCCTTCATGGTGCTCGCGCTCGTACCCATGGCGGTCTCGCTCGCGCTGCTCCCGTTCATGCCAGGCTTTCAGGCGACGGCGCTCGCCCTCTTCGGCTTCTTCTTCGCGTACTACATCTACGAGCCGCCCTACCGCGGTCTCTACCCCGACCTCGTGCCCGACAACTACTTCGGCCGGGCGCAGGGGGTCCAGCACGTCCTGCGCGGAACCGCGCTCGGCGCCGCGCTCGTCGGCGGCGGCTTTCTTCTCTCGGTCTGGGAGCCCTTCCCGTTCATCCTCGCGGCCGGCGTCACCCTGGTCTCGTGCGGCGCGGTGGTCGTGCTCGTCCACGAGAAGGACGTGGAGCCGACCCGCTTCGAGCGCTTCCGCTCGATCCTTGCGGCGCCCTGGCGCGTCGTCCGCCGCGAGAAGCACGTGCGCCGCTTCCTCATCGCCAACACGGCCTGGGAGGCGACCTTCGCGGGAATGCGGACCTTCGTCGTCCTCTACATCATCGACGGGCTCAACCAGCCGCTCTACGTCTCCTCGACGGTCCTCGGTGTGGTCGCGGCCGGATACGTCCTCGCCGCGCTCGTGGCGGGGAGGTTCGGAGACGAGTTCGGCGTCGGGAACGTGATCCTCGGCGCCTCGGTCGTCTACGGGCTCGGGCTCCTCGTCGCCGGCTTCGCGCAGACGTGGCACTGGTGGTACTACGCGCTGATCGCGCCGGTGGCCATGGCGGGCGGCGTCGTGATGACGCTCGCCTGGGCTCTCCTCTTCAAGGTCATGCCGCCGAGGGACCGTGGGACGATCACCGGCCTTGCGACGACCACGAAGGGGCTCGGGCTCGTCATCGGGCCGCTCGCGGCCGGAGCGGCGATCGACATCTTCCACGGCTACTTCCGCTCGACCGATGGCTACGCGGTCATCTGGCCGGTGGTGGCGATCCCGGTGCTGGCGGTAATCCCGCTCGTCGCCCTCCTCGCGGAGGCTGAAGGGAATCTCAGAGGCAGGGGGACGCGTCGGGTTTCATGAGCCCGAAGCCCCACACCTTGCCCCTGAAGACGTAGAAGACGCTGGTCACCTTCTTGCCGGGGAGGAGAAGCGCCTCGTAGCGGGTGCACTGGCGCTTGTCGAGTGAGCCGTAGATCCGGGCGACGTCCGAGGCATCGGCGGCGAGGAAGAGCCCGTCCGGGGTCTTCCAGCCGGTCGGGCGCCACACGGTGAACACCTGCTCGACCTGGCCCTTCTCAAAGATGACCCCGGTGCCCTGAGGCATGAAGGGCTTGTAGTTGAAGTACCAGGTCTGGTTCTTGCAGTCCCTGCAGACGCCGTGCTGGTCGCCCCAGGACGCGAGGACCTCGTCCTGGGTCATCCCGAGCCGCACTCCTCCGAGCGACTCGCCGGGCACGAACACTCCCGCGCGGGGCGGGGCGTAAGCCGCAGGCGCGAGGGCGAGCGCGACGCAGCCCGCAGCGGCTAGCGCGCCAAGAGCGCGGGGCCCCATGACGCGAGCGGAGAGATGTCGCCGTCGCGCCCGTTCAGGTTGCGGTACCCGAGGGCGTGCTCGGCCTGCATCATCTTGTGGACCTGGGTCGTGCCCTCGTAGATGATCGGGGCACGCGCGTTGCGGAAGTAGCGCTCGATGCCGTATTCGGCGGAGTACCCGTAGGCGCCGTGCACCTGAATGGCGAGGTGCGCCGCGCGGAAGGCCGACTCGGTCGCATGCCACTTCGCGAGGCTCGTCTCGCGGGTATTGCGGACGCCTTTGTCCTTGAGCCATGCTGCCTGCATGACGAGGAGCTTCGACGTCTCGTAGCCGAGCACCATCTCGGCGATCATGTCCTGGACGAATTGGTACTTCCCGATCGGCTGGCCGAAGGTCTCGCGCTCGCGCGCGTAGGCGACCGACTGCTCGAGGCAGGCCCGGATGACTCCACACGCGCCCGCGGCGACGGTGAACCGGCCCTGGTCGAGGCCGTACATGGCGATCTCGAAGCCCTGGCCCTCCTCGCCGACGAGATTCTCGGCGGGCACCTCGACGTTCTCGAAGAAGAGCTCGCCGGTCGATCCGGCCCAGATGCCGAGCTTGTGCTCGGTGTCCGCCGTCGTCACGCCGGGCCAGTCGCGCTCGACGATGAACGCCGAGATCCCCTTGTGCTTCGCCTCCGGGTCGGTCTTCGCGAAGACGAGCGCGTGGTCGGCCACGCTCGCGTACGAGATCCAGTTCTTCTGGCCGTTGAGGATGTAGGTGTCCCCTTCGCGCCGCGCGTTCGTGAGCATCGCGGCCACGTCCGAGCCGGCCGCGGGCTCCGTGAGCCCGAAGCAGGCGAGCTTGTCGCCGCGCGCCTGCGGCGCGAGGTAGCGCTGCTTCTGCTCCTCGTCGGCGTAGCGGAGCAGCGTCAGCGAGTTGAGCCCGACGTGGACCGAGATGAGCGTCCGGAAAGCCGCCTCCCCGCGCTCGATCTCCTCGCAGACGAGCGCCTCGGACACGAAGTCGAGGCCCGCGCCGCCGCACTCCTCGGGGATGACGATGCCGAGCAAGCCCAGCTCGGCCATGCCGGCGATCGCCTCCATGTCCAGGTGGTGGTTGATGTCGTTCTCGATCGCGTTCGGCAGCACGCGCTCGTCCACGAACTGGCGGACGGTCGCCTGCACTTCTCGCTGCTCGGGAGTGAGCTCAAAATCCACGGCGATTAGTCTAAGTCCCGTGGGTCTCGCCGCGCTGTTTCAGGCCGTTGCCGCCCTCGCCTTGGGCGGGACTTTGCCCCAGACGAGCGAGGTCTCGACTCTCACACCGCGCCAGAAGGCCGCGCTCGTCGTCGTCTCCGGCCTGCCGGCGCCGAAGGCCGTCGCGGGCGTGATCGTCCAGGGCTGGAGCCGCCGCGAGCCGCGCCCACGCCGCGCGCTTGTCTTCGTCGACCAGGAAGGCGGCAGCGCAAGCACCTTGGACGAGCTGCCGCCCGGGGCCCCCGCTTCGTCGTTGCAAAGCCCCCACGACGCGTTCGCCGCAGGGAGGGCGACCGGCAAGGCGCTCGACGGTGCTGGAGTCGACGTCGACCTGGCGCCGGTCGTCGATCTCGCCGGAGGCCCGCTCGGCTCGCGCCATTTCCCGAAACCGGCCGAAGCCCTTGCCTTCGCGCGCGGGGTGGAAGCGGGCGGCACGACCGCGTGCCCCAAGCATTTCCCGGGTCTCGGATCTGCGCGGATTTCGACCGACGAAGACCCGCACGTGCGAGCGCGCCTCCTACCCGCCGAGGTACGAGCCTTCCGGAAGGCCGTCGCGGAAGGAGCGGAGTGCGTGATGGTCGGGCACGCGTTCTACCGGCATTTCGGCCTCGAGCGCAGGGCGTCCTTTAGCCCGGCGGCGTACCGCCTCCTGCGCCGGCTCGGGTTCGACGGAGTCGCGATCACGGACTCGGTGTCCGTCTTCGGAAGCGCGCCCGCCCTCGTGTCGGCGAAGCGCGCCCTCCAGGCCGGCGCCGACCTCGTCCTGCTCACGAAGGGGCCGGATGCCGCCAGAGTGATCGAGGCGCTCGTTCCGCTGGCACGCCGTGGGCTTCTGGACGAGCACGTGCGCCGCGTGCTGGCCTTCCGGGACCGGTTAGGACTTGATGAAGTCCGTTGAGCCCGGGGCGTGCGGGGTGCTTTCCTGGATGTGTGAGACGGTTTCTGCTCGTCGCGGCGCTGGCTCTCGCGGTTGCGCGAGACCGACCTCTTCGAGCACCTCTTCCAGGCCGATGTCCGTAACCGAAAGGGCCGGGTTGTCGGGACGCGCCCCGTAACGGCGGGCGGCGGCCACTGGCACAGAACCGTGCGCTACGAGTGGTCGACGCGCAACCTGGCACCTTCGAGGTCGTGGACTTCTCCGAGCAGGACGTCGCTCAGCTGCATCGCGCAGATCCGCGTCCCGCTCGCGCCCGCTCCCTAGCGTCTGACCGCCGGGCGGCGGTTGCTAGAGTCGAACCCTTCGATGAGGGCGGAGGCCGGCGTCGGTTCGGTCCGTAAGGGCCGGAGGTCCCGTGCGCGGCGGGACCGTCTTGCCGTGGTCCGGCGCAGGTGGAAGATGATCGTCGCCTTCATCGGGGTCATCCTCCTCGGAGTGCTTTTCGTCGGCTTCGCCTACTCCGGGTCCCCGGACGTCGTTGCCGAGGGCGTCACGGTCTCGGGCCAGGACGTCGGAGGCCTTTCCGCAGCCGAGGCCCGGGCCAGGCTTGATGCCCGAGCCCACACGCTTGCCACCGAGCCGGTCGTCTTCACGGGAGCCGGGCGCCGCTGGTCGATCGCCCCGGCGCAGCTCGCCGTCCGCGGCGACTGGACCGCCGCCTCGACGGAGGCCGTCGAGCGCGGAGACGGCACGGTGCCGTTTCGCGGGCTCAAGCGTCTGGAGCTTCGGCTCTTCGGCACCGACGTCGAGCCGGCGGCGCGCGCCGATGCAGCCGCCCTCGAGCGCCAGGTCGGCGTGATTTCGAAGCAGGTGGACGTGGACGGGCGCGAGGCGGCGATCGTGCTTCGCAACGGAGAGCCGGTCGTGATCCCCGGTGAGGCGAGTCGCAGCCTCGACGCTGTCGCGGCGGGGAAGACGATCGTTACCGCCCTGGCGGCCCTCCAGCGCGAAGGTCCGGTCGCCCTGCCGATCAAGATCACGCCTCCTACGGTGGGAGAAGACGCGCTCGCGGCGGTCGCCCAGCAGGTACGGATCGCGCTCTCAGGTCCCGTGGTATTCGCTTACAAGGGCGTGCACCTCACGGTCTCGCCCCCGCAGATCGCCTCATTCCTGGAGCTCCCGCACGACGGCCAGAGCGAGCTTCGGATCGGCGGCCCGGACGCCAAGGAGTACTTCGAGAACCTGAGCCGCGCGGTCGCGCGCGCGCCGCGCGAGGTCGACTTCAGCGTCGACGACGCGGGGAAGGCACACGTGATCCCGTCGCGCGACGGCCGCAAGCTCGACGTCGAGGCCACGGAGAAGACCCTTCTCGCCGCGGCGCTTCGGACGGTCAACCGCACCGCCCAGATCGTCGTCGTCGCCGCCGAGCCCAAGCTCTCGACCGAGCGCGCGAACACCCTTGGGATCACCGGCCTCGTCGGGCGCTACACGACCTTCTACGGCGGCGACTCGAACCGGATCCACAACGTGCAGCTCGTCGCGGAGCTCATCGACCGGCACATGATCGCGCCGCACTCGACCTTCTCCTTCAACAAGACGACGGGCGAGCGGAACGCAGCCCAGGGCTTCCTCGAGGCGCCAGTGATCATCAACGGCGAGCTCAAGACCGGTCTCGGCGGCGGCGTCTGCCAGGTCTCGACGACGGTCTTCAACGCGGCCTTCGAGGCGGGGCTCCCGATCACCTCGCGGACGAACCACGCGCTCTACATCGACCACTACCCGCTCGGCCGCGACGCGACGGTCGACTACCCGGACACCGACCTCACCTTCCAGAACGACTCCGACCACTGGATCCTCGTCCGCACTATCGTCGGCTCGTCCTCTCTCACGGTTCGGTTGTTCGGAACGCCGCTGCACCGCCGAGTCGAGGCGCAGACCTCGCCCCTGAAGGAGACCGGGCGGCCCCCGGTCAAGCGGGTGCCCGCCTCCCACCTGTTCGTCGGAGAGAAGGTCCTGGAGGAGTACGGTCAGCCCTCGCGCTCAGTCTCGGTTCGCCGGCTCGTCTACGACGCGAAGGGCAAGCTCCTCTTCGATACGACGTGGTATTCGAACTACCTCGCCGAACCGAAGGTCGTCCGCTATGGGACGAAGGCCGTGCCCGTCGAGGAACCGACGACGACGCAGACGCACACGGGAACGACGACCGGCACGACCACCGAAGGCGGGACGACGACCACCCGTTAGCCGCGTTCGGCTTCGGCGATCCCTTCGGCGAGCCAGGTCGGCATCCGCGTCGGGCGCAGCGTCGTCGCGTCCACGCAGGCGTGGCCCGTCCAGCCTTCGGCGATCTTCGTCTGGGGCTCGTTCAGCCGCTCCATGACGTACTCGAAGCGGAACCGTGCTCCGCGCAGATGTGTCACGCGCGTGTGGATCCGCAGCTCGTCGTCGAAGCCGCACGGCGCTAGGTAGCGGACGTATGCCTCGATCGTGAGCGCCTCGACTCCCGATTCGATGAGCCCGCGGTAGCCGCCTGGGAAGCGACCGAGGTATGTGACGCGCGCAACTTCGAACCAGTTCAGGTAGACGGCGTTGTTCGCGATTCCCTGCGCGTCGGTCTCGCTGAAGCGAACGCGAACGTCGACGGAGAAGTGGTAGCCCTCCATGGGCCGGGAACTTTCTCAGCCTTCCGCATGTCGAAGCAAGCGTCATGGCGCTAAGGAGGCAGAGATGAAGAAGCTGGCGCTGCTCGTCCCACTCGCACTCGCGCTCGCTGTGAGCGCATGCAGCTCAGGGGGCTCGGAAAGCTCGGCCGGCTCGACCGGTGGCGGCGGGGCCGCGAAGGGATCCGTCGAGGCGGGCGCGGGCGGGGCCGTGCCTAAGGCGAGCGACCGCTCGGTCTCTTCCTCGGCGGTCCCGCAGATGGGCCCGCAGGTCGTGAAGACGGCGAGCCTCGGTCTCCGGATCGCGCACGGGAGCTTCGAGGACAAGGTGGGCGAGGCGCACGCGGCCGCCGATGCCTTCGGAGGCTTCGTCGTCGAGTCGTTTGCCTCGCAGGGGAGCGGCAAGCGGATCGCGGAGGGCTCGCTCGTTCTTCGCATCCCCGCCGAGAGCTACGACAGCGCTCTCTCGCGCCTGCGGCAACTCGGCAAGGTCGAGTCGCTCGAAGAGAGCGGTCAGGACGTCTCGAAGGAGTTCGTCGACCTGAATGCGCGGATCCGCCAGCTGCGCGCGGTCGAGGCGCAGCTCCTGGAGCTGCTGGAGCGTGCAGACGACGTCCCCGCTGCGCTTGCGGTCCAGAACCAGCTCTCCCAGGTGCAGCTCGACCTCGAGCAGGCGCGTGGCCGCCTGCAGTACCTCGACAACCGTGTCGCGTTCGCGACGATCTCGATGAGCATGCACGAGCTCGGCGTCGTCGCACCGCAAGATGACGGCTTCGGCATCGTCGACGCGTGGGCGACGGCGGGCTCCGCCTTCCTCACTCTCGTCGGCTGGCTCTTCGTCGGGATTGCCGTTGCCGCGCCCGTGTTGATCCTGCTCGGCCTCGGCTTCCTCGTCGGCCGCGAGGTCAGGAGGCGTCTCGCACACGCTTAGCCGTCGCGCAGGTGCGGGTAAGGTCCCTTCGAAACCGAACGGAGGGATCTGATGGCAAGCAAGAAACCAAGCGACGGCGGGATGGTGAACCGGCTTGCCGGACGGGGCGAAGAAGCGGTCACGCGGCTCGTCGAGGAGCTGAGCAAGAACCCGCGCGTGACCGACGCGCTCAGCAGGGTCATGGACGCGAAGACCAAGATCGACCAGAGCGCCCGAGGAGCAGCCGCGCAGGCCGGCCTCGCCGCAGCGGGCGAGCTCAAGGAGCTCCGCAAGCAGATCGAGCGGCTCGAGCGCCGGCTGGCGAAGCTCGAGTCGGCCGACCAGCCTGCCGCCAAGAAGACGACAGCCAAGGAGGCAGAGACGAAGAAGACTCCGACCGCGAAGAAGCGCACCACGGTGAAGAAGGACGCGGAGAAGGCTCCGTCGCCCTCGCCCGGCCGATCGATCGGTGGCGGCAGCGGACGCGGCTCGAGCGCTTCCTAGGCACTAAGTCGGAACTCGCAGGCGGAGGGCGCCCGGCACGACCTCGAAGGTCGCCGGCGTCGTCCCTGGCTGCTCCCCGTCGAGCTCGACGGGGAGCGGAGTCGCGGCATCGACGAGCACCGTTGCGCCGCGGAGCTCTTCAGCCTTCGGGTGCGGGAGATGCGTTCCCCGGTAGATCTTCGGCAGGGTCTGGACGAGGTCGCGCTTTGTCACATCTCCGATGAGGAGAACGTCGAAGAGCCCGTCGTCCGGCTTTGCGTTGGGCGTCAAGTGCATTCCGCCTCCGAGCCACTCGCAGTTGGCGACGATGACGTCGAGCATGCTGCCTTCGCGATGCTCGTCGCCGACGTCCACGGAAACCTCGACGTTCCGCCAGCGGGCAAAGACGGCCAACGTCGCCCAAAGGAAAGACACCTGGCCGCCGAGCGCCTTCGACGTCGAGTTCGCCCGCATCGCCACCGCGCCGCTCATGCCGGCGCTCGCGACGTTGACGAAGAATGCGCTTCCCTCCGCGCCGTCCCAGGCTCGGTAGGACACCTTGCCCGCGTCAATCGCGCGCACGGCGCCGTCCCGTGCGACCACGAGCGCCTCGTCGACCTTCGTCGGGATCCCGAAGGTCCGCACGAAGTCGGTCCCCGTACCCCGTGGAATGACGGCGAGCTCGACCTCATTCCCGGCGCCGACGGAGAGGAGGCCGTTGGCCGCCTCGTTCACGGTTCCGTCTCCGCCGACAACCACCACGCGCTTCGCTCCCATGCCGACAGCTCGCTCGGCGATGCGGGAAATCCCGCCGGGGCCGTCGCTGAAGAGTGTCTCGCCCTCCAGGCCCGCTACAGCCGCTCGGTGCGCGATCTCGGGCCAGGCCCGCCTGGTAGAGCCGTTGGCCGAGGCCGGGTTGACGAGGAAGACCGTGGGTGGTTGAGCCGGTCGCGTCACCGCGGCTCCGGCGCGCGAAAAGCGAGGTGGGCAAGGACGCAAGGAGTAGCCGTATCCGGTGATACGGGTGCGACTGAGGACGCCGCCCGCCGACGCTTTGCAGCCGTCCGGAGGCCGGTGAATGCGGCCGGTTCAGCCACTAACCGGCCGTGACCGTGCCGAGCGCGAGCTCGGTCATCTGGTCGACGGCCGCCTTCATTTCCTCGTCCGAGATTCGCACGAACTCGCCTTCGACCACGACGTCGCTGACCGTGAGGAGGCAGCCCGCCTTGAAGCCGCGCAGCGCCCCGAGCGTGAAGAGCACGGCGGCTTCCATCTCGACGGCGAGGATGCCTCGGTCGGACCAGCGCTGGGCCCGCTGCTTGTCCGGGTCGTAGAAGATGTCGCTCGAGACGATCGGCCCGACGCGCACGGGCTTGCCGAGCTCCTTCGCCGCGTGAACGGCGCCGTGGACGAGCTCCCAGTCGGCCGTAGGCGTGTGCGACTCGCCGGCGAGATAGTGGATCGCCGTCGCATCCTGCGGAACGGCGGAAACGGCGACGATCAGGTCGCCGAGCTTCAGGTCGGGCTGGAGGCCGCCGCAGGTGCCGATCCTGAGGACCCGCTTCACGCCGAGCATGTGGAGCTCTTCGATCACGATCGCGGCCGAGGGGCAGCCCATCCCGGTGGACTGCACGGAGACCGGCTTGCCGTTGAACGTGCCGGTGTAGCCGAGCATCCCGCGCTCCCAGTTCTTCTGCTCGGCTCCGTCGAGGAAGTTCTCTGCGATGTACTTGGCGCGCAGAGGGTCGCCGGGAACGAGGCACGCCTCTGCGTAGTCGCCTTTCTCAGCTCGAACATGTATTGGCATGCGGGTTATCGTCCCCGGCAATGCCGCGCCTGGTCAAGCGGCCTTCGCTCGAGGAGATCCTCGACTTCTGCGCGCGAGAGCCGATCGAACGGGTCTTCCTGGAGGACGTGGCGCGGCGCGGCCTGGGCCGCTTCGCCGCTCTGCGGGACGGTGGGGAGCTCGTTGCGGTCTGCCATCTCGGGGCGAACCTCGTCCCTTCGGGCGTGGGGGCGGGGGCTTTCGCGAAGATCGCCGCGCGCTCCCGGCCGCGAATGCTGATCGGCGACGAGCGCGCGGTCACCGATCTCTGGGAGGCCGCGCGCGACTACCTCCCTGGCGTGCGCGAGGACCGGCCCGGGCAGCCCGTGTACGTCCTCGAGCAGGAGCCCGCCACCGGCGGCTCGGCGCTCCGCGCGGCCACCCTTCACGACCTCGAGCTTCTCATCCGCACATCGGCCGCGGCGTTCCTCGAGGAGGTCGGCATCGACGCCTATGCCCGCGACCCGGCGCTCTTCGAGTGGCGCACCCGGACACAGATCGAGGAAGGCCGCAGCTGGCTCTGGGAGGAGAGCGGGACGATCCTCTTCAAGGCAGAGGCCTCCGCCTGGACGGACCGCACCGTGCAGCTGCAGCAGGTCTGGGTCGATCCCTCCGTACGGGGAAGAGGCTACGGGAAGCGCGGCCTCGCCGACCTCTGCCGCCTGCTCCTCGCGCGCACCCCATCCGTCTGCCTCTTCGTGCGGCCCGAGAACACGGCCGCGATCGCCCTCTACGACTCGATTGGCATGCGGCGCGTCGGCGCGTACCGCTCGCTCATCTTCGAGTAGTGACGATCGACCACGTGGCCACACCGAAATGGGTGATGGCGGCGCCTGCTCGAGCCGCCGATGATCCGTCCATCTTGCGGCGAATCGGCGTCATTGCGGCGACGCTCGTTCTCGTTGCGCTCTCCAGCGGCTGCGGTGGCAGCCAGAGCGTGCACGGCACAGCTGTGGCCCCACCGATCAGAAGTTCATCCAGACCGCTTCGGCTGACATGGTCGGGCTCGGTGTCCTTAACGCGGACTACCAGAGCGGCGCCGTCGAGGCCAAGGACGTTTCTCAGCAGGCGTTCGACTCGGCCGTGCGCATCCAGCACGCCGACCCCAGGATCCCTCGCTCAAGACCGCTCAGCGCTACCTGGACGCGATGTTCCAGGAGTACGGCACCGCCGTCACGATTCAGGCCAAAGGCGGCGAGGCCGGCGAGCGCATGTACCGGGCGTACGGGCTCGCCAACTTCGCCCACGACGTGCTCACACAGGCCCAGCCGGCCCTCTACAAACGAGGTTGCGATGTCGGACCATTGCTCTGAGCCGGGGGCTACGCCGTAAAATTGGTTCGTGGACGCCGCTGCGCTTCGCGCGCGGATCGAAGAGCACATCCGCCGGCACGAGCTCATTCCGCCGGGCGGGGACGTTGTCTGCCTAGTGTCCGGTGGCCAGGACTCGACCTGCCTCTGGCATGCGCTTGGGGGCCTCGGCTACCGCGTCGGCGCGCTCCACGTCAACCATAAGCTCCGTGGGGCCGAGTCGGAGGAGGACGCGCGGTTTTGCCGTGAGCGTCTGGGCGCCGAAGTCGTCGACGCTCCGCCCCTGAACGACGGCTCCGAGGAAGAGCTCCGCGACCTCCGCTACACGTTCGAGCGAGACCGGCTCCGCGCAACCGGGCACACCGCGTCCGACCAGGTCGAGACCGTCCTCTACCGGCTCGCGGCTAGCGGGACGACCACCGGAATCCGGGCGAAGCGTGATGACGGCGTCGTCAGGCCGCTCCTCACGGTATGGCGGGAGGAGGCGGAGGCCTACTGTCGCGCGGAGGGCCTCGACTTCCGCGTCGACTCCACAAACGACGACACCTTGCGGGGACTGATCCGCCGGGAGATCCTGCCGGCGCTCCGCCGTCTCCACCCCGCGGCCGAGAAGAACGTCCTCCGCGCCACGGAGCCGCCCCAGGAACTGCCTAGGCCGATCGAAAGAGCGCTGTTAGAGTTGCTTGCCTCGCAGGCAGGAGCCAAGCGAGTAGACCTAGGTGACGGCCGGGTGGCAGTGAGGGAATACGGGAGCGTCTGGCTCGAGCGAGCGCCTGTTCGGCTGGACGGGCCCGTCTCCTGGGGCGCGTGGCGCCTGCGGCCGAATCGCGACGGCCTCTGGGTGAGGTCGTGGCGTGCGGGCGACCGGCTCGCCTCGCGCGGCAAGAAGATCCAGGATCTCTTCGTCGACGCCAAGGTGCCGCGCTCGGAGCGCGAGGCCTGGCCCCTGGTCGTCAAGGGCGACGAGGTCGTCGTCGTGCCGGGCATCGCCACGGCGCCCGGCTGGGAAGACGCTGTCGGAGAGGAGCGCGAGAACCAGGTGAACGAGCTCTCGGCTGCCGTCAGCGAGATCCTCATCGACGAGGAGACCTTGCACGGCCGCATCGCCGAGCTCGGCGCCCAGATCGCAGACGACTACCGCGGCGAGGACCTGCTCCTCATCGGCGTCCTGAAGGGCGCAATCTTCTTCATGGCCGACCTGATGCGCTCGATTGACATCGCCTGCGAGGTCGATTTCATGGCGATCTCGAGCTACGGAGCCGGAATCGACTCCTCAGGGGTCGTTCGGATCCTCAAGGATCTCGATGTCTCGATCGAAGGTAGAAACGTGCTCGTCGTCGAAGACATCGTCGATTCCGGACTGACTCTCTCCTACCTGCTCCGCAACCTGGAAGCCCGTGAGCCGGCTTCGCTCGAGGTGTGTGCCCTCTTGACCAAGCCTGAGCGTCGTGAGAACGACGTTGTCTGCCGATACGTCGGCTTCGAGATCCCGAACCGCTTCGTGATCGGATACGGCCTCGACTTCGCCGAGCGGTACCGAAACCTGCCTTTCGTGGGCGTTCTCCGGGACGAGCTCGCGGCGCAGGCGGAGGACACGGTCTGAAGAACCGGAACGGTCCCTGTAACGAATATCCAGGCTGCTACCGTTAACCCACTAGAGGAACCTCTTTGAACCGTTTCTTCCGCAGCGCACTCTTCCCCCTGATCGTCATCGTCCTGCTGGTCTTCCTGGCCTCGCGGACGCTCCTGCCCGGAGGGTCGAGCGACACCCAGAAGATGACGTACAGCCAGCTGATCGCGATGGTCGAGGACAACCCCGGCGCGATCGAGAGCGTTCTCTTCGTCCCGAAGAGCCGCGAGATCCAGGCCGACCTCTCGAACGGGAAGAAGGTCAAGGTCAACTACCCGACCGACGCGTCGCAGTTCGCCTTCCAGCAGATGCTGGAGGACTCGAGCACGCCGATCGCGTTTGACTCCAAGGGGACGGGCGACTCAGCGTGGTGGAACATCCTCACCTACCTGCTGCCGTTCCTCCTCTTCTTCGGCTTCTGGATCTTCCTGATGAACCAGGTGCAGGGCGGCGGCTCGAAGGTGATGAGCTTCGGCAAGAGCCGCGCCAAGCGGATGGCGCCCGACTCACCGAAGATCACGTTCAAGGACGTGGCCGGCGTGGACGAGGCCGTCGAGGAGCTCCAGGAGATCAAGGAGTTCCTGGAGAACCCGAAGAAGTTTCAGGCGCTCGGCGCGCGCATCCCGAAGGGCGTACTCCTCTACGGGCCGCCCGGCACGGGTAAGACGCTGCTCGCACGCTCGGTCGCCGGCGAGGCCGGCGTGCCGTTCTTCTCGATCTCCGGCTCCGACTTCGTCGAAATGTTCGTCGGCGTCGGCGCCTCGCGCGTGCGCGACCTCTTCGAGCAGGCCAAGCAGGCGAGCCCCTGCATCATCTTCATGGACGAGATCGACGCCGTCGGCCGGCACCGCGGTGCGGGTCTCGGTGGCGGCCATGACGAGCGCGAGCAGACGCTGAACCAGCTCCTCGTCGAGATGGACGGCTTCGAGATGAAGGACAACATCATCCTCATCGCCGCCACGAACCGGCCCGACATCCTCGACCCAGCCCTCCTGCGGCCCGGTCGCTTCGACCGCCAGATCGTGGTCGACCGACCCGACCGAAACGGGCGCAAGAGGATCCTCGAGGTGCACACGAAGGGAAAGCCGATCGACACGACGATCGACCTCGACACGCTCGCGGCAGGGACGCCCGGCTTCACCGGCGCCGACCTTGCGAACCTCGTCAACGAGGCCGCCCTCCTCGCTGCGCGCCGTGGCAGGAAGACCATCGGCGAGCATGAGCTCGAGGAAGGGATCATGCGCGTGATCGCGGGCCCGGAGAAGAAGACGCGCCTCCTCTCCGAGCACGAGCGCAACGTCACCGCCTACCACGAGATGGGACACGCCCTCGTCGGCCACTACCTGCCGAACTGCGACCCGGTGCACAAGATCTCGATCATCAGCCGCGGCGCGGCTCTCGGGTACACGATCTCGCTTCCGGCCGAAGACAAGTTCCTGACGACGAAGTCGGCGCTCATGGACCAGATGGCCATGACGCTCGGCGGGCGAGCTGCCGAGGAGCTCGTGTTCAACGAGGTCACGACCGGCGCCGCGAACGACCTCGAGAAGGTCACGAGCTCGGCGAAGCACATGATCATGCGCTACGGCATGAGCGAGAAGCTCGGCCCGCGCGTCCTCGGCCGCAACCATGACATGCCGTTCCTCGGCCGCGACATGGGTGCGGAGCCCGACTACTCCGAGGAGATCGCACGCGAGATCGACGACGAGATCCGCCGCGTGATCGAGGAGGCTCACGGGCGAGCGCTCAGCGTCCTCCGCGAGCACATGGACGACCTGCAGCAGATCTCCAAGCTCCTCGTCGAGCGCGAGACGATCGACAAGGATCAGTTCGAGCGCCTGCTCGCCGGCGAGGCCGCCGAGACCGTCTTCCCGGACGAGGCCGCGAGCGCTCCGGCCGAGACCGACACGCCTAAGCCGCGCGCAGAGCCAAAGCCGCGGCCGTTCCCGCTGCCGGGCGCGACGATGCAGCCTCCGCCCGAGCCCGAGGGCGCGAACTAGAACCGCTCTCTAAGATCGCGGCAGATTGCCCGCGATCGACGAGCTCCTCCCGCGCCCGAGCGTCATGGGCGTCGTCAACGTCACGCCGGACTCGTTCTCGGACGGCGGAGCCTTCCTGCACCCGCAGGTGGCCATCGCGGAGGCCCGCGGGATGCTCGAGGAAGGCGCTGCGATCGTGGATGTGGGCGGAGAGTCGACCCGACCCGGCTCAGCAGGTGTCTCCCTCGAGGATGAGGTTCGCCGCGTCGAGCCCGTGCTCGCGGCGCTCGCGGACGTGCCGGTCTCTATCGACACCTCGAAGGCGGAGGTCGCTCGCCACGCCCTCGAGGCCGGTGCGATTCTGGTGAACGACGTCACGGCGCTCAGGGGCGAGCCCGAGCTCGCAGGCGTCGTCGCCGACTCGGATGCGTGCCTGTGCCTGATGCACATGCTCGGCGAGCCGCGCACGATGCAGGACGACCCGCGCTACGACGACGTTGTCTCCGAGGTGAAGGCCTTCCTGGAGGAGCGCCTCGAGTTCGCCACCGAAGCGGGGATCGACGAGGAGCGCATCTGCCTCGACCCCGGGATCGGATTCGGTAAGACCGTGAAGCACAACCTCGAGCTCCTCGCGCGCCTGGACGAGATCGTTGCGCTCGGCCGTCCAGTGCTCGTGGGCGCCTCCCGCAAGCGCTTCCTCGGCAGGCTCATGGGCGACGACGAGGCGCTCACGGGCCCGGTCTCCGCTGGCGTGGCCGTCGCAGTGCTGGCCTACGAGCGCGGCGCGGCGATCTTCCGCGTCCACGACGTGCGCGAGCACGTGCAGGCGCTTGCCGCCGCACGGGCTCTCGAGGAGGTGCGCCGGTGAGTCAGATGGAGATCGAGATCGAGGGGCTCGAGCTCATGGGCTTCCACGGCGCGACCAGATCCGAGCAGGAGACCGGCCAGCGCTTCCTCTTCGACGTCTGGCTCGTCGCCCACGACGCCGGCGTTCGCAGCGATCACCTCGACGACACGATCGACTACACGAAGGTGGTGGCCTGCATCCGTGAGATCTCGGACTCGCGCCGCTTCAACCTGATCGAGGCGCTCGCCGCCGCCATCGCCGACACGCTCGTCGAGCGCTTCGACGTCTCACGCGTGCGCGTGCGCGTTAGGAAGCCCGAGGTTCAGCTCGACGCGCCGGCCGCGTTCACCGCGGCGACCATCGAGCGCGAGCACCGCTAGCCGACCGCCCTTTCGAGCTATTGCCATTTCGACCCGGGCATGTCACCTTGTGGCGGGGTCAATGCCGTCGACGTCTGGTAACACGTTCTCTCTGCTCGGCCGGGCTGTCGCGCTGCTCGGGCTCGTGGCCCTCACCGCCGCGCCCGCCGCGAATGCCGGGGACTCCGCCTACGGGCGGTCCATCGCCGAGCGCGCGGCGCACCGATCCGCCGTCCCCTATGTCCCGGGACACGTCCTCGTCGGGTATGAGAGCGGCGTGAGCCGGGAAGCGATGGCGCGGACGCAGAGCCGGGTCGGGCTCGGGCTGATTCGCGGGTTCGGCGCGTTTGACATGCAGCTGCTGCGCGTCCCCAGCTCCATGGGCGTCGCCGAGGCCGTGCGGAGGCTCAATCGCAGCCCTGGAGTCGCCTGGGCTGAACCGGACTACATCCGCCACCCGCTCGCTGACCCGGCGGATGGGCTCTTCTCACAGGAGTGGGATCTGAGCAACACGGGGCAACTGCACGATGTCACCCAGTCGATCTCGAAAAGTCCAGCCGATCACGCGGGCACGAGCGACGCAGACATCGATGCGCCCGAGGCTTGGGCCGTGACCGCAGGCTCGCCCTCGATCGTCGTCGCCGTCATCGATACCGGCGTTGACTTCTCCCACGCCGATCTCAGTCCGCAGAAGTGGGTCAACCCGGGTGACACGGCCAACCTGGCCGACGACGACGGGAACGACCTGGTCGACGACCTCAACGGCTGGGACTTCGGCGAGAACGACAACACGCTCGTAGACGCCGCCCCACACTTCTCGGGCTTCGACCACGGTAGCCACGTTGCCGGCACGATCGCGGCGGCCCGCGACGAGTCAATCGGAGTTGTTGGAGTTTGCCCGGGATGCCGGATCATGGCTCTCAAAATCGCGCAGAACAACGGCGAAATGCCGATCTCGAACGAGGTGAAGGCCCTGGCGTACGCGAAGGCCAAGGGCGCGCGAGTCGCGAACATGAGCCTCGGGGGGTTCCAGTTCTCGAACGCCGAGCGAGAAGCCATTCGCAAGTCCGGGATGCTCGTCGTCGTGGCGGCTGGGAACGACAGTCTCGACAACGACATGTTTCTCGGAGTCGACCTCAACAACGACGATACGCAGGACGTCTTCTCTCCTTCGTACCCGGCGGCCTACAGCCTGGACAACATTCTCACGGTCGCCGCGACCAACGACGAGGACAGGTACGCCTACTCCACGGAATGCTTCGTCGAAGGTGGACTGACCATGAACCAGTGCGCATTCACCGACTGGGGCCACGACTCAGTTGACGTGGCGGCCCCGGGTGTCGACATCACGAGCACCGTTCCAGGCGGGGGCTGGGAGACGTTTGACGGCACCTCGATGGCGGCCCCGCACGTTGCTGGTGTGGCCGGCCTCGTGCTCTCGCAGAACCCTCTTCTGAGCACGGCGCAGGTCAAGAACGCGGTCATCCGCGGCGTCGACAAGCCGTCGACTCTGCAAAGGATGAACAGCTCCTCGCTCAACGCGACAAAAACGGGTGCTTTCACACGCACGTCCGGGCGCGTCAACGCGCTCGCGGCCCTTGGTGCATCCACGGCGAACGCGACGCCGGTCACCGACGGCAACATCAACCACGCCGCAGGTTGGTCGACGGGAAGGAAGTCGGGTTCCGTTGCCTGGCCGGCTGACATCAACGATGTCTTCAAGCGCAAGCTGAGCAGGGGTCACACGTACCGGTTCACGCTCGTCGTCCCGTCGGGCAAGGACTACGACCTGTTGGTCTGGAAGCCGGGTACGAAGGAGATCTGGCAGTTCGACAGCACGAACCGGCTGCAGAAGTTCGCCGCCCATGGAAACGGCGTCGACGAAGTCGTGCAGTTCACGGCGAAGAAGACCGGCACGTATTACGTGCAGGTCAGCGCTTGGATTTTCAAGGCCGGGAGTTACACGCTCAAGTTCAAGCGCGTCTCCTAGGGCGCGCTCAGGTCGAGCTTGTAGTTCTTCGACGTCGAGTCGTCCTGCGGTTGGCCGAAGCACGAGAAGAACGGCGTCCTCTGATCGCTGCCGCACTGCGTGAAGCGCGTGCTTGCGTTCGTGACGACGATGACGACCTTCGCCACCGTGCTGTCGAAGGTCACCGACACACGCGGGTTCGTATCCCCGCTGGGGTCGAGCGCGACCTCCTGCTCGACCATTCCGCCGCCCGCGTTGAAGGAAAGCACCGTCGCGCGCGGGCTCGTGACCGCGAAGGGGAAGTCGACGTCGACATCCAGGGTCGTCGTCCCGGCCCCGGGCTTGAAGAACCAGTAGTCATTCGACATGTGGGTCAACTTGAGGTCGGCGGAGCCCCCGGAGCCGCTGTCGATGGTGTTGACGGTGTAGGACTGTCCGGCCCGCGTCTTGAAGAGCGCGCCGTCCTTGTACCAGGTGGCCGGCGCTGCGTTGGCGACGCCGAACTGCCGGAATACCGAGGGGAAGGTCTCGCCGTGAGCGGCGAGGAAGGTCTCGATTGCCTCGGTCGAGTACTCGCCGCCGTTGGTCGTGTTAGGGACGGCTTTCGCGTCGTTCCAGATCTCCCGCACGAACGCGGGGTTCGGGGTAGTCGAGATCGGATGGGTCGTGTTCGTGAAGTACTCAGCGAGGAAGCGGAAGAAGATCCACGAGCCGTACTGGGTCCCGTCGAAGACGGTTGTCGAGTTCCCCCAGCGATCGATCGGACGATGCGGGTTCGTCTTGCTGAGCGGGCTCAAAGGGAAGTACTGGTAGTTGTCGTGGATCGTCGGGTAGACGTCCGCCTCCATGTTGGTGGCGGTGGCTTCCAGG
>DATHAA010000037.1:0-2127 GCA_035296905.1 Gaiellaceae bacterium
TGCGCTCGACTGGATCGCGGCGTACCTCGAACGGCTGCGCGAGTTCCCCGTCCTCGCCCGGGTGGAGCCCGGCGAAATCCGCTCCCGGCTACCCGCGGAGCCGCCGGACGCGCCTGAGCCGTTCCAGGCCATTCTCGGCGATGTCGACGAAGTGCTCATGGACGGCGTCACGCACTGGCAGAGCCCGCGCTACTTCGCGTACTTCGCCAGCACCGCCTCGGAGGCCGGGATCCTGGCGGAGATGCTGGCGGCGAGCCTCAACCAGGTCGGGATCCTCTGGCGCGCGTCGCCCGTCCTACAGGAGCTCGAGGAGACGACGCTCGACTGGCTCAGGAAGCTGCTCGGGCTGCCTGACGGATTCCACGGTCACATCGAGGACAGCGCGTCGGTCGGGACGCTGGCCGCGCTCGCGGCCGCACGCGGCGCCGCTTCCGGCAGGAGAGTCGTCGTGACCTCGGACCACGCGCATTCGTCGGTCGACAAGGCCGCCCGGATTCTCGAGCTCGAGCTGCGCAAGGTGCCCGTGGACGACGAGTACGCGATCCGTCCCGAGCTGCTCGACCTCGAGCGGGCCTGCGCCGTCGTCGCGACGATCGGTACGACCTCCGCCGCCTCCATCGACCCGGTGCCGGCGATCGCCGAGGCCTGCGAAGCCTCTGGAACCTGGCTCCACCTGGACGCCGCGTACGCCGGCTCGGCCGCCGTCTGCAAGGAGCTCCGGCCGCTGTTCGCGGGCTGGGAGCGCGCCGACTCGATCGTCGTCAACCCGCACAAGTGGCTCTCGACGCCGATGGACTGCTCGGCGCTCTGGACGAGGCGCGTCGACGCCTTTCGCGACGCCTTCAGCCTCGTGCCCGAGTACCTGCGCGTGAGCGAGGAGGTCGTGAGCCTGAACGAGGTCTCCGTCCCGCTCGGCCGTCGCTTCCGGGCGCTCAAGCTCTGGTTCGTCCTCCGTTCGCTCGGCCGGCAGGGGCTGCAGGCGATGATCCGCGAGCACGTCCGCCTGGCGGCCGAGTTCGAGCGCTGGGTCGAGGAGGAGCCGGGCTGGGAGGTCTGCGCGCCGCGCCGCTTCTCGCTCGTCTGCTTCCGGAGGGACGGAACCGACGCGGAGAACGAGGCGCTGCTCGAGCGCGTCAACACGAGCGGTGAGGTCTTTCTCTCGCACACCCGCCTCGACGGGCGCTACGTGATCCGGCTCGCCGTCGGCAGTGCGCGGACGACCGAGGACGACGTCAGGCTCGCCTGGGACGTGCTGCGCCGCGAAACCGGCTAGGCAGCGACCGGTTCGACGTCGGGCAGCGTGCCGAGGAGGTTCTCGACCGCAGCCCGGTCGCCCGTGACCGTCGCCCGGGACAGGTCGCGGTCGACGAAGAAGTAGTAGAAGCCTTCGGCGTCCGTCTCGACGACCGCGTCGGGATCATCGACGGCGCCGGGCTGTGAGTCGCCGTGAACGAGCGATGCGACCTCGTCGCCGATGCGAAAGACGAACCGGCCCGAGCATTCCGGAGCGGCGTAGCCCACCATCCGCAGCGCTCCCTCCAGCCAGCCGGGATGCAGGTCGTCCTCCTTGGGCGGGCCGAGCGAGCGAGCTCCCCAGCGGGCCATCTCGAAGAGGACGGTCTTCAACGCGCTTCCGTACTCCGTCAGCTCGTAGACCTGCGAGGCGGCCGGCGGCGGCAGCCGGTACTTACGCAGCACTCCGACGGATTCGAGGTCTTTGAGGCGGCCGGCGAGGATGTTCGTGCCGATCCCCGGCAGGCCGCAGGCCAGGTCGGTGTAGCGCTTCGGCCCGCCCATCAGGTCGCGAACGATCAGGAGCGACCAGCGCTCCCCCACCACCTCGAGGGCATGGGCGACCGGGCAGTACTGGCCGTAGTGCTTCACGGCGGGAAGTCTATCCGACCTACTTGCGTTTTGCAACATCACCCTTGCAAAAAAAAAGTGCTTCGTGTAAGTTCGAAAGCACCTCAAAGTGAAAGGAAAGCGAATGTTGGCATCACACGGACGCAAGTGGCTCGCATTGGCGCTCCTCGCGTCGGTGCAGTTCATGGTCGTGCTCGACATCGCGATCGTGAACGTGGCCCTCCCGTCCATCCAGACGGACCTGGGCTTCTCGCAGGAAAATCT
>DATHAA010000038.1:0-9567 GCA_035296905.1 Gaiellaceae bacterium
GGCGGCGTTCTGGCGGCGCGGGTGGCTCCGCGGCACGTTCCTGCTCCTGCCGCCCCTCGCCTGGTTCGGGCTGCTCTACCTGACAGCGCTAGTCGTCCTCCTCATCTCGTCCTTCTGGAGGGTCGACCCCTTCACAACCGAGCTCGTCCGCGACTGGAACCTCGACAACTTCACGAGGATCTTCACCGAGCCCGTTTACCGCACGATCGCCTTTCGGACAGTCGGGATCGCGGCTGCGGTCACGATCACGGACGCGATCATCGCGATTCCATTCGCCTACTTCATGGCCCGCCTCGCCTCGCCGCGGACCCGCGCGGCGCTCTTCGTCCTCGTGCTGTTGCCGCTGTGGGCGAGCTACCTGGCGCGCGTCTACGCCTGGCGTCTGATCCTCGCCAAGGAAGGCGTCCTCAACTGGACGCTCGAGCAGCTCGGCCTCCCAACGGTGGGGCTCGCGTACTCGAACTGGGCGATGTGGATCGTCTTCTCGTACGTCTGGCTGCCCTTCATGATCCTGCCCGTCTACGCGGCGATGGAGCGGATCCCGGACTCGTACCTCGAGGCCTCGACCGACCTCGGCGCCAAGGGCTGGAGGACGACCAGGAGCATCGTCTTGCCACTCGCCTTCCCGGGTATCGTCGCGGGCTCGATCTTCACCTTCGCTCTCACGCTCGGCGACTACATCACCCCCACGCTCGTCGGCGGCGCGAGCTCCCAGTTCATCGGGAACGTCGTCTATGCGAGCGTCGGCATCGCGAACAACGTCCCGTTCGCCGCCGCGTACGCCGTGGTGCCGCTCGCGGTCATGGGCGTCTACCTTCTCGTCGCGCGCAGGCTCGGCGCATTCGAGGCGATGTAATGGAAACGAGGGCAACCCGCTTCGGCCTCTGGACGTGGACGGTGCTCGTGGTCCTCTTCCTTTACGCCCCGATCGGGATCATCGTCCTCTACGCCTTCAACTCCTCGAACATCCAGAGCTGGCCCATTGCAGGCTTCTCGACCAAGTGGTTCAGCTCGACCTGGCACAACGAAGAGGTGCGCGAAGCGCTCGTCCTCTCCCTGAAAGCGGCCCTCGTCGCTACCTCGATCGCCCTGGTCCTCGGATCGGCCGGCGCGTTCGCGGTCAGCAGGTTCCGCTTCTTCGGCCGGGAGACGATCTCATTCGCTTTCGTTCTCCCGCTCGCGCTTCCCGGGATCATCACCGGGATGGCGCTCAACTCCTACTTCGGCTTCTGGGGCTGGCAGCTGAGCGTCTGGACGATCATCGTCGGCCACGCCACCTTCTGCGTCGTCATCGTCTACAACAACGTCATCGCGCGTCTGCGACGCACCTCGCCGTCGCTCGTCGAGGCGTCCATGGATCTCGGTGCGGACGGCTGGCAGACCTTCCGCTTCGTCACGTTCCCGGTCATCTCGACGGCGCTCGTCTCGGGAGCCCTGCTCGCCTTTGCGCTCTCCTTCGACGAGGTGATCGTGACGACGTTCACGGCGGGTGCTCAGAACACCCTTCCGCTCTGGATCTTCGGGAAGATCAGGCTCGGCCAGCAGCTCCCGCAGGTCAACGTCGTGGTGGCGGTCATCATCGCCCTGACGATCATCCCCGTGTATTTCGCTCAGCGGCTTTCGCGCGAATCGGGAATCCTTCGCAGGCGATGATCAAAGCGTTCGTTCTCTACGAGCAGGAGCCGGACCCTGCCCGCTACGAGCAGCACACCGAGCTCTGCAGCCGGGTCGTGGGCGGCACGTTCCGCCACGGCAAGATCTTCGGCGCGCCCACGGGCCAGCGGTACGCGTACTACGCGGAGTGGGAGTTCCCGGACATGGACGCCTTCAAAGCGGCCGCACGGACCGACGAGTTCGCGGCCACGGGGCGCGACGCTGCCGAGATGGGAATCCCCTTCCACGTGCACTTCGCCGAGGTC
Organism: Gaiellaceae bacterium; assembly: GCA_035296905.1. GTDB lineage: Bacteria > Actinomycetota > Thermoleophilia > Gaiellales > Gaiellaceae > DATEOR01. Next base: position 1,920 of record DATHAA010000038.1, read on the forward strand.
GAATGACGGAGCCGGACAGGCCCGCACCGCGCGACCCGTCGGAGCTCGGACTCGAGGCGATCGTCTACGAGAAGGCGCCGCCACGGGCGACGATCACCCTCAACCGCCCCGAGGTCCTGAACGCCTTCGACTTCCGGATGCTGCGCGAAATCGCGCGCGCATGCGAAGACGCCTCCTGGGACGACGAGATCCGCGTGGTCATCATCACCGGCGCGGGGCGCGCGTTCTGCGTCGGTGCCGACCTCAAGTCGTGGAGCGAAGACTACCTCGGAAAGCCCGGCGAGTACTGGAAGTGGTTCGGCGCCTTCAAGGACATGCACGACCGACTGCGCGAGATCGGCAAGCCCACGCTCGCCCGCATCAACGGCATCTGCGTGGGCGGTGGCAACGAGCTTCAGATGGCCTGCGACCTGGCCGTTATGGTCGACGACACGTTCATCCGCCATGTCGGCCCCGAGCACGGCTCCGTGCCCGCCGGCGGCGCGACCCAGTGGCTTCCGATCATGGTGGGCGACCGCCGCGCGCGCGAGATCCTTCTCCTCTGCGAGGAGATCCCGGCGGCCAAGGCGGCCGAATGGGGCCTCGTCAACTCGGCCGTTCCACGGGACGAGCTCGACGCCGAGGTCGATCGCCTTGTCGACAGCCTGACCGCGAAGCTGCCGCAGACCGTGCGTTACACGAAGCAGCAGCTCAACTTCTGGCGCGACCTCTCCTGGCACGAGACCGTGAACCACGCGCGCGACTGGCTGGCGCTCTCGATGGCCACCGACGAGCCGCGCGAGGCCGTCGAGAGGTTCCTCTCCCGGAGGAAAGGCGATGACTGAGGAGTTTCAGGCTCTCGAGACCGAGTGGTCCGGCATCGTGCAGCGCCAGGACCAGGCGGCCGCGGAGCGGTTTCTCGCAGACGACTACGTGCTCACGAGCGTCGGCGGCGTCTCACGTCACATGCCGCGGGAAAACTGGATCGCGTCGCTGCCGAGGATCGAGACGGAGCTCGTTGAGGCCGACGTCGAGGACGTCCGGACCTACGGAGACGTCGCGATCGTGAAGGCCCGGCTTAGGTGGCTTGCGCGCACCGAAGGGCGCAGCCTGAACGGCACGTATGCCGTGACGGACGTGTTCACGAACGATCAGGGGCGCTGGAGGGCGTCCTGGCGGATCTCGGTCCGCCTCACCGACCGGTGACCGTCCTCCTCGAGCGCGAGGAGCCGATCGCCGTCATCCGGCTGAACCGGCCGGAGGCCCTGAACGCTCTCTCGAATCAGCTGATGTCCGAGCTCGTCGGCGCCCTCGAGAACCTCGACGACGACGAGGCGGTCCGCTGCATCGTCATCGCTGGTGACGAGAAGGCATTTGCGTCCGGCGCGGACATCGGCGAGCTCTCCGACTCGGCCCCGCTTGAGCTCTACTTCGGCGGGCGCATCGACAGGTGGGACGCGATTCGGTCCGTGCGGACGCCGATCGTGGCCGCCGTGTCCGGTTACTGCCTCGGCGGCGGCTGCGAGCTGGCCATGGCGTGCGACCTCATCGTCGCTTCGGAGACCGCGCAGTTCGGCCAGCCGGAGACGAGCCTCGGCGTCCTGCCCGGTGCCGGAGGGACGCAGCGCCTGACGAGGGCGATCGGCAAGTCGAAGGCGATGGACGTCATCCTCACCGGCCGGTTCCTCACCGCGCGCGAAGCGGAGGCGGCTGGTCTCGTCGCGCGGGTAGTCGGCGCCGAGGCGTGGCTCGACGAGACGAAGCGCGTTGCACAGGCGATCGCGGCGAAGAGCCAGGTCGGCGTTCGGCTTGCGAAGGAGGCGGTGAACCAGGCGTTCGAGACGAGCCTCAGCGCCGGGCTCGACGCCGAGCGCAAGGCGTTCCACCTCGCGCTTTCCTCCGAGGACGCTCAAGAGGGGATGAAGGCGTTCCTCGAAAAGCGCCCGCCTGACTTCAAAGGGAAGTAGCTCAGACTTCGAGCTCGACGGGAACGAGCTCCACGCGGGAACGCTTTCCCTCGCGCACGGTCTCGAGCGTCACGGATTCGCCGATCAGCTCGCCGGCCATGAGGCGTTGGAGGTCGTCCACGCCTGCGACGGCAACACCGTTCAGCTCGACGATGAGGTCCTCGGCGCGAAGGCCGGCGCTCGCGGCCGGGCTGCCCTCGACGACCTCGACGATCTCGACGCCGTTTCCCCGGCCGAGCTCGCGCGCCAGACGCGGCGGCAGGGGACGGGGGCCGCCCGCGATGCCGAGGTAGGCGCGGCGAAAGCGACCTTCGCTCATGAGCGCGCCGATGATCTTCCTCGTCGTCTCGTTGATCGGGACGGCGAGGCCGAGGCCGACACCGGCGACGGCGGTGTTGATCCCGACCACGTGGCCGTGGCCGTCCGCGAGTGCTCCGCCCGAGTTGCCCGGGTTCAGGGCCGCGTCCGTCTGGATGACGTTCTCGACGATCCGGCCGGCTGCCCGGGAACGCACGGGCAGAGAGCGTCCGAGTGCCGACACTACGCCCGCGGTCACCGAGCCGGCAAAACCGTGCGGGTTTCCGATCGCGACGACGAGCTGGCCGACGCGGAGGTTTTCCGCATCTCCGAGGACGGCCGGAGTGAAGTCGGTTCCTTCGGCGCGCAGCACGGCGAGGTCCGAGAGCGGGTCCGTTCCGACGACTTCGACGCCGACCTCTGAGCCGTCCACGAAGGAGGCGCGGACACCCGCCGTGCCGCTCGCGACCACGTGCGCGGAAGTGAGCATGAAACCGTCAGGTGTGACGACAACGCCGCTTCCGCCCCCGTCCAAACGCCGGCCGCCGCGAACACGGCGCGAGACGCGGAGGTTGGCGACCGAGGGCGACAGGCGCTCCGCGACGGCGATCACGGCTTGGGAGTACGCATCGAAAATGTCCTCCTCGGCCGGAACTTCAGGCGACGAGATGAACGTAAGAGCCCGATTCACGATGAAGACCTGAGTCGCCGAGCCGCACTGAACGACGCGTGGCCGCGTCCTCGGTCGCACTGGTATCTCACTCGATACCCGCGCTCCCTGCGTCCTCGCCCCGCGCCGCCCATCACGCCTCGGCAACGAGGCCCCATCATGAAACGGGCTCTAAGATCCACCGTTCCAAGCTAGCAGCGGTGGGGAGGTCTACCGAGTGGCCGAGGTCGAGACGCAGCGCGACGGCGGCGTGATGACGATCACGCTCAATCGGCCGGACGTCCTGAACGCATTCGACCGGCCGATGCAGGACGGCTTCCGCGCGGCGCTCAAGGAGGCGGGCGATCCCGAGGTGCGCGCCGTTGTCCTGACCGGCGCCGGTCGCGGCTTCTGCGTCGGCCAGGACCTGAAGGAGTTCCAGGAGGGGGCCGGCGACATCGGCGAGCGACTCCGCTCGACCTACAACCGCAACGTCCTCTCGCTCCGCTCGCTCGAGAAGCCGGTCATCGCAGCGGTGAACGGGCCGGCAGCGGGCGCCGGCCTCGCGCTCGCTGCTGCCTGTGACATCCGCCTCGCCGCCGACTCGGCGGTGTTCGTTCCCGCGTTCGTCACGATCGGGCTGGTCCCGGACACGGGTGCGAGCTTCTTCCTCTCCCGCCTGCTCGGCTACGGGCGGGCTTTCGAGTGGCTCGCTTCAGCCAAGCAGCTGACCGCGGGCGACGCGCATGCGTGGGGCTTCGTCACGGAGGTCGTCGAGTCGGGGAAGCTGGCCGAGCGGACAGCCTCCGTCGCCCGCGAGCTCGCCGCCCTGCCGACGCGGGCGATCGGGATGACGAAGCGCCTGCTCGACCGCGCTCCGAACGTGACGCTGGAGGAGCAGCTCGAGCTCGAAGCGCAGCTTCAGGCTGCGGTCGCAGCCAGCGAGGACTTCGCCGAGGGCGTCGCCGCCTTTCTCGAGAAGCGCGAGCCCCGCTTCATCGGCCGCTAGCCGTTGGCGTTGCACCCGCTGAGGCCCAGCCCGGTGGCGAGCTGGTCGGCCTCGTCGCTCGCGGCGTTGCCGTCCTCGAGCGCTTTCTGCACGGCCGCCTGATCGCCCGACTTCGCCGCCGCGGAAAGGTCGTTGGCGGCTGCTTTCGTCTTGTTGGAGGCTGCGATCATCTTGTCGAAGTCGCTCTGCAGCTCGTCGGGCGGGTTGAGCGCGGCGATCTCGTCGATTTCCTTGTTCAGGATCACCAGCGCCTGCTGGACGAGGTCGGGGATCTCATCGATGCTGGACGGGGTACCGAGCGCGTTGAGCTGCTTCTGGTACTTCGCGCAGATCGCGTTCGCCTGGCTCTGGAACTCGGCCTCGCTCAGAGGCTCCTCGCCCCCGCCGCCGCAACCTGCCGCGAGCAGGGCGAGGACCCCCACCAGTGCTGCAACAGTGCCCCGCATCGCGCCGAGTCTAGCCGGGCTCGCGGTCGAGCAACTCGATGTGCAGGTCGGCGTCGAGGGCGTTGGCGATGCGAAGAAGCGTGTCGATCCGAGGAGGCCGCCCGCCGCTTTCGAGGCGAGCGATCGCCGACTGGGTGGTGCCTACGAGCTCGGCGAGATCGGCCTGGGAAAGGGCGCGCTCTTTCCGGCGATCCGCGACTTGCCCGGCGATCTGCGCGAACAGCCAGCCCTCTTCGGCGCCGGCGAGCCGCGCACGAATTCGCTCCACCGGTTGACTCATATCTCAATCATGCTATACATAGCAGTAGTGCGATACTGGGACAGCATAGCCGTCTACCTCATGGGCGTCGCTGCCTTCATGGTGTACCTGGCGTTGGCGCCCTCGCACGGATCGACTCTCATCGCCCTCGGCGTCCTGGCGGTTCTCCATTTCGTGGTGGGGTACGCCGCGAGAGACATGAAGGTCCTCGGGCTTGTCGTGTCTCTCCCCGTGTTCGCCGGGTTCGTCCCTATCCCGGAGGGCACACCGGGAGAGCCGCTCCTCCCGTGGTTCATCAGCGCCCTCTTCTTGGGCGTGCCCTGCGCGGTGATCCTCATGTCCTTGGGCGTCGGAAGCCGGACTGTCGTGCGCTGGCGCCAGAGAGCGCACCGATGAGAGGCCGCGACATCCCGGTTCTGATCCTCGTTGGCGCTTTTTCCGCCGCAACGATCTGGACGGTGCTGGTCGACCTCGAGGCCGTCCCTCCGGACCGCGAGTGGATACCGGTGCAGACCGTCTTCCTCGCCGTCCTGCTCGTCCCCCTCGCGGCCGCCTGGCAGCTCATCTCGGGCAAGCCAACCAGCTTGTTCGCCCTCCTCGCGCCCCTGGTAGGCCTGTTCCTCGTCGCGAACTACTACGCGTTCGACGTGTACGGCACGCCTCCGTACTACAGACGCTCCGAGGCAGGGGACATGCCCGCTCTGGCGATCTACCTCGGGGCTTTCGGGGCGCTCGCGACCGGCTTCTTGACCTGGCACCGCAGACGATTCGGCGTGGTGCTCACGGTGCCTGTCTGTCTGGGGTGTGCCGTGCTCATTTTTTTCTCGCACGTCTTCCACTGAGTCGCCGCTCAGAGCGTCTTGAACTGCTCGAAAGGCTGACGGCAGGCGTTGCAGTAGCGGATCGAGCGGCACGGGGTCGGGCCGAAGAGGTTGTCCAGCCGCGTGTCGGTCGAACCGCAGTAGGGACACGGATGCGCTCCCGTCTGGATCTGCACCAGCGTGGCGGGCGCGCCGCGCGATGGAGGCGCGAAGCCGGAGTCGCGGAGCTTGCGGCGCCCCTCCTCTGTGATCCGATCGCTCGACCAGCCTTCGCTCAGGACCTCGACGTCGGGCTCGGCGCCGAGCTCGCGGATCCGTCCGGCCATCTGGTCGCGCATCACCTCGAGCGCCGGGCAGCCGAGAAAGGTGGGCGTGAACCCGACGTGCACGCGTTCGCCGTTCACCTCGACATTGCGGACGACTCCGAGCTCGACCAGCGAGATGACCGGGATCTCGGGATCGGGGATCTCGGCGAGCGCCTCCCACACGCGCTCGGCGGTCACCATGAGGCCCCCGGCACCGAGCGGCGCACCATCGTCATCTCCTTCCAGAGCGGGAGCAGGCTCTCCGTGTGGTCGCCGCGTTCGACGGCCGCTCCTTCGTCCCGTTCGAATGCCTGGCAGAAAAGGGGGCGTTGTTCCTCGGGCAGGAGGCCGAGCGCGTATGGCCACAGCTCGTCTACCGCTTCGCGGAACCTCGGCTCGTCGCGCAGGCGTTCGGCCCACATCTCGGCGTGCATGCGGTGATATGCCTCCTCCCGGTCGATCTTCTCGGCGAGGCCGGCGACCTCCCGGTCGATGGAGTTCAGCAAGACCTGAATTCGAATGCGGTCGGCGGTCTCGTAGAGCCAGTGGCGGGCGATGGTGCGCGCCCAGTCGTCGACCATCCGCATCTCGACGAGCGGGGCGCACAGGTACTCCTCCGGCGCGCGGTCGAAGGCGAGCGCATCTGCGTCCGTCCCCAGCTCTTTCGCCGCGAGCTCGTACCAGGCCCGCGCGTGGCCGATCTCGGTCTGGGCGATGGAGGAGAAGGCCACGTCCTCCTCCAGGAAGGGTGCGATGCCGGTCCACTCGGAGTTGCGCCAGCCGAGGACGAGCTCGTCGTCAGCCAGCTGGAGAAGTTCCTGCGCGTTCACGCGCCTCCTTCAGCTTCACCTTGAGCGAGTAGCCGTCCACCCGGCGGTAGTCGCGGTCGAAAACATCGGCGACGTACGGGTCACGAACCGCCTGGACGGACTCGCGCGGGACGATCCAGAGCGCGAATGACTCGTCGCGGCGCCCGTAGAACTCACGCGCGTAGGCCTCGGCGAAGACGAGATTGGGTGCTTCAAGGGAACCGCCATGCTGGAAGGGCTGCCCCTCCCGCTCCTGGCGGAAGACTTCCCAGATCACGCCGCGTCCGCGAGCACCGCGCGCCGCACCCACGCGGTCTCGTCGCGCGAGGCCTGGCGGAAGCCGAGCCGGCGCTCGGTCTCGGGCCCATGACCGGTGACGACCCACTTGAGCTCGTCCCAGTCGGGCTCGGAGAAGCTCCACACGCCGTCCTTGCCCTGCTCGAGCTTCGGGTCCGGGACGGTGAGCCCGAGCTCCCAGATCTGCGGCACGTAGCCGTCGAGGAACTGCTGGCGCGCCTCCTCGTTCGCCTGGCTCTTGATCCGCCAGCGATACATCGGGTCGTCCTGGGCCGGGATCGGATTCCCGTGGAACTGCATGAGCGGGCCCCACCACCTGTTCAGGGCCTCCTGCACGAGTTCCCGCTGCTCGTCGGTCCCGTTCATCATTGTGAGGATCACGTCGCGCCCGTGGAGGATGTGGAACGACTCCTCCCAGCAGATCTTCTTCATGATCCGCGCGTACGGGGCGTAGGAGCACTTTAGGAGCGCCTTCTGGGAGATGATCGCCGCGGCGTCAACGAGCCATGCGATCACGCCGACATCGCCCCAGGTCTTCGTCGGGTAGTGGAAGACGTTGTGGAACTTCGTCTTGCCCGCGACGAGGTCGTCGAGGCAGGCCTCTCGCGGCTTGCCGAGATCCTCGACGACGCGGTAGATCAGCTGCGCATGGCCGACCTCGTCCTGCACCTTGGAGGTGAGGGCGAGCTTCCGCTGCAGCGTCGGCGCGCGCAGGATCCACTCGCGCTCGGGAAGGACGCCCATGAGCTCCGAGTTGCCGTGCATCTCGATGAACTTGACGAGCGCCTTGCGATAGTCCTCCGGCATCGC
>DATHAA010000039.1:0-16422 GCA_035296905.1 Gaiellaceae bacterium
CCGAAGCGGTTTTCCTTTCGACGCGCGTCGTGGTTCTGTCCCCCCGCCCGGCCCGCATCACCGGGGTCGTCGACAACGACCTCCCGCAGCCGCGGAACACGGACACGCGCGAGCAGGAGCGCTTTTTCGAGCTCGTCACCGAGGTGCGCGAGCTCCTGCGGACGGGAGATCGTTCAGGCGAGGAGCTGCGGGCGTGAGCACAACCGTTGTCCAGCCGGTTCCGCGGAGCTTCGGGCGCATGATGGGCCGCGGCGCCCGCGACTGGGCGCCCGCGATCGCCATCTTCGTCGTCGGCATCGCGCTCTGGGAAGGGCTTGTACGTGGGCTCGACGTGCAGCGGTTCCTCCTGCCCGCGCCCTCCGAGATCCTCCGCACGTTCTGGGACGAGCGCGACACGCTTGTCAGCGCGGGCCTCTTCACCTTCAAGGAGGCCGTCGGCGGCTTCCTCATCGGTTCGGCCTTTGCGGTCCTCGTCGCTCTCGTGCTCGCGCGCTGGCGACCGCTCGGAAACGCGCTCATGCCGTATGCGATCGCGGCGAACGCGGTTCCGATCATCGCTTTCGCGCCGATCACGAACAATTGGTTCGGGATCCTCTCTCCGGCCTCGAAGATGGCGATCGCGGCGGTGATCGTCTTCTTCCCGGTGATGGTGAACACGCTGCGCGGCCTGACTTCGGTGCGCCCGGAATCCGTCGAGCTCATGCGCTCCTACGCCGCGCGCGAGCGCGACATCTTCCGCCGCGTGCGCATCCCGACCTCACTCCCGTATCTCTTTACCGGCTTGAAGGTTGCGACCGTCCTCGCAATGATCGGGGCAATCGTCGGGGACTACTTCGGCGGGTCGCAGGAGGCGCTCGGAATCCAGATCAGGCGGTCGGCAGGAATATTCGCGTTCGACGAGGCATGGGCGGCGATCTTCGTCGCCAGCGTGCTCGGAATCGCCTTCTACGGAGCGGTAGCGCTCGCGGAGCGCGTCGTTCTGAGCTGGCACCCGTCGGTGCGCGGAGGTCGAGAGTGACACGACGGACTTCGAGGGAAGGGGAACGGATGAAGCGTGCTCGGTGGTTGTGGCTGGCCGCCGTCATCGTGCTCGCGCTGGTGGGCGCGGGTTGTGGCGGCGGAGACGAGGAGTCCAGCGGGGGAACAGGGACAGGCGCCAGCGGCGGCGCGAAGGACAAGGTCACCCTCCAGCTCAAGTGGGTGACACAGGCGCAGTTCGCCGGCTATTACGCGGCAGACGCGCAGGGCTATTACGACGACGAGGGCCTCGACGTCGAGATCAAGGTCGGCGGGCCCGACATCGTCCCGGAGCAGGTCGTCCTCGGCGGCCAGGCCGAGTTCGGCATCGACTGGCTCGACAACCTGCTCGCCACGCGCGACCAGAACGGCGACATCGTCAACATCGCCCAGGTCTTCGCGCGAAGCGGCATGACCGAGGTCACGTGGAAGGACAGCGGCCTCGACTCGATCGCCTCGCTAAAGGGCAAGAAGGTCGGCGTCTGGCTCGGGGGCAACGAGCACAAGCTGTTCGCCGCGCTGAACAAGAACGACATCGACCCGCAGTCAGACGTCGAGGTTGTCGCACAGCCGTTCGACATGAACCTCTTCCTGAACCGGGAGGTCGACGCCGCCGCGGCGATGACCTACAACGAGCTCGCTCAGGTGCTCGAGCAGGAGAATCCTGACACGGGCGAGCTCTACACCCTCGACGACCTCAACGTCCTCAAGATGTCCGACCAGGGCACGGGGGCGCTCGAGGACGGCGTGTTCGTCCGCGGCGACTGGATCCAGGACGAGGCCAACCAGGACATCGCCACGCGGTTCCTGAAGGCCAGCTTCAAGGGCTGGATCTTCTGCCGCGACAGCCCGGACGAGTGTCTCCAGATCGTGCTCGACAACGGGCCGACGCTCGGCGAGGGCCACCAGAACTGGCAGCTGAACGAGATTAACAAGCTGATCTGGCCGAACGACCTCGGTATCGGGGTCATGAACCCGGACGACTTTGCCAACACGGCTAAGATCGCGATCGACTACGGCGTGATCAAGAACGAGGCGTCGAGCGATGCCTACATCGACACGTACGCGAAGGCGGCCGTCGAGGAGCTCAAGGCCGACGGGGCTGACGTCAACGGTGCGAGCTGGCAGGCGCCCACTGTCGAAGTCACGGCGGGCGGCGAATAGCCCAACCAGTGAATGCACGCGGTGGCCGCCGGAGGGATACTTCGGCGGCCACCTCACCCGCTCCAAGGAGGGGAGAGAACGATGTCCGTTCTGATCAAGGGCGGCCGCGTGATCACGGCCGCGGACGACTACGTCGGAGACGTCTACGTCGAAGGCGAGAGGGTGTCGCTGATCGGCGAGTCGCTCGACGTCGAGGCCGACAAGGTCATCGACGCGAGCGGCAAGTACGTGCTCCCGGGCTGCGTCGACCCGCATACCCATCTCGACATGCCGTTCGGAGGCACGACCACGATCGACGATGTCGAGTCGGGGCAGACCGCCGCGGCCTTCGGCGGGACGACCTGCCACGTCGACTTCATCATCCAGCCGCAGGGCTCATCCTTCGCCGACGCGTTCGACGACTGGCGGTCGAAGGCGAACGGCAAGCAGGTGATCGACATGGGCTACCACATGGCGGTCACCGACCTCCGTGAGGGCGGCTCCCTCGAGGAGCTCGCCTCGCTCCCCGACCAGGGCATCACCTCCTACAAGCTCTTCATGGCCTACAAGGGCGCACTCATGGTCGACGACGAGACGCTCTTCAAGACCATGGAGGTCGCCGCCGAAACCGGTGCGCTCGTCATGGTGCACGCCGAGAACGGCGACGCCATCGACGTGCTCGTGAAGAAGGCGCTCGCCGAGGGGAAGACGGAGCCGAAGTACCACGCGCTCACCCGCCCGCCCGAAACCGAGGGCGAGGCGACGAACCGCGCCATCCAGCTCGCGCGCGTGGCCGGCTGCGCGCTGTACGTGGTCCACGTCTCGTGCCACGAGTCGGTCGAGCCGATCGCCCTCGCGCGTGAGAAGGGCTGGAACGTCTTCGGCGAGACCTGCACGCAGTACTTCTTCGTTGACTACACGTTCCTCGAGAAGCCGAACTTCGAGGGGGCGAAGTACGTCTACACGCCGCCGCCGCGGGACAAGGCGAACCAGGAGATCCTCTGGGCGGCCGTCCGCAACGACGTCCTCTCGGCGATCTCGACTGACCACTGCGCCTTCCTCTGGGACGGGCAGAAGTCGCTCGGCAAGGACGACTTCTCGAAGATCCCGAACGGGGGGCCGGGGCTCGAGAACCGGCTGCACATGATCCACGAGTTCGGTGTCCGCCAGGGCCGGATCGGCCTCAACCGCATGGTCGAGCTCCTCGCCACGAACCCTGCGAAGCTCTTCGGCCTCTATCCGCGGAAGGGCACGATCGCTGTCGGCTCCGACGCGGACATCGTCATCTTCGACCCGGCGAAGAAGCACACGATCACCGCGGCTTCGCAGCACTCGAAGACGGACTACAACCTCTACGAGGGCACGGAGGTCACGGGGACGCCGGAGACCGTCCTCCTGCGCGGAATCGTGCTCGTGGAGGGCGGCGAGCTCCTCGCGCAGCCCGGGATTGGACAGTTCGTCAAGCGGGCACGCTTCAGAGAGCAATTGACCGTGGTCGAGACCGCGGCCTGACTCCAAGGAGGCGGACTTGGCTACACCCGAACGTCGTTACGGCCCCGGAGCGGGAATCACCCTCGGCGGCATCGTGGTCATCCTGGGCATCGTGTTTCTGCTCATCGGCTGGACCTGGATCGGCATCATTGTGATCCTGCTCGGCCTGCTCGCGTTCGGCGGGTTCGCCCGCGGCCGCTGGTACTAGCCGACCGCTAGGCCGGGGCGGACCAGGATCTTCGGCCGCCTGAGGCCGGCGTCGCTCACATGCGGGTTCAGCGGCTCGGCGAGCGCCGGCGCTCCGTAGGAGAGCTGCCTGCGTTCTTGGGGCGGAGTGCCGTAGAGCGTCGTCCGCTGTCTCGGGGTGCGGCCGATGGCGCGGATCGCCTCCTCCATGCCCTCGGGAGGCATTTCCTGGCCGTGTGAGGCACCGGCCGCGCGCGAGATCGACTCGTTCATGAGCGTCCCGCCGAGGTCGTTCGCGCCGCCTTCGAGACACGCCTGCGCGCCCTCGATCCCCATCTTCACCCATGAGACCTGGATGTTCGGCACGTGGGGATGAAGAGCCAGCCGCGCGACGGCGTGCATCAGCAGGGCTTCGCGGAAGGTCGGCCCCGGCCGTGCGCCGCCCTTGAGGTAGATGGGCGCCTCCATGTGGACGAAGGGGAGCGGTACGAACTCGGTAAAGCCGCCTGTTTGCTTCTGCAGGTCCCTGACCGCAAGCAGGTGTCTCGCCCAGCTGCGCGGCCCCTCAACCGAGCCGAACATGATCGTCGCCGTCGAGCGTAGACCGACCTCGTGGGCGGTCTGGTGCACTTCGAGCCACTGCTCCGTCGTGACCTTGTCCGGGCAGAGGATCCGCCGCACCTCGTCGTCGAGGATCTCCGCGGCCGTGCCGGGAAGGGAGGCGAGGCCGGCCTCGCGCAGGCGCGTGAGGTAGTCGGCGAGGGGGAGCCCGAGCGTGGCCGCGCCCTGCCAGACCTCGAGGGCGGAGAAGGCGTGCACGTGCAGGTTGGGCAGCTCGCGCTTGATCGCTTCGACGAGCTCGACGTAGTAGTCGCCCGTGAACGCGGGATGGATCCCGCCCTGCAGGCAGACCTCCACGGCGCCGCGCTCCCAGGCCTCGCGGCAGCGGCGGACGACCTCGTCGAGCGGCACGAGGTACGGCGCGCCGCGCAGGTTCGCCGCCAGCTTGCCCTTCGAGAAGGCGCAGAAGCCGCAGCGGAAGTAGCAGACGTTGGTGTAGTTGATGTTGCGCGTGACGACGTAGGTGACCTCGTCGCCGTTCGTCTCCCGCCGCAACTCGTCGGCGGCCGCGAGCACCGCGCCGAGCTCCGCCCCGCGCGCCTGGAAGAGCGCCGTGACCCCGTCTTCGTCGAGCTCATCGTTCAGAGCGAGCGGCTGGCCGCGTGGCACGGGAGGCGGTCGGCTCTCGACCCCTGCCGCCCAACGGTCCTCGCGGGCGAGCCCGTCGGCGTCTGCGTGCCTCAGGATCTCCTGCGCGAGGCGCGGGTCGGCCCAGCCTTCGAGGTCGGCGACGTACTCGGGATAGATCGGAAGCCTCGGTACGAGTGCGAAGCCCGCGGACTCCGTTGCCTCGCGCAGGCGCTCGACCTCTGGCCACGGCGCCTCGGGGTTCACGTGGTCGAGGGTGATGGGGGAGACCCCGCCCCAGTCGTCGATCCCTGCTTCGAGGAGGCGCGGAAACTCGTCGTAGGAGAGATTCGGCGGCACCTGAACGTGCATGCTCGGCCCGAGCACGTCGCGGGCCGCGCGAGCCGTCCAGAGCAGATCGTCGAGAGAGGGCTCGGGCGCGCCGGCCATCTTTGTCCCCGGCTTCGCGCGGAAGTTCTGGACGATGACCTCCTGGATGTGGCCGTAGCGCTCGTGCAGGTCGCGGATCGCCTCGAGCGCCTCCAACCGCTCCTCCCGCGTCTCCCCGATCCCGATCAGGATTCCCGTGGTGAACGGGATCTGGAGCTCCCCCGCGAGGCGGATCGTCTTGAGTCGGCGCTCGGGGAGCTTGTCCGGGGAGCCGTGGTGAGGCAGGCCCTTCTCAGACAGCCGCGGCGAAGCCGTCTCGAGCATGATCCCCTGAGAGGCCGAGACGGTCCGAAGCAGGGCCAGTTCCTCGCGCGTCATCACGCCTGGGTTCACGTGGGGGAGGAGCCCCGTCTCGGCGAGGACGAGCTCGCACATGCGGGCGAGGTACTCGATCGTCGTCTCGCAGCCGAGCTCGGCGAGCTCCTGGCGCGCCGCCCGGTAGCGGAGCTCGGGCTTGTCCCCGAGCGTGAAGAGCGCCTCATGGCAGCCCGCTTCGGCGCCCGCACGTGCGATCTCGAGCACCTCGTCGGCGCGCATGTACGCGCGCTCGCCGCGGCGGGGCGGCTGCGCGAAAGTGCAGTAGTGGCAGACGTCCCGACAGAGCTTGGTCAGCGGGATGAAGACCTTGGGCGAGTACGTGATCAGCGGCATGCGAGCATCGCCTCGTAGTCCTCTGGCCGGTCCACGTCCAGCGCGAGCAGGGGGTCGTGCACGATCGCGGCCTCGAGCCCGGCCGCTCGCGCGGCGCCGATCGTCTCCTCGACGGAAACCCCGAACAGGGGGACGAAGCCGTTGACCGCTTGCAGGGCGAGCGCGTTCACACCTCCATCGCGCGAAGGGGCGAGAGCCAGGGGTCTGGCAGCCGCCGCGAGGGCGTCCAGGGACTCGGGTCGCACGAGCGGGCAGTCGGCCATCACGACGAGGGCGGCTGCTCGGGCGCGCTCGTCCCTAAGCGCCAGGGTGATCGCGTCCGCGTGCCCGGTGCCCGCATCCCGGAGGACCTCGACGCCGTGGGGCGCAAAGCCCGGATCCGGCGTCACGAGTAGCGTTCCGGTGATGCTCTCCGCCCCGGCACACGCCTCGAGAACCCGCTCGAGCATGCCGAGCACGAGCCGCGTTCGCTCTTCGGGCTGGAGCAGGGGCGCCAGGCGCGTCTTCGCGCCGTCGCGGCCCTTCACCGGGACGACCGCCAGCACGCTGTGAGGATAACCGTGCTGGCCGGGGGCCTCGGCGGCTCGCGTTGTGTGGACGCGCTCGCCCGCGCAGCCGGCCCCGAGCAGGTGACGGCGATCGGGAACGTCGGCGACGACCTCGAGATGTGGGGCCTGCACATCTCCCCGGACCTCGACACGATCATGTACACGCTGGCCGGTCTCCTCGACGAGGAGCGCGGGTGGGGCGTGCGAGGCGACACGTACCAGGCGATGGCCGTGGCCGAGCAGGCCGGACGGGAGACCTGGTTCACGCTCGGCGACCAAGACGCCGGCGTGCACATCCTGCGCACGAGACTGCTGAAGAAGGCCGAGCCGCTCTCCACGGTGACGCAGAAACTCGCGGAGAGGCTCGGAGTCGACGTGCGGCTTCTGCCGGCGACCGACGACCGGTTGCGCACCAAGATCGAGACCCCGGAGGGCGAACTCCACTTCCAGGAGTGGTTCGTGCGCCGCCGGCACGCCGACCGTGTCGACGGCGTCCGCTTCGAGAGCGCCGGCGAGTCGCGGCCCGCACCCGGAGTCGTCGAGGCGATCGTGGAGGCGGACGTAGTCGTCATTGCACCTTCGAACCCCTTCGTCTCGATCAGGCCGATCCTCGCCGTGCCCGGAATCGAGGAGGCGCTGCGCGAGAAGCGCGTCGCTGCGATCTCGCCGCTCGTGGGCGGGAAGGCGTTGCGCGGCCCGCTTGCCGAGATGATGGCGAGCCTCGGGCACGAGCCCGGTGCGGCCGGAGTCCGTGCGCTCTACGGTGACCTCGTCTCCGTCTTCGTGGTCGACCAGGAGGACGCGGCGCTCGCGAACGAGATCCCCGGGGCCGTCGTTGCCGACACGGTTATGGTTTTGCCCGAGCGGCGGGCAGAGGTCGGCCGCGGGCTTCTGGAGGCGATCGGATGATCGGAATCGTGGGCGGCACCGGCGACTTCGGCCAGGGCCTGGCGGAGCGGCTTCGGCGCCTCGGCGAGGAGGTGGCGCTCGGCTCGCGGACTCCCCACGACGAGTTCGTCTCCAACCGCGACTGCGCCCAGGACTCCGACATCGTCTTCCTCTCAGTCCCCCCGGAGGGGCTCGCCGAGATGTGCGCGAGCCTGGCCGCCAACCTCGAGGGGAGGATTGTCGTCAGCGTCGCCAGCCCGGTTGTGTTCAGGGACGGCAAGCCGGGAGCCGAGCCGGGGGAGATCTCGCTGGCCGAGCTCGGAGCGGAGGCCGCGCCCGGCGCGCGGATGGTTGCCGGCTTCCACACGGTGAGCGCGAAGGCACTGGCGAAAGTAGACGAGCCGCTCGGGGAGGACGTCATCCTCTGCGGCGACGATGAAGAGGCGAAGGCGGTCGTAGCAGCCCTCGCCGAGCGCCTCGTAGAAGGCCGCGCCGTGGACGCGGGAAGGCTCGAGGTCGCGCGCTGGCTCGAGCCGCTCACCGCGGTGCTCCTGAACGTGAACCGCCGCTACAAGGTGTCGAGCGGGGTCAAGGTCACGGGGCTGCCGTGACGGCCACGCTCCTCGACCAAAGCGCCGAGAAGCACGCGGAGGCCGACCGCGCGACCATTGAGTCGCGCCTGTCGAGCGGCGAGTTCTTCTGGCTTGACCTGGAGGACGCCGGGCCGGACGACTTCGCGCTTCTCCGCGACGTCTTCCATTTCCATCCGCTCGCCCTCGAGGACTCCGAGCAGTTCGGCCAGCGCCCGAAGCTCGAGGAGTACGACGACTACGTCTTCTTCGTCGTCTACGGCGCTGCGCCGCCGCCCGACGTCGACCGCCTCGTCGAGGTGCACATCTTCTACTCGGAGAGCTATCTCGTCACCGTGCGGCGAGAGCACGCGCCGGCGTGCCATGAGCTGCGTGAGCGCTACACGCGCAGGCCGGGCCAGCTGGAGCGGCCGATCGTCGTCCTCTACCGCCTGATCGACAGCCTGTCGGACAGCTTCTTCCCGGCGCTCGAGGACTACGACGAGCGGATCGACGGTGTCGAGGACGAGATCTTCAAAGAGCCCAAGGACGAACACCTGCAGGAGATCGTGCGCATGAAGCGGCAGCTGAACCGGCTGCGGCGCGTGGTCGGCCCGCAGCGGGACGTCGCGAGCCAGCTCTTCGGCGGAGTCGCCGTGCTTCCGGGAAGCGACCCCGAGGCCGAGCGCTACTTCCGCGACATCTTCGACCACCTGATCCGCGTCGCCGACCTGATCGACAGCTACAAGGATCTCCTCACCGGCGCGATGGACGTCTATCTCTCGACGGTCTCGAACCGGCTGAACCTCGTGGTCGAGCGGCTGACCGTGCTCTCCACGATCCTGCTCCCGCTCATCGTGCTCACGGGCTTCTTCGGGCAGAACTTCGGCTGGCTCGTCCGCCACGTCGGCAGCTTCACGGCGTTCCTTCTCCTCGGTCTCGCCCTGCCCGTGGCCGCGGCTGCGCTCCTCGTCTACTACCTGCGCCGGCAGCGCCTCCTCTAGTGGTTACGCTCATTCCGCTGACCGGGCTCCCGGAGGTGCGGCCCGGGGATGACCTCGCCGCGCTCCTCGGCGATGCCGTCGAGCGCGCAGGCGGGCTCGAGGACGGCGACGTGCTCGTCGTCGCGCAGAAGGCGGTGTCGAAGGCGGAAGGGCGCGTCGAGCAGACGAACGACCTCGTAGGGTCGATCCTGCGCGAGGCGCGGGCGGTGCGGAGGCGGCGGGGCGACCTCGTCATCGCCGAGACGAAGCACGGCTTCGTCTGCGCCAGCGCGGGTGTGGACAGGTCCAACGCTCCTGGCAAGGGGTGGATCGTTCTGCTCCCCGAAGACCCGGACGCCTCCGCCGCCCGGATCCGAACCGCGCTCGGCGAGCGGTTCGGCCGCGAGCCCGCCGTGATCGTCAGCGATTCCTTCGGGCGGGCATGGAGGCAGGGAACGACCGACGTCGCGATCGGCGTCGCTGGGATGCAGCCGCTGCTCGACCTGCGCGGAGAGCGCGACGCACGGGGCTACGAGCTCTCCTCGACGGTGATCGCAGTCGCAGACGAGCTCGCCGGTGCCGCGGAGCTCGTCATGGGGAAGGCGAACGGCATCCCGGCCGCGATCGTTCGCGGCTACGCGGCTCCGCCAGGCGGCGGCTCGGCCCGCGAGCTCGTCATGCCTCGGGAGCGGGATCTCTTTCCGTAACGGAGACGATCCAGGTCGAGCGGGAGTGCGCGACGAGATCGCCGTCGGCCGTGTAGAGCGCGGAGCCGGCGAAGCGCTTACGCCCCTCCTCGCCGATTCGCCAGCCCACGACCACGTGAGCCTCGCTTGGCTCAGGCCGTGCGTGGATCGAAGCCGCCATCCGGCCGAGGAGGACGCCTTCGCGCTGAAAGTCGTCCACGGCCCAGCCGGACGGACAGTCGAGCGCCGCCCAGACGATCTCCGCCCGGATGTCGGGCTCCGGCGTCCAGGGCGCGGCGACCACACCCTCCCGTCCTTCCACCGCCCCGGCGAAGATGCCTAGCCCGTCGTCCCGCTCCGGCCCACACGTGAAACAGGTGGGATAGGCGTGGTGCTCGTAGCCCGCATAGCGCTTCGAGGCCTCCGCGGCCTCTGCAAGGCCCACCGGCGCGAGCACGTCCTCGTCGGAGTGAGTCGCCCGCCGCGCCCGCGCGACGACCACGTCGCCGTGGCGAAGCTCGTCCCCCGCGATGTCGAGCTGGGTGTCGAGCGGCGGCGGGCGCAGGAGCGTGATCTCGAAGCCGCCGCCGAGCGCCTCCGAGAAGAGCCCACAGGCGTAGCCTCCGTTCGCCGAGCCCGGAGGGCCATTGAAGCGGGCCGGGATGATCACTGCTCGAGCGTCAGGGTGATGACGCCGAAGGGCGGGCGTGCGTCGGTGTAGACGACGGCGTCGTCACCGGTCTGCGCGGTGTCCCAGAGCCGGTTCTCGGCGTAGAAGTCGATCGCGGCGATCTCCTCGAAGCTATCCAGCACGCGCTCGCCGATCTGGTAGACGAGCTCCTGAATGGACGCCGAGCGAACGTCGCAGAACGTCGAGACCGCGACGTCGCGCACGTCCTCGCAGGGTGCGCAGCGGCTCAGGTCGGCATTCGTCCAGCCGATGTTCATGTGCACGAAGAGCGGTCGGTCGTGGGCCTCCGGCAGCGTCGTGTACTCGTCGCGGACGAAGCCGGCGAACGAGCTCCCCGTCAGCTTGATCAGATGGAGCCCGTGCCAGCCCGAGCGCGCCGAGACGACGCCCGACCGGCCGAGGTCGAGCTCGGCGACGGCGAAGTCGTCGTAGCGGCGACGCATGACGTTCTCGCGCACGCCCTCGAACGGCACCTGCTTCGCCGAGATTTGCACGCCTTCCATGTGGTCGTAGCGCGCGAGCAGCCGGCTTCCGATCAGCTCGACGAAACCCTCGAGCGTGTCGCCCTGGTACTCGAGGCCCATCTTGTGAACGAAGTTCTTCATCGAGTCCGTGGCCACGACCATCGAGTTGTCGCCCTCGGTGTAGGACGTCTCGAAGGCCTCGCCGCGCACGATCACGCCCACGTCGCACGCGAACAGGCTCTCGCCCGCGATCCGGTAGACCGAGACCGCGTCCTTTCCGTAGGAATGAGCTACCGCTTTCGCCATCGGTCCAGTGCGATCGCGACGAGATCGTCGAGGCCTGCAGCGAGCTCCTCGTCGCGGGAGTGCTGCATGCGCTGGCGGAGCACGGAGAGGACTTCGGCCCGCGGCCGCCCATCTACGAAGACGACGAAGCGGAAGCCGTACTTCTGCTCGTAGGCCTTGTTTAGCTTCGAGAGCGCGGCGAGGAGCGCGGGATCCTCGTCGGAGCCCTGCTCCCGCGCGGCCTGCTCGGAGATGTTCACGCGCTGGCCGATGCGAGGATGCGTCGCCAGCGCCTCGATCTGCTCGTCCTCGGGCGCGTCGGCGAGCACCTTGCGCGCCTGGCCAAGGGGATCCTCGAGTTGCGCGAGCTGCGCCACGACGCGCGTATGCCCCTCGAAGAGCTCGGCGAGCTCGTTCTCGCTCAGCTGCCGCGGTAAGTCGTGCACGAGTAGGGGGAGACGAGGAGCGGGACGTGGAAGTGGCCATCGGCGAGGGCGACTTCGAGCTCGACGCGAGCGAAGAAGTCGGTTTGGGGATGGAAAACGAGGCGGTACGCGCCCGGGTCGAGGTCGGCAGCGAGCTCGGCGATGCGCCCGTCGGTGCCGGTGACGCCGGTGCCCACCAGCTCGGCGCCTTGGAAGAGCTCGACGAGGACGCCGCTCGCGGGCTCGCCGCGGCCGGTGTCGAGTACGTGGGTGGAGAGCGAGACGCTCACGCGAGGAATCTTTGCGCCTGGAGGCGGTGTTCGGCGGCGATCTCGTGCTCCTCGGCGTGGGTCAGGTGCCCGTCGAGGACCGCGGCTTGGCCCCCGACATAGAGGCGGTCGACCCGGTGAGGGGCGGAAAGGATGAGGCCGGCGACCGGGTCACTGGCGCCCGCAAGCTCGAGGCCGTCCATCCGCCAGACGGCGAAGTCGGCGCACTTGCCCGGCTCGAGCGAGCCGATGTCGGTGCGGCCGAGCACCTGGGCGCCACCGCGCGTCCCGATCCGGAGGGCGTCGCGGACGGTCATTGCCTCCGGGCCTCCTCGCGCACGGGCGACGAGGAGTGACTGCTTCACCTCGTGGAGGAGGTCGCCGCCCTCGTTCGACGCCGAGCCGTCGACCCCGAGCCCGACCGGCACCGAAGCCTCGCGCATCTCCGCCACAGGTGCGATGCCCGCGCCCAGGCGCATGTTGGAGGTGGGGCAGTGCGCGACTCCGGTTCCCGCCGATCCGAAGCGACCGATGTCCTCCGCGGAGAGGTGGACGCAGTGCGCGCACCACACGTCGTCCTCCAGCCAGCCTACCTGCTCCAGGTACTCAACCGGCCGGCAGCCGAAGAGACCTTGGCAGTACTCCTCTTCCTCGACAGTCTCGGCGAGATGGGTGTGGAGGCGCAGCCCGAGGCGGCGCGCCAGCTCCGCCGATTCGCGCATCAGCCGCTTCGAGACGGAGAACGGCGAGCAGGGCGCGACCACGATCTGCGTCCATGCGCCGGGATCCGGCTCGTGCAGGGCGAAGAGCCCCTCGGTGTCGGCGAGCACGTCGTCGGCGTCCTCGACGAGCTCGTCGGGAGGCAGGCCGCCGTCGGACTCGCCCACGTCCATCGAACCGCGCGAGGCGACGATCCGCACGCCGAGCTCGCGGGCTGCCTGGATCTCGGCCTCGACGAGCCCTGTCTGGCCGCGCGGGAAGACGTAGTGGTGGTCGAAGGCGGTCGTGCAGCCGCCGAGCGCGAGCACCGCGAGGCCCGTGCGCGCGGCCGCGTACTCGGCGTCGCGGTCGACCCGGCTCCAGAGCGGATAGAGCTCCCGCAGCCACGTGAAGAGGTCGGCCTGCTGCGCCCGCGTGCGCGTGAGCGTCTGGTAGAGGTGGTGGTGCGTGTTGACGAGGCCGGGTGTGACGAGTGCGCCGCCGAGGTTCTCGAACGCCTCGGCCGGCGGCGGATTGCCCTCGCCGACCTCGACGACGAACCCGTCGTCGACGAGGAGCCAGCCGTTGGAGAGCTCGGTGCCGGCGTCGTCCATGGTGACGACGTAGGCGTTCGCGAACAGGGTCCGCATGAAAGGATCCTTTCATGCTGGCGAGCTTGACCACACGCGAGCGCGTGCTGCTCGGAGTCGTGGCGCTCATCGTCGCGACCACGGCCGCGCTCGAGTACGGCGGAGGCTCGGACGTGGCGGTCTTCCTCGTCGGGGCGCTCGCTCTGGCCGGGGTCGCGTGGGTCGTCTCCTTCTCGACGGAGGCAGTCGGGGAGCGATTCGGGCCTCCGCTGACGGGCGTGCTGCAATCGACACTCGGGAACCTGCCGGAGCTCTTCGTCGTCCTCTTCGCGCTCTCGGCCGGGGAGCTCGTGGTCGCGCAGTACTCGATTCTCGGCTCCCTGTTCGCGAACGCTCTCCTCGTGCTCGGGCTCGTGATCCTCGCCGGCTCGCGCGCAGCGGGCGGCGTCATGCGCTTCGGCCGAAAGCTCCCGAACGACACTGCCACGTTGCTCCTGCTGGCCGTCTTCATGATCTCGATTCTCGGAGTCTCCGACCGCGTCGGCGACGAGGCCAGCGAGCACCAGGTTGCGATATCAGTCGTAGGCGCGGTCGTTCTCCTCGCCGTCTACGGCGTCTGGGTCTTCTTCTATCTGCGTGACCGGGAGGCCACCGGCGTCGCGCACGGGCGCGTTCCCCTCCCGCTCGCGATCGGGCTGCTCGCTGGCGCAGGTGTGGCCGCGGCGTTCGTCTCGGACTGGTTTGTAGGGGCGCTCGCGCCCGCGATCGACTCGCTCGGGATCTCGGAGGAATTCACCGGGCTCGTCATCGTCGGGATTGCCGGCAACGCCGTCGAAAACGTGGTCGGCATCTCCCTCGCCGCCAAGGGCCAGAACGACCTGGCCATCTCGGTGGTGAAGAACTCGGTCGCGCAGATCGCGGTGTTCCTCTTCCCGCTGCTCGTCCTGCTCTCGCTTTTCCTCGACACCCACCTGACGTTCCTTCTGCCGGCCGTGTACGTGGGCGCGCTCTTCCTCATGGCCATCTCTGTCTGGCAGGTGACGCAGGACGGGGAGGCGGTCGCCTTCGAGGGACTCGCGCTCGTCGGGTTCTACGTGATCCTCGCCGTGCTTACCTTCTACGAATGAGAGACATCCTCGACACCCTCCTGGGTTGGGACGAGGAGGGCCTGCGCGCGGCCTGGGCGATCGTCGTCGAGACGCAGCGCTCCACGCCGCGCGAGCCGGGCTCGGCCCTGGCGGTGAACGAGCGTGGCGACATCGCGGGCTCGGTCACGGGCGGATGTGTCGAACCGGCGGTCTACGAGGAGGCCCAGGCGGTGCTGGCCGGCGGCCCCGCCCGCATCGTCGAGTACGGGATCGAGGACGAGACCGCCTTCGAGGTCGGCCTCCCTTGCGGGGGCACGGTTCGGATCCTCATCGGCCCGGTCGACTTCCAGGTCGTGCACGAGCTGGCGGCGGCGGTGGCGGAGGAGCGGCCGGTGGAGCTGGAGATCTACGTCTCGGGTGAAGCGCGCGTGGTCGCCGGCGGGGGGAGGGCGGAGCCCGGCCTCGCGAACGACGTCTTCCATCTCCCGTTCCTGCCGCGGCCGAGGATGTACGTCTTCGGCGCGGTTGCGCATGCGGCGGCGCTTGCCGAGGCGGGGCGGATGCTCGGCTATCACGTCACGGTGTCCGACGCACGGGCGCGCTTCGTCACCCCGGAGCGCATCCCGCAGGCCGACGAGCTCGTGGTCGGCTGGCCCGACGAGGTCCTGCGCGACGCGCCCGTCGACGAGCGCACGGCGATCTGCGTTCTCACGCACGACCGCAAGCTCGACGTGCCCGCCCTGAAGGCTGCGCTCGCTTCGCCCGCGGGCTACGTCGGCGCGATGGGGAGCAAGCGGACGACCGAGGCGCGTGCGGCCGCCCTTCGCGAGGAGGGCCTCGGGGACGAGGAGCTGGCGCGGATCAGGGCGCCGATCGGCCTCGACATCGGCTCACGCACGCCGGCCGAGGTCGCCGTGGCGGTCGCGGCCGAGATCGTTTCCGTGCGGAGGGGCCGAGCCTAGAACCAGTGGTCCTCGACCTCGCGGGGCTCCATCCGCAGGCGGACGAACATGCCGAGCAGGACGAGAGGCGCGCCTGGGAAGACCGCCAGCATCGCGAGCGGGACGAAGAGCGAAGTCGAAAGCCCCGGCCCGACGAGAGCCAGCACGGGCGCGTAGGCGAGGAGCGCGCACGCCTCCTGCTTCGCCAGCGCGAACCCCAGCAGGTAATGAACGCCGAGCGGGAGCAGAAAGAACGCCAGCACGACGATGCCTGGCAGGTCGCGCTGCCCGTTGGCGAAGCCGTACACCCACGCGGTGGTGAAGGCGAGGTAGAGGAGCGAGGTCTTGACGGCCGTCGCTCGTGTGGCGGGCGTGCGTTCGATGATCGTGGTCACGCGACCTCCTGGGGTCCATCGGCGTGACCGCATCCGCCGTCCGAAAAACGCTCGCTTCTCATCATCTCTCGCGGCCTGCCGCCTCCTATCCCTCAACACGGTGATAGATGGGTAGCGTGAAAGGGTGAGTCCGCTGTCCGTCTGGATCTGGAGCGACTACATCTGACCGTTCTGTGCGGTGGCCCTGGAGCGGGCCGCGTGGCTCGAGCGGGAGCAGGGTGCGACGGTCGAATGGCTCCCGTTCGACCTCCATCCCGAGTATCCGCCGGAGGGAATCCCGCGGGAGGAGCTCCATCGACGCTATTCGGAGGACGTGCACGAGCGGACGCGGCAGATGGTCGCGGCCTCGGGCCTCACGTACAACCCGCCTCCTGACGTCGTCCCGAACTCGCGGCAGGCCCTCGAGCTGACGGAGCTCGCGCGTGAGGAAGGGCTCCACGGCGAGGTGCACACGCGGCTCATGCACGCGTACTGGACTGAGGCGAGGAACATCGGCGACACGGACACGCTGCTCGACCTCGTGGCCGAAGCCGGGCTCGACCGCGAGGAAGCCGCCGCAGCGCTCGCCGATCGGCGCTACGTGGAGCGAGTCGATGCCTCTACGGCCCAGGCTCAGCAGGCAGGCATCCATGCGATCCCCGCCTTCGTCCTCGACGGACGGCTGCTCCTGCTCGGGGCGCAGCCGCACGAGGTCTTCGAGCGCGCCCTCGATCAGGTGGGAGAGAGCTCAGGGTCCTGAAAAAGTGTGGGGCGGAAACCGCCGCAAGGGTCTCCG
>DATHAA010000040.1:0-32641 GCA_035296905.1 Gaiellaceae bacterium
TCGAACTCGGCGCGCATCTCGTCGCTCGAGTCGGAGGCGCGTGAGCTCGCCGTCATTCCAGCATCGTCAGCGCACGGCCGGACCCTGACCGTCCTCGCCACGGGCTATTCGCTCTCCGGCCGCACGGCGACGGGGGTTCCGGTCGGCTACGGGATCGTCGCCGTCGACCCGAGCGTGATCCCCCTAGGCACCCAGCTGAGCGTTCCCGGTTATGGCGAGGGCGTCGCTGCCGACACCGGTGGCGCGGTCGCCGGAGCCCGCATCGACCTATGGTTCCCGACCCGGGCCGAAGCCCTCGCCTGGGGAAGCCGGACGGTGAGCGTCACGCTTCACTAGCCTTATGGCTATGAGCCAGAAGGCGAAACAGGTCAAGAGCGACGGCAGCGACCTCCGCGTCCTGCTCGTGGACGACCACGATCTCTTCCGCACAGGGCTCAGGAACCTCCTCGAGGAGCAGGGCGTTCAGATCGTCGGCGAGGCGGCGAACGGGCACGACGCGATCCGCTGTGTGCGCGAGGTCGCCCCGGACGTGGTCGTGATGGACCTGAACATGCCCGGGATGACGGGCGTGGAGGCGACCCGCGAGATCACGTCCTTCGCGCCGTTGACCCGAGTCGTCGTCCTGACGATCTCCGACCAGAACGAGGACGTGATGGACGCGATCGTGGCCGGCGCGTGCGGCTACCTCGTCAAGGACTCGTCGATTCAGGAGCTGATCCGCGGGATCAAGTCCGCCGCGGTCGGCGAGTCGCTCATCTCACCGTCGATCGCGGCCAAGGTCCTCCAGCGCATGCGGGCCGTGACGCTCGACCAGGGCGCCGAGACGATCCGCGCCGAGCTCTCCGACCGGGAGCTCCTGGTGCTGCGCCTGATCGCCAACGGCAAGGACAACTCCCAGATCGCGGAAGCGCTCCACATCAGCCCGAAAACGGTCAAGAACCACATCTCGAACATCCTCATGAAGCTGCAGATCGAGAACCGCATTCAGGCGGCGGTCTACGCCGTCCGCAGCGGAATCGTCTAGCGAGCACCTGGGCGGCGAGCGTAGCCCCAGGCCCTCGCTGCGCGCTAGGCGGCGGCGCGGACGGCTTCGAGGTGCTTCTGGAGGGCGCCGAGCCGGTTGCGCAGCCCGTCGAGCTCGACATCTACGTCTCGGAGACGGCCTGCGAAGGCCTTGAGCTCGTCCGCCTCCTCCTGGCTGTCGACGCTTCGCGCGAGCTCGCCGACCCGCCGTTCGAGCCGCAAACGCTCGGCCTCGAGTTGTAGGGCTCGCGCGTATCCGTCCGTCAACGTATCCTCCATCTCCGTGACGAGGGGCTTCCCGGGGTCGGCGGAGCGGTTCTTGAGCAGGCCAGTGATGCGCTCGAGGAGAGGGGCAAGGTCAGCCATGAGCACGACCGATTATGGAACCTGGCCACGGCCGCTTCATGGGCCGGAAGGCCTATCCTCGAGACGCTTAAGACCCATCTCCTGGAAGCGTGCGCTGATCGTTGCGACGGCGGCTTTCGTCGCCCTTGCGATTGCCGCCCCCGCGACCGCCACCCTGAAGAGCCGACTCGACCGCGCGCTCCGCGCGCGGGGAGTCTCCAGCAGCCAGACCGGGGCGATCGTCTTCGACCTCTCCAGGGGCGCGTACGTCTACCGAAAGAACTCTGCTGCCGCGTTGAAGCCGGCGTCGAACGAGAAGCTCCCCGTCGCGGTGACGGCGCTCTCGATCCTGGGGCCGGGCTACACGATCCCGACGGAGCTGCGTGGACAGGGCCACCAGACGGGCTCGGTCTGGAACGGCAAGCTGATCCTCAAGGGATACGGCGACCCGGCGCTCTCCGGCTCACAGCTCGGCCGGCTCGTCCGCGCCGTGAAGAGCGCCGGAATCACACGCGTGACGGGTGCGATCGTCGGCGACGAGTCCTTCTTCGACAAGACCCGGGTCGGCCCAGGCTGGAAAGCCTCGTTCTACAAGGACGAGTGTCCGCCGCTCTCGGCGCTCATCGTGAACCGCGCCCACTTCAAGGGCCACACCACGAGCCGGCCCGCCCTCGCGGCCGCGAAGGTGTTGCGGGCGAAGCTCGTCGAGCGCGGCATCACAGTCGGAGGCCACGCGAAGCTCGGGCGAGCGGATCCAAGTTCCCCCGTAATCGCCACGCAGCAGTCGCCCGCTCTACGCTGGCTCGTGCGTTCGATGGACCGCCAGAGCGACAACTTTTATGCGGAGATGCTGACCAAGCTCGTCGGCGCGCTCGAGGCCGACGAAGGCTCGACCTCGGCGGGCGCGAGCGTGATCAGGAAGGAGCTGCGCTCGCGCGGCGTCCCGATGCGCGGGGTCGTCATCTCGGACGGCTCGGGCCTCTCCGCCTACGACCGACTGACGGCGAGGGCGACAGCGAAGATCCTGCGCTCTGCGCTGTCCGACTCGCAGATCTCGAACGCGTTCGTGGACTCCTTGCCGACGGCAGGCGTCAACGGCACACTCTTCGACCGCATGACGAGCGGGCCCGCGTACCGGAACGTGTACGCGAAAACGGGGACGACGGACTCCGCCTCGGCGCTCTCGGGCTTCGTGAGGACGCGTTTTGTCTTCGCGATCCTGATGAACGGGAGCCCGATCCCCTGGTGGTACGCCCGCGAGGCGCAGGACCGCTTCGCGCAGGTTCTAGCCGGCCAATAGCTTCTCGAGCGCGGCCTCGTCAAGCTGCTCCACGCCCACCTTCTGGGCCTTCGTCAGCTTCGACGCGCCGGCGTCCTCGCCGACGATCAGCGCCGTCGTGTTCGCGGAGACCGAGTTGGTGACCTTCGCCCCCGCCGCCTCGAGCGCCGCGGCGGCCTGCTCGCGCGACCAGCGCTCGAGCGTCCCCGTGATCACAAAGGTCTTCCCCGTGAGCGGGCCTTCCTTGGGCTTGTCCTCCTCGCCGAGCTCGAAGCGGAGGCCGAGAGAGCGCAGCTCCTCGACGAGCGCTCGATTCTGTTCGTCCTCGAACCACTCGGCGATGATCTCGGCGCGGTCTGGCCCGAAGCCGTCGACCTCCTCGATCTCCTCCTGGGAGGCCGCAAGGAGCCGGTCGACGTTGCCGAAGTGGCGCGCAAGGCTCTGGGCGAGCACCCAGCCAAGCTTCGGGATGTTGAGCCCGAGGAGAACGCGAGAGAACGGGACGTTCTTGGACTGGTGGATGGCCTCGATCGCCGCGCTCGCGGAGATCTCCGCGAAGCCCTCGAGCTCGAGGAGCTGCTCCTTCGTCAGGCGGTACAGGTCTGGGAGCGACCGAACGAGCTCCTTCTCCCAAAGTAGCCTCACGGTCTGCTCGCCCACACCTTCGATGTCGGCCGGCCCCTCGACCCAGTTGATCAGCGTCTCGAGCCCCCGGGACGGGCACGCGCGGTTCGGGCAGCGATGCATGACCTCGCCCTCGGGCTTCACGATCTCCGTGCCGCAGAGCGGGCACTTCGTCGGCATCCGGAACTGCTTCGTGCCCTTCCGGTGCGGGCCCGCGGGCCCGACGATCTGCGGGATGACGTCACCGGCACGCTGAACGATGACGTCGTCGCCCTCGCGGATCTCCTTGCGGTTGATGTCCTCCTCGTTATGGAGGGTGGCCCGCGAGACCGTGACGCCTCCCACCTCGACCGGCTCCATCATCGCCCAGGGGTTCAGCGCGCCGGTCCGGCCGACGCGGATGAGGATCTTGTTCAGCCGCGTCATCGCAGTCAGCGGCGCCCACTTGTAGGCGCGCGCCCAGCGCGGCCTCTGGTGGAGGGCGCCCAGGCGCTCCTGCTGCGCGAAGGAGTCGACCTTGATCACGAGCCCGTCGATCTCGTAGTCGAGGTCGATGCGCCGTTTTTCCCACTGGCGGCACGCCTTCGCCACGGACTCGATGGAGTCGTGCAGCTCCGCGAAAGGATTCGTGCGGAAGCCGTGCATCCGCAGCCACTGGAGCGAATCCCAGTGTCCTTCCGTGGGGAGCCCCTCCCGCCGGCCGAGGCCGTGGATCCAGATCGAGAGTGGCCGCTCGGCGGTGATGGAGGAATCCTTTTGCCGCAACGAGCCGGCGGCTGCGTTTCGCGGGTTCGGCGTCGGCTTCTTCCCATTAGCGATCAGCCGCTCGTTGAGCGCGTTGAACCCGGAGAGCGGCAGGTAGACCTCCCCGCGCGCCTCGAGCAGCGACGGCGCCGCCTCACCGTCCTCGAGCTGCATCCGCATCGAGATCGCCTTGATCGTCCTCAGGTTCACCGTGACATCCTCCCCGCGGAAGCCGTCGCCGCGCGTCGCGCCGCGCACGAAGACGCCGTCCTCGTACAGCAGGTTGATCGAGAGACCGTCGATCTTCGGCTCGGTGACGTAGCGAACCTCGTCGGTGCCCAGGCGCTTGACGACGTCGGCATGCCACTTCTCGAGCTGCTCGTCGGTCGTCACCTTTTCGAGCGAGCCCATCGGCGTCGGATGCTCGACCTTCGCGAACCTGTCCGAGGGCGGCGCACCGACGCGCTGCGTCGGGCTGTCGGGGGTCTGCAGCTCGGGGTGCTCGCGCTCGAGGGTGAGTAACTCGTCCCAGAGCCGGTCGAACTCGGCATCCGGGATCTCCGGCTCGTCGAGGACGTGGTATCGGTAGAGGTGGTAGTCGACGACCTCGCGGAGCTCCGCGATCCGGGCCTCGTTCGTCTTCGTCTTGGCCTTAGAGGACATCGAGGAGCTCTTCCGGCGAGTGCACGACGGCGTCGGCACCCGTCGCGCGCAGGCGCTCGACGGGATGGATTTTCCCCCAGGAGACCGCGACGGTGAAGACGCCGGCCGCCTTCCCGGCGCCCATGTCGAAGGGCGAGTCGCCGATGAACGCCGCCTCCCCGGGCTCGGCGCCGAGGCGCTCGAGCGCCGTCAGCACGGGCTCCGGATGTGGCTTGTGGTGCTCGGTCTGCTCCGAGGTCACGACGGTGTCGAAGAAGTGCTCGAGCGGGAGGATGGCGAAGGCGAGGTCCACGGTCTTCCGCCTCTTCGCGGTGACGATGCCGAGCTGCCGTCCCTCGGCCTTCAGGCGCTCAAGCACGCGCTCGATGCCCTCGAAGGCAACGAGGTCGTCGTGGAGCGGCTCGTTGTGCTCCCGGTAGACGCGGACGAGCTCGTCGGTGCGCTCCTCGTCGAAGGCCCGCATCTGCTCGTGGATGTTGGACCCGCCGACCGCGGCCGCGAGCACCTCGTCGGGGATCTCCCGCGCGAGCACGGTCTTCGTCGCATGGCGAAACGAGGAGAGGATGATCTCCCCCGAGTCCACGAGGGTGCCGTCGAGATCGAAGAGGACGGTCGGATAGCGCATGCCTAGTAGTGAACCCGCTCAAGATAGAGGCCCCAGGGAGGGGCGGTGGTCCCGGCTTCGTCACGTGGACGCCCTTCGAGCAGACGCTGGAAGGCCGCCGGATCCACTTCCAGCATCGTACCGACCAGGGTTCTGACCATGTGTCGCAGGAAGCTGTCGGCCGTGATTCGAAACTCAAGCACGTCGCCGTCGCGGCGCCACTCCGCTTCTTCGACGACGCGGACGAACATCTCGTGCTGCGTCTCGGTCGGCGTGAAGGCACGGAAGTCGTGCTCGTCCAGGAGGGCGGCCGCGCTCTCGGCGAGCGCGTCATCGTCCACGGGGCGCGGCCACCAGAGCGAGCGGCGCCGTTCGAACGGGGACGACGTTCCACGGCGCCAGATCCGGTAGACGTAGGAGCGCCCGCGCGCGGAGAAGCGCGCGTGGAACCCCTCCTCCGCCTCCTCGGCCGCCACGACCGCGACGTCGCCCGGAAGCACGCCGTTCAGGGCAACCGGTGCGCGGTCCGGCGGAGGGCCGGCCGAGCCGCTGAAGGTCGCCACCTGAGCGAGCGCGTGAACCCCTGCGTCAGTGCGGCCCGCAACGGCGAGGCCAGTCCAGCCGGGGAAGACCTGATCGAGCGCGGTTCTGAGCTCGCCCTCCACGGTTCGCTGCTCCGGCTGGGCCGCCCAGCCCGAAAAGTCGGTTCCGTCGTATTCGAGCGTGAGCTTGACAACCGCCATGGTAAGTTTATACTTACGGTAAGTTATGGCTTACGGAGATGCCATTGCGGCCCTCGCGGATCCTACGCGGCGAACCGTGTTCGAACGGCTCCGCCGCGGGCCGCAGCCGGTCGTCGAGCTCGCGCGCGGCCTCCACGTCTCGCGCCCCGCAGTCTCGCAGCACCTCCGCGTGCTCAAGGAGGCGGGCCTCGTCAGCGACCGCCGAGAGGGCACGCGCCACTATTACAGCGTCGACAGCGACGCGCTCGCCGAGCTGCGCGAGTACTTCGAGAGCTTCTGGGAGGACGCGCTCGCGGCCTTCAAGGAAGCCACAGAGAAAGGAGAGACCGATGAGCCAGCAAACGAGTGAGGCGGTAATCAAAAAGTCGGTGGTCGTCCGGCGGCCGGTCGGGGAGGCTTTCGAGCTCTTCACCACCGACATCGCGACCTGGTGGCCGGTGAAGACGCACTCGGTGGCGGGGGAGAACGCTGAGACAGTCATCCTCGAGCCCCGGGAAGGGGGCAGGTTCTACGAGCGAACCCGCGACGGGGACGAGCACCTCTGGGGCACGGTCACCGTCTGGGAGCCGCCGCGCAAGCTCGCCTGCACCTGGCACCCAGGGCGGGACGAGAAGACCGGGCAGGAGATCGAGGTCGTCTTCGAGGCCCATGACGACGGAACGCGCGTTGTCCTGACCCACACCGGCTGGGAGAAGCGCGGCTCGGAGATGGCTGAGGCCATGGCGAACTACGACCGAGGCTGGGACAGGGTTCTCGGTTTCTATACCGAGGCCGCGAAAAGCTAGGAGCTAGGAAGCCGTCGCCGCGGCCGGCGCGGCCGGGATCCCCGCGGCGCGCGGCACGTAGTCCACGAGCTCGAGGTAGACCATGAGGGCCGCGTCTCCCTGGCGCGGCCCGATCTTCACGATGCGCGTGTAGCCGCCGGGCCGCTCCGCGAAACGCGGTGCGATCTCGGCAAAAAGGATGTGCGCGACCTCCTTCGAACGGAGGAACGCGACAGCCTGCCGGTGGGCGGCGACGTCGCCGCGCTTGCCGAGCGTGATCATCTGTTCGACGATCGGGCGGACCTCCTTGGCCTTCGCCTCGGTGGTCTTGATGCGCCCGTGCTCGATCAGCGCCGCGGCGAGGTTGGCGTAGAGCGCCTTCCTGTGCGCCGCGTCGCGACCGAGCTTCCTACCGGACTTCTGGTGCCTCACTGCGCCCCTATTCGTCCCTGAGCGTCAGGCCGTGAGCCTGGAGGGTCTCGCGGACTTCCTCGATCGACTTCTTGCCGAAGTTCGGGATCGCGGCGAGCTCGCTCTCCGTCTTGGTGACGAGGTCGCCGATCGTTTCGATGCCCACGCGCTTCAGGCAGTTGTAGCTCCGCACGCCGAGCTCGAGCTCCTCGATCGGGAAGTTCTCCATCCCGTGTGCCTGCGGCGCCTCGACCCCGGTCTCCTCGCCGACGGTCTCACCGAAGCCCTCCATGCGCTCGAGGTCGGTAAAGATGGCGAGCTGGCGGATGAGGATCTCGGCACCCTGGCCGATCGCGTCGCGCGGGGCGAGCGAGCCGTCCGTCGTGACGTCGAGGGTCAGCTTGTCGTAGTCGGTGCGCTGACCGACGCGGGCCGCCTCGACCTCGTAGGAGACGCGGCGGACCGGCGAGAAGATCGAGTCGACCGGAATGACGCCGATGGTGTGCTCCGGCCCACGGTTCAGCTCGGCCGGGACGTAGCCGCGGCCGCGGCCGATCGTGAGCGTGATCTCGAGCCGCCCCTTGTCGGAGAGGTTCGCGACCTCGAGTTCCGGGTTCAGGATCTCGAGATCGGCGGGAGCCTCGATGTCCGCGGCAGTCACGGCGCCCGGGCCCTTCTTGTCGAGGCGCACCTCGATCTCGGGCGAGTCGCCGTGCAGGAGGCAGATCAGGTTCTTCAGGTTGAGGATGATGTCGGTGACGTCCTCACGAACGCCCTTGAGCGTCGTGAACTCGTGCGCGACGCCCTCGATCTTCACCGAGGTGACGGCGGCTCCCTCGAGGGACGAGAGAAGCACCCGGCGCAGCGAGTTGCCGAATGTGTAGCCGAAGCCACGGTCGAGGGGCTCGATGACGAAGACGCCGCGGTCCTCGTTGACCTCTTCGTGCGTGATCCTCGGCACCTGGAATTCCATGAGAGATGTTCGTGTAGCCATGCCTTCCTTTGTTCCGGATTACTTGCTGTAAAGCTCGACGATGAGCTGCTCCTGGACGGGCGTGTCGATGTCCGTCCTCTCGGGCAGCTTCAGGACCTTGCCGGTCAGGTTGTCGTGGTCGGCCTGCAGCCACGACGCGACCGACGCGGTCAGGTCTGTTGCGTCCCGGACGACCTGCTCGACCAGGCTTCCGGCCTTCAGGGAGACCACGTCGTTGGGCCTCACCTGAAAGCTCGGGATGTTCACACGCCGGCCGTTCACCTGGAAGTGGCCGTGCCGGATGATCTGGCGCGCCTGGGCCCGCGAGGCCGCGAAGCCGAGGCGGTAGACGACGTTGTCGAGGCGCGTCTCGAGCATGCGCAGGAGCGCCTCGCCCGTGATGCCCTGGGCCTTCGCGGCCTTCTCGTAGTAGTTGCGGAACTGCTTCTCGAGAATGCCGTAGTAGCGGCGCGCCTTCTGCTTCTCGCGAAGCTGCAGGAGGTACTCCGACTGCTTGATGCGGCCGCGGCCGTGCTCACCCGGCGGGTAGCTGCGGCGCTCGACGGCGCATTTTTCGGTCAGGCAGCGCTCGCCCTTCAAAAAGAGCTTCATGCCCTCCCGGCGGCACTGCTTGCACTTGGGGCCGAGTGAACGGGCCATCAGACGCGCCTCCGCTTCTTCGGGCGGACGCCGTTGTGGGCGTGCGGGGAGACGTCGCGGACCCCCAGAATCTCGAGGCCGGCGGCCTGGAGCGAGCGGATCGCCGTCTCGCGGCCCGAGCCCGGGCCCTTGACGAAGACCTCGACCTTTTGGAGGCCGTGCTCCATGCCCTTCTTCGCGCACGAGTCGGCGGTCACCTGGGCTGCGAACGGCGTCGACTTGCGCGACCCCTTGAACCCGGCGGAGCCGGCGCTCTCCCAGGCGATGACGTTGCCGTCCTTGTCCGTGAGCGTGACGATCGTGTTGTTGAAGGACGTCTTGATGTGCGCCTGGCCGATTGCGATGTTCTTCTTGACGCGGCGGCGCGCGCGGCCCTTCGTGGCCTGTTTGCGAGGGGGCGCCATTAAGTCTTCGTCGGGGCCTTCTTGCCCCGCCCCACTGTCTTCTTCGGACCCTTGCGCGTGCGCGCGTTCGTCTTCGTGCGCTGACCGTTCACCGGCAGGCCGCGCCTGTGACGGAATCCGCGATAGGTGCCGATCTCCTGGAGCCGCTTGATCGCCTGCGAGCGCTCACGGCGGAGGTCGCCCTCCACCTGAAGGTCGGCGTCGATGTAGTTGCGAAGCTTGGTGATCTCTGGATCGGTGAGGTCGCGCACCTTCTCGTCCGGCGAGAGCCCGAGCTCGGCGCAGACCTTGCGCGCGGTCGACGGGCCGATGCCGTAGATGTACGTCAATCCGACCTCGAGGCGCTTCTCGCGCGGGAGATTTACTCCTGCAATTCGTGCCAATTCGTTCCTTCCTCAGCCCTGTCGCTGCTTGTGCCTTGGGTTGGTGCAGATGACCAGCACCTTGCCGTGCCGCTTAATCACGCGGCAGCGGTCACACATTGGTTTGACGGATGCTCTGACTTTCATGAGAAGATGCGGCAAGCCACGGCTAAGACACGGCCCGGCCGCGACCGTCAATCGTACCAGAAGGCATCCAGAACCCGCTTTAAACGCGGACGCCGGCGGCGGTGAGAATGCGCGGCCCCTCGTCGGTCACGGCGACCGTGTGCTCGAAGTGCGCCGCGAGCGAGTCGTCCCGCGTGTAGATCGACCAGCGGTCGTCACCGGTGTAGACGCCTGCCTGGCCGGCGGTGATCATCGGCTCGATGGCGAGCGTCATCCCCGGCTGGAGGATCGGCCCCCGCCCCGGCTCGCCGAAGTTCGGGATCTGCGGCTCTTCGTGCATGGACCGCCCCACCCCGTGGCCGACGAGCTCGCGGACGACGGCGAAGCCGGCATCCTCGGTCGTGCGCTGGATGGCAGCGGAGATGTCGCCGATGCGGTTCCCGGCACGCGCCTGCTCGATCCCGGCTTCGAGCGCCGCCTGGCCGGCCTCGAGGAGCCGCTGCGAGCTCTCGGGCACCTCGCCGACGGCGAAGGTGTAGGCGGAGTCCGCCACGTAGCCGTCGAGCGTCACCCCGACGTCGACTGAGAGGAGGTCGCCCTCGTCGATCCGGTAGGAGCCCGGGATCCCGTGCACGACCATCGAGTTCGGCGACGTGCAGATGGAGGCGGGGAAGCCGCGGTAGCCCTTGAAGGTGGGCACGCCGCCCTGGGCGCGGATGTACTCCTCGGCGACCTCGTCGAGATCCCCCGTGGTCATGCCCGGGCGGACGGCTTCCCCAAGAAGCGCGAGCGTGTCGGCGACGACGCGCCCGGCGCGGGCCATGGTCTCGATCTCGGCGGCGGACTTACGCTCGATCATCGCCGCGTGGAGGCGGTCTCGAGGACTTCCTGTACCTCGGCGAAGACGGCGTCGATGGGTCGCTCGGCGTGGATACCTACGAGTATGCCTTTCGAGCGGTAGTACTCGACGACGGGCTCGGTCCGTTTGTGGAAGACCTCGAGGCGGTGCCTGATGATCTCCGGGGTGTCGTCCGTGCGCCCCTCCTGGAGAGAACGCACGTGGAGCCGCTCGACGGCGAGCTCGTCCGGCACCTGGAAGTAGAGGACGGCGAGGAGCTCGCGGTCGATCTCCTCGAGCATGCGGTCGAGCGCCTCGGCCTGGGCGACGGTGCGCGGGAAGCCGTCGAGGATGAACCCGTCTGAGGTGTCCGGGACGCTCAGACGCTCCCGGATAAGCTCGATCATGAGGTCGTCGGGAACAAGGTCGCCCGCGTCGTAGGTCGGCTTGATCCGCACGCCCATCTCGGTCTCGCGTTCCATCGCCTCGCGGAGCATGTCGCCCGTCGCGATGTGCGGGATGCCGGCTTCGGTCGAGATGCGCTTCGCCTGGGTGCCCTTGCCGGCCCCCGGAGGCCCGAGGATGACGTTGTCGAGCGCCAAGGCGCGACTCTACTTAAGGAAGCCTTCGTAGTGGCGCATCATCATCTGCGACTCCATCTGGCGCATGGTGTCGAGCGCGACACCCACCACGATGAGGATCGACGTGCCGCCGAGAGCCGTCGTCGTCGCCTGCGAGAACCCGCCGTACAGGATGAAGAGCGTCGGCAGCGTGGCGACGAGGGCGAGGTAGAGCGACCCGGGGAGTGTCAGCCGCGTGAGAACACGGTCGAGGTACTGGGCCGTGGGCGGCCCGGGCCGGATACCCGGGATGTAGCCGCCGTACTTGCGCAGGTTGTCTGCCTGGTCGATCGGGTTGAACTGAACGGCCGTGTAGAAGTACGTGAAGACCACGATCAGGAACGCCTGCAGGATCAAGTAGGTCCACGACGTCGGGGTGAAGTGCTCGTTGATGAAGCTCTGCGTCTGGGGGAAGAACTGCGCGACCGTGGGAGGGAACGCCATGATCGCCGCGGCGAAGATGATCGGGATGACGCCGGCCATGTTGACGCGGAGCGGCATGTAGGTCGATCCGCCCGAGGTCATCCGCCGGCCCACCATCCGCTTCGCGTACTGGATCGGGATGCGGCGCTGGCCCTCCTGCACGAACACGACCGCGACGATGATCGCGAGCGCGATCACCGGGAACATCACCCGCTCATACGGGCCGCCCTCGTACCAGGCGCGGATGCCGGCGGGGAGGCTCGAGAGGATGGACGCGAAGATGAGGAGCGAGATGCCGTTCCCGATCCCGCGCTTCGTGATCAGCTCGCCCATCCACATGAGGAGCGTGGTCGCAGCGGTCAGCGAGACGACGATGAGGACGAAGCGCCCGGAGTTCAGCTCGAAGTCGGGGATCTGACGGTTGAAGAGGTACGAGTACCCCGCCGCTTGGAGCGCCGCGAGGACGACGGTCAGATACCGCGTGTACTGGTTGATCTTCGCGTAGCCGGCCTCGCCCTCCTTCTGCAGCTGCTCGAGCCGCGGGATCACCACGGTCATCAGCTGGAGGATGATCGAGGCCGTGACGTAGGGCATGATCCCGAGCGCGAACAGGGCGAACTGCCCGAGCGCGCCGCCCGAGAAGATGTTCAAGAGGCCGAGGATGGTCCCGCCCTGGCCGGAGAAGTACGAGTCGATGGCGTCCGAGTTGACGCCGGGCACCGGGATCCAGCTCCCCAGCCGGTAGAAGCCGAGGATCATCGCTGTGAAGAGCACGCGATGGCGGAGCTCCGGGACCCGCCAGGCGTTCGTCAGCCAGGAGAACATCTATTCGGTCTCCTCGGAATCTGCATTCGCGGATTCCTCGGCAGAACCCTCGGATGGTTCCTCGGTCGGTGCCTCCTCAGTGCTCTCGGGAGCCTTGGCTTCGGGCTCTTCCTCGGCCGCCGGCTTCGCCCTGCGCGTCTTGCGCTTCTTTTCGACCGGCTCGCGGAGAGCGGTCGCGGTCCCGCCTGCGGACTCGATCTTCTCCCGCGCCGTCTTCGAGAAGAGGTGGGCGGTGACGCTCAGCTTCTTCTTCAGGTCGCCCTCGCCGAGGATCTTCACGTCGATGCGCGTGTTCTTGATGAGGCCCTTCTCGACCAGGGCGTCGACGGAGACGTCCGCGCCGTCATCGAAGACGCGCTCGAGGTCTCGCACGTTGACCGCCACCGTGTGCGTGCGGTGCGGGCCGACGGGCATCGCGTCCTTCGAATAAGGGCCGCGCTTCTTGCCGAGGCGCATGTAGATCGGCATCTGGCCGCCCTCGAACCCTGGGCGCATCGTGTGCGAGCCGGAGCGCGACTTCTGGCCCTTGATCCCGCGGCCGGAATAGCGGCCATTGCCGGAGCCCATGCCGCGGCCGATGCGCTTGCGCGTCTTGCGCTTCTGCGCAGGCCGGAGGGTCGAGAGGTTGAGCTCTTCTTCGGGAGTAGGCGGCATCTAGGAGTCCTCGATCCGCACGAGATGGCGGACTTTTCTGAGCATACCGAGGGTCTCCGGGGTGTCCTCGCGCTCCACGGAGCGGCCGATCTTGCCCAGGCCCAGCGCCCGGAGAGTGCCCCGGTGCTTCTGCGTCTGGCCGATCTGGCTACGCGTCTGCGTGATCGTCAGCTTCGCCATCTGGAGTGGTCTCGGTGGGCTCGGTGGGTTGCGGAGCCGCCTTGGGCTCCTCGGTCTTCTTGCGCGGGAACAGGATTTCATGGACGGCCTTGCCGCGGGTGTGGGCGACCTCTTCGGGCCGGCGTAGGCTCTTCAGCCCGATCACCGTGGCCTTGAGGAGGTTCACGGGGTTCGGGTTGCCGAGGCTCTTCGCAAGGATGTCGCGGATGCCGGCCAGCTCGAGGACGGCGCGAACGCCGCCGCCGGCGATGACCCCGGTTCCCTCGCTCGCCGGACGCAGGAGTACCCGGGCCGCGTCGGAGCGGCCCAGGATCTCGTGCGTGATCGTCGTGCCGCTCTTCGGCACCTGGAAGAGGTTCTTCTTCGCGTCGTCGACGGCCTTCGAGATGGCGAGCGGGACCTCCCGCGCCTTTCCGTAGCCGACGCCGACGCGGTCGACCTCGTCCCCGATGACGACGAGCGCGGTGAACGAGAACCGCCGGCCGCCCTTGACGACCTTGGCGACACGGTTGATCTCGACGACCCGCTCCTTGAGCTCCCGCGACTCGTACTCGAGGTTGCGCTCGACCTGGCGTTCAACGCTGCTCAAAACTTAAGCCCTCCCTCTCTGGCGCCATCGGCAAGCGCCTTGACGCGGCCGTGATAGAGATAGCCGCCGCGGTCGAAGACCACGGTCTCGACGCCGGCCTTCTTGCCGGCCGCCGCGAGCAGCTTGCCGACCTCGGCCGCCTGCTCCGTCTTCGAACCCTTGAACGTCTTCTTGAGCTCGCCGTGTCCGGCGGCGGCGACCGTCCTGCGCTCGACGTCGTCCACGAGCTGCGCGGTGATGCCGCGGTTCGAGCGGAAGACGACGAGGCGCGGCCGCTCGGCCGTGCCGAGAACCTTGTGGCGCACGCGCTTGTGGCGGCGCAGGCGTGCCTGTCTGACGGTGAGCGTTCCCATTACGCCCTCTTCCCGACCTTGCGGCGCACGTACTCGCCCTCGTAGCGGATGCCCTTGCCCTTGTACGGCTCGGGCGGGCGCACGGCTCGGATCTCGGCGGCCACCTGGCCGACCTTCTGCTTGTCGATGCCCTTGACGATGACCTGGTTCACGGCAGGCACCTCGAACGTGATCCCCTGCGGCGGCTTCTTCACGACGGAGTGGGAGTAGCCGACGTTGAGCTCCAGGTCGGTCCCGCGCATGGATGCGCGGTAGCCCACGCCCTGGATCTCGAGGGTCTTCGTGAACCCGCTGGTGACGCCCTCGACCATGTTGGCGACGAGGCTTCGGGTGAGCCCGTGGAGCGCGCGGTCCTCGCCGCGCTCGGTCGGGCGCTTGACGACGAGCTCGCCGTCGCCCTGCTCGACCGTCATTCGCTCGGGGACCATCTGCGTCAGCTCGCCGAGCGGGCCGTTCACCATCACGCGCCCAGGGGAGAGCGACACCGAGACTCCGGCGGGCAATGGGATTGGGCTCTTTCCGATTCGACTCATCTCAGGGTGCTACCAGACGAAGCAAACTACTTCGCCGCCGACGCCGAGCTCCTGCGCCGTGCGGCTCGTGACCAGGCCGTTCGAGGTGGACATGATCGCCGTCCCCATGCCTCCGAGGACGCGCGGGAGGCGGTCCTTCGTCGCGTAGACGCGCCTGCCCGGCTTCGAGACCCGCTTGACGTCGGTGATGATCCGCTCGCGCTTGGGCCCGAACTTCAGCTCGATGACCAAGGTATCGAACGACTCGCCCTTCTCGATGCGGTAGTCCTTGATGTAGCCCTCGTCGCGAAGCAGGCGCGCAATCTCCGACTTCAGGTTCGAGGCCGGCATCTCGACGGTTTCGTGCAGCGCCTTGTTCGCGTTCTTCAGGCGGGCGAGCATGTCTGCAACTGGATCGGTCAGCATCTCTCTCTCCTCTACCAGCTCGACTTCGTCATGCCGGGAATGACGCCCTCGTGAGCGAGCTCGCGCAGGCAGATCCGGCAGAGGCCGAACTTGCGGTAGACCGCGCGCGGGCGGCCGCAGCGGTTGCAGCGCGTGTACTGCCGCGTCTTGTACTTCTGCGGTCTCGCTGCCTTCGCGATCAAACTTTTCTTCGCCAACTGCCCTCCTATGCTTCTGCGCGGAACGGGAGGCCGAGCTCGCGCAGGAGCGCGAGCGCTTCCTCATCCGTGTCCGCCGACGTCGTGATGGTGACGTCGAGGCCGCGCACGGTCTCCACGTCGTCGTAGTCGACCTCCGGGAAGATGATCTGCTCCCGGATCCCGATCGAATAGTTGCCCCGGCCGTCGAAGCTCGCCGGGGAGAGGCCGCGGAAGTCCCGGATGCGCGGAAGCGCGATCGAGACGAGGCGGTCGAGGAATTCCCACATGCGGGCGCCGCGAAGGGTCACCTTCGTGCCGATGGGCATGCCCTCGCGGATCTTGAAGCCGGCGATCGACTTCTTCGCGCGGGTGACCTGGGCCCGCTGGCCGGTGATGATCGTCAGCTCGTCGACGGCCCGGTCGAGCGCGCGCGCGTTGATCTTCGCGTCGCCGACGCCCATGTTGACCGTGATCTTCTCGACCCGGGGAACTCGCATGATCGAGCTGAGCTCGAACTGCTCCTTCAGCCGCTCGCGGATCTCGGCGTCGTAGCGGTCCTTCAGGCGCGGCGAGTAGCCCTTATCGCGCGAACCGCTGTCGCGCTTCGAGCGAGTTTTCTTTTTCTCAGCAGCCGTTGCCATTAGCGATCCAAAACCTCTCCACAACCCTCTCTCTTGCATACCCTGACCTTCACGCGGCGGCCCTTCTCGTCCTCGCGGAACTCGTAGCCGACCCGCGAGGCACGGCCGCAGGTCGGGCAGACGACCATCACCTTCGACACCGCGAGCGGGGCCGCGAGGTCGATGACGCCGCCGGGCTGGATCTGCGTCTGGCCCATCCGGCTCGAGTCCTTCAGCGGGCGCGGCTTTCGGTGCCGCTTGACGAGGTTCAGGTTCTCGACGATCACGCGCTGCTTCACCGGGTCGGCCTCGATGACGCGCCCCTGCTTGCCGCGGTCCTTGCCGGAGAGCACCTGAACCAGGTCGCCCTTTCTGATTTTCATTGCGCTTGCCACTTACAACACCTCGGGGGCTAGAGAAACGATCTTCATGAAGTTCTTCTCGCGCAGCTCACGAGCAACGGGTCCGAAGATGCGCGTGCCGCGCGGGTTGTTGGCCGTGTCGATGATCACCGCCGCGTTCTCGTCGAAGGCGATCGATGTGCCGTCGTTGCGCCCGAACGGCTTCTTCGTGCGCACGACCACCGCGCGGACGACCTCGCCCTTCTTTATCGTGCCCTGCGGGGTCGCCGTCTTCACGGTACCGACGATGACGTCGCCGACCCGCGCGTAGCGGCGCTTGGAGCCGCCCATGACGCGGATGCAGAGAAGCTCACGGGCGCCCGTGTTGTCAGCCACGCGAAGTCGGGATTCCTGCTGGATCACTACTTGGCCTCCTCCAGCACCTCGGCGAGGCGCCAGGACTTGGTCTTCGAGATCGGCCGCGTCTCGACGATGCGGACGACGTCGCCTGCCTTCGCGACGTTCGTCTCGTCGTGCGCGTGGAACTTGTGCGACTGGCGGACGACCTTCTTGTACACCGGGTGCGGCTTCTGCGTGTCGACGCGCACGACGATGGTTTTGTCCATCGCGCTCGAGACGACGACGCCGCGGCGCTCCTTGCGCTTGCCGCGAGCGTGCTCGGGCTTCGGCAACCGCACGATCGCGGCCCGCGTGGCGGCGCGCTCGCGCTTCGGCTTCGAGCGTTGGCGGCGCTCGGAGCGCGGCAGCCGCTTCTTCTTCCGCTTGACGGAGATTTCCGCGGGAGCGGCGGCCTCGGCAGCAGGCTCTTCGCCTTCGGCCGCAACGGGCTCCTCGGCCGGAGCTTCCTCGGTGACAGGCTCAGGCTCGGCCTCCGCGACGCGCTCCTCAGCCGGAGCCTCCTCGGCCACGGGCTCCTCAGCGGGAGTCTCCTCGGCGACGGGCTCCTCACTGGGGGTCTCGTCGGCGACCTGCTCCTCGGCCACCAGCTCCTCTGCGGGCGCTTCTGCGACGGGCTCAACAGCCGGCTCGTCGGCAGGGGCGGTCTCCACCGCGGTCTCCTCGGCGGCGGGCTCCTCGGCAGGAGCTTCCTCGACGGCCGGCTCCTCGGCGGGAGCCTCCTCGGTCTCGGGCTTCTTCGGCGCAGCCTTCTTCTTCGGCTCGGCCTTGGCCTTCGGCTCGGCCTTCTTGGCCGGAGCCTTCTTCTTCGGCTTCTCCTCGGCCTCCGGAGCCTCGGTCTCGGGGGTCTCCTCGACCGCTTCCTGAGGCTGCTCTTCTGTCTTCCTCGG
The DNA here is from genome assembly GCA_035296905.1 of Gaiellaceae bacterium. Classification (GTDB taxonomy): domain Bacteria; phylum Actinomycetota; class Thermoleophilia; order Gaiellales; family Gaiellaceae; genus DATEOR01. Next base: position 17,593 of record DATHAA010000040.1, read on the forward strand.
TCTTGCCATCTACCTTCTCTCCAACGTCGAATGGCGCTCGGCCTGAACGGTCAGGATCCGGGCGATCTCACGCTTCGCAATGGAGATGCGCGCGGTGTTCTCGAGCGCGCCGGTCGCCATCTGAAAGCGCAGGTTGAACAAGTTCTCTCGGCTGTCCGCAAGGCGCCGGACCAGCTCCTCGTCCGAGAGCTCTCTCAGCTCTCTAGCCCTCAAAGAGATCAGCCTCTCTCTTCACGAACTTCGTCTTGACGGGGAGCTTCATCCCGGCGAGGCGCATCGCCTCGCGGGCGAGCGGCTCGGACACACCGGCGAGCTCGAACATGACGCGGCCGGGCTTGACCACGGCCACCCAGTGCTCGGGCGAGCCCTTGCCGGAGCCCATGCGGGTCTCGGCGGGCTTCTGCGTCACCGGCTTGTCGGGGAAGACGTTGATCCAGACCTTGCCGCCTCGCTTGATGTGGCGCGTCATGGCGATACGAGCCGCCTCGATCTGGCGGTTGGTGACCCAGCCGGCGTCGAGCGACTTGAGGCCGTAGTCCCCGAAGTGGACCTGCTGCTGGCCCTTGGCATAGCCGCGACGGCGTCCGCGCTGCTGCTTGCGGTACTTGGTCTTGCGCGGCATCAGCATCAGCCTTCACCCCCCGAGTCCTCGAGCTTCGTCGGATCTTCGACCTGCTGCTTTTGGGTCGTCGTGTCGGGTGCGTCGGCCACTGGTGCCGGCGTCGTCTCGACCTCGGGCTCGACGACAGGCTGCTCCCGACCCTCGGCCGAGACGCCCTTGTCGTCGGTGCGCGGTTTCTCGACGCGGGCTCCGCGCCTACCTCCGGGGCCTCCCGGGCCTCCGGGGCGGCGGCGCTGGCGCACGGGACCCAGGCCTTCACGGTCCGGGCTGCGCCGGCGGCCGGCCTGCTGGCCCTCGCCGAGCCCCTCGGACTTGCGGCCGCCGCGGCGACGCGCCTGATCCTGCTCGCCGAGGCGACCTGACGGGCCGGTGTCGCGGCCGGTGTCGAAGCCCTCGGGCATGATCTCGCCCTTGTTGATCCAGACCTTGACCCCGATGCGGCCGAAGGTCGTCTTGCCCTCGGCGAAGCCGTAGTCGATGTCGGCGCGCAACGTGTGCAGCGGGACGCGGCCCTCGGAGTACGTCTCCGAGCGCGACATCTCAGCGCCGCCGAGGCGGCCGCCGCAGGTGATCTTCACGCCCTGCGCGCCGGACCGGATCGCCGACGCGAGCGAGCGCTTCATCGCACGGCGGAAGCTCACGCGGTTCTCGAGCTGCTCGGCGATGGACTGTGCGACGAGCTTCGCGTCGAGCTCGGGACGCTTGATCTCGTTGATGTTGATGTGGACGTTCTTGTGCGTCATCGCGTGCACCTCACGGCGCAGCGCGTCGACCTCGGCACCCGACTTCCCGATGACGATGCCGGGGCGCGCGGTGAAGATGTCGATCGTGATCCGCTGCTTGTCCTTCTTGATGAGGATGTCGCCGAGCCCGGCATGACCGAGCTTGCCGCGGATGTGGTCGCGGATCTTCACGTCCTCGATCAGGTACTGGGGAAACTCCTTCGTGCCCGTGTACCAGTTGGACTTCCATTCATGGATGACACCGACGCGCAGACCGCCGGGATGGACTTTGTGGCCCACTAGCTGCCCTCCGTCTTCGATTTCCGGCTCGACGTCTTCGACGTCGACCCGGAGGATTTTTTCGTCGTCTGCTTCTTCGCAGTCGGCTTCTTCGCTTCGGTCTCAGCCGCCTCCGCCTTCTTCTTGCGCGGAGCACGCTTTGGCTTGGGCTTCTCCTCTGTCGTCTCGGCGGCCTCTGCCGCCTGCTTGCGCGGAGCACGCTTGGGCTTCGGCGCTTCCTCCTCCTCGACGGCCTCCGCCTCGGCCTCAGGCTCTGGGGCCGGAGCGACGACGGGCGCCGGCTTCGGGAGCGGTGCGGGGATGGCCTGCTCCTCGGGGAGGGCAAGCGCAATGGTGATGTGGCACGTCCGCTTCTTGATCCGGGCCACGCGGCCGCGCGCGCGTGCGCGCCAGCGCTTGAGCGTCGGACCGGAGCCCACCGTGGCCGTGAGGACGTAGAGCTCGTCGCCGTCGAGGCCGTGGTTGGCCTCGGCGTTCGCGACAGCGGACGAAAGCACCTTTTCGACGTCGCGCGCGGCATCGCGCGTCATGAAGGCAAGGATCGTCCTCGCCTCGGGGACGGGGCGGCCGCGGATCTGCTCGGCAACGAGCTGCGCCTTGCGCGGCGCAGTGCGCACGTAGCGGGCTTCGGCGCGGACGAAAGTGCGTTCTTCGACAGCAGCCATCAGGCGCGCTTGACCTCCGTCTTGCGGTCGCCGGAGTGGCCGCGGAAGAGCCGGGTCGGGGCGAACTCGCCGAGCTTGTGCCCGACCATCGCCTCGGTCACGAACACGGGAACATGCTTGCGTCCGTCGTGGACCGCGATCGTGTGCCCGACCATGTCGGGGAAGATCGTCGACGTGCGCGACCACGTGCGGACGACGCGCTTGTCGCCGGACTCGTTCATCTGCCGAACCCTTTGCAGCAGCCGCTCCTCGGCGAACGGCCCCTTCTTGCTGGATCTACTCAACTACCGTCTCTCCTTCCCGCGGCGACGGCCGCGGACGATCAACTTGTCGGATTCCTTGTGCTTTCTGCGGGTGCGCTTCCCGAGCGTCGGGACGCCCCACGGGGTGACCGGGTGACGGCCTCCCTTGGACTTCCCTTCGCCGCCACCGTGGGGGTGGTCGACCGGGTTCATCGCCGAGCCGCGCACCGTGGGGCGCTTGCCCAGCCAGCGGCTTCGTCCTGCCTTGCCGCTCGAGATGTTCTCGTGGTCGACGTTCCCGACCTGCCCGACCGTAGCCCGGCAGGTGAGCGGCACGCGCCGCATCTCTCCCGAGGGTAGCCGAAGAACAGCGAAGCCATCGTCCTTCGCGACGAGCTGGATCCCGGAGCCGGCGCTGCGTGCCATCTGGCCACCCTTGCCGGGCTTGAGCTCGACGTTGTGGACGACGGTGCCGGTCGGGATGCGCTCGAGCGGGAGCGCGTTCCCCGGCCTGATGTCGGCCGCGGGGCCCGACTCGATCGCCTGACCGACCCGCACACCCGCGGGCGCGAGGATGTAGGCCTTGGCGCCGTCGGCGTAGTGAATGAGCGCGATCCGGGCAGACCTGTTCGGGTCGTACTCGATCGCGGCCACCTTCGCGGGCACGCCGTCCTTCGTCCGCTTGAAGTCGATCTTGCGGTAGCGGCGCTTGTGCCCGCCGCCCTGATGGCGGGTCGTGATGCGGCCCTGGTTGTTGCGGCCGCCCGTCCGCTTCGCCGGCTCGAGCAGACTCTTCTCCGGGGCGGTCTTCGTGACCTCCTCGAACGTGGACACCGAGCGGAAGCGGCGGCCCGGGCTCGTCGGCTTGTACTTACGCAATGCCATGGCTTAGACCGCGGCCCCCTCGAAGATCTCGATCTTGTCGCCCTCGCGCAGCTGCACGATGGCCTTCTTCCAGCCGGGCTTGGTGCCCTTGCTGTAGCCACGCCGCTTCGGCTTCGGCTGCACCTTGACGATGTTCACGCCTTCGACCTTGACGTCGAAGAGCTGCTCGACCGCCTGGCGGATCTGCGTCTTGTGCGCCTTGGAATGGACGCGGAACGAATATTTGTTGTCCTCGATCAGGCTGTAGCTCTTCTCCGAGACCACAGGGGCGATGAGGATCTCGCGCGGGTCCAAACTCATGAGGCCAGCTCCTTGACGCGATCGAGCGCTGCCTCAGTCGCGAGCACCGAGTTCGCCCAGACGAGCGCGCCGACCTCGACCTCGGACGGCTCGAGCACGAGAACGCGTTCGAGATTCCGGAAGGACTTCACGACACCCTGCTCGTCCGGCTGGGCGATGACGACGAGCGGGAGCTCCTTGCCCCACGTGCCCAGGAGGTCGGATGCGCTGCGGGTGGAGGGCTTGGAGAACGCCGCCGCGTCGACGACCCCAAGGGCCGCGTTTCCCGCGTGGTATGAGAGCGCCCCGCGCAACGCGGACTTCCGCGCCTTGCGGTTGACCTTCAGCACGTAGCTCCGCGGCTGAGGCGCGAAGGCAACGCCGCCGCCCGTCCACTGCGGCGCACGGGTCGTCCCGGCGCGTGCGCGCCCGGTGCCCTTCTGGCGCCATGGCTTCGAGCGTCCGCCGGAGACGAGCCCGCGGCTCTTCGCGGCCTGCGTGCCGGCGCGCGCGGCCGCGCCCTCGGCGCGAACCACCTCGTGGATGAGGTGCGGCTTCACGTCGACACCGAAGACCTCGGCCGTGAGCGTCACGTCCTTGGACTTCTTGCCGGTGCCGTCGAGAAGCGGTGCCTTCGGAGCGGCCACTACCTCACGTCCTCTCGCACGACGACGATCGCGTTCTTGTGGCCGGGCACCGCGCCCTTGACCAGGAGCAGGTTCAGCTCCGGGTCGCGGTCGACGACGGTGAGGCCGACCTGAGTGGCGGTCTTCGCTCCCATCTGGCCGGGCATCTTCTGGCCCTTGAAGACGCGCGAGGGCGTCGCCGAGGCACCGATCGAGCCGGGCTTGCGGACGTTGTGCGAGCCGTGGCTGACCGGGCCGCGGTGGAAGCGGTGGCGCTTGATCGTGCCCTGGAAGCCCTTGCCGATCGAGATGCCGGAGACCTTCACCTTCTCCCCGGGCTCGAACGACTCGACGGTCACGGTCTCGCCGGGAGCGAGCTCGTGCGCGCCGCGGATCTCGACGAGCTTCCGGTGCGGGCCGACGTTGTGCTTCTTCAGATGCCCGAGCTTCGGCTTGGAGAGCTTCTCTTCGGAGACCTCGTCGAAAGCGAGCTGGACCGCGTCGTACCCGTCGGTGTCTGCGGTGCGAATGGCCACGACCGGGCAGGGCCCGGCCTGGATGACCGTGACGGGCGTGAGCGAGCCGGTCTCCTCGTCGAAGACCTGCGTCATGCCCAACTTTTTTCCGACGATGCCTTTCATCAGAGCTTGATCTCGATGTCCACGCCCGCGGGCAGGTCAAGGCGCATCAGCTGGTCGACGGTCTTGGGGGTCGGCGAGTGGATGTCGATCAGGCGCTTGTGCGTGCGCACCTCGAAGTGCTCACGGGAATCCTTGTCCTTGAACGGACTGCGGAGCACCGTGTAGCGGTTGTTCTCGGTGGGCAGGGGCACCGGTCCAGTGACGGTTGCACCGGACCGTTGCGCCGTCTCGACGATCTGCGCCGCAGACCGGTCGAGCTGCTGATGGTCGTACGCCTTCAGGCGGATGCGGATCTTGGCCTGAGCCATTGAGTTACTTGATCACCTCGGTCACGACGCCGGCACCGACGGTGCGACCGCCCTCGCGGACGGCGAAGCGCAGGCCCTGGTCCATGGCCACCGGCTGACCCAGGTCGATCTCCATGTTCGTGTTGTCGCCCGGCATGACCATCTCCTGGCCCTCGGGGAGCTTGATCGACCCGGTCACGTCCGTCGTGCGGAAGTAGAACTGGGGCCGGTAGCCGTTGAAGAACGGCGTGTGGCGCCCGCCCTCGTCCTTGGAGAGGACGTAGACCTCGGCCTTGAACTGCGTATGCGGCGTGATGGAGCCCGGCTTGGCGAGCACCTGGCCGCGCTCGACCTCCTCGCGCTTGATACCGCGGAGGAGAGCGCCGATGTTGTCGCCGGCCTGGCCCTGGTCGAGCAGCTTTTGGAACATCTCGACGCCCGTCACGACCGTGTTCTGCACCTTCTCCTGGATGCCGACGATCTCGACGCTCTCGTTGACCTTAACGATGCCCTGCTCGACGCGGCCCGTGACGACCGTACCGCGGCCCGTGATTGTGAAGACGTCCTCGATCGGCATGAGGAACGGCTTGTCGACGTCGCGCTGGGGCTCCGGGATGTAGGAGTCCACAGCCTCCATCAGCTCGAGGATCTTCCCGGTCCACTCGCCGTCGCCCTCGAGCGCCTTCAGCGCCGAGACCGTGATGACGGGGACGTCGTCACCGGGGAACTCGTACTTGGAGAGGAGCTCGCGCACCTCCATCTCGACGAGCTCGAGCAGCTCGGGATCGTCGACCATGTCGGCCTTGTTCAGGGCGACGACGATGTAGGGCACCTCGACCTGGCGGGCGAGGAGGATGTGCTCGCGCGTCTGCGGCATAGGGCCGTCGGCCGCCGAGACGACGAGAATCGCGCCGTCCATCTGGGCGGCGCCCGTGATCATGTTCTTGATGTAGTCGGCGTGACCCGGGCAGTCGACGTGCGCGTAGTGACGGTTGGCCGTTTCGTACTCGACGTGCGACGTGTTGATCGTGATGCCGCGGGCCTTCTCCTCGGGGGCGTTGTCGATCGACGCGAAGTCGCGAACGGCCGTGTTCGTCCCCTGCTCGGAGAGCACCTTCGTGATCGCCGCGGTCAGCGTCGTCTTGCCATGGTCGATGTGACCGATGGTGCCGACGTTGAGATGCGGCTTCGTGCGCTCGAACTTCTGCTTTGCCATGTGTCCTCCGTCTTCTCCTTTGCTACGAGCCCTGCGACTCGGAGACGATCTCGCCCGCGATCGACTGCGGCGCATCCTCGTAGCGGTCGAACTGCATCGTGAAAGTGGCGCGACCCTGCGTCGTAGACCGCAGGTCGGTCGCGTAACCGAACATCGTGGCAAGCGGCACGCGGGCGCGAATCGCTTGCGCATTTCCCCTCGGCTCGAGCCCTTCGACCCGGCCGCGGCGAGAGTTGAGATCTCCCATGACATCGCCGAGGTACTCCTCCGGAGTCACGACCTCGACGGCCATGATCGGCTCGAGAATCTTCGGCTTCGCCTTCTGCATCGCACTCTTGAACGCCATCGAGCCGGCGATCTTGAACGCCATCTCGCTCGAGTCGACGTCGTGGAACGAGCCGTCGACGAGCTGGACGCGGATGTCGACGACCGGGAAGCCGGCGAGCACGCCCGACTCCATCGCCTCCTGGATACCCAGGTCGACGGAGGAGACGTACTCGCGCGGGATCTTTCCGCCGACGATCTTGTCGATGAACTCGTAGCCGTCGCCCGGCTCCGTCGGCTCCATGTTGATGACCGCGTGGCCGTACTGGCCGCGGCCGCCGGTCTGGCGGACGAAGCGCCCCTCGACCTTCTCCACCGGGCGCCCGACCGTCTCGCGGTAGGCGACCTGCGGGCGGCCGACGTTGGCGTTCACGTTGAACTCGCGCATGAGGCGGTCGACGATGATCTCCAGGTGGAGCTCGCCCATCCCCGAGATGATCGTCTGGCCCGTCTCCTCGTCCGTGCGGACGCGAAAGGTCGGATCCTCCTCGGATAGGCGCGCGAGCGCCTGGGCTAGCTTGTCCTGGTCGGCCTTCGTCTTCGGCTCGATGGCGACCGAGATGACCGGGTCCGGGAAGGTCATGGACTCGAGGCGGATCGGCGCGGTCTCCGTGGAGAGCGTGTCGCCCGTCGTCGTGGCCTTGAGGCCGACGGCGGCGACGATCTCGCCCGCGCCGATCTCCTCCCGCTCCTCGCGGTGATTCGCGTGCATCTGGAGCAGGCGCCCGACGCGCTCGGTCTTGCCCGTGGTGACGTTCAGGACGCGGTCACCGGCGGCGATCTTGCCGGAGTAGACACGGAAGTACGTGAGCTTGCCGACGTACGGGTCGCTCATGACCTTGAAGGCGAGCGCCGAGAAGGGCTCGTCCTCGGCCGGCCGGCGCGAGAGCTCGTGCTCGGTGCGCGGGTCGACTCCGTGCACCGGCGGGACGTCGAGCGGACTCGGCAGATAGTCGACGACGGCATCTAGGAGCGGCTGCACGCCCTTGTTCTTGAAGGCGGAGCCGCACAGCACCGGCGTGACGGCGATTGCGAGCGTCGCCTTGCGAAGGGCGCGGCGGATCATCTCCGGCGTCACCGAGGTCTCGTCCATGAGATAGGTCTCGAGGAGCTCCTCGTCGTGCTCGGCGATGGCGTCGATGAGCTGGTGGTGGTACTCCTCGGCCTGCTCGCGGAGCTCTTCGGGGATCTCGATCGTCTTCGGCTCCATGCCGAGGGCGTCGTCCCAGACCACGCCCTGCATGTCGATCATGTCGACGACGCCGCGGAAGTGCTCCTCCTGCCCGATCGGCAGATGGATCGGCACCGGGTGGGCGCCGAGACGGTCGACCATCGACTGCACGGAGGAGAAGTAATCCGCGCCGACGCGGTCCATCTTGTTGATGAAGGCGATGCGGGGGACGCGATAGCGGTCGGCCTGGCGCCACACCGTCTCGGACTGCGGCTCGACACCGGCGACCGAGTCGAAGACGGCGATCGCGCCGTCGAGGACGCGCAGGCTGCGCTCCACCTCGACGGTGAAGTCCACGTGCCCGGGCGTATCGATAATGTTGATACGAAAATCGCGCCAGAAGGCCGTTGTCGCAGCCGACGTGATCGTGATGCCGCGCTCCTGCTCCTGGGCCATCCAGTCCATGACCGCGGCACCCTCGTGGACCTCGCCCATCTTGTGGGTGCGGCCCGTGTAGTAGAGGATCCGCTCCGTCGTCGTCGTCTTGCCGGCGTCGATGTGCGCCATGATCCCGATGTTGCGCACGCGGTCGAGCGCGGTCTTCTGTCCTGTCGTTGTCGTAGCCATTTGCGTTACCACCTGTAGTGCGCGAAGGCCTTGTTGGCCTGCGCCATTCGATAAAGGTCATCCTTGCGCTTGAACGCGCCGCCCTGCTGGTTGAGCGCGTCAAGGATCTCGTTGGCGAGCTTCTCCTCCATGTGCTTCTCCCGCCGCTCGCGGGCGTAGGAGACGAGCCAGCGCACGGCAAGCGTGCGGGCGCGGCGCTGCGGCACCTCGATAGGCACCTGGTAGTTCGCGCCGCCGACTCGGCGGGAGCGCACTTCGAGAACCGGCGTCACGATCTTCACGGCCTGCTCGAGGATCTCGACCGGCGGCTTGCCGGTCTTCTCGCCGACCATGTCGAGCGCGCGGTAGACGATGTGCTCCGCGGTCGACTTCTTGCCACGGTTCATCACCTTGTTGATCACCTGGGACACGAGCTTCGAGCTGTACACGGGATCCGGATCGGGCTCGCGGGTCTGGATTTCGGCACGGCGCGGCATGGCTAGGCGCCTCTCTTCGCGCCGTATTTGGAGCGGCCCTGCCTGCGCTCGGAGACGCCGGCGGCGTCGAGCGCGGCACGGATGACCTTGTAGCGAATCCCCGGCATGTCCTTCACGCGGCCTCCGCGGATGAGGACGACCGAGTGCTCCTGCAGGTTGTGGCCCTCGCCGGGGATGTAGGTCGTGACCTCCATCCCGTTCGTGAGGCGTACGCGCGCCACCTTGCGGAGAGCAGAGTTCGGCTTCTTGGGTGTCGCCGTGTACACGCGCGTACAGACCCCCCGCTTTTGCGGGGCGCCTCGGAGGGCGGGAGTCTTGGTCTTCTGACCCGGAGCCCGCCGTCCCTTTCGCACAAGCTGATTCACCGTCGGCAACGCGTGTCTTCCTTCTCTCTCAAGAGGGCCTAATGACGCAACAAAGGGCTGGCACGGGCGAAGCCCTGTGCCAAACCCGACCGGCATGGTAGCAACAATCCCGTTTTTGGCGACGGCCGCGTTCGCCTGGCAGCTGTTAGGGGATTATTGTCACCGTGGGCGCGGGCGACGCGACCACGATTCGGGACAGGTGCACATGTGCTTCTCATGAGCGACAGCGCAACGTGGGTCGCCGTCGGTGCAGCCATCGGCGCGGGGAGCCTTGCCCTGGTCGCGGCCCTCGTCGTCCTGCTCGTCGTCGTGCGCGGGCGGCGGAGCTCCTACGCGGCTGTCGAGCAGCTACTCCAGGACTCGCTCCAGCGGACGTAAGGCCTCCACGGGAATCTCGCCGCGGCTCTCGAGGAGGCGCGCACCGCCTCCCCGAGTCCGAGCTCTCGGACGCCGAGCAGCTCTACCGGCGGGTGCAGTTCGCAGTGGGCGCACGCCCGATCGGTCCGTTCGAGCGACTGCACCTGTCGGCCGGGATCGCCCAGCTTCGCCAGGACGACGACGGGACGTCGTTCTTCGAGCGCGCCGACGAGGCGCTCTACCAGGCGAAGGAAGCCGGGAAGGGTCAGTTCATGGCCGCCGACGGTCTCGGCTAGCCGTCTGGCCGGGGCGCTTTCGCCGCGCAAAGCTGCTAGCTCAGCCTTACCTAGACCAGCCGGCCACGGCTGGCCTCCCGGCGCCGGATGGACTCCTTGAGCTCCGCGATGAACCGAGCGGTGTCCGACTGCAGGTCCGAATTCAAAAAGTGACCGGGAGGAGTCCCCGCGCGGGTTTCATTTCCGCTCTTTGCAGGGACTTCGTGCTTTTTCGGACCAGCCATTTCCTCCCCATCTGCCTGTGGAACTTGTGGATAACTCGACTTCTGCCCCTGCCGCCCCGCTCGAGCCGTAGGGTGCGATGCGGCGAAGGCGCAAGTGTATGGGAAGGCGCCTGCCGAGCGGGATCCCCTCTTTGGGGGAGACCCCGCGAGGAGCCCGCAAAGAGCGGGAATTTCCATCTTGAAAACACGAAGGGCGCCGAGGGCGCCCTTCGATTTCCGTGAGACTCGAGCCTTAGCTCTCCTCGTCGAGAGGCGAGTCGACCTCGGGGATCTCCTCGGCCTCGAGCGAGTCGCGCCCGGCGCCGTTTCCGTCCCCGTCCTCGCCGAAGCCGAGTCCGAGGATGCCGAGATCGGCACCGTCGCCGTCGGAGATCTCCTCCAGGGCGGCGAGCAGCTGCTCCTCGGTCGGCGGCCGCGTGTAGGCCTCGACGGGAACGTCTTCGCTCGGCGTGATCTCAACGCGGCGGTAGTTCTTGAGACCCGTCGCGGCGGGGATCAGCTTGCCGATGATGACGTTCTCCTTCAGGCCGAGCAACCGGTCGATCTTGCCCTCGATCGACGCGTCGGTCAGCACCTTCGTCGTCTCCTGGAAGGAGGCAGCCGAGAGGAACGACTCCGTGGCGAGCGAGGCCTTCGTGATGCCGAGGATGAGAGGCTCGAAGGTCGCCTGCTCCTTCTTGGCCTTCTTGATGCGGACGTTCTCCCGCTCGAGCACGGGCTTGTCCACGAGCTGGCCCGGGAGCAGATCGGTGTCGCCGGCGTTGTCGACGCGCACCTTTTTCAGCATCTGCCGGACGATCAGCTCGATGTGCTTGTCGTGGATGTCGACGCCCTGCGACTTGTAGACGTTCTGGACTTCGTCGACCAGATAGAGCTCGGTCGGGGTCGAGCCCTTGCCGCCCTTCGAGTGGAGCGCGAGGAGCTCGGCCGGGGCGCGTGAGCCCTCGTGGAGGGCGTCGCCCGGCTCGACCACTTGGCCCTTCGCGACGAGGAGTCTCGTCCGCCGAGGAAGCTGGTACTCCTTCGGCGCGTTCGGCTCGCCGTCCTCGTCGAGCCCGTCGGGATGGATGGTGATCTTGGGGCCGCGGTCGGTGTCCTCGATCTCCACCCGGCCGCCGATCTCTGCGAGGCGGGCCGCACCCTTCGGGTTGCGGGCCTCGAAGATCTCGACCACGCGCGGGAGGCCGTGCGTGATGTCCGCGCCGGCCACGCCGCCGGTGTGGAACGTCCGCATCGTCAGCTGGGTGCCCGGCTCGCCGATCGACTGGGCGGCGATGATGCCGACCGCGTCGCCGATCTCGCACTTCTCGCCCGTGGCGAGGAAGGTGCCGTAGCAGGCCTGGCACACGCCGAACTCGCTCCGGCACTTCAGCACGGTGCGAACCGGCACCTGGAAGTCCGCCGCCGCCTCGCCGAGCTCGTCGTGGAGCTCGCGGAGCCGCGGGACGGTGATCTCGATGTCCTTCTCGAGCAGCACGGTCTTACCCGGCCTGCCCGAGGCGAGCGGCTTGTGGATCTCCTCCGCGCTGATCCGGCCGGCGAGGGAGCGGTTCAGCCCCTCGGGGACGACCAGCGGCAGCGAAATCGAGCCATCGGTTCCGCAGTCCTCCTCACGGACGATGACGTCCTGTGAGACGTCGACGAGACGCCGCGTCAGGTAGCCAGAGTCGGCCGTGCGGAGCGCCGTGTCGGCGAGGCCCTTGCGCGCGCCGTGCGTGGAGATGAAGTACTCGAGCACGGACAGGCCTTCCATGAAGTTGGCCTTGATCGGGCGCTCAATGATATCGCCCTTCGGATTCGCCATTAGGCCGCGCATGCCGGCCAACTGGCGGATCTGCTTGAACGATCCACGGGCTCCGGAGTTGGCCATCATGTAGATCGGATTCGTCTTGTAGAGCGAGTCGACCATGGCCTCGGCGACGGTGTCGGTCGCCTCCGTCCACACGTTGACGATCGAGTCCTTGCGCTCTTCCTCGGTGATGAGGCCGCGCTCGTACTGCGCCTCGAGCGCGCGCACGCGACCCTCGTATTCCTCCAGGATCTGCTCCTTGGACTCGGGGATGACGATGTCGTTCTTCGAGATCGTGATCCCGGCCTGCGTCGCGTAGTGGAACCCGAGCTCCTTGATCGTGTCGAGGACGACTGCGATCGAGGAGACGCCGTACACGTCGACCAGCGCGGAGACCACGTCGTTCATCTCCTTCTTGCCGAGCGTGCGATTGATGAAGTCGGCCTTGCCCTCGAACCGGTCGCCCAGTGCGTCCTGGAGCGCGCGCATGACCTCCTCGTTGAAGATCACGCGGCCGGGGGTCGTGAGGATGACCTCGTCGTCGCGGCGGTACTCGATCGGATCCTGCAGCCCGACCTGCTTCGCCTCGAGGGCGAGGAAGATCTCGTCCTCCGCGGCGAAGCGCTTCGGCCGCGGGTCGAGCTTCTCCGCCGTGGTCGTGGCGAGGTCGGTCTCGCAGTACGTCAGGTAGTAGCCGCCGAGGATCATGTCCTGCGACGGGGTCGCCAGCGGCTTGCCGTGCGCCGGCGAGAGCACGTTGTTCGCGGAGAGCATGAGGATCCGCGCCTCCGCCTGCGCCTCCGCAGAGAGCGGCAGGTGGACGGCCATCTGGTCGCCGTCGAAGTCGGCGTTGAACGCGTGACAGACGAGCGGGTGGATCTGGATCGCCTTGCCCTCGACGAGGACGGGCTCGAACGCCTGGATCCCGAGGCGGTGTAGCGTCGGCGCGCGGTTCAGGAGAACCGGATGCTCGGCGATGACCTCCTCGAGGACGTCCCAGACCTCGGGCGCCATTGAGTCGACGTACTTCTTCGCCGCCTTGATGTTCTGGACGGACTTGCGCTCGACGAGCCGGCTCATGATGAACGGCTTGAAGAGCTCGAGCGCCATGAGCTTCGGTAGGCCGCACTGGTGCAGCTTGAGCGTCGGGCCCGAGACGATCACGGACCGGCCCGAGTAGTCCACGCGCTTGCCGAGGAGGTTCTGGCGGAAGCGGCCCTGCTTGCCCTTGAGCATGTCGGAGAGCGACTTCAGCGCCCGGTTGCCCGGGCCCGTCACCGCGCGACCGCGGCGCCCGTTGTCGAACAGAGCGTCCACGGCCTCCTGCAGCATCCGCTTCTCGTTGTTGACGATGATCTCGGGCGCGCCGAGGTCGAGTAGCCGCTTGAGACGGTTGTTCCGGTTGATCACGCGCCGGTAGAGGTCGTTCAGGTCGCTCGTGGCGAACCGGCCGCCGTCGAGCTGAACCATCGGGCGAAGCTCCGGCGGGATGACCGGGATCGCCTCGAGGACCATCCACTCGGGGCGGTTCTCCGAGGTGATGAACGCACTGACGACCTTGAGGCGCTTGATCGCGCGGCTCTGCTTCTGGCCCTTGGAGGTGCGAATGGTCTCACGCAAGGACTTCACCTCGGCCTGGAGGTCGAGATCGCGCAGAAGCTCGCGGATCGCCTCCGCGCCCATGCCGCCCTTGAAATAGACGCCGAACCCGTACGCGGAGCCGAAGCGGTCCTTGAGCTCGCGGAAGAGCATCTCGTCGTTGACGATCATCTTCGGCTCGAGGTCGCGGAAGAGCTGCCACGTCTGCTCGAGCCGGTTGACCGCGTCGACGGACGCCTCGCGGGCGTCCTCGCGGCGCGACTCGATGTCGAGGTACATCTCGCGGACCTTGAGCGACCACTGGATCAGTGCATCCCAGTCGGCCTTGTCCATGCGGCCCTCCGCCCGGAGGCACAGGTCGCCGGCGAGCTCGCGGGTGTCCTCCGCCGACTCGCCGCCGGAGAGGGTCTCGAGCAGCTCGAGCAGGAGCCCGTTGCCGAGCTCGCGCGCCTTGTCGAGGTTCTTCTTGTCGACGCCCTTGACCATCTCGGCGTCGTCGCCCTCGACTTCCTCGCCCGCGAGCAGCGCGTCGCGGATCTTGTTCATGTGCTTCGTAACCGCGCCCTTCTTGGAGCCGGTCGCCTTGTCAGCCTCCTTGTGCAGCGGAGCGAGCGCCTCGTTGATCTGCACGGCCGCGTTGGAGACCTGGTCGAGCTCGCGGTTGGAGAGCTGGCGGTCGTCCCGGATCGCCGAGCTCCGCACGAGCTCGCGGATCTTCTTCGAGTCTTCGGTCGTGATCTTCTGCGCGACGTCGGTGAACATGCCGCCGACGAGCTTGCGCGCCTCATCGAGAGGCGGCAGCCCCTGCTCCTCGGCCCAGGCCGAGAGGCCGCGAGCCCAGAACTCGTCGTCCTCGTCGAAGTTCCGCTCCTTGCCCTTGGTGAAGTATTCGCGCCGGCGCGAGAGCCTGTCCTCGAGCGCCGCGAGCTGCTCGTCGCGGTCGACGTAAATGCGCTCCGACTCGGCGCGCACCTTGTCCTCGAGGTCTGCGAGGTCGGCGGCCCGCTTCTCGTTGTCGACCGACGTGACGATCGACGCGGCGAAGTAGAGCACCTTCTCGAGCTCCTTTGGAGCGATGTCGAGGAGGTAGCCGATTCGGCTCGGCACGCCCTTGAAGAACCAGATGTGCGAGACGGGCGCAGCCAGGTCGATGTGCCCCATGCGCTCGCGCCGAACCTTCTGGCGCGTCACCTCGACGCCGCAGCGCTCGCAGATGATGCCCTTGTAGCGGACGCGCTTGTACTTGCCGCAGTAGCACTCCCAGTCCTTCGTCGGACCGAAGATGCGCTCGCAGAAGAGCCCGTCCTTCTCGGGCTTCAGCGTCCGGTAGTTGATC
>DATHAA010000041.1:0-34724 GCA_035296905.1 Gaiellaceae bacterium
GGCTTCCCGCCGGCGCCCGACCTTCACTCGTTCCGGACCTACCCGCAGCAGATCGCGACCTTGGGCTGCGGCTGCTGAATCGATCGCCCGACGCGCCGTGGTGGAGTCTCAAGCTCGCGGCTTTTGACATTTACCCGGGAGGTGGTGGTCCGCCCGAGCGCGTGGAGCCGGGCGGCCAGCTAGAACCGATACTCGTCGACGGACTCGGTGATCCTGTCGTCGGAGCCTGGGTACCAGCGACCAATGATCAGCGTTGGTACGTCGTACCCGACGCCACGGATTGGAATGGCATCCTAGATTGGCTCGTCCAGCGCGCCTTGCCCACGCACATCCCCGGCGCCTTGCGCCGAGCACGCTCGCCACACGCCTTCGACCCAGCGCTGCAGACTCTTGCCGAGGCAGCCGTCCGTCGAGCCCTCGAGCAACTCGACGCCGATTACGCTCGGGAAAGGCCGCAACTTGAGGCTGAGCTAAGGGAGGCTACGGCGGTCGCCGACCCAGTTCGATACGGCCTCCTCTACGGGACGGGCGCGGAACTCGCTACCGCGGTCGCCTCAGTGCTTGCCGCTGCGGGATTACGACCGTTCCTCTCGACGAGCTCCTAGGCGACACCAAGTCGGCGGACCTCCTCGCGACCTATGAGGGCGAGCGCCGACTAGTCGAGGTGAAGTCTGCAAGCGGTAGGGCGTCGGAGTCGCTCGTCGGCGACCTTGAGCGGCATCTCAAAGCGTGGCTGCATGTGCGACCGGACCTGCCGGTCGAAGGTGGTGTGCTTGTCGTCAACCACCAGCATCGGCTCGATCCCCACGAGCGAACGGCAGACGTTTATGCGCGTCCTGAGTTCGTCGCCGCCCTCACTGTGCCCGTCATCACAACCCGCCAGCTTTTCGACAGGTGGCGAGAGTCAAATTGGCCCGCGATACGGCAAGCACTACTTGGCTAGGCAGCTCGACGCAACTAGAGGGCCTCGTCCACGCTTTCCTTCGACTGGCCGACTACGGATGGGAGGTTGGCGAGAACCACTTCACACCAGGCCTTGGGTTCATAGCGGGACGATTAGAGACCGTAGTCGAGCTATCGACTCGTGTCAGTAACCAAACGCGCGATGACGGGCATTGGACTCAGCAAAGTTGCCCCCAACTTTGGAAGTTGGGGGTCACTCACGGACACCGCTCGCAGTCCGCGTTGCTACGTGGCTGTCATTCGCATGTCAGCTCGTGTGGGGGAAGCAGGCGGACGGCACGGCCCACGCCTTCGGTTCAGGATTCTTGACGTCTACGGTTGATCTCGACTTCTTCAACTAGTCATCGCGTTCGGGGGGCCTCGTCAGGTTCGGAGGGAAGCGTCCTGTGAAGAAGTCCGCTCGGCGCTTGCGGGGGAGAAGATCGCCGGGCAGCGCCCCGCATCAGTTGAGAACGCCGAAGCCTCCTGAGCCGGCACGGAGAGGCCAACGGCTCCTGCCGGACGACCTCTCCGTGCCAAACGAAGTCTCCGTCTACGCCTAGGTCTGGTCCGTGATCGTGAACGCGGCTTTGTCCTGTTCGAGCTTCGCGTCGAGGATCTTGTCTTCGAGCAGCGAGGCCGCCTCTGGTTCGAGGAAGACGCGGGCCCCCTGCTCTTCGATCACTTCATCGTCCTCAGCGGGCACCGGGACGACGCTGAGCTGGAAGTTCACCCGCGTCCCCTCTTGCTGCGCAACCATCCGAAGGCCTCCTGTCTCGGGAGGCTCATCGGACGACGAGACGATCTCCGTCACGACCTCAACCGCGCTGTCGGTGAGTGCAAGCAATGCGCTCACCTCCTTCCTGGTTGGTTCGGTTCGAAGCAGCTCAGGCTAGCAGCGGGTGCGTAGCCCGCAAGGCCGTACTGGCTCCCTTCTCATCATCGCCCGCGCATGGCTCTGCACGGTCGCCAGCACAAGCTGCAACGTCCACTTCCCTGGCCTGCCGGTCGCCGGTCGAAAACCGCGCGAGTTCAAATGGGCACCAAGCCGCGCATCCACGGAGTCCGCCCAGAGGACTTGCGAACGTCCGTGCCCCGCGTGCTCAGCCCTCTCGTGCTTCGGTCTGACTCTCCTGTGGCGAGACAAGCAGCTCCTCATAGAGACCCGCGAAGCGACGGGCAACCATCGGCCAGGCGTAGCGGCGGCTCTCGGCGCGCGCACGGCTGCCGTACTCGCGCCGCTCCTTAGGGTCGCTCGCGGCATGAACGAGGGCATCGACGAGCGCCTCTTCATCGTCAGGCCACACGAGCCAGCCCGTTCTCCCCTCGGCGACGATTGCCGCCGGGCCGTGCGCCCTGCAGGCGATCACCGGCAGGCCGCAGGCCATCGCCTCGATGAGGACGAGCCCGAATGCCTCGGCGACCGACGGCAGGACGAGCGCGTCGGCAGCGTTCAAGGCCTGCGGGAGCTCCTCGTGCGGACGCCAGCCAGCGAGGAAGACTTGCCGATTCCCGATCCTCCGTGCTGTCGCGAGCGGATGCTCCCCCTCCCACTCGCCCGGATGGCCGCCCACGAGCACGAGCGGCGCCGGTTTACCGAGTCGCTCGACAGCGCGCGCGTGCGCGCTGATCAGGAGCGGGAGTCGCTTGACCGCTGTGAAGCGACCCATGTAGATGAAGACAGAGCCCCCGGCCCGGAAGGGAGCGAGCTCGGCGTCGGTGTACGCGATGCTCCCCGGCCGACCGCTCTCATCCCAGCCGCGCGGCTGCTCGACGAGCCAGCGGCGCCAAAACGCAAACCGCTCCTCGCCCACGAGCGGTCGCCGCGAGAAGCGCTCGAGCTCGACGCCGCTCGGGATGCCGCATAGCTTCGCCCGCTCGAGGCCGAGCAGGAGGGCCGCGTCCGCCTCAGCCCCTGGCGGCACGACGAGCATGGCGCAGCGCCCTGCCCACGCTCGCATCCGCCGGCCCCAGTCCTGAGCGTAGCGCCAGCCCGGCGGCGCGCCCGCCTCGATCGTGCGCAGGAGGGCGAGTTCGGTCCCGTGCAGTTGGCCCACCGCGGGCACCGAGGGGAACCTGCGCCTGGCAGCCTCGTTCGCCGGCGTCAGGTGGTGCAGATGGAGCACGTCTGCCGCATCGGCGCCAGCGCGCGCGAGCAAGTCGATCCAGGCAGCGACGAGCCGCTCGTAGGCGCCATCGTCGACTGCGGCAAAGACGCGATCGGGCGCACCTGGGCGATCCTCGTAGGACGGCGGTAAAGGAACCGGCGCGGCGAGCGGGTTCGCGAACTCGAGCGCGGGCGAGTAGTCGAGCGGGGTCACGTCGATCCCGGCGAAGAAGCTCGCCGCGTGGGTCGGCTCACCCGAGTGTCCAAGCGAGCCTGCGGCCAGCGTCATCTGCCAGTCTGCGGCCGGCAGTGCGCGCGCAAGTGAGCGCGCGACCTGCGCCGAGCCCCCGCGCGGGAAGAAGAAGAGCGCCGAGACGACGAGTCTGCGCGCCGTCGGCGCCTGGCCGAGGCAAGCAGGATCGTGGCTCGACCGCGAACCGCCTGCCACCTGCACGGTTCGATTATCGTCCGTCAACCCGACCGGCGCCGCTCATGCGACTACTGCTGGAGGAGGTCGATCGACATTCCCCCGCTCGCCTTCCGTACCACGCGGGCGCCCCCGGCGAGCCGCGCGCAGCCGGCACGGGCTTACAGCAGAGATCGCGTTTGTGCACCGCACAGGGCGTGACTAGGTCATCACCCTTCTTAACCGCGCGTTTACCCACACAGCCTGCGGGCCGGGCACACTCAAGGTGAATGCGCGGCGGCATGCGCCCCCTGCTCTGCGAGCTCCACGCCCACACGGCTTGGAGCGATGGCGAGCTTTCGCTCGGAGCGGTCGTCGACCTCTACGGCAGAGCGGGGTTCGACGTCCTCTGCATCACCGAAGCGACGATCCGTGGCCGCTTCGACACAGGCGGCCGTGCCTCGATGCCACGAATGTGGACGCTTACCTAGCGGAGCTCGAGCGCGCCCGCGCCCGCGCACTCTCGGCCTACGGGCTTCTGCTCGTGCCAGGCTTTGAGCTGACGTATAACGACCCCAACCCCGACCGCGCCGCGCACGCCGTCGCAGTCGGGCTCCACGGCCTCGTCGGCATGGACGATGGCCCGGCCGCGGCGTGGAGGCGGCGCGCGGCGCCGGCGCGGCCATTATCGCCGCGCACCCGCATGACTTCGGACCGACGCCGGCCGTGCCGTTCCCGACGCGCTACTTCCCGCGGCGTTGGCGGGAGCTGCGCGGGCTCTTAGATCGCGTGGAGCTCTTCAACGCGAGGCAGCTGTTCAGCTGGGTTGCGGAGGCAGGTCTGCCGGCCATCGCCTGTGCGCACCGGGCCGAGCACTTCCCCGGCTGGACGACGCTCGTTCCCTGCGAGCAGGACGAGGAGGCGCTCGTCGACTACTGCGCTCGCCCCAGCCCTTGTTCCTGACACGGCTCGAGCAGCCCGCCGTCGCGGTAGCCGCGTAGCCCTCCTCGGCCGGTATGCAGCGGTGCATCTTTCCTGCCACGCTAGAGCGCGCCCATTCGTGAGCGAGCTTGCCAACCACAGTCTTCCTATGATCTCGACTTCTTTCCCTTGCCATCCGGCAGGATCGCGTCGAGAAGGACGAGGCTCGGCCTTGCCTGCTCGACCAGCTCGAGCGCCGCCGTGGCCCTGTCCGTGGCGAGGACTTCGAACCCGTCGTCTGCGAGCTGCTGCTCCAGGTAGGCGCGCACGGGAGTGTCGTGCTCGACCACCAGGACCGTTCCCCCAACCATGGCCGCCGACGGTACTGAAGGCGGTACGGCGCGGCTAGATGTCCTTTGCAGCAGAACCGCAACAAGCAGTCCAGAGGGCTGTGGGACCACACGGAAGGCGGGCACAGCTGGCCTTTCGCACGGGTGCAAGCCCACAAAAAGAGAGCCACGATTCTCCTGTGGACGCAGCGGGAGCACGGGCGCTCGCCGACCGGATCGCAGCCGGGAAGCCGGCCGAAGAAGGGCCGGTCGATTCCGAGTCGCCGCGATACCGGGTCGTTGTCGAGGCCCAGCCGAGCCCGGTCGTTCCGGCCAGCGCCGTCCAGATCGTCCGAATGAAAACCGAGCGTACGGCTAGGGGCGAAGTGAGAACCTTCGTCCGGGGGCCGAACGGCGAGCTCGAGCGTCGTTCGTAGCCGGGGACGCCGGGACAACTGCGCCGACGCGATCGACCACGGCTGACGAGCGCCCGCGGCGGCGCAGCCACAGGACGAAGGCCGCTCCTGCGACGAGGAAAGCGCCGACTGCTGAGAGCACGACGAGCCGCCATCCGCTCCCCGACGACGTCTCCGCCGTGTGCGGGGCGACCGTCTTGGCCGCGACCGGCTCGAAGTCGCTCGTGTCGATCACCGTCAGCTTCTCGGCGCCGTCGAGCACCGCGAGCCCGGCGTCACCCGGGCCGAGCCCGAGGCGCAGGTCGTAGAGGTCCTGTCGCCCGGCGAGCATCTCGAGGTCGATGCAGTGCGCGACTCCGTTCACCGTGTCGAGCGCGTGGACGAACGGCTCCTTGCCCGCCCCGTCGTAGAGCGTGTAGGCCCAGCGGCCGTCGGCGGTTGTCTGGCGGGTGATCGGGAGCCCGGCCATGCGCTCGTCTGGCTCGCTCTTGTCGACGATCGGAGTCGGCAGGAGCTTCCCGCTCGGGACGTCGAGGGCACGGACCTCGTACCGGGTCGGATCCCTGCGCGACAGATAGTGGATGAGGAACAGGCGCGTCCCGTCCGGCGAGAGCGCGTCAAAGCTGAAGTCGCCCTGGAGCACGAGGTGGCTCCGCACGCGCAGGCTCTTTGCGTTCACGACGACGAAGCTCGTCTGGGCGCGCGGGAAGATCCGGCGCGGGTTGATGAGCACGAGCGTCGAGCCGTGGGTCGAGAGGGCCAGACGCCGTGTGGTCGAGAGCGACCACGGGGACGGTGTAGCGCCCGTCAAGGCGCGACGCATACACCGAGGACCCGATGCGGGCAACGACGGTGCCGCGCTCGGTGGGCAGGGCGACTAGGCGGCCGCCCACGTCGTCGCCACCCACGATTGCGGGCGCCGAGGTGTCTGCGATGGGCAGGCCGTCGGCGCGGGCGAGCGGCGCGAGGGCGAGGGCAAGGAGAGCTGCGATGAGAAATCGGGTGCGCATGCCGCTACTACGCCGGCCGAGCGCAAAAGGGTCCCCGGAGGCTAGAGGCGGCCGGAGCGCAGGACGCTCCAGACGAGCCAGATACTGAGGATCCCCGACAGTGCAAGCCCGACGACCGAGAGGATCCCGAAGAACGATCCGACCCCGTTCGAGACCAGGGCAAGCAACGCGGAGGTGAGTGCGCCCCCGACCGCGACCATCGCGATCCCGACACGGTTGAAGACGATGTCCATGCGCTTGATCAGGTCCTCGAGGCCCTCGTGGCGGAAGCCGACCTCGATCTGCCCGTCGCGCACCTGCTCGAGCGTGTCGTGCACCTGGTACGGAAGCTCGTGGAGCATCGAAGCCATGTTGCGCAGCTCGTGTCCGGTCCGCCGCGCGATCCGCTGCGGCGTGAAGCGCTCGATCATGAGCTCGCGCGCGTACGGCTTCGCGACGTCGAAGACGTTGAAGTCCGGGTAGAGCTCCATGCCGACCGACCCGAGCGTGGCGATCGCGCGGTCGAGGAGAACAAAGCGCGTCGGCAGCTGCAGGTGCATGCGGTAGATGAGCGCAAACGCCTCCCGGATGAGCTGGATCGGGTCGATCTCCGAGAGGCTCGAGCCGTAATAGCGGTAGTAGACGTCACGCAGCTCGGCGACGAACTCCTCCTCGAGATCCTTGGGGTAGCGCACGCCCAAGGCCGCGAGCCGCTTCGGTAGCGCCTCGATCCGCTCGCTGACTGCGTCGATGAAGAGACCGGTGAGGCGCGACATGTCCTCGTCGGTCAGCTTCCCGACCATGCCGAAATCGACGAGGCCGATCTGCTCCGTCGCCTCGAGCACCATGATGTTCGAGGGGTGGGGGTCGGCGTGGAAGAAGCCGTGGCGGAAGATCATGTGCATCCACGCCTCGGCGATCAGGTAGGAGAGCCGCTGCCGCTCCTCGATGGAGTACGTGTCCGTGTCGAGGTCCCGAAGCTGCACGCCCTCGAGGAGCTCGAGCGTGAGGACCCGCGAGCGCGAGTAGCTCCAGAAGACCCGCGGGACTCGCACATGTGGGTGCCCCGCGAAATTGCGGTGGAACTGCTCGGCGTTCCGCGCCTCCATCCGGTAGTCGAGCTCCTGGCGGATGGTGCGGGCGAACTCGTCGACGAGCGAGACGGTGTCGATGAACTCGAGCGCCTTCACGCGGTCGCGAACGAGGCGCGCCGCCTGATACATGAGCTCGAGGTCGGCTTCGATCTGGCGCGGCGCGTCGGGCCGCTGCACCTTGACCGCGACTCGGCGCCCGTTCGGCAGCGTCGCCCGGTGCACCTGGCCGATGGAGGCGGCGGCGACGGGCTTCTCCTCGAAGTCGAGGAAGAGCTGCTCGATGGTGAGCTCGAGCTCCTCCTGGATCACACGCTCGATCTCGGCGTAGGCGACGGGCGTGACGTCGTCCTGCAGCGCCTTCAGCTCGAAGACGATGTCCGGCGGGACGATGTCCGGGCGCGTGGAAAGGAGCTGGCCGAACTTGACGAAGGTCGGCCCGAGCTCGTCCAGCATCTGCCGGACCCGGAGGCCGCGGTTCGAGCCGTCGGCTGAGATGTCGACTTCTCGGGCGCGGCGCGAACGAGGCCCGTGCGGCCGGTGCGCGTCAAAGAAGTAGCCGAAGCCGTGCTTGGCCGCGACCTGGGAGATCTCGGAGAGGCGGCCGAGCTGACGGACAGCCGGCCGGGAGCTCACTGGTCCTTCTTCTCGACGAGGCGCAGCCGGTGCTCGACCTGGGCCAGACGGAGCTCGAGCTCCTCGTATTCGCGCCGGGTGATGAGGCCGACCTCGCGGAAAAGCGTGCCGAGCGTCGAGCCTGCGCGCTCGCTCATGCGCACAGCGTCTCCGCGCCACCGGCCCATGACCTCGTCGACGAGCTCGCGGGCGTCGTCGCCGGTCATCTTCCCGCGGCCGGCCAGCTCCTGAACGAGCTCGTCGGCGCGGTCCTTGGTCAGCGCGACCGCTCCGATGCCGGCGAGGAGCGCCTCCTCGGCGAGCCCGCGGAGCGACTTCGCGTCGTGGTTTTCGCTACCGGGCTCGTCCATGGGGCCTTGTACGTCTCCGCTTGCGGCGCGCCTCTCGCCTCGCTGCCGCGCTCGTGGATGTGCCGTCGCCCGGCTCGGGCGGGCCGTCTGCGGGAACCGCTGCAACGACGGGCTCCTCGACCGGGACGGTCTCCGGTTCGGCCTCGGCGTCGGCCTCCTCCGGAAGGTCGACTTCCTCGACCTTCTCGCGGAGCCCTGCGCTCTTGCGCTTGGCGAACTCGGGCTCGCGCTCCTTGAGGACGACGAGGAACGGCGTCGCGATGAAGATCGTCGAGTACGCGCCCGAGAGGATTCCGACCATGAGCGCGAACGCGAAGTCCTTGAGCGTGTCGCCGCCGAATAGGAAGAGCGACGTGACCGGGAGGAGCGTGATGAACGTCGTCGCCAGCGAGCGGCGGATCGTCTCCCAGAGCGACTGGTTCGCGATCGCCGCGAAGCTCGACCGCCGCATGAGCGGGATGTTCTCGCGCACACGGTCGAAGATGATGATCGTGTCGTAGATCGAGTAGCCGAGGATCGTCAGGATCGCCGCGACGGTGGCGCTCGTCACCTCCCTCTGCGTCAGGGAGTAGATGCCGAGCGTGATGAAGATGTCGTGCACGAGGGCGATGAGCACCGGCACGGCGAACTTGAACTCGAATCGAAGCGTCACGTAGATGACGATCAGCGCCAGGGAGACGATGATCGCGAGGAAGGCGCCCTTCAGGATCTGCTGACTGAAGCTCGCCGAGACGTTCTTGACGCCGACGGAGGTCGCGTCGAAGTTCGAGGTCAGTGCGGCGGAGAGATCGGTCTGCTCCTGCTGCCCGAGCGACGGCGTCCGCACCTGGAACTCCTTGTAGGCGCCGTTTTCGGCCGTGCCGCGGCCCTGGATGACCGCGTCGCTGATCCCCAACTTGGTCGTCTCGTTTCGGATGTCCTGGATCTGGTGCGTCTCGGGTGTCTTGAACGAGAACTGGCTGCCGCCCTTGAAGTCGATTCCGAGGTTCAGTCCCTGGACTGCGAGCGACACGATCCCGATCAGGAGCACGGCGCCCGAGACGGCGAACCAGTACTTCGTCCGCCCGATGAAGTCGACGCGCTGCCAGGCGGGGATCTTCTGGGCGCTCGCCCCCATGAACGCCGGGTTGTTGAACCAGCGGAAGCCGGCGAGGACGCCGAGCAGGGCGCGGGTCACGGCAACTGCCGTCACCATCGAGATCAGCGTTCCGATGATGAGCATGAGGGCGAAGCCCTTCACGCCGCCGGTCGCGACCGCGAAGAGGACGAACGCGGTGATGATCGTGACGACGTTCGCGTCGACGATCGTGTTGAAGCCCTTGCGGTAGCCGCTCGAGATGGAGGCGCGCACCGATTTGCCCGCTCTCACCTCTTCCTTGATGCGTTCGAAGATGACGACGTTCGCGTCTGCCGCTACACCGATCGTGAGAACGAGGCCGGCAAAGCCAGGCAGGGTGAGCGTCACCCCGAAAAGGAGCATCGCGCCGTAGAGGAGCACCCCGTAGATCCCGAGGCCGATGATCGCGATGACGCCGAGGAAGCGATAGAAGAGGAGCAGGAAGAACGCGACCGCGAGAAGGCCGCCGATGCCGGCGATGAGCGCCTGGTGGAGCGAGTCCTCGCCGAGCGTCGCGGAGATGTCCTCCCTCTGCACCTGCACGAACTCGACCGGCAGCGCGCCGGTCTGGAGGACGAGCGCGAGGTCCTTCGCCTCCTGAATCGAGTCGAGGCCGGTGATCTGTGCGCGGCCGCCCGCGATCCCGTCGCTCAGCGTGGAGTCGGCGATGTCGATCCGTGGGAACGAGCGGATTTCACCGTCGAGGACGATCGCGAAGCTCTGCGAGAAGTCGGAGTTGCCGGGCTGCCCCGCGAGGTTCGCCAGGTTCTGCCCGCGCTCGTAGAGGTCGCGCGTGATCTGATGGAACTTGTCGCCGCCGCTATCCGTGAAGTCGAGCTCGACGATGGGCTCGTTGCCCGAGCCGAACGTCCAATCCGTCCCGTCCGCGTTGAGATCCTTCCCCGTCAGCTCGGGCACCGGCTTGGTCGCGTTGTTCGGCTCGTACTTGTAGAGGTAGTAGTAGGTCGCCCCCGGAGCCGGCACATCGACGCCGGGACACAGCGTCGCGGTGTCGGTGCACGTGAGCACGATCTTGCCCTCGGGGACCGCGTAGAACTTCGAGCCCTCCGGCTGCTCGCCGCCGAACTGCCTGAGGAGGTCCTCCTTCGTCTCGCTCGGGCCGGCGAGGCGCGCCTTGTCCTTCGAGTAGAGGTACCACTGCGTCGGGGTGCCCGACGTGGCCGCCTCCTGCTGTCCTGACAGGAGCGGGAGAAGCCGTGGCGAGGGGTTGATCACTCCGCCCGCGCCCGCCGTCGGCGGCAGCGCGTCGGCCTGGAGGTCGAAGAATTGGAGCTGCGCGGTCTGGCCGATGATCTCGGCCGCGCGTCCGGCGTCGTGGACGCCGGCGAGCTGAACCGAGATCTGATCGGTGCCCTGGCGCGTTATGACAGGCTCGGAGACGCCGAGCTTGTCGATGCGCTGGCGCATGATCTCGATCGAGCGGTCGAGGTCCTCCTGCGTGATCTCCCTGCCCTGCGGCGCCTTCGCCTGGAGGATGACCTCGAGCCCGCCCTGGAGGTCGAGGCCGAGGGTCGGCGTGCGGAAGAACGCCAGCACGACGACCCCGGCGACGGCGGCCAGGATCGCGGTGAGGATGAGGAGGTAGCGGCGCACTCGTGGAAGACCTACCGGCTAGTTCCTGGCCGCGTCCCGCTCCTCGGCGGTCATGGGCTCGTCGGCCGTGAGCGGCTCGGCCGAGTCGGCCTCGACGGGCCCTCCGGCCTCTTCGCTCGCTTCGAGACGCTCGAGTTCCTCGGGCGGGACAACGGACGCAATTGCGCGCCGGGCGACGGCGATGCGCACGTCCTCGTCGATCTCGAGCATCACGCGCTCGGCGTCCAGCTGGACGACCTCGCCGTAGATGCCACCCGCGGTGACGACCTCGTCGCCGGGCTTGAGCGATGAGAGGAGCTCCGTGTGCTTTCTCTGCTGCTGGCGCTGCGGCCTGATCAGCAGGAAGTACATGAAGCCGAACATCGCAAGAAGAAGTACTAAGAAACCACCATTCACCGAGAGACCTCCTCGCCTGGCGCAAAGGCCGCCGAGTCGAGGCGCTCGAGAGCGGCCGCCTTGTAGGAGCCGAACTCGCCGCGCTCGATGGAAGCCCGCGCCTCGGCGGTCAAATCGAGCAGAAACCTGACGTTGTGCTCGGACAAAAGTATCAAGCCGAGCAGCTCCTGTTGGTTGATGAGATGGCGGAGATAGGCGCGCGTGAAGCGCCGGCAGGCCGAACACGAGCAGCTTTCGTCGAGCGGGCGCTCGTCGCGGGCGAAGCGGGCGTTCTTGAGATTGAGCCGCCCCTCCCACGTGACCGCCGAGCCTGTGCGGCCGAGCCGCGTCGGCAGCACGCAGTCGAACATGTCGATCCCGCGCTCGACGACCTCCAGGATCCCGGCCGGATCTCCGATCCCCATGAAGTACCGCGGCCGCGCGGCTGGCAGGAGCGGAGCCGCCCACCCGACGGTCTCGAGCATGACGTCCCGGTCCTCGCCCACGCTCAGCCCCCCGAGCGCGTGGCCGTCGAAGCCGAGGGCGGCGATCTCCTCCGTGGAGCGGCGGCGGAGCTCGAGGTCGGTGCCGCCCTGGCTGATCCCGAAGACGAGCTGGCCGGGCGCTCTCGGCGCCGCAAGCTGGCGCGTCGCCCAGCGCGTCGTCAGCGCCGTGGCGGCCTCGAGCTCTTCACGCGGCACCTCGGGCGGCGGACAGACGTCCAGGCACATGGCGATGTCGGAGCCGAGGCGCCGCTGGACGTCGGCGACGAGCTCGGGCGTGAACCGGTCCTCGCGGCCGTCGTAGACCGACCGGAACGTGACCCCTTCCTCGTCGACAGCCGTGATCGTGTCGCGTAGGGAGAAGACCTGGAAGCCGCCCGAGTCCGTGAGGATCGGGCCCTCCCAGGCCATGAAGCGGTGGAGCCCGCCCATCGTCTCGACTAGCTCCTCGCCCGGGCGGAAGTGAAGGTGGTACGTGTTCCCGAGGAGGATCGTCGTGCCGAGCTCGCGCAGGCGGTCGGGGTCGAGCCCCTTCACGGTGCCCTTCGTCCCGACGGGCATGAAGGCCGGAGTCGGCACGTCGCCGTGCGCGGTATGCAGGACGCCCGCGCGCGCCTCGCCCTCGATCGCGACGAGCTCAAAGCTCACGCGGCCGGCCTTTTTCGATCTTGTCGCTTTGCGCGCGCCACGCATGCATCTTGGCTGGCTATGCTCGAAGCGGGTGGAGGCCCGGGGTGGCCCCTCACAAAATCAGCATCGCGTCGCCGAACGAGTAGAAGCGATACCGCTCCTCAATCGCGATCTCGTAGAGCCGCCGCGTCTCCTCCACGCCCGCGAACGCCATGACGAGTGCGAGGAGCGACGAGCGGGGCAGATGGAAGTTCGTCACGAGCGAGTCGACCCGTCGGAACTCGAACCCGGGGGTGACGAAGAGATCGGTGCGCCCGGCCAGGGGTGCGTCTTGGGCGACCGATTCCAGCACCCGAACGGTTGTGGTCCCGACCGCCGTCACGTGCGACGCCGCCTCGATGCGCGCCCACGCCTCCTCGCCCACCTCATAGCGCTCGCTGTGAAGCCGGTGCTCAGCCAGCGTCTCAGCCGTCACGGGCCTGAAGGTGTCGAGACCGACGTGGAGTGTCACCCGCTCGAAGTCGAGCGAGGCGAGTAGCTCAGGCGTGAAGTGGAGCCCGGCCGTGGGCGCGGCCGCCGAGCCGCTCTCCTCCGCATAGACGGTCTGGTAGCGCTCCCCATCCTCGAGCGGCTCGTTGATGTAGGGCGGGAGCGGCGCTTCGCCGTCCGGCTCACCCGAGAGGTGAAGGCGCCAGCGGCCCTCGCCGAGCGACTCCAAAAGCTCGACGGGGCCGAGCCGCATGCCCTCCTGAAGACGCCTGCTCGGCCGAGCCAGCGCCTCCCACACCTCTCCCTCGACCCGCTCGAGGAGGAGCACCTCGGTGCGACCGCCGGTCGGCCGCTCGAGCATGAGGCGGGCAGGAAGAACGCGCGTGTCGTTCACGACGACCAGCGTCTCGGACGCGATGAAGGTCCCGAGATCGCGAAATCGCCGGTGCTCGACCGCCCCGCTCACGCGGTCGAAGACGAGCAGCCGCGACTCATCCCGGCGCTCCAGAGGACGCTGCGCGATGAGCTCCGTGGGGAGCTCGTAGTCAAGCTCAGACGTCCTCATGCCGACATCCGAGTTGAAGGTTAAAGTCATGTCCGTGGACCGCGATGCCATCGAAAGAGCTCGGATGCGGCTCGCCCAAAGCGGCGAGGAGCGTCCCGACGAGGCCGCCTTGCGTGCGCTCCTCGAGCGCGCGCGGGCAGGGCTCGAAGCGCTCGCGCTGACGACCGCCGAGCTCGAGACGGGGATCCCCGAAAGACTCGAGACGTCGCTTCAGAAGGGCCTGCGCGAGGAAGTGCTGCCGGTGGCGCGCCATCTCGCCGAGGTACGCGGCCTCTCGGGCCAGACCATCCGCCGGCTCGAGCGCCTGCAGACTGACATCGCGTCCGAGCGCCAGGCGCGGGTCGAGGACCTCGCGCTGCTCGTCGACCTGATCACGTCGGGCTGGCGCGGCGTCGAGAAGCGTCTCGACCGGATGGAGCGCGTGCTCGACCGCGTCGAGCGCGCCCTGGACGACCGCGCCGAGAGCGCCGCGTCCGTCCACCCCATCCAGCGCAAGAACCCCGGTGCCTAGCCCACTGGGCTAAGCCGGTAGGCGTAGCTCGAAGCGGGACCCTTCCCCGAGCTGCGACTCGAGCATGAGCTCGCCTCCGAGCGCCTGAGCGAGCTCGCGCGCGATCGGGAGCCCAAGACCCGTCCC
Source organism: Gaiellaceae bacterium (assembly GCA_035296905.1). Taxonomy (GTDB): domain Bacteria; phylum Actinomycetota; class Thermoleophilia; order Gaiellales; family Gaiellaceae; genus DATEOR01. Next base: position 14,118 of record DATHAA010000041.1, read on the forward strand.
TTCCCCCGCCCGCGACCAGAAGGGGCGGAAGATCCGCTCGCGCTCCGCGGGCCCGATGCCCGGCCCAGAGTCGGCCACCGAGATCGAGATCGTCCCGTTCGTCGCGCTGAGCCCGAGGTCGATGCGACCTCCGTCAGGCGTCCACGCGAAGGCGTTGTCGAGAAGATTGGAGACGATCTGCAGCACCCGGTCCCCGTCCGTGTCGACGACCGGATCCGCCTCGAGCGAGCACTCGTACTCGATCCCGCGGCGCCGCGCCTCCTCGCCGAAGCTCTCGTACGCCTGCTCGAGCAGGCGCCGCAGCTCGACTTCCTCCTCCTCGAGAGTGAACTGGTGCGCCTCCATGCGTGCGAGATCGAGGACGTCCCCGACGAGGCGCGTGAGCCTGTCTGTTTCCGCGCCGATCACCCGGAGCGACGCCTCCCGCGTCTCCTCGTCCTGGGCGATCCCCTCGCGCAGCGCCTCGAGGTGCCCTCGGATCGCGGTGAGCGGCGTCCGCAGCTCGTGGGAGACGACCATGAGGAAGTTGCGCTCGCGCCGCTGCGACTCGGCAAGTCTCTCGGTCATCTCGGCGAACCGCTCCGTGAGATGGCCGATCTCGTCCTTCGAGCGCGCCTCCGGAAGGTCCGCGTCGTAGCGGCCTGCGGCGACTTCGTCGGCGGCGCGTGAGAGGGCGAGCACCGGCTTCGTCAGGCGCCGGGAGAGGTACCAGACGAGGCCGCCCGCCACACCGAGGCCGACGAGCAGCGCGATCGCCATGCGTCCGAGGAGGACGACCCAGCGCTCCTGCAGCTCCGCGCGCGGCTTCGCCACGACGAGCGCGCCGAATGTGTCGCCCCCGAGCGTGATCGGGTAGGCAGCCGCGAAGTACGTGCGATCCGTCCCGGGCGGGGTGAACTCGAAGGTCTGGACCTGGCCGGTGTCGAGCCGCGACTGGTCGAGGAGCGAGAGCGGGAGCCGGCGGAGCCCGGACTTCTCGCCGGGGAAAATCTCAACGCCGGCGTAGTAGATGCGGGAGCCCGTCGCCTGCTCGAGGATCGGCGCCGCGAACCCCGGGGCCCGGCGCGCCTCGTCGACGCTCCTGATCGCCTGCTCCTGGTAGAGCTTCGCCAGCCCCTGCGCCTGGCGCCGAAGCTCGCCGAGGGTGCGGTCTCGGGTGTAGTCCTGGAACAGCCGCACCGCGAGCACGGCGGCGACGGCGGAGGCGACCAGCACTCCGACGAGAAAGACGGCCGGAATGCGGTAGCGCAGTGAGCGCACCGGCGCCTACGAGGCTTGGGCGACCTTGGGCTCTACCGACACCTTGTAGCCCACGCCCCACACGGTGACGATCGGCGAGGCGTCGACGAGCTTGCGCCGCAGCTGCCTCACGTGCACGTCCACTGTCCGGGTGTCACCCGCAAACGTGTACCCCCAGACCCGCTCGAGCAGCTGGTCGCGGGTGAGGACGAGCCCGCGGTGGTCGAGCAGCTCCCAGAGAAGATCGAACTCCTTCGGCGCGAGCTGGATCTCCTCGCCCGCGACAGTGACCTCGCGCCTCCCCGCGTCGATCTTCAGATCGCCGTGCTGGAGCGACGCGCTCTGCAGCTCGCGCCGTTCCGGGTTGGCCCGGCGCAACACCGACTTCACGCGAGCGACGAGCTCGCCCGGGTTGAAGGGCTTGGTGAGATAGTCGTCGGCGCCGACCTCGAGCCCGATGATCTTGTCGATGTCGTCGTCCCGTGCGGTGAGCATCAGGATCGGCACATCGGAGCGCTGTCGGATCCGCCGGCAGACGTCGATCCCGTCCAGGTCGGGGAGCATGAGGTCGAGGATGACGAGCGACGGCGCCTCCGCATCGGCCTGCTCGATCGCACCGGCGCCTGTCTCGGCCTTGCGCACGGCGAAGCCCGCCTTCTCGAGATACATGCCTACGAAGGACGCGATGCTCGGCTCATCCTCGACGACGAGGATGGATTGGCCCTGAGCTCGGGTCACGTGGGCGTATCTTGGCAAACGCGCCGGGCGGACCGCGGAGGGACGGTCAGCAGCTGCCGCTGCCGAGCGTGAATCGCCTTCGAAAGCGCGGCCACGAATGCGGGGCCTCGCCGCCGCGCTGGTAGGTCCCGGTGGAGCCCGTGTTGCGGCCGTCGAGGACGAGGCAGCCGTGCACGAACCCGGAGCCGTAGATCCCCCGACCTTTCAGCTTGAGCCGCCACCTGCCGGCACCGACGGTGTTGAACGTGATCCCCCGACCGTCGCAGCGAATCATGTTGTCGTTCGTGTCGCCTCTCGACTCGCAGCCGTTCACGTTCACGTTCGGGGTGGCGACGATCTTCCCGCGCTTGACCCGCCCGATGAAGGTCCCGTGGTTCCGGACCTTTGCGAATCCGGCGCCGCCGACCAACTGCAGAGAGGTGGCACCCGACGTCTTGGCAACCGCGCGGTGCGCAGCCCCAGCCATCGAGGCCGCGACCGCCACCGCCACGAGTACCACCACGAACCGCCGCATCTCTCCGAGACGAAATATGTCGCTTCGCCATGAATCTTTCTTCATGAATTTGTAAGCGAGTTCACGCCGTCGGGAAGGAGTCGCCGTCCAGGCGGCGTACTACCATCCGCCGCTTCGAGGCAGCCCTCATGGACGAGAACCTCCGCCACGACCGCACCGTTCGACTTCTCGCCGCGCGACTCGACGCGCTCGCGGTCGCCTCGATGCGCGTCCCGGGCGGCGAGCGCATGTACCGCCACCACATCCTGGCCGCCGTGGCCGCGACGCGGCACGCCATCGACCTCGATCTCCTTTCGCCCGCCGAGGCGGACTCGATCTGGACGGAAGTGGCGAAGCGCCACCCGGAAGCGGGCTGGTGCCGCTCGCGCCCACGCCTCGCGGCCTAGGCCGTCTAGGCGACGCGTCGTACGGATCCGCGAAGTCCGGTCGCGTTCTCGTGGCGCAGCGGGTCGCCGCTTCGCTGCCACCCCTCGCGCGTGGCCTCCCTCTCACAGAGCAGGCAGACGATCCGCCCGCCCGGCCCCTCATGCCGGCGAACCTGCCAGTAGCGGAAGCTCTCGCCCGCGAGCAGATTTCTCCGGCACACCGCGCACATCGTCACCGGGCTTGGATCCTAGGCCCGGGGCCGGACGTATCACGTGTAGTGGAAGAAGCCCTCGCCGGTCTTGCGCCCGAGCCTGCCGCCTTCTTGCATCTCGACGAGCCGCTGGGGCGGGCGCATCCGCTCCTCGCCGAGCGCGCCGTAAAGCGCATGCGAGGCGTGGACGTGGACGTCCACGCCGATGAGGTCGATGAGCGCGCACGGCCCGATCGGCCATTTCACGCCGGCGGTCATGGCCGTGTCGAGATCCCCGGGCGTGACCGAAGCCTCGTCGAGCACGCGAACGCAGTCGTTCAGGAGCGGAATGAGGATGCGGTTCACCACGAAACCCGGCGTGTCCCGGCAGCGGATTGGGCGCTTCCCTATTCGCTCGGCGAACGCGAAGGCCGCGTCCACCGCATCGTCGGAGGAGGCCTCCGCCTGCACGACCTCGACGAGCGGAAGGACCGGCGCGGGGTTGAAGAAGTGCATTCCGACCACGCGCTCGGGCCGCCCGGTCGCCGCGGCGATCTCGCCCACGGACAGGGCGGAGGTGTTCGTCGCGAGCACCGCCGACGGAAGCAGCCGGTCGAGCTCCGCGAAGATCTCGCGCTTCGTGTCGAGCTCCTCGACTACGGCTTCGATCACGAGCTCGCAGCCGGCGAGATCCGCCAGCTCGGTGGTCGTGGTCAGGCGGCCGAGCGCCGCGTCCCGCTCATCGACGGTGAGCCGGCCCTTCTCGACACCCCGGCCGAGGTAGTGGGCGATTCGCTCCCGCGCCCGTTCGCCGAGCTCTTCCGTCACTTCACGGCCGACGGTCTCGACGCCGGCCTCGACGCAGACCTGCGCGATCCCCGCGCCCATCGTCCCGAGCCCGACCACGCCGACGCGCTGAATCTCGGTCGCCACGGGCGGCAGCGTAATGGTTGAATAGGTCTCCTATGGCTGTGACGGTTCAGGAGCGGAAGCTCCTCCTCGACGGCGAGTGGATCGAGACCGGCGAGTGGCAGGACGTTGACTCGCCCTACTCGGGAGAGAGCGTCGCGCGCGTGGCGTGGGCAGGCGCGGAGCACGCACGAAAGGCGCTCGATGCGGCGGAGCGTGCGATGAGCTCCCCCCTACCCGCCCACGAGCGCGCCGCGATCCTCGACCGGGTTGCCGCGCTGCTGAAGGAGCGACACGACGAGGTGGCACAGACGATCTCCGCCGAAGCCGGGAAGCCGATGAAGGCCGCGCGGGTCGAGGCCGAGCGCGCCGTCTCCACGTACACGATGGCCGCGGTCGAGGCGCGCCGCCTCGCCGGGGAGGTCGTCCCGATGGACGCCTCCGCCGCCGGAGTGGGCAAGGTCGCCTACACGATGCGCGTGCCGATCGGGATCGTCGGTGCCATTACCCCCTTCAACTTCCCGCTCAACCTGGTCGCCCACAAGATCGCCCCCGCGCTCGCCGCCGGCTGCGCCGTCGTGCTGAAGCCCGCCGGCCATACACCACTCTCGGCGCTCCTCCTCGGCGAGCTCGAGACCGAGGCCGGCCTTCCCCCCGGCTGGCTCAACGTCCTCGTCGGGCCCTCCGCCGAGATCGGAGACGTCATCGTCGAGGACGAGCGCGTGAAGTTGATCACGTTCACCGGCTCCTCGGGCGTCGGCTGGAAGATCCGCGAGCGCGCCGTGAAGAAGCGTGTGAACCTCGAGCTCGGCAACGCGACGCCGGTGGTCGTCGAGGCGGATGCGGACATCGAGGAGGCGGCCGCGAAGCTCGCCGCGAACGCGTTCTCGTTCGCCGGGCAGAGCTGCATCTCCGTCCAGCGGATCTATGTCAAACGCGACGCGTACGACGACTTTGTCTCCCGTTTTGTCCCGAAGGTGCAGGCGCTCAAGGTCGGGGACCCGGGCGAGGAGGACACCGACGTTGGCCCGGTCATCGACGAGGACGCGCGCGACCGCATCGTCTCGTGGGTCGAGGAGGCGAAGTCCGCCGGAGCAATTGTGCTGACCGGCGGCGAGGTCGTAGACGGCCTGCTGCAGCCCACGGTCCTCGCGGATGTCACCCAGGACATGAAGGTCTCCTGCCAGGAGGTCTTCGGCCCGCTCTGCACCGTTTCGCCCTACGACTCCTCCGAGGAGGCGTTCGAGCTCGCCAACGCGACCGAGTACGGGCTCCAGGCCGGAATCTTCACGGCCAGCGTGAAGACGGCGCTCGCAGCGGCGACGGCACTCGAGTTTGGCGGCGTGACCGTGAACGAGGCGCCAACCTTCCGCGCCGACCAGATGCCGTACGGAGGCGTCAAGGAGTCCGGCAACACGAAGGAAGGCCCGCACTACGCCGTGCGCGAGATGACCGAAGAGCGACTCGTCGTTCTGGCGCTCTAGCGGTCGAACTCGTCATTCGCGGGCGTTAGACTCGGCAGCCAGATGCCCTGGGTCCGAAGACTTCGCCGCGGCCCGCAGGTCGAGCCCGGCGTCGAAGAGCCTCCGCCTTCGGCTGCGCCCGAAGGCCCGCCAGGAGCCACTCCGCTGCCGCCTCCCGGGCGGATGCGACGCGAACGGCGCTGGCTCGCCGGCCGGCGGGAGTCGGAGATCCGCGACGTCGGCGGCCTCACGGTCGAGATGGTGCGCCGCGACCGGTTCCGCCCGGAGCTCCTGGCCGAGCGCGCGAGCGACGTTCTCGCCATCGAGGACCGGATGCTCGAGCTCGACGGACTGATGCTCGCGGCGAGCGCGGTGCCGCGGGGGACACGCGCGGTGCAGCTCTGCGCCTGCGGCGCACCGCTCCTTCCCGGAGCCCATTTCTGCTCGCACTGTGGGCGCCCCGCCACGGGGACGAAGGCGGTCTCGACGTGCTCGCACTGCGCGGGGCCGCTCCCCGCCGACACGAACTTCTGCCCCGCCTGCGGCCACTCCGTCGCGGCGGACGAGTCTTTTCCGCAGACCGAGGACCTCGACCAGACCCTGATCCGCCGCTGGTCGACCGGCGAGGAGGACTAACGTGGTCGAGCCCCCGCCTCCACCCTCGCCCCCCGAGGCGGTGCCTCCTCCTCCACCCCCTGATCCCGGCCACTGCCCCAACTGCGGCGCGCCTCACGACGTCTATCAGGAGTACTGCCTGGAGTGTGGACGGCGGCTCCCTGGCGCCTACGTCGGTGGACGCTACGCGGAGGTCTGGCGGCGCGATTCCCCGATCTGGCTCTGGGCCGCGCTCACCGCGCTCCTGCTCGTCGCCCTCGTTTCCGGCGCAGTTGTCGCGCTGGCGGCGACCGACGACGGGAAGTCGAGCGAGCCCGGGACGTCCATCCCCGTCGTGTCGACGGCGCCCTCCACGACAACAACCGTGGGGGTCGTGACCACACCGCCCACGATCACGATCAATCCTCCGACGACGACGCTCGGGACGACGACGTTCTCGACCACGACGTTCGGCACGACGACCTTCGGGACGACCACGACGACGGGCAGCAACGTCACCTGGCCGCCCAACAAGGACGGCTTCACTGTCGTGCTCAAGTCGGTGCCGACGAGCAACGGCCGCTCCCAGGCCGAAGCCGCGGCCGACAAGGCCCGGACGAACGGGCTCTCCCAGGTCGGCATCCTCAACTCCACCGACTTCTCGAGCCTGAACCCGGGCTACTACGTCACGTTCACCGGGATCTACGACACCGAGTCCCAGGCGAACGCCGCCCTTCCCAACGCGCGGTCGAAAGGATTCCCAACGGCGTACGTACGCGAAGTCTCGAACTAGCGCGCGGAGTTTTTAACGGCGCAGAGCGGGAAGTTTGTAACAGCCTCCGGGATCGCGTTAGGATGCGCGCCCGGCGCGAAATCTGACGCACTTAATCTGCGGTTAACAGAAATTTGCAGGCTTTTTGAAAGGCGGCTAGGTAAGCTCGGTCGCCGAGGGAGAGGACAACTTCGAGCGCGTATGTATCAATACTCGAGAGCCATTTACCGCAGCATCAAGGACTTGATCGACCCGTATGTCGGCGTCGACAAGCAGCTCGAGTACCGCCGTGACGTCCTCGCCGCATGCGAGGACTGCGTTGAGCGTCTCGCCAAGGACCCGCGCTACTTCTCGAGCCCTGACAAGACGCTCTTCCAGGACATCCGCCGCTACTTCCCCATCACGCAGCAGGCGCAGGTCGCCTGGGCCGTGACCGAGGGGATCGGCGCTGCGGTCGAGTTCATCGAAGCGCAGATCGAGGCCGGCGCGTTCGACGGCGGCGTTGCCCGCTGCCGTGCGACGACGCGCAAGGGCAAGCCGTGCCAGCGCACGCCGCTCCCCGAGCGCGAGTACTGCCCCTCGCACCAGCACCTCGAAGCCACCCCAGCGGCCGCCTGATCTAGCCCAGCACGAGCTGCTGGTGCGCCTCGAGGTTCGAGACGCTGACGCCCACGAGGCGCAGGGCACCCGGCCGGTCCGCGAGCGCGCGGTCGAGGAGCGCGCAGGCGAGATCTCCGATCCGCTCCGCGTCGGCGAAGCCGTGCCGCGCCGTCGTCGAGCGGCTACGGATGGAGAAGTCCGGATACCGCACCTTGGTCGTCACCGTGCGCGCCACCTGGCCGCCGCGCTCGAGGTGGCCCGCCACGGACTCGGCCATCCGGCGCAGCTCGGCGTGGAGCTGCGCACGGTCTGACACGTCCCGCTCGAAGGTCTCCTCGTGCCCGATCGAGATCGACTCGCTCTCGAGCTCCAGGGGTCTCGGATCGATGCCGCGCGCGCGATCGCGAAGCAGCCTCCCGACCTTGCCCGAAAGGAGCCGCGAGAGGTCGGCGTCCGTCAGGCTCGCCAAGCCTCCGATCGTCTCGATCCCGGCTTTGCGCAGGCGCTCCTCGGCTCTCGGCCCCACGCCGGGCAACAATCTGACCGCGAATGGCGCGAGGAAGTAAGCCTCCCTGCCCGGTCGGACGATCGTGATGCCGCCGGGCTTGCGCCGGTCGCTCGCCACCTTGGCGACGACCTTGCAGGTTCCGACGCCGAGCGAGCAGGAGAGGCTCGTCGCGCCCTTCACTGCGGTCTGCACCGCCTCCGCAACGGGTCTCACCGCGCCGAAGCTCTCGGCCACCTCGCCGAGGTCGAGGTAGCCCTCGTCGATGCCAGTGCGCTCCACGGTCGGCACCACTTCCCGAACGACCGTCCACACAGCGCGCGAGTACTGCGAGTAGAGGCCGCGGCTCGGCTGCAGGAAAACGGCGTGCGGGCAGCGCCGCAAGGCCTCGGCACAGCTCATCGCGGAGTGGATCCCATACTTCCGCGCGGCGTAGTTCGCCGTCGCCACGACGCCGCGCCCGCGGGGGTCTCCGCCGACCACGAGAGGCTTGTCGCGGAGCTCCGGATGCTCCAGCTCCTCGACCGCGGCGAAGAACGCATCGAGATCGAGATGCGCGACGATCTTCGGGGGACTTGTCACGCCTGAAAGAATAGGTCCCGTGTCACACGACACCGACAAGCTCATCCGCCAGCTCTCGCTCGTCGCCTTCCTCATGGCCGAGCGGAGACCGCTGACCGCGCGCGACATCAAGTCCACGGTCGAGGGCTACTCGGAGATGTCCGACGAGGCGTTCGCCCGCCGGTTCTACTCCGACCGCACGGAGCTGATCGCCCTCGGCGTCCCGCTCCACTCGCAGCGCGACGAGTTCACGGGTGAGGAGCTTTACACGCTTCGCTCCGAGAACTACTTCCTCCCGGAGCTCAAGCTCGAAGAGGACGAGCTCGCGGCATTGCAGACCGCGCTCTACATGCTCGAGGGCCAGTTCGCCTACGCGGAGCCGCTGCGCCTCGCTCTTCAGAACCTCGCGCTCGGCCGGCCCGGCTTCGACGAGGAGCCGACCGAGGCCGCGGTGCGGATCGAGGTCCGTGATCCCGACTACTCGGCCGAGATGTCGGGCCGCCTGACGAAGCTCGAGAACGCGATCTCGAAGCAGCGTACGGTCAAGTTCCCGTACTACACGATCGGCCGGGACGTCGAGTCCGAGCGCACGGTGAACCCCTACGCCCTCCTCCCGGACAGGGGCTCCTGGTACGTGATCGGCTACGACCACGACCGCGACGCGATGCGCACGTTCCGCGTCTCGCGGATCCGCGGCGACATCCGCTTCGCGACCCGGCGGGAGCGCGACTTCCGCATGCCCGAGGAATTCGAGCCCGCCCAGTACCGCGGCAAGCAGGACTGGCAGTTCGGCGAACCCATCGGCGAGGCGACGATCGAGCTCGACGCGGACACCGCGTGGTGGGTCGAGCGCATGATCGTCCGCGGAAGCGTCGAGGACGGTCTCTTCACCACCGAGTACGCGGACCTCCCCCAGCTCGCGGGCTGGGTGCTCCGCCAGGAGGGCCGAGCGCGCCCGGTCTCGCCGCCCGAGCTCGTCGAGCTCGTGCGGGCAGGAGTCGACAAGGTGATCGAGACCCACGAGGGCGAGCCGACGAAGCCGCCGCGCGCAGCCGCGTCTCGACAGGAGGCGGAACCGCTCGAGCGGCCGGCGGGGCCCGTCGCGCCGGAGCGCTTCGGTGTCCTTCAGGCGCTGCTCGCTTTCCTGCTCGCGAGCTGCGGAAACTCGACCTCTGCGCGAATCCCGGCGGTTGAGATCGTCGAGCGCTTCAAGATTTCGGCCGACCAGCTGGACGACCACCTCCAGCTCCTCAACCTCGTCAACTTCGGCGGCGGGTGCTACGCGGTCTACGCCGCCCTCGAGGACGACGAGGTCTACGTCGAGAAGGAGCTCTTCGGCGACACCTTCAGGCGTCCGCCGCGGCTCACGCCGCTCGAGGCGCGCGCCATCCGGCTCGCCCTCGAGTTCGTCGGCCCGATGATCGCCGCCGAGGCGCACACACCGCTTGAGCGCGTGCGGCGCAAGCTCGAGGAGACCTTCGGCGAGTTCGACGTGGACGAGGGCCCCGAGCGCCAGGCCGTCACGGCCGAGGAGCAGCTCATCGCCACACTCTCCCGTGCGAGCACCGAGCACCGGCTTGTCGAGATCGAATACACCGCGGTCGGCGAGGAGACGAGCGTCCGCACCATCGAGCCGCACGCCCTCGAGCGCGAGCTGCCGTGGTGGTACGTGCACAGCTGGGACCGGACGAAGGACGCCCAGCGCAGCTTCCGCATCGACCGCATGAAGCGCGCCGACCTCCTCGACGAGACCTTCGAGCCCCGCCCCGAGCTCGTGCCCAAGAAGCTCTCCGACGCCAGCACGGCCCGCGTCCTCTTCCTCCCCCCGCTTGGCCGCTGGCGGCTCGAGCGCGGCGCACTGCCGCTCGCCAAGGGCTACGCCCTCGAGGAGCTGCGCTTCGGGAGCATGGAGTACCTCGTCGGGGAGATCCTCTCCCACCGGGGCGAGGGAGAAGTGATCGAGCCGGCGGGAGTTCGCGGCGAGATCCTCACCCGCGCCAAGCGCCTGAAGAAGGAGCTTGGGCGCCGGCCGACGGCCAAAGCGCGTTCCTGACGGGCTACGCGACGGGAACGCTGAAGGTGAAGGCGGTTCCGGAGCCCGTCTCGGACTGAACGTCGAGCGAGCCTCCGTGCGCTTCGGCGATCGAGCGCGCGATGAAGAGGCCGAGGCCCGCGCCGGGCTTCGAGCGCCCGCCGGTGTTCACCCGTCCGAACTTCTCGAAGATGAGGCGGTGCTGGTCGGCGGGGATCCCGGGCCCATGGTCGAGCACCGTGACGAGCACGTGGCCGTCGTCCGCCCCGGCCCGCACCTCGATCTCGTCGCCGGCGACCGTGTACTTGGCGGCGTTGGTCACCAGGTTGAGGAGGAGCTGCCGGAGGCGCTCGCGGTCGCCGCGAACCGCGGGCAGCGGGTCGCGAATGTGGGTCGCGACCTTCACCTCGTCGTGACCCAGCTCGACCATCGAGGCGGTCTCGTGGACGAGCTCGGCAAGATCGACGTCGGCGAACACGTACGTGAAGGTGCCCGCCTCGACTCGCGACGTGTCGAGCACGTCTCCGATCAGGGTCGAGAGCCGCCCGGTCTCCTGCTCGATGAGGGCGAGAAACGACTCGCGCTGCTCGGGGGCGAGCTCGCGCCAGCGCTGGCGGAGCGTGGCCGCGCAGCCGATCACCGAGGTCATCGGCGCACGGAGCTCGTGCGAGACGAGGGAGACGAAGTCGGCCCGGAGCGCCGAGAGGCGGCGCAACTCCTCCGCCGCATTGCGCTCGGCCGCGTACGTGCGCAGGTTCTGAACTGCGAACCCGACCTGCCGCGCGAGCATCGTGATCAAGTCGGCCTCACCGGCCGTGAACGCGTCGGGGTCGGAGCGGGAGACCGAGAGCATGCCCAGGAACTGGCCTCCCGGCGCGAGCGGCGCAACGACACGGGACCGAAGCCCGGCCCGGGCCAGCTCCTTCTCCTCCGGATACTGCGGATTCGTGTCCATGTCTCCGCGGATGATCGTCTGCGAGTCGCGGGCCACCTCCTCGAGGACCGACCCCGCCACCGCCCGCGCGGTTCCGCGAGGATAGAGCCCGTCAGCCTCGAGACCCGAGTTGGCCATGACGACCGCTTCGTCGCCGTCGACTAGGACGATCGCGAGGCGCTCGAACTCGAAGACCCCGCTGAGCTCGCGGAGGAAGCGGTCGAACGCCTCGTCCTGCTCGAGCGAGGATGCGAGCGCGCGCGAGGCCCGGTTGACGGCCTCGAGCTGGTCGGCTCGCCGTCCCAGCTGGTCGCGCAGCTCCTCCGCCTCTTCGGCCCGCGCATCGGCCACAGCCGCCTCACGTTGAAGCCGCGCCGCAAGCCAGCCGACGAGCAGGCCCATGAGCATCTCGAGGCCCAGAGGGAAGGTGACTGCATCCAGGTTGAACTCGCGGCCGTAGCGGTCAGCGCGGAGCGTCTCCCCGTATGCCAGGAATGGTGCGAGAAGGAGCGGGACGACGAGGCCGCCGGCGATGCCGAAGCGAACGGCGCCCTCGGCGACCGGCAGGAAGAGCGCCTGCCGGATCGGCGTGTTCGGCTCCCAGGCGTAGAAGATGATCACGAAGGCGCCGACGATGGCGACGTCGAACGCCAGGGCGGAGTACGCCAGCACACTGCGGCCTCGCGGCGAGAGCTCCCGCCGGGCGATCAGCCAGATCACCCCGGCGCCGACGGCCAGCGCGCTCGTGACGATCCAGGCCCAGCGCTCGTAGCCGGGTGGATAGCCGCTGCTGAGGAAACCGACCTCGATGACCGTGAAGGGGACGGCGATGAGCCGCACCCAGGAGATCCAGAGCTCGATGTGGCGCCGACGTTCGAGGTCACGGCTCATCGCAGCCGCTCCAGCGCCCACTCAGCGTGTTCGCGGAGGAGATCGTCGTCGCTCTCGCGCCAGTGCTCGACCGCCGGGACGAGCGCGACCTCGCCCGAGTTCCCCGCGGCGATGAGCGCGTTTCGGCGTAGGTAGCGCGGGTCGTTCCGCGGGAAGTAGAGGCGGTCGTACCGGGTCCTGAGGTCGTCGTCCGCCGCCTCGAGCCAATCCACGAGGGAGACGACCGGCTCGGCGTCCTCCGGGAGGCCGGCACCCGCGCGGCGCTTCTCCGTGCCGCGATTCCAGGGGCAGACGTCCTGGCAGATATCGCATCCGTAGACATACGACCCCATCTCCTCGCGGTACTCGGCCGGCACTGCACCGGAAGCCTGACTCCAGTACGACAGGCACTTGGTCGAGTCGAGGACGCCGGGATCGTCAAGCGCGCCGGTCGGGCAGGCGTCGATGCACCGCGTGCACGAGCCGCAGTCGAGGTCGAGGGGCGCGCTGCGCTCGATCTCGGCCGTGGTCACGACCGTCCCGAGGACGACCCAGGATCCGTGGCGGCGGGTGATGAGCAGGGTGTTCTTCCCGTAGAACCCCACCCCTGCGCGCGAGGCGCCTTCCCGGTCGACGTGCTGGTTCTCGTCCACGAGCACGCGGTACTCCCCGCCCATGCGCTCGCCGAGCTGCTCCAGCTTCTCGCGGAGCTCCGCGTAGCGGTCGCTCCACGTGTACCGGGGTAGACGGCCCTCTCCGGGCTGGGCATCGGGCCCGTCCGCGTAGTAGGAGAGCGCCGCGGAGACGACCGAGCGGGCTCCTGGCAAGAGCGACTCGGGGTGGCAGCTCACCTCGGGCTGCGCCATTGTGAACCGCATGCGCGCGAAGAGGCCACGGGCGCGGCGCTCGCGAATGTGCCGCTCGGTCTCCTCGTAGGGCGCGGCAGGTGCCGCCCCCACGGCGTCGAGCCCGAGCTGCACGGCCAGGCGACTGAGCTCCGCCTGCTGCATACGACCGGAAGGTACCAGTGCGCGGCGGTTAGGATCCGCCCGTGAAAGCGGTGCGCATCCACGAGGACGGCGGTCCCGAGGTCCTGCGCTACGAGGACGCGGACGATCCTGTCGCCGGCGCGGGCGAGGTCCTGATTCGCCTGCGCGCGGCCTCCCTCAACCACCTCGACATCTGGACGCGCCAGGGTCTCCCCTCCGCTCCCAAGCCCCGCATCCTCGGCGCCGACGGAGCAGGCGTGATCGAAGCGCTCGGAGAGGGAACCGAGGGGTTTGCGGCCGGCGACGAGGTCGTCATCAACCCGGGCCTCGAGGACGGGGCGCACATCATCGGCGAGCACACCGACGGCACCCACGCGGAGCTGATTGCCGTGCCCGCGGACTACGTCCACCCCCTCCCCGACGGCCTCTCGTTCGAAGAGGCTGCCGCGTTTCCGCTCGTCTTCGAGACCGCCTATCGGATGCTCGTCACACGGGCGAATCTCCAGGAGGGCGAATGGGTCCTCGTCTGGGGAGCGGGGGGCGGCGTCGCCTCGGCGGCGCTCGTACTCTCGAAGGCTCTCGGCGCTCAAGTGATCGCCACGTCCTCGAGCGACGAGAAGCTCGAGCGGGCGCGGGAGTTCGGCGCCGACGCCGTCGTGAACCACGAGACCGGGGACGTGGCCTCGGCCGTGAAGGAGGCGACGGGCGGCCACGGCGCTGACGTCGTCGTCGAGCACGTGGGCGAGGCGACCTGGAAGACGTCGCTGCAGGCTGCGGCCACCGAGGGGCGAATCGTCGTCTGCGGCGCGACGAGCGGCCCGAACCCGCCGGCGCAGCTCCACCGCATCTGGTGGAAGCAGCTTTCGATCCTTGGCTCGACGATGGGGACGCGCGCCGACTTCGCCGGCGTCTACGACCTCGTCGCGCGCGGCAACGCGAAGCCGATCGTGGACCAGGTTTTCCCGCTCAAAGAGGCGGCCGCCGCACACGAGCACCTCGAGAGCGGCAAGCAGTTCGGCAAAGTCGTCCTGAAGATCAGCGATTAGCGGCTGTGGCTGCCGCCCAGGCGTCGACTAACCGAAGCCGAGAATGAACTTGGCGTCGTCGGACATCTTCTCCGGTGTCCACGGCGGGTCCCAGGTCAACTCCGATTCGACGTCGTCGACGCCCGGCATCTCCGCGACCGTCTCGGTGATCTGCTGCTCGAGAAGCGGGCCGACGGGGCAGCCCATCGACGTGAGCGAGTACGTCACGTGCACCTTCGGGCCCTCGACGGCGACGTCGTAGAGCAGCCCGAGCTCAACGATGTCCATGCCGAGCTCCGGGTCCTCGACGACCCTGAGCGCCTCGATCACTTCTTCCCGCGTAGGCATGGAGGCAGTGTAGCCGTGCTTACATACCATCCTGGGACGAGCACTGAAACGCACATGAGTGGGGCGGTCACAGCGGAAGAGCTCGCGGCCACGGAACTCGACAGAGCTGTCGAGCAGCTTGCGCCTTCGAGCTTCGCGCAGGGGCTGAAGGCCGTGGCCCGCAAGCTGCCCGTGGCCGTCGGGGTCGAGACGGTGGCCATCCGGCTGCGCGATTCCGACCGCGAGGGAGATCTTCATGTCGTCGCGAGCGAGGGAATCCCGGCGCACGACCGGCGGTATCCGGTTTTCTATCTCCAGAGCATCGCCCAAGCGCGGGCCCTGTTCGCGTTGAAGAGCCGGCACAGCCTCGCCGCCGCGCTCGGCTTTTCATGGCTCGACGGCGAGTGGCTCAAGGCCGACGGCGATCCGGTCGGGACGATCACCGTCGCAACCCGTACGGAGCGCCGGCCGACCGATGAGCAACGAGGGCGGCTTCGGTCGTGCGCCGAGCGGATCGGCCCGCTGCTCGAGGGCGCCGATCGCCGCCGGGCGACGCTCGAGCATGCCGCGCAGCGCGCCGCCCGTGAGAGCCTGACGGCGACGATCGAGGCGCCCGCCCGGGTCGCAAAGCTGCTGCGGCCCCGCGAGCTCACCATCCTGGCCCTCTACAGCGAGGGCCTGTCGGCGGCCGAGATCGCGGACATCTTCGTCATCTCGCCGCACACCGTCCGCACGCACGTGAAAAACGCCTACCGCCGCCTCGGCATCCACTCCCGCGAAGAGGCCGCCCGCCTGATCCATACCGAACGCGTTCACGAGCTGGTCTAGCGGTTAGCCGAGGAGGCGGACTTCCTCGCGCCGGTCGCGGGCGAAGAAGTGGATCCCGTCCACGAACCGCACCCAGTTGTGGCGGGTACACATGACGATCGAGTGCGTCCGCGCGCTGTCCGCGAGGAAGCGGACGCCGCGGAGGAGGTCTCCGTTCGTCACGCCGGTCGCGGCGACGATTACCTCGCCCGGGGCGAGCTCATCGGTCTCGAAGACCTTGTTCACATCCTCGATGCCATGCTCGCGGGCGGCCTCGATCTCGCCCCGCGTGGTCGGCCAGAGCTGCGCCTGGAGCTCTCCGCCGAGGCAGCGGAGCGCGGCGGCGGAGAGGAGCGCCTGGCGTGAGCCTCCGATGCCGATCGCCAGATGGTCGTTCGTGCCTCGGATCGCCGCGGTGATGGAGGCGGTCACGTCCCCGTCCTGGATGAGCTTGATGCGGGCGCCGGCGGCGCGGATCTCCTCGACGAGGTCGTGGTGCCTCGGGCGGTCGAGGACGATCGCCGTGATGTCGTTCGTGTTGCGGCCGAATGCGTCCGCGATGGCGCGCACGTTGTCGCCGACCGGCAGCCGTAGGTCGATCTTCTCCCGCGGGACGGGGCCGACCGCCATCTTGCGCATGTACATCTGGGGGAGCCTCGGGAAGCTCCCCGCGTCGCCGACGGCGATCATCGCCATCGCCCCGTAATCGCCGCGCGCGACCACGCTTCGACCCTCGAGCGGGTCCACCGCGAGATCGACCTCCATGCCGCCGCGGCCCACGCGCGTGCCGATCGAGAGCGCGTCCGACGGATCCTCGCTCCCGACGACGATGCTCCCATCGATGGCGAGCTCATCGAGGCCCTCGCGCATTGCGGTGGACGCCGCGCGCTCGGCACCCTCGACATCGCCCCGCCCGAGCCAGCGCCCGCTCGCGAGCGCAGCCGCCTCGGTCACCGCAGCGAACGCCTCACAGCCGCAGCGCGTCGCGATCGCGTTCACGCTGGCTCGAGCTCGCGCTCGATCTGGTCGAGCACGAGGTCGATCACGCGGTCGACGGTCTCCTCGACTCGCGAGTTCTCGATCACCGGCACGCCGGCCTTCGCCGCCTCCTTCACGAGATAGTCCTGGATGCGGCGTATGTCGGGCAGCGCGCGCAGGTACTTCTCGAAGGGACGCATGCCCTCGGACGCCGAGTCCCGTGTCCAGAAGTGGCTCTCGTGATCGGCCTCGTCCTCGATCGCGAGCAGGACCTGGCAGACGAGCGCGCCGCCGGGCGGGCGCACCATCCCGGGGACGATGTGGACGCCTTCGAGGGTGAGCGAGTAGCCCTCCTCGAGCGCGCGTGCCAGAACGGCGTGCACGCCGACGAGGACGTTGCGCGTCTGGTCTAGGAACCCCGTCAGGTTGGGGTCGCGCTTGTCTCCCTCCACCCGGGACACAGCCTTGCCGGCCTCGAAGCTCGAGTAGTGGATCGATGGCATGAACTCTTCTGAGAAGAACGCGCGCATCGTCTGGCGCACGACGTCGGTGGACGTGACGCGCGTGATGCCGAGGCGGTGGGCGACCTCGGTGGCCACCGTCGACTTCCCGGTTCCGGTCGCCCCGCCCACGAGCACGAGCAGCGGGAGTTCCAGGCGGTTCAGCGCCTCCAGGCGCGGATGCAACTCTACGGGGAAGAGTGTCGATTCGGGCGGGCGGCGGTCGTTCACGCGCGCGCTCCTTCGAGGGCTTCGGCGAGCTCGAGTACACGCTCGTCGAGGCTCTCGCCATCGAGGGTGCGCACCTCGTTGTCGCAAAGCACGACCGGCACTCCCCGCTCGGCTGCGGTCTCGGCGACGACGTCGATCGCAGCCGCCTTGAGCTCGACGAGGTAGAGGTCGGCCGAGCGCGCCTCGAGAGAGGCGAGGTCGGCGCGAAGCTCGGGCCGTCGCGAGAGGTTCCCGGAGACATGGACGATCGCAGCGCCGTGCTCGCGGCGGAGGTGCTCGCGGAGGCGCGCGTGCGCCCCGGCCGGCGCCGTCGAGAAGTACGCGACCCGGCGCCCGCTGACGTCGCTGACCGGGTGCGGTCTGAAGATCGTCTGCAGCACGGGCACGTCGCTCACCTCCGCGATCGCACGCCGCACCTTCTCCACCTGGTTCTCGTCGACCAGCGGCTCCTCGCAGCCCGTAAGGACGACGAGGTCGCTGAGAAGGACCCGGTAGGCGCCCAGGTACCCGATGACCGTGGCCGGATCCTGCGCGGTGCCGACGACGAGGACGCGCTTGCCGGCCTCGATGGGCGGGATTGCCGCGCCGCTTCCCTCGAAGACGACGAGGTCCGGCGAGAGGGACGCGGCCAGCTCGGCCGCTGCGCTCACGTTGGAGTAGAAGGGCGCGCCGGCGAGCCCTCCTCCCGCGCGGCGGCTGCCGACCGTGACGACGCTCGCGAACGCGGCGCCCTCGAGGTAGTCCGAGGCGGCGTGGCCGCCCGCACGTGAAAGCTCGAGGAGCTCGTGGATCTCGGGCTCCCGGTCGACGATGACGGGCTCCTGGGGACCCCCTCGTCCCATCGCGACGACGACGACGAAGAGGTCGCGCGAGAGCAGGCGTGCGATGTGGCCGGCCACGGCGGTCTTCCCGACCCGCTTGCCAGTGCCGATCACGGCGAGCGCAGGACGCGAGAACGGCTCGAAACGGACCGGGTCGAAGCGGAAGTCTGCTCCCGCGTAGGGGACCCCGCGCGCGAGCACCCGGCTCGCAATGCGAAAGCGGCGCGGCGGGTCGGCGATGGGCTCGTCGGAAAGATCGAGCACGATCTCCGGCGCGGTTGCCCCGAACGCCTCCTCGAGAGTCTCGAAGACCGGGACGCCGTAGTCCTCTCCCCCGCGCAGCTTTTCCGTGCCTCCGAGGAAGACTGCGCCGACGACCTCGTGTCCCAGGCCCGCGAACGCGACCCGGACGACGTCGGGGTAGTGCTCCCCGTCGATCAGGGCGACAGCTCTCACGCCACCGGCCGCCTTCGGCTACTGTCCGGCGGAGCCGAGCTCCGCCGAAGGCTTACGGCGCTCGCTGCGCGATCCAGCCCCGGTGACGTGAGCGAGCTCACGTCTTGCTCGTCACCTCACCCTCGATGCGGGAGGTGTACTTCTCGAACTCCAGCGTGTCCGCCGAGAACTGGATGATGCGCTCCTGGTCGTGGTACGGGTACTTCCGCCAGACGTCCACGTGCCTGCCTTCGATCTCGATCAGGTTGTAGCAGGGCCGCGTGTTTCCCCTCAGGCGGAGTGTCGACACCGTGCCCGCGTTGACGACGAAGATGTTCTCCAGGCGCCAGGCGTAGGGGACGTGCTTGTGGCCCGAGAGTACGAGATTGACGCGCGCGCGCTGCAGCGCCTCGAGGGTGTCGCCCGCGTCGTAGACGATGTTGCGCTCCCGACCGGTGCCCGGCACGGGCAGCAGATGGTGGTGGAGGACGAAGATCCGGAAATCGGCGTTCGCGGAGAACTGCTCCTGGATCCAGGGATAGCGGCTGCGCCCGATGTGGCCGTGGTCGAGGTCGGGCTCGGTGGAGTCGACGGCGACGATGGAGACGCCGTTCACGTGCACGACCGAGTTGCGGTCGCCGAAGAGCTCCTCGAAATGGATGTAGCCCACGTTGCGAGAGTCGTGGTTCCCGGGGACGACCACGAGCTGCCGGCAGTCGAGCCGGTCGAGGTAGGTCTTCGCCTCGGCGTACTCCGGCTTGAACCCGTACGCCGTCAGGTCGCCCGAGCAGACGACGATCTCCGGCTCGAGCTCGTTGATCTCCATGATCGCCCGCTCCATGAGATCGGGCATGAAATACGGCGAGCCGCAATGGAGGTCCGAGATGTGTGCGATCCGGAACACGAGCTCCCTTGTCCTTCCTCCGGCCTATCCGGGTGAGTTCAAAGTGTAATCCGGGGTCGTCCGAAGTGACTGCTACCCTCACTTGTAGATGGCCCACGAAACGCCTGATTTCCAGGCAAATTCGGGAGCGGACCCGCCGCGTTTCGCCAACGATGCAGAGGTCGAGTGCGCGCGGATCCTCGACTACCACGGGATCGCCTGGAAGTACGAGCCGCACTCCTTCATCCTCGAGCAAGACGAGGACGGACGCGTGCTCGAGGCCTTCACGCCGGACTTCTACCTCCCGGAACAGGACACGTATCTCGAGGTGACGGTGATGAAGCAATCGCTCGTCACCCGCAAGCACCGGAAGATCCGCAAGCTCCGTGAGCGGCATCCGGACATCAAGATCAAGCTTTTCACCCGGCGCGACTTCGAGCGCCTCTCTCGCAAATACAGACTGAACCTCGCCTCATAGAGCCCGCGGACCCTCGGATCGGAGAGGTGTACCTCTCCCGCACCGAGCTACGCGGTCGCGTCGGCGAGCTCGGCGCGCAGATCGCCTCCGACTACGAGGGGCGCGAACCTGTGCTGGTCACGATCCTCAAGGGCGCGTTCGTATTCCTCGCAGACCTCTCGCGCGCGCTCACGGTCCCGCACGCCCTCGACTTCGTCGTCCTCGCCGGCTACGACGGTGCCCTCGGCGGGCGCAGCAAGATCCGGCTCATCAAGGACCTCGATCTGGTCATTGCGGGACGGGACGTGATCCTCGTCGAGAACGTGGTCGACACGGGCCTGACGCTGAACTACCTCGTGAAAACCCTCGGGCTGCGGGAACCGGCCAGCCTGGCAGCGTGCGCCCTCCTCGACCGGCCGTACCGCCGCCTGGTCGATGACCTCCCGCTCCGCTACACGGGCTTCACGGTGCCGGACGAGTTCTTCGTCGGCTATGGCTTCGACCTCGACGACCGCTGGCGCGGGCTCCCCGATCTCCGCGTCGTCAACCGGGCGTGACGGTTTGTCCCGGCCGCCGACCCGGGAGCAGGAGTTCGTGAAGTCCGAGACTCCGACACGAGGAGAGCGCGCTGCTTTCCGCCTCCTCCCGCTCATCTGGATCGGCGTCGCGGTTCTCGCCGGCGTGATCCTCTACGCCGTCTTCACGTAGCTTTAGCCCGCCCTGGCTACAGGTAACCCAAGGGGTCGACGGGGCTGCCGTTGACGCGCACCTCGAAGTGGAGGTGGCAGCCGGTCGAGTGG
Source organism: Gaiellaceae bacterium (assembly GCA_035296905.1). Taxonomy (GTDB): domain Bacteria; phylum Actinomycetota; class Thermoleophilia; order Gaiellales; family Gaiellaceae; genus DATEOR01. The sequence goes on from DATHAA010000041.1 coordinate 34,658, forward strand.
CCGGTCGAGCCCACTGCGCCGATCGCCTGGCCCTGCGACACCGAGCCGCCGCTCACGTAGATCGCGG
>DATHAA010000042.1:0-21871 GCA_035296905.1 Gaiellaceae bacterium
GCGTTGTGTCAGGTCGTGAATGGCCCATCAGCGCTTGAGGAGCGACAACGTCTCGGCCGCTCTCTTGCAAGAACCGGTTGGCGAAGCCGTGGCGAAGCTGGTGTGGTGAAAGACGACGCACGCCGGCTCGCTTGCAGACGCGCCACACCATCCGCATCAACGCCTGATCACTCGCCGGCGACTTTGGCGCTTTGCCATGACGTGCCCGCTCGTAAGCGGAGACCCACCGCTCAACCTCGACCGTGAATACACTCGGGTCGAAGTGCTCGGAAGGAACGCCCCAGCTCTGCAACGGCTGCTTCTCGACCGCGCGGACCGCGCCAGCGCGCTAGCTAGGTCAGCTCTCGAGTTCTCTCGCGAGTCAGACGATCTCTGGAAGCGCTGCCTAGGCAAGCAAGTCCTGCGCGTTCTACCGCAAGGTGTCGGCTTGTCCGATCAGGTAACGCTTGAGCGGGCGGTGACACGCCTCTGGAGACAAGGGGACGTGCCGCTCTCGCGAGGCCCAGCTTCTCGTCGAATACGTGACCAACCTCTGATTTTGTCACTTACCCCGCGTTACGCCCATGGCGGTGCGCGTCGGGCTGAACATGCGGTTTCATGAGTGGGTTACAGAATCAAGTCGGTCCGTGATGCTGCTCGCGTGCCTCGCAAGCCTGCCCTGGGAAACCTCGACGCCGAAATCAGTGAGCCGCGAGGTGGGGATCGGGTTCGGTCGTCCCCACCCACGCGGCTTCATCGAGGCGTTCAACCTCGACGCCCTCTAGACGCGCCAGAAGGCACATCGTTTCCAAAAAGGGGAGCGCCGGGGGCGATTTCACCCCCGGCGCCTGAGTCCTGAAGCCGAACCGGCTGCTAAGCGCTAAGCCTGCGGGTCAGACGCTGACTTGCACGTCGCCTAGCACGCTCCCCGCACATTGGGCAGCAGGCATTCCGAGTCGAACGTGCCGCCGATGGCGATGCTGACGTTATTGGTTGTGTCCGTCAGCGTTACGTTGGTGTACGTGACCTGCGCGAGCTCGAGACTCTGCCCCGGTGGGCAGGAGATGTCACTCGGGGGCGGGCTTACCGTCAGCGAGGCGGTCACCTGCCCGTTCTTGCCCGAGCTGAAGGTGCCGGTGGCGCTTACTGGACCAGCCACCGTCGTCTTGTTCTGGGCGCTTGGGTTAGCACCGCCCCTGTTGACGCACACGTATGTGGCCGTGGCGTCTGCGCTCAGCACGTAGGTGATGAGCTGATTGGTACCGAGGCCCGCCTCCTTGAACGAGACGGTCAACGTCCCATTGTTGTTCAGGTTCCCGCTTGCCCTGATGAAGTGCTCGTTTTGGGCGGTCGCAGCCGCCGCCATGGCGAGCATGACGACAAGCGCCACTGTTGCCACTAACATCGTCCGTAGGGATCTGCTCATGTCTCTCCTTCGGTAGAGGGGCATAAAAGGGCAGCCCAAATGCTCCGCCTCGACGCTGACCCAAATCGGTTGAGGCGGAGCCCGCCCGGCTCCAGCCGGAGGGCGATCGGTATATGAGATTCGCAGACCATCGCTCCCTCCCCGGTGCACCCGAACTCGCGTATCCGTGCACGGGGCAGGGATCCAGCCAAATAACGCCGGCTGTCACTCTATGAGTGACATCGCCGCGTCGTAATAGGCCGAAACGCGTATCTTTATAGGGGAGTCGCCTTATTTTCGGCCCGTTCGGCGCGCTCAGGACCCAGCCGAGGGCCTTGCAGGCCATTCGCTCATGTGTTATCGGTCACAAGAACGTGCTCGCCCGTTTGCATCTGCCAGTTCAGCATCGCAGCGATCCCCGGGATGTGCTTTACGCCCGTGTGTTCCGCGCGAACGTCGCCGTCATAGTCGGAGGCGCCATGTTCCTCGCGGTGTCGCCTGTGACGGTGAGCTGGCCCCTAGCGCCCGTCGAAGGGGCGGAGCTTGCCGCGTGGGTGCTGAGCGTCCTTCTTATCGATTTCGTGATGTTGCGGTGGATATTCCTAGGGCAGCGCTCACTTCCACGACGTGTGGCACCCGATGACGAGCTTACGGCTCGAGAGGTTCAGATCGTGCAACTGATCGCTCAGAGCTTCACGGCGAAGGAGATTGCCGAGACCCTGAGTATTAGCCCCAAGACTGTTGACGCCCACCGCGCTCATATCCTGAAGAAGCTTGGGTTAAGGGATCGAGTTGCGGTCACCCGGTACGCGATCAGGCGTGGTTTGGTCGAACCCTGAACCCGAGCGGCCGGGTACGTAACTTTGACGCAGCCCACCACCCGTTTCTGCGTGAGGGTGGATGGGGCAGGCGAGTGAGCGTTCGAGAGGAAAACGCCTCGACCATCTCAGGGTAGACGGAGGGGTGCGCCTGCGACGGCGGCCGGCCGGCGACTGCCGTCGCGTGGCTCGGCCGCTCGCCGCTATGGCGCGCGAGCCTCATGCGGCAGTGCTTCGAGCACCGAATCGAGAACGACTGCCCGGCTCAACGGCTATGGATCTGAACCGGAACCACAGGGCGGCCAGGAGCTCCTCATCGGTCAACCGGGGCCACTTGCACAAGCCCTTGAACGCCGCGTCGAGCCGACGATTTAGTCGGGCGTTTCTCATCGTCGCCTTACTATCCGCTGTCAGCCGCCGGTTGATGTGGAGCGTTCGTGCTGGCAACCGCGGATCCCGGACTGCGCGCTCGAGGGGAAGCTTGCCCTTGCCGCCAAGTGCATATCCCGCCACGTAGCGCCCGACCTTTCCGACGGCTCTGCCTTGCCTTCGATCCGTTGCCACCGGTTCACGAAGCCGAACCAGAATCGGCCGGCGAGGTCCTCCCAAGCCTTGGCGTAATGCGGAGACCAGTACCGCTCCTCCGCATCGCTCATCGGCAGTACAACATGAACGTGAAGCACGCCTCGCTTCTGGAGCTCCCACCAGGACGGGCATTTGCTGATGCATCGCGACGATCCGAGCTTGCGGAGCGCCTTGTCAGCTTGTCGCTTCGCCTCCCGCTGTGCCGCCGAGAATCGGTGTTGTGCCGACTCGTTCCAAAGCGTCGCTTGTCCGAGTTCGACTTGACAGCCAAGCTCGCCCGAGTGCCGATGTGGGCCGGCAACTGTGCAAAAGAGTTGCGTCATTCGTTCGAAAGGCCTAAATACGTACTCTCACCCGGGGCGGGTGGGTTCGACTGCTTTGGAAGCAAGCGGTGCCCGTCAACGACTGCCGAAGCCACGTCGACGAGCTTCCGGTTCGCCGAGCGCGCGTGCTCGCGGAGCTCGAAAGCGACCGCCTCGTCCACCGAGTGGCGTTCCATGAGAATGCACTTCGCTCGCTCCGTGACCGCTCTGCGGCCGAAGGCGCCTTCGAGGTCGTGGTACTCGGCGAAGCGTCGCAGCACGATGTCGATTTACCACTGCTTAAGCTCGCAGTCCTGCCCGCTCGGCTCCTTCAAAAGTCGCCGGCCACGCTCGCTGCAGGCGGGGAGATCCACGCGCTCGATTGACGAGGAGCCAGCGAGGGCTCAGTCGAGTGGGTATTCGTCCTTCCGCCGAATGCCGCCAGGCTCGGGCGGCTGGGGCAGCGGTGTTCGCTCCATGAGGAAGCTGAAGTACGGCGCGACGAACGGGTCGGGCGCCGACACCGTGTAGGTGTGGTAGACGGTGCCGTTCTCGCGCGCGAACGCGATCCAGCTCGGGTTCTCGCGGAGCCCGTCCTTCAGCTCGGCCCCGACCTGCCCGGCCCACTCCTGGAGCCAGTCGGGCGGGTTGTCGATCAGATCCTTGACCTCGGGGATCTGCAGAGCCTGCTCCTCGGTCATCGCTAGGCCGAAGTCGAAGGCGAAGTCGGTGTCGTAGGTGGACACGTAGGGGACCTGCCAGCCCATCCGTTCCTTGTAGGCGTTCAGCCGGTCGATCGGCGCACGCGAGAAGCAGATCAGTGTCACGTCCTGGTGGTTCAGGTGGACGAGCGTGCCGTCGAGGCCGTCGGCGAGACTGGTACAGCCGGGACAGGCCCCGAGCGAGTAGCCGGGGCCGAACATGACGTTGTAGGCCAGTAACTGCGCGCGCCCGTCGAAGAGCTCGGCGAGCGTCTTCTTGCCCTCCTGGGTGTCGAACTCGTACTCCTTCTCGACCTCGACCCAGGGAAGCTCGAAGCGCTTTGCTGTGACCTCTTCGTTTTGCTTCGCCTGCTCGGCCTCGAGCTTGGCGAGCTCATCGCGCGCCGCCTGCCATTCCTCGCGGCTTCCAGTCTTGTGCTCGGGCATCTCATCTCCTCCCAGTCGGATTTCGTCCGCTCTGGCACGCTACGTGAACTGAACGTTTCGAAGGAGATGCCATGGAGTGGATCACGAACAAAGCGGTGAGCTGAGCCATGCGGCTCGCCGCCGAGGTGCTCGCCGTCGTCCTGTTCGTCGTGCCGATCGTCGTGGTCGGATACTTCTTCGTCTGGGCAGCTCGAAAGGACGGCGAGGAGGACCGTGCGCTCCAGAAGCGTCTGGGCATCCGCCGCAAGACGCGCCTCGGCCGCTAGCCGGCCTCTCGAACGGTAGGGTCGCCCGGATGGGACGCGCCACGGGAATCCCGGTCTCGAACAAGGCCCTTCGGAGCCACGCCGAGGAGCTGCTGGCGCGTGCGGTTCACGTGGACGACCTGGCACTCGCCTTCGACGAGTCGAGCGCAGCGTCTGCGGAGGTCCTCGTCGAGGGAGAGTCCTTCTACCCGCGGATGCTCGCGGACATCGAGTCCGCTCAGACCTCCGTGCACATCAACCAGTTCGGGTTCCGCCCGGGAGTCGTCGGCGACCGCTTCGCCGACGGGTTGATCCGCAAGGCGAAGGACGGCGTCTCCGTGCGCCTCGTGGTCGACCGGCAGGGCTCGGCCCCCGAGGAGGGGGCTCGCGAGCACTACGAGCGGCTCACCGCGGCCGGCATTCAGGTCTGCGTCGTCCGCGCCACGAAGCCGCGGGCGGCTCCGGGCCTTCTCGGCGCCGGTGGCGAGCTGAGCTGGAACCTTTCCGGCCTAGGCCACATCGACCACCGCAAGGTCGTGCTCGTGGACGGGCGCATCGGCTGGGTCGGCGGCGCCGGAATCGAGGACCACTTCGAGGATGGCCGCTTCCACGACCTCTTCGTCCGCGTGACCGGGTCCGTGGTCTCGCAGCTTCAGCTCGTCTTCGTCGCGAGCTTCCGGTGGCTCGGGGGCGTGATTCCGTCGGCGGAGCTCGACGGGTTGTTCCCCGAGGTCGGCGAGGGCGAGATCCCCGCGGTTGTCCTGCACAACGCGCCTGGGAAGTACCGCCCGATCACCGATCAGATCGCGCGGATGCTCGAGGGCGCCCGCGAGACGCTCGATGTCGTCAATCCCTACGTCACCGATCGCGGGATGATCGGCCGGATCGAGCGGGCGGCCCGCCGGGGCGTGCGCGTGCGTCTCTTCGTCCCCGCAAACGCGAACAACTGGGCCTGCGCGTCCGCGCAGCAGTTCCACCATGCGAAGCTCCTCGACGCCGGGGTGCGCATTCTCGAGTACCCGACGGTGCTGCACGCCAAGGCGTTCGTGCGCGACGGCGAAGAGGTGCTGGCGGGGACGTGCAACCTCGAGGCGTGGAGCCTGAAGCGGTTCTTCGAGATCGATCTCCTGGTCCGCTCGGAGGCGCTGGCGGCACAGTTCGAGGAGCGGTTCAGCGCGCCGGCGGAAGCGGTGTCCCGGCCCGGCAGCGTGCTGACCGGGTTCGAGCCACGCGCGAAGGCGACAGCCTTCGCCGTGCTCTCGCCGCTGCTCTAGCCGTCAGCCGTTCACGGGGCGCCCGGACTGGGCGAGCTCTTCCGTGACGGGCGGCAGTGCGCTCCAGGGAAAGGTGATCCAGGCCGACGTCGAGCGCCAGACGTAGTCGCACGCCACCACCGAGGTCGGCTTCTCATAGAGGACGGCGGTGCGAACCTCGTCCACCTTTCCGGCGCAGAAGTCCCGCACCAGCGCGAGCGTTCGGCCCGTGTCGCCACGTCGTCGGCGATCAGGAGCTTGGCCTCGGCGAGATCGACGAGCTCGGGAACCGGCGGGAGGATCATCGGCGAGGAGAGGCGCTCGTCCACCCCCGTGTAGAACTCGACGTTCATCGTGTAGGTGTTCTTGACGCCGAGGGCGTAGCCAAGGGCACCGGCGACGAGAAGCCCACAGCGCGCAATGGCGAGGATGACGTCGGGCTCGTAGCCGTCCGCGTGGATGCGCTCCGCGAGGTCGCGCGCTCCCTCGCCGAGCTCGTCCCAGGTCATCACCTCGCGTTCGTCGCTCATTCGATGCCTCCGTCGTCGCCTCGCCGTCGCCACAGGACGATGCCGAGCGTCACGGCGGCAATCAGGAGCCCCAGAGCGAGCGCGACCCAGCCCCAGGGTACGTCGTCGTCCGAGACGGGCTCTGCCGGCGTCGTCTCCGCCAGCGTCGGCGCAGCGACCGCGGTTTCTGTCGGCACAGTCGCGGTCACGGTCGCCGTCTCGGTCTCAGTCTCGGTCTCCGTCTTCACCACAGTGGTGGCCGGCTCGGTCGTGATCGGGGGCTTCGTAGTCGTCGTCGGCTCGGAGGTCGTCGTTCCCTCCGTATCCGGCGGTTCGGGAAGCGTCGGAATCGTCACGTCCGGCAGCGTCACGTCGGGAACCGTGACCTCGGGAACGGTGACCTCGGGAAGCGAGAGCGTCGGCAGCTCCGTGGCGCCTGAGAGGCCCTCGAGGCCGTCGCCCGCGCATCCGCCGAGCAGGTAGCCGGAGAGCGCTGCCGCGATGAGCAGCGCGCCTATTCGGACGGCTGAGCGGGGCCTCACCGAGCGACCGTATCAGGGTCGTCGGCCTCTCCAAAACCCGCTCGGAACCTTGAATTCTCGCGACAACCCCCGTAGCGTTGCGCCATCAAGCGGCTCGGACCGACGAATTTAGGAGGACCAAGTGAGGGGACTGCTATTTGGAAAGACAGAGGACCAGACGCGGAGGCGACTCCGGTTCGTCCTCCTGGCCGTCGTGCTCGGGCTCGCCGCCGTTGCATCGGGGTGCGGCGGTGACGACAGCACGAGTACTGCCGCTGCGACGGGCACCTCAGCCTCCGGCGGTGCGTGCGACAAGGAGATTTGGGTTCTGTTGCCGGACAGCGCCAGCTCGCCTCGCTGGGAGAGCGACGACCGTCCGTACTTCGACCAGGCGTTCAACGACGCGGGAATCGAGCACACGATCGTGAACGCCGAAGGTGATGCGGCGACCCAGCAGTCCCAGGCCGAGCAGGCGATCGCGGCCGACGCAGGCGTGATCGTGCTCACGAGCATCGATACGGGCTCGGGCGGCGCGATCATCGACTCGGCGAAGGAAGCCGGTATCGACGTGATCGAGTACGACCGCTTCAACACGGGCAGCTCGGGCGGATCCGCGTACGTCAGCTTCGACAACGTCCAGGTCGGCGCAACGATGGCCGAAGTCCTGGAGCCGGCGATTGAGGACCTCGGCAAGGACCCGGCGAACATCGTCGAGTTGAACGGCGGCGAGGAGGACAACAACGCCTTCCTCTTCAAGGACGGCTACGACGCCGTTGTCCAGAAGCACGTCGACGACGGCAGCTGGAAGCTTGTTGCCGACCAGTTCGTGCCCGGGTGGGGCGCCAACGGCGAGGGGCAGGGGATCATGGAGCAGATCCTCACCGATGCGAACAACAAGGTCGATGCGGTGTTCGCCGCCAATGACAACCTCGCTCAGCAGGCGATCAACGCGCTCGAGGCGGCCGGCGTGGGGCCGATTCCCCTGAGCGGTCAGGACGCGTCCGCGGCGGGGATCCAGAACATCCTGCTCGGCAACCAGACGATGACCGTCTACAAGCCGATCCAGGCGGAGGCCGAGACCGCGGTGCAGGCCGCGATCGCTCTGTGCGGCGGGCAGGATCCGTCCGCGGTGGAGCCGGACTTCTCGGGATCGCTCTCCGACGGGACGGTCGGGCTCCTGGACCTGCAGACGGTCGGCATCAAGGCCGCCGACGGCAAGCCGGCGGATTCTCCGACGGGGGAGGGTGTCGTGCCGTACCTGGCGCTGACCCCGATCGGCGTGACGGTCGACAACATCGCCGACACGGTCATCGCGGACAACTTCCGGACGATCGAGGAGATCTGTACCGGCGACACCGCCGATACGGACTTCTGCAAAGAGAACAGCTAAGCGAGGAAACAGGCACGGAGTGTGGGAGGCGCCTCGGCGCTTCCCACACTCCTCCTAAGTAATGGCCACTGCTGACACGCCGCTCCTCGAGCTTCGGGGGGTCTCGAAGGCCTTCGGCGCCGTCCAGGCGCTCTACCGGGTCGACTTCGAGGTCCGCCGCGGTGAGGTCATGGCTCTGGTCGGCGACAATGGGGCCGGCAAGTCGACGCTCGTCAAGAGCGTCGTCGGCATCTATCCCTTCGACGAGGGCGAGGTGCTCTACGACGGTGTCCCCGTCAACGTCCACGGTCCGCGTGACGCCGCCAAGCTCGGCATCGAGGTCGTCTACCAGGATCTCGCGCTCGCCGACAACCTCGACGTCGTCGCGAACATGTTCCTGGGGCGGGAGCGGGCCCGGGTCCGTTTCGTGCTCGACGAGTCGAGCATGGAGCGCTCTGCGCGGGAAACGTTGGACAGCCTCTCGGTCACCACGCTCAAATCGGTTCGGCAAACCGTCGCCGGGCTCTCGGGAGGTCAGCGGCAGGCGGTCGCGGTGGCGAAGTCGGTCATGTGGGACTCCCGGCTCGTCATCCTCGACGAGCCCACCGCGGCGCTCGGCGTCGCCCAGACACGCCAGGTGCTCGATCTCGTCAAGCGCCTGGCGGAACGGGATCTCGGCGTCGTGATCGTGACCCACAACCTGCACGATGTGTTCGAGGTCGCCGACAGGATCACCGTCCTGCGGCTTGGCCAGCGGGTGGCCTTGCTCGAGCGGGCCAGGACTACCCAGCAGGAGGTTGTGGAGGCAATCACCGCCGGCACGCTTGATCACGTGCCCGGGATGCTCGAGGAAGAGAGCGCCGAGGCATGAGCGACCGGCCGGGCGACACCGATACCACTGCCGATCCGACCGCTGCGCGGGTGGAGCCGGTCGCCGCCGATGCTCTCGCGGACGACGTCTCGGCGGCGAGCTTCGGCGGTTACCTGCGCCTCTGGTGGCAGGGGATCCGAGCCGGCGAGCTGGGGTCGCTGCCCATCATTGTCGGGCTCCTGGTCATCGCCGTCGTTTTCGGCATCCTCGACGACACGTTCCTGACCGAGCGGAACTTCACGAACCTTCTACTCCAGATGTCGGCGATCGCCACGATCGCCATCGGCGTCGTATTTGTGCTCCTGATCGGGGAGATCGACCTCTCCGTTGCATTCGTGAGCGCCGTCGGCGGAGTCGTCATGACGCTGCTTCTTCGGCCGGAGGATCCAGGCTGGTCTTGGTGGGCGGCGATCCTCGTCGCGCTCGTCTGCACGACCGCGATCGGCTTCGTTCAGGCGCTCGTGATCACGAAGGCCGGAGTACCGTCGTTCGTCGTCACGCTGGCAGGCCTCTTGATTTGGTCTGGAGTCGTCCTCATCCTCACGACCCAGGCCTCATCGGTCGGCACGATCAGGATTCAGGACGACACCGCTGTCGGCATCGCCAACGACTTCCTGAGCTCCACGGCGGGGTGGGTGGTGGCAGCCCTTGTCGTGATCGGCTATGCACTGTCGGAGCTCCAGAACGCGCGGACGCGCCGCGCGAGCGGGCTCTATGCCAAGCCGATCGTCGTCACCGTGCTACAGACCGTCGGCCTGGCAGCCGTCACGTTCGCGGCGGTTTGGTACGTGAACAAGGACCGCGGGGTTCCGAAGGTGACGGTGATCCTGCTCGCGCTCCTCGTGTTCTGGTCTTTCATCGCCTCGCGGACGCGCTTCGGACGCCACGTGTACGCCGTCGGAGGCAACGCAGAGGCCTCGCGGCGCGCGGGAATCGACGTCGACCGCGTGCGCATCGCCGTCTTCATGATCAGCGGCTTCATGGCCGGTGTGGGTGGGATCATGCTCGCCTCGCGCCTTCGCTCGGTGGCGACCAACAGCGGTGGCGGAAACCTGCTCCTCCTGGTCATCGCGTCGGCGGTCATCGGCGGCACGAGTCTCTTCGGAGGCGTCGGGCGCGTCGTGTCCGCGCTTCTCGGGGCGCTCGTGATCGCGTCGATCCAGAACGGGATGGACCTGCTCGGGCTCGCGTCGGGCACGAAGTTCGTCATCACTGGCCTCGTGTTGCTGGCAGCCGTGCTCGTGGACGCGTACGCAAAGCGCCGACGTGCTGCCCGCGGCGTCGTCTGACCGCAGGCTCGAGGAGCCCGCGCTGCGGGTCGTGCTCGGGCTCCTCCTCGTCTACCTCGTCGCCGGTTGCTTCGGCGGCGACCCGCAGAAGACCGTGGCACTCGGGCCGCCGCACCAGCTCGAGTTCGTCGACGTCGCCTCGGATGTCGGCCTCGACTTCCGCCAGGGAGCTTTCCGGTGGAACGTGACTCCGGATCCGACTGCGATGCTGGGCGGGGGCGTGTGCTGGCTCGACTACGACAACGACGGTTGGCTCGACCTCTTCGCCGTCAACGGTTACGCAGAGCAGGAAGTTGCGCGCTGGAAGTCGGCGGGCGGGCTCCCGCGCAGCGCGCTCTTCCACAACGACAAGGGGAAGTTGGAGGACATCAGCGCCGGCTCGGGAGCCGACGTGGCCGTTCGGGGCAACGGGTGCGTCGCGGCCGACCTCGATCTCGACGGCGACACCGACCTCTACGTGACGACGGTGACCTCGCAGGTCCTCCTCTGGAACAAGGGCAACGGGAAGTTCGAGGAAGGAGCACGTTTCGCAGGAGTGGACGCCTACGGCTGGCGTAGTGGCGCGGCCGTCGGCGATGTGAACGGCGACGGCTGGCCCGATCTCTTCGCCGCCGGCTACGCGGACATGAACGGCGACAACCCCGCCGGGACAGCCGGGTTCCCGAGCACGAAGCTCGGTGTCCGCGACGTCCTCTTCCTCTCGAACGGCAGGCACGACGGCCGGGTCACGTTCAGGGAGGTCGGGCGTCAGGTCGGCCTGGAGGTGGCGAAGTTCGAGTACGGCCTCGGCGCGCTCTTCACCGACCTCGAGGGGGACGGCGACCTCGACCTCTACCTGGCGAACGACACGAACCCCGACCGCCTGTACGAGAACGTCGAGTGGCCGGGCGGGGCCAAGGCGGACCCAGACGGGCTCGGCTTCCGCTTCGAGGAGCGTGCCGGCCCGGCCGGAGTTGCCGATCCGGGGGCGGGGATGGGCGTTTCCGCGGGCGACTATGACGGCGACGGGCGCTCGGACCTCATCGTCACGAACGGGCGCGGCCAGGTGCACGGCGTCTTCAAGAGCAACCCGCCGGACGAGAACGATCCCTCGTACACGGACGTGCGCACGGAGCTCGGCCCCGACTTCGCCGGCTCGGTCGGGTGGGGCGTGGACTGGACGGACCTCGACCTCGACGGCGACCTCGACCTCTTCATCGCGAACGGGTACATCCCGGTCACCGACCTGGCCGACGACGCCGAGCCGCTCGAGGATTACCTGAACGACGGCTCGAAGTTCGTGGACGCGAGCGCGGCGAGCGGGCTCGACGCCGTCGGCGACCTGCTTGCGCGCGGTGCGGCGGCCGCGGACTACGACAACGACGGCGACGTCGACTTCGCTATCTCACAGGTGGGCGGCCCACTCGTCCTCCTGCAGAATCAGGTCTCCGGTCAACACTGGGTCGAGGTCTCGCTCGGCGGCTTCCACCCGGGCGCTCTGGTGTCGATAGTGCTCCCGGACGGCCGCAAGCTGCAGAGGGAGGCACGCGCAGGCGGCAGTTACCTCTCGTCCGAGGATCCGCGCTGTCTCTTTGGCCTCGGCGACGCGACGGAGATCAAGGAGCTCGTCGTCCGCTGGCCGGACGGGGAGGAGACGCGGCTGCACGACGTGAAGGCGAACCAGGTCGTCGAGGTGAAGCCGTGAGGGCCCTGGCCTGCGCAACGGTCGCACTGCTTGCCATGGCCGCGGCAGGCTGCTCGCTGTTCGGCGGCTCGTCCTCGGCGGACTCCTACCTCCTTCCCGACTGCCAGCGCGCGGATCTGCACGGCCACTCGGTCGCGCGCGTGTGGGACGAGGCGCTCCTCGACGCGATTCGGCGGGACACCCCCGCGCCCACCGTCCACGCGCGCAACCTCTTCCACACTTCCGCTGCGATGTGGGACGCGTGGGCCGCGTACGACTCGAAGGCCGAGGGGTACTTCGACAAGGAGAAGGTCCAGGCCGACGACATCGAGGCAGCGCGTGAGGCAGCGATGAGCTACGCGGCCTACCGGCTACTTCTGCATCGCTACTCGGTCGCCGCCGGTCTCCAGGAGACCTTCGACGAGCTGACGAAGACGATGCAGTCGCTCTGTTACGACATCGACTTCGTCTCGCCCGAAGGCGATTCCCCTGCGGCCCTCGGGAACCGCATCGCGGCGAAGATCATCGCCTACGGGCGCACCGACGGCGCGCACGAGCCCATCCGCTATGCGCCGGTGAAGTTCGCGCCCGTCAACCCGCCGCTCGTTGTGTCGGAGCCCGAGACGACGATGACCGATCCAAGCCGCTGGCAGCCCCTCGCGCTCGCCCAGATCGTTGCCCAGAACGGCCTCCCCATCCCAGGGAAGGTGCAGTCCTTCATCGGGCCGTACTGGGGCCACGTGAAGAGCTTCGGCCTTCCCGCTTCTCCCGTTGGCGTGCCTATCGACACGGGTCCTCCACCGGAACTCGGCAGTCCCGCAAGCGACACCGAGTTCAAAAACGAGGCGGTGGACATCATCCGCTACAGTAGCCACCTCGATCCCGCGGACGGCGAAACCGTCGACGTGAGCCCGGCGAGCCTCGGCGACAACGATCTCGGCACCAACGACGGCAGCGGCCACGAGGAGAACCCGAGCACCGGCGAGCCCTACGAGCCCGACCGCGTGCTCCTCGGCGACTACGCCCGCGCGCTCGCCGAGTTCTGGGCCGACGGCCCGAAGTCCGAGACGCCTCCCGGACACTGGAATGTGCTCGCCAACGAGGTCTCCGATACCTTGGACGAGCACCAGATCGGCGGGACCGGCCCCGAAATCGACCGCCTGGAGTGGGACGTGAAGCTCTACTTCGCGCTCAACGCCGCCGTCCACGACGCCGCCGTCGCGGCCTGGGGGCTCAAGGGCTACTACGACTCTGCCCGGCCGATTTCCATGATCCGCTACATGGGTGGGAAGGGACAGTCCAGCGACCCGCATGGCGCTTCGTACGACCCGGACGGGCTCCCGCTCGAGCCCGGTCTCGTCGAGGTGATCACAAAGGAGTCGAGCGCGCCCGGCGAGCGGCATGCGGCCCTCGCCGACCACGTGGGCGAGATCGCCATCCGCACCTGGAAGGGCTTCCCCGAGGATCCGACGGCGGAGGCGAGCGGCGTGGGGTGGATCCTGGCGGTCGACTGGGTCCCGTACCAGCTGCCGACCTTCGTCACGCCCGCCTTCGCCGGCTACGTGTCGGGGCACAGCACCTTCAGTCGGGCGGCTGCGGAGGTCATGACGGCGTTCACGGGCAGCTCGTACTTCCCGGGCGGCCTTTACAAGGTTCCCGTCCCGGCAGGGTCGCTGAAGGTCGAGCACGGCCCGACGACGGACGTGACGCTCGAGTGGGCGACATACTTCGACGCCGCCGACACTGCGGGGATCTCGCGGCTCTACATGGGCATCCACATTTCCGCCGACGACTTCAACGGCAGGCGGCTCGGCTCTCAGTGCGGACGGGACGCGTGGGCGCTCTCCGAGAAGTACTTCGAGGGCACCGCATGAGGACAACGTCAAGGTGAACATGGACTGGCAGCACCTGATGATGAACGGCGAGAACCTGGCGGAGTACGCGGCGATGCTCGCCGCCGAGGGTCTCCTCGGCCACCAGCACGCGAACTCCGGCTGGGGCACCTTCGACGACGACAACATGGTCGGCGCGACCGCGTTCATGGAGACGCTCGAGCTCGCGGTCGAGCTCCGCCGCGCGGGTTACGGGGAGCGCGGCGAGCGGCTTGGATTCGACCTCTACCCGTACACAGAAGACCAGGTGGCCGCGGTCCGGCGCAGCGTTCTCCAGTGGAACTTCATCGACTCGGCCGCCGCCCGCATCGACGATGCGGCGCTCCGGCAGGCGCAGCAGGAGAAGGACGCCGTGCGCGCCTACGAGCTCGTCTACGCGGCGCTGGGGGCCGAGTGAAGCTCGACCAGGCGCGGGCGATGGTTGACGCCGTGGTCGCCGAGGAGTCCGGCCCGGTGTCCGTCGTCGTGGCCGACGAGCACGGCGAGGTCGTCGCCGCGGCGACGATGGACGGGGCCGCGCCAGACACGCGCCTGAACGCCCAGCGCAAGGCCTATACGGCTGCTCGAAGCGACGCGCGCTCGACCGCGGAGCTGGCTGCAAAGGTCTCCGGCGATCCGGCCGAGCTCGCGAGCTTCGATCCGTTCTTCACCTTCTTCAAGGGAGGCGTGGCCGCCTTCGAAGCCGGAGTTCGGGTCGGTGCGATCGGGGTGAGCGGGCTCCCCGGGGATGAGGACGACCGGATCGCGCGCGAGGCGATTGCGCGGGCGGGCCTCGACCTCGAATGACCGACCTGGTCGGCCTCGACGTCGGCACCACCGGCGTCAAGGCGTTGCGAATCTCCTCGGCAGGAGAGGTGCTCGCGCGGACCGAGAAGGCTTACGCGTTGGCGACTCCTCAGCCGGGGTGGGCCGAGCAAGACCCTGAGGACTGGTGGCGCGCGTCCGAGGCCGCGCTCGCAGAGGTCGGGGGCGACGGCGTGGCGGGCATCGGCCTCTCGGGGCAGATGCACGGGCTCGTCGCGCTCGACGACGCCGACCGAGTCCTTCGGCCGGCAATCCTCTGGAACGACCAGCGGACCGGGGTGGAGTGCACCGAGATCGATGAGCGCTTCGGGCTCCGCGAGCTCGTCAGATTGACAGGGAACCGTGCCCTGCCGGGCTTCACTGCCCCGAAGCTCCTCTGGCTGCGCAAGCACGAGCCCGACGTCTACGCCCGCATTGCCCGCGTGCTCCTACCCAAGGACTACGTGCGCCTCCGGCTGACCGGCGAGCACGCGACAGACGTCGCCGACGCGTCCGGCACGCTGCTCTTCGACGTTGCAGGGCGGCGTTGGAGCGACGAGGTCATGGACGCGCTCGAGATCCCGCGGGAGTGGGTTCCGGCCGCACTCGAGTCGCCGGCCGTCTCCGGCCAGACTTCGGGCGGCGTGCCGGTGGCCGCCGGCGGCGGTGACCAAGCCGCGGGTGCGCTCGGCGTGGGGGTAGACGGGCCGGGCCCGCTCTCCGTCGTCCTCGGAACCTCGGGCGTCGTCTTCGCGGCGCTCCCCGGGTTCGCCGCCGATCCGGAAGGCCGCGTGCACGCGTTCTGTCACTCCGTGCCCGGTGGTTGGCACGCGATGGGGGTGATGCTCTCTGCGGCGGGGTCGCTCGGTTGGCTGGGCGGCGTCGTCGCTCCGGGCGAGCCGGCCGAGAAGGTCGTCGCCGAGGCGGAGTCCTGGCCTCCCGGCGCCGAAGGCCTCACGTTCCTCCCGTATCTCGCGGGCGAGCGCACCCCGCACGTCGATCCAAATGCGCGCGCTGCCTTCGCCGGGCTCTCGCTCCGCCACGATCGCGGCGCGCTCGTCCGCGCAGTGCTGGAAGGCGTGGCGTTCGGGCTCCGCGACTCCCTTGAGCTCCTGCGCTCGCTCGGAGTCGAGCCCGTGTCCGCCCGCGTCTCCGGCGGCGGAGCGAGGAGCAACCTCTGGCTCGAGATCGTCGCTTCGGTCCTCCAACTGCCGCTGGAACGCACCGCGGCGGAGGAGGGCGCGGCGTTCGGCGCGGCGCTCCTGGGTGGCGTCGCCGCCGACGTCTTCGCCGACGTCCACGAGGCCGTCGCCGCGACCGTGCGGGTTCGCGACACGGTCGAGCCCGACCCCGAATGGGTTCGGCCCTACGCTGACGGCTACGCGCGCTTTCGCTCTCTGTATCCGGCTCTACGACCTCTGGAGGACGAATGATCTCTCTCGAAGGGAAAGTTGCTCTCGTCACCGGCGCGAGCCGCGGAATCGGCGCGGCCGTCGTGCACTCGCTCGCCTCACAAGGCGTCCATCTCGGCCTCGCATCGCGGAGCGGAGACGGCCTCGGAATCGAGGGAGCCGTGGCCACCCCGTGCGATGTCCGCCGCCCGGGCGACCTCGAGTCGCTGGCCGCCGCGACGGCCGAGCGCTTCGGCGGCATCGACATCCTCGTGGCGAACGCGGGCGTCGGCGCCTACGGACCGTTCCTCGACCTTCCCCCGGACCAGCTCGAGGAGATGATCGACGTCAATGTGAAGGGGACGCTCTACGCGGTGCGCGCCACGCTCCCGTATCTGCTGAAGAGCTACGCCGCCGACGTCGTCACCCTGGCCTCCGAGGCCGGCCGGCGCGGGCTCCCCTTCGAGGCTGTCTACTGCGCGTCCAAGTTCGCCCAGGTCGGCTTCACGCGCGCGCTCGACCACGAGCTACGGGAGAACGGCGTCCGCTGCACGAATGTCTGTCCCGGCGGAGTCGCCACCGACTTCGCCATGGGCCGGGGGCGCACACCGGAGATGCCCGAGCTGGAAGGGATGATGACTCCGGAGGACGTGGCCGAAGTCGTCCTCTTCGTGCTGACGCGGCCGCGCAACCACCGCATCCTCGAAACGGCTTTCAGGCCGGTGGCGGAGCCGTCATGGGGGTAGACGGCGCGGTCAGGTGGGGCTTCCTCTCCACGGCGAACATCAACGACAAGCTCCTCCCGGGCGCCGAGGCGTCCCCCGAACTCGACGTGGTCGCGGTGGCGAGCCGCGACGCCGGCCGCGCTGAGGCTTACGCGCGGGAGCGAGGGATCGAGCGGGCGTACGGCAGCTACGAGGAGCTGCTCGCGGACCCGGAGGTCGAGGCCGTCTACATCTCGCTGCCCAACTCCATGCACGTCGACTGGTCTGTCCGCGCGCTCGAGGCGGGCAAGCACGTGCTCTGCGAGAAGCCGCTCAGCCGCCATCCGGAGGACGTTGAGCGGGCCTTCAGCGCCGCCGAGAAGGCCGGCCGGATTCTCATGGAGGCCTTCATGTACCGGCACAACCCACAGACGAAGCGCCTCGTCGAGCTCGTCGCGGACGGCGCTATCGGGCGCCTGCGGCTCGTCCGCGCCGCGTTCAGCTTCCCGCTCGACGATGCGTCCAACGTGCGCCTCGACGCCGAGCTCGAGGGCGGCGGGCTCATGGACCTCGGCTGCTACTGCGTCTCGGGCGCGAGGCTGCTCGCCGGGGAGCCGGAGTCGGTCTACGGGGAGCAGGTCGCCGCCGCCTCCGGCGTGGACGAGCTTTTCACGGGAACGCTGCGCTTTCCGGACGACATCCTGGCCGAGATCGACTGCGGGCTCGTCCTTCCCGTGCGCGACGAGCTCGAGGCGATCGGCGAGGAGGGGTCGATCTTCCTGGACGACCCCTGGCACTGCCGAACACCGGTGCTCGAAATACGGAGGGAGGACGGCACCGAGCGGATCGAGCTCGAGCCGGTGGACTCGTACCGCCTGCAGCTCGAGAACATGTCAGCGGCCCTCCGCGGCGGCGAGGAGCCGCTGCTCGGCCGTGAAGACGCACTCGGGCAGGCCCGGGTGATCGAGGCGCTGTATCGCTCGGCCGACGAGGGCCGCCCGGTCTCGCTCGCGTCCTAGACTGCGCTTATGCCGCTGGCGCCGTTGCCCGATGAGGTCGTCGAGTTCCTGAAGGCGCCGCATGCTGCGGTCATTTCGACCGTCCGCTCCGACGGGGCGCCGTATTCGGCCGCGACCTGGTACGACTGGGACGACGGTCGGATCCTCGTCAACATGGACTTCGAGCGGCTGCGTCTGAGCCATATGCGCCGCGACCCACGCGTTGCCGTCACGGTGCTCGACCTCGGGGACTGGTATCGCGCGGTCACGGTGCTCGGGACCGTCGTCGAGATTCGCGACGACGACGGCCTGGTCGACATCGACCGGCTCTCGGTGCGTTACCGGGGAGCACCTTACTCGAATCGGGAGCGCAAGCGCGTCACGGCCTTGATCGAGCCCGAGCGTTGGCACGAGCACTCATGATCCGGCGACGACACGCAATGCCGACGGCTCATTCCTGTGACGCAGTCGTCAGTCGGTGACGTATGGACATCGTGAACGCACTCGCCGAGACCTGGCCGCGCCGTGCGCCGCTTCGCCGCGCGTTTGCGGAGGTCGCGCAGGAGCACCTGGACGACGTCTACCGCTATTTGGTCTTCCTGACCGCCGATCCCGTCCTCGCGGAGGACCTCACCGGGGAGACGTTCGAGAAGGCCTTTCGCAGCTGGAAGCGCTTCGACCCGCGTCGAGGCTCGGAGCGGACGTGGCTCTGCCAGCTGGCTCGCTCCAAGGCGCTCGACCATTTCCGCTCGGAGACGAGGCGGCGAAGGCGTGAGGACCGCTCTGCATCGGAGGCTCCTCACATTGCCGAGCCGCTGGCCGAGGGGATCTCGGCCGAGCTCGAAGCCGCTCTGCGCTCGCTGAGCGCCGGGGAGCGCGAGGTCGTCGTCCTGCGCATCGTGCTCGAGCTCGACGCAGTCGCGGCTGCGCGGGTGCTCGGAATCGGCCGAAGCGCGTGCTCGATGCGGCTCGCGAGAGCCCTGCAGAAGCTCGAAGAGAGGATGGAAGCCCATGTCGTCGCCTGAAGTCGCAGTTCGTCTGGAAGAGCTTCTCGCCGGTGCTTTCCCGGAGACCCAGGATGAGGCGCGCCTGCAGGGCCTTGCGCGGGAGCTCCGGAGCGCATCCGTCGCGGCGCCGTCGTCGCTACGGGAGCGGGTGGCTGGGATCGGCGCGTCGGCGCAGCCGCGCCTCCGGCGTCCCAGCCGGCGCCTCGTCGCGGTGCTCGCGGTGACCCTTCTCGTTCTTGCCGCCGGCACGTTCGCGGCCCTGCGCTTCAGCACTGAGAACCGAACTGCCTCGAACCCCGCTCCCGCGGCTGCTTCGCGCCATACGGAACGCGGCGTGCCGCAGGTCATTCAGAGGAATTTGCAGGAAAAGTATCCGCCGCTGACCTCCGGGTCGGGCATCCACGAGCAGTCTGCACAGCCGCTCGGCCGCGCGGCATCCCGCGCACCGGCTCAGTCAGATCGTGTCCAGGACATCGACATGTGGATCGACCTGCGCGTCTCCGACGCGGACAAGGTCTCCTCCGCCTCGCAGGACGCAGTCCGCATCACGCGCGAGCTCGGCGGAGTCGTTACGTCCTCGACCGTGGACACTCGCGGGACCCAGGGGCGGGCGCAGCTGACGCTGCGGATCCCGGTGCGGAATCTCGACGACGCGGTCTTCCGGCTCACGCAGCTCGGCACGGTGACCGCGCAGCGCACGAACACCGAGGATCTCCAGACGCCGCTCGACCGCGTGAGTCGCAGGATCGCGGAGTTCCGCAGCAAGATCCGGATCGAGCTGGCGCGTCTTGCCAGCGGCCAGCTGACAGCCGCCGAGGAGCTCGCGGCCCGCATCCACCTCGAGAACCTGCGGAGGAATCTCGACTACGCCAAGCGGAGCAGGGCCTCCATCGTGAGCAAGACGTCCATGGCCGACCTCACGTTCCGCCTCGCGACCGGAGCGCCGGGTGCCGTGGACAGGAGCGAAAGTGGCATCGCGGGCGCCGTGGACAAGGCCGCCGACTTCCTGCGCGGAGCGGGTGCGGTCGCGGTCTTCGTCGCGCTCGTTCTCAGCCCGCTCATCGTCCTGGCGATCCTCGCGTGGCTCGCGCTCCGCGCCCGGAGCCGCCGGATCGAGGCGCGGCTCCTCGACGAGCCCCAGCCGGGCACGCCCACGCGTTCCTCGTAGCCCCGCCGCCGCAAGTCACGGCGCCTGACCGCGGGAATATCTGCCGGTCTCAAACGTTCGACGCTGAGTACGGAAAACCGAACCTCTAGTAGCGAGCCTCCCGTAGTGCGATGCTGGGGAGGGGCTGCGACCCTGACAACTGCCGCAAACCGAGGAAGGGACCTTCCGATGACGAGTAACGCCGCCAGCTCTGCTTCTGCCAACCTGCGCGCACACGAACGCCTCTCGACAGGCACCTGGGCGCGCTGGGCGCGCTTCTGCGCCACGCACCCGTGGCGCGTGATCATCGGCTGGGTCGCGATCCTCATCATGCTCGTTGGCCTCGTCATCACGGTGGGCGGCAGCCTGCGCGACGAGTTCGAGATCCCCGGCTCCGACACGCAGCGCGCGACCGACCTGATCGAGTCGAAGTTCGCGTCCGAGCAGGGCGGAGTCCTCAACATCGTCTTCGCCGCGCCCGAGGGCCAGCGGCTCGATACGCTCGAGCGCAAAGCCGCCATCGAGAAGGCGATCGCGCTCATCCAGACCCCGCCGTACACGCCCGCGGCCGACAAGGCCGGCATCGAGAGCGCCGGCGACCCTTTCAGCCCCGACACCTTCTCCGACAACGGCCGGATCGCCTACTCGGAGGCGCAGTTCGACCAGACGATCGAAGACAAGGATCGCGACGCCGTCGTGGCCGTCGAGGAGACTGTCCAGGACACCGTCGCCCCGGTCGGCGTCACCGTCGAGTACAACGGCGAGGCCGAGTTCCCACCCCTTGAGCAGGGAACCTCGGAACTGCTCGGCGTACTCGCGGCGATCATCGTCCTCATCTTCATCTTCCGCACGTTCGTGGCGATGATCATCCCGATCGCCCTCGCGCTCACTGCCCTCTTCACCGCGTTCCTGCTCCTCTTCATCCTCGCGCGTCTCACCGACATCAACACGATCACGCCGATCCTCGTCTCGATGATCGGGCTGGGCGTCGGGATCGACTACTCGCTCTTCATCGTCACGCGCTTCAGACAGCTTCTGCACGACGGCCTTACGCCGCATGACGCGGCGGCCGAGGCGGGATCGTCTGCCGGCCGTGCGGTGCTCTTCGCCGGTCTGACCGTCGCGATCTCGGTGAGCGGGCTCGCGTTCTTCGGCCTCGACTTCATCACAAAGCTCGGGATCGGGAGCGCTCTCGGCGTTCTGACGACGGTGTTGATCGCCAACTCCCTGCTTCTGGCCGTCCTTTCCAAGCTCGGACACAAGATCGACCGGCTGAAGGTCCCGTTCGTCAAGCCGATCGACGACTCCGAGGAGTGCCGTGAGAAGACGTTCGTGGCCCGCTGGGGCCGGTTCGTCACCGCCAACGCGCGGTACGTCCTCCCGATCGGGATCGTGGCCATCCTCGCGCTCGCGTCCACGTCGCTTCTCGTCCGGCTGGGGGCTGCCGACCAGGGCACGCAGCCGACCCAGCAGACGAGCCGCCGCGCGTACGACCTTCTCGCCGAGGGCTTCGGGCCCGGCTTCAACGGCCCGATCCCGATCGTCGTCGACGTGCGCGGCGACGCGCAGGCGCCGGAGCGCGTGTACCAGGACGTTCGAAGGCTTCAGGGTGTCGCATCCGTCCGAAAGCCGCAGTTCAACGACGAGAAGAGCGTCGCCATCGTCTTCGTCACGCCCACCTCGGCGCCGCAGGACGAGGCGACCGACCAGCTCGTCGACCGCCTGCGCCAAGACGCTGTCCCCAAGGCGACCGCCGGCGGCGACGCCGTGGCGTATGTCTCCGGCCAGACGGCGGCGTTCAAGGACATCGCCGACCGGATAATGGAGCGGCTCCCGATCTTCCTGCTCTACATCATCGGGGTCACGTTCATCCTGCTCTCGATGGCGTTCCGGTCGATCGTCATCTCGGCGACGGCGGCCGTGACGACTCTCATGTCGGCCTTCGTCGGGTTCGGCGTGCTCGGGCTCGTGGTGCAGGAGGGCCACCTGCTC
>DATHAA010000043.1:0-2009 GCA_035296905.1 Gaiellaceae bacterium
CCGGCGACGACCGAGAGCACGGCGATTTTTTCTCGCATTCCGTGCGCCTCGACGTCGTCCAGCAACTGCCGGACTTCTTCCTCGTCGAAGGTGAACGCGATCTGGTCGCCACTCGTCGTGGCCAGCAGTCGCTCGAGGTCCTGTGGCTCCCAAGCAAGTGCGATTCGCTCGGTCTCGGTTTTGTCGCCGTCGGCGGCGACCCGCTGCACGTCCAGCAAGAGGTCGACCGGCCCCTCGTCGGTGCGCAGTACCTCTTCCACCTCGTCCCTCGAAACCGTTGCGACGAGGCCACGTACCTCGTCGTCCGGTAGGGAATCGACGAGGCGGACGGTTCCGCTTCTCTCGTCCATGTTGCCTCCTTCATGTAGCGCGCCGGGAGAGAAACGACGCTTACAACGACAAGACGGACAGCCGCCTCTCGATCTTCCGACTTTTCGAGAGCCTTTGCAATGATCGCGGACGAGCCGATCGGGCTCGAAGCAAGTTAGGCGCTGACGATGAAGACCGGCGTCCCGATGCGAACGTGGTCGAAGAGCCACTCCGCGTCCGGGATCTGCATGCGGATGCATCCGTGCGAGGCCGAGTAGCCGATGGACGCCGCATCGGGAGTGCCGTGCATGCCGACGCCGGGAGCCGAAATTCCCATCCAGCGCGTGCCGAGTGGGTTGCCCGGGCCTGGCGGGATCGGCTTCAGACCCTTGGCCCACTCCGAGTCGGGCGGACGCCACCACGGGTTGCGCTGCTTGTCCACGACGGTGAACGAGCCGGTAGGCGTCGGGTAGATCGCCTGGCCGGTCGCGACGCGGATGGTGCGCCACGGGCGGTCGCCCTTGTAGAGCCGTAGCACGTTCGAGCCGCGGTGGATCACGACCACCGCGCCGTAGTTGCTCCGCGTCACCGACGGCGCGACCGTCTTCGCCACCGGCCGCAGGAGCGGGCGGTACTTCGCCACGGCGAGCGCGCTCTCGATCCGCCGCTTCGTCTTGGGCCGATTGAGCTTCAGGCCGGGCTTGCCCGCCTTGATGACCGGCCGCAGTCCCGCCAGCGTCGCCGTCGCGTCCTCGGGCTCGAACGACAGCCGCGCGTCGAGCGCGCCCACGTAGCGGTCGATCAGCTTCTCGTCAACGTCCACGCGCAACGAGAGGTGTTGCCGCGGCCGCGCCTTGAGCACTTCCTTCACGGCCCAGTCAACATCGGGCTTCGCTCCGATCGCCGACGGCCTCAGGCTCCAGTGCTTGCCGTAGAAGCCGAAACGGAGCCGGCGGTCGTACCACCACGAGATCGCGGAGCGGGCCTTTTCCGAGTCGAGCCCGCCCACCCTGACCCCTCCCACCGAGACGCCCGCGGGCACGATCGCGGTGCGCTTCGCGCTCGGCGCAGCGGCTCCGGAGGCGATTCCGGCGAGTGCAACGAACAGCAGGAAACGCTTCACATGCAGGATTTTAGAGCCACCGCGCGCAAAATGTAGTCTCGCGCCCATGACGAGGCAGCTCTGGGCGCCCTGGAGGCTCGACTACATCGCCCAGGCGGACGAGCAGTCCGGCTGCGTCTTTTGCGACGCCGCCGCCGGCGCTGACGAGGAGCGGCTCGTGGTGCACCGCGGCGAGCAGGCCTTCGTGCTGCTGAACAAGTTTCCCTACGCCTCGGGGCATCTGATGGTCGCGTCCTACCGGCACGTGGGCGAGTTCGCCGAGCTTACGGACGAGGAGGCGCTCGAGGTGCACCGATTGGCGCAGCGCGGGATCGCGGCCCTGGCCGAGAGCTACGCGCCCCAGGGCTACAACCTCGGCTGGAACCTCGGCCGGATCGCCGGTGCCGGCGTCGTCGACCACGTTCACCTCCATGTGGTCCCACGCTGGGCGGGCGACACGAATTTCATGCCCGTGCTCGCGGACGTGAAGGTGCTACCTGAGCACCTGGCCGAGACGCGCCGTCGACTGGCGGAGCTCTGGTGAGCTAGCGAACCCGGAACGTCGCTTGGCCGAGGAGCTGACCGTAGCGCGCCTTCG
>DATHAA010000044.1:0-53928 GCA_035296905.1 Gaiellaceae bacterium
CACGTTCGCGGTCCTCGCGGTGCTGCCCTGGTCGCACTGACGCAGATCGGCGTCACGGTTGCCTTTGGCGTCCTGCTCGACACTTTCGTCGTGCGATCCATCCTCGTCCCAGCGGTGACAATCGACTTGGACGAGCGCATCTGGTGGCCCTCGGCGCTTGCGCGCCGCCTGCGGACCGAGCCGAAGTGGATACTCAGCCCGCATGACTGAGACTGCCGGAAACGGGGAGCTCGTGCGCATCGGAGAGCTCTCCCGGCGCACGAACGTGCCGATCGCCTCTCTCCGTGCTTGGGAAGCCCGGTATGGATTACTGACGCCCACGCGTACGAAGGGCGGTTTCCGGCTCTACGGCCCCGACGACGTTGCGCGCGTACTCGCAATGCGCGCGAACCTCGAGCGTAGGCTCTCTGCGGCAGAAGCGGCAAGGCTCGCGCTCGCCGACTCAGGGGCGCCCGCGCCCGGTCCGCTGCTCACGCTCGGACGCCGAGACCTCGCAAGCGCGCTCGAGTCGTTCGACGAGAGCGGAGCCCAGGCGATTCTCGACCGTCTCTTCGGCACGCTCAGTATTGATGCGGTTCTCAGCGAGGTCGTGGTGACCTATCTGCACGAGCTAGGCGACCGGTGGGAGGGCGGCGAGGTGTCGATCGTTCAAGAGCACTTCGCCAGCAACGTGATCCGCGGCCGCCTGATGGCGCTCGCGCGCGGTTGGGGGCGCGGCACCGGACCGCTTGCTCTCCTGGCGTGCGTGGAAGGCGAGCAGCACGACCTCCCGCTCGTCGTCTTCGGTTTGCTCCTTCGCGAGCACGGCTGGCGAATCGCCTACTTCGGCGCAAATACGCCGCTTCAGTCGCTCGCGCGGGCGGTCGAGGAGATGAAGCCGGCGGCCGTCATCGTCTCCGGGACGACGAAGGGAGCGCTCGAGCCTCACCGTGAGGGTCTCGGCGTGATTGGCCGAACGGCCGATCTCTACGTCGCGGGTTCGGATGCGAGCGACAACCTCGCTCGAGAGGTCGGCGCCACGTACCTGGACGGGAACATCTTCAGGGCGGCGGGCCTCGTCGCCGACCGGCACGCCTCGCAGGCCTGAATCCTGCGAGGGCGCCTCGGCCCGCGCGTACCGCCGCGCGGTTCGCTAGCCACGCACTCGGAGCGTGTTCGAGCGAGTAGAGGCGCACCGGCCCCGCGTCGGGCGACCCCGTTAGCTGTCTGAACAATAACTAGACAAACACTTGACAAAGGCTAAAAGCGCGCGTATCCTCAGCCTAGACAAACGCTATACAGGAGGTCTACAGAATGAAGAAGCTCGACTTACTGGCCGGCGTCCTCGTGATCGTCGGCGCCTTGAACTGGGGCCTGGTCGCAATGGCCGAGTTCGACCTCGTCGCTTGGATCTTCGGCGGAATGGAGTTCGGCGAGACGAACGCGGCGAGCCGCGTCATCTATGGGCTTGTCGGACTGGCGGCCCTGTACTGCATCGCGTCGTTCCTTGCCGGACGCCGAACCGAGCGCCGGCCGGTGACAGCCGGGGCACGATGATGCTGGCCAAGCGCGCCAGAGCGCTTCTCTTCGTGGCAGCGTTCGTCTCATTCGCGCTGTCCGTCTCCCTCTGGTTCAGCGGCAGCGAGCGGGAGGGAATCTTCGTCGGGCTCTGGGTGCCGTCGATCCTGGCGCTCGGCGCTCTTGTCGCACCGAGGGCAGCAGGATGAACCACCTCGGGATCTTCATCTCCGGCGCGGTCGTGACGCTCATCGTCGCGGCGTCGCTCACTCTCCTCATCTGGGGAGCGATCCTCGACGGCCGGGAGGAAGCGCGCCAGCGCGCGCTTCGCAGCCAACCGGACCTCGATGCCGTTCGTTCCGCTCGGAATGTCCATCCAATCGGCGAGCGCATCCCGCCCGCCGCCCAACCATCCACGAAAGGAACAGCATGAACACAGTACCCACTCCAAAGCTCCGCAAGGCGAGTTTTCTCGCCGCCGCGGCCCTCGCCGCCCTTGTCGTCGGTATCACCGGCTGCGGTGGGGACGAAACGGCCGCGGCCGAGGCGCCCGCGCAGACGATGGCCGTGGACACCTCGATGGGCGAGACCTCGGCGCCGGCTGATTTGGACATCGTCGGAACGGCCGTCGCAGCGGGCCAGTTCAAGACGCTGACCTCGCTCCTCCAGCAAACCGGGCTCGACAAGACGCTCGCCGAGAGCGGCCCGTACACCGTCTTCGCCCCGAACGACAAGGCGTTCGCGAAGGTGCCGGAGAAGACGCTGGACACCCTCGCATCGAATCCAGACAAGCTGAAGGCGGTGCTGCTTTACCACGTCGCCGATGGAGCGGTAAAGGCGGCTGACGTCGCCACCACGAGCTCGGTCGCGACGCTCAACGGCGCGTCGCTTCCGATCAAGGCCAATGACAGCGTCGTGCGCGTCGGTGGCGCCAAGGTGATCCAGGCCGACGTCATGGCTTCGAACGGCGTGATCCACATCATCGACGGCGTTCTCATCCCGCCTCAATAGACCATCCTCACTTCGAGCCGGGAGGCGGTCGTTCAGGCCGCCTCCCGGGTTTATGGAGTCAGCCGGGCTCGCGGAAGCGCTGCTACGTCAAGCCGCTGCCAGCGCGCCGTCCGGCACGGCAGGTCGCGCCAGGCTTTTCCGTACCCAGTCCAGGAGCAGCCGCTCGAGGTCAGCCATCGAGCCGCGCTTCCTCGAGGTCCAGGTCGCGGATGACGCGGCGCATCACGACGTCGTCGATTCGCCGCTCGCGGCGCAGGTCGAAGACCGCGTTCCGCTCCGCCGTGAGCAGCTCGCGAAGGAGCCGCTGGTAGTCGAGCGAGCGGCTCTCGATCTCGCCGTCCGACTCCGGGTCGAAGCGGCTGCGGAAGCGCTGGTTGCGGAAGTTGAACATCGCCCGTATGCGCTCGAGCGTGTCGTTGCGCACCCAGTCCTCGTCCGCGAGCTCCTCGAGCCGCGCGAGAGCGGCTTCGGTGGCGTAGATGCGTGCCTTGTTCTCCTCCTTCTCGGTGCGGCCTTCGTCCTCGAGCCCGACCAGCTTCAGCAGGGCGGGGAACGACAGCCCCTGCACGACGAGCGAGGTGAGGATCACCCCGAACGTCAGGAAGATGACCAGGTCACGGTTCGGGAAGTCGTCGCCGGCGTCCGTGGTCAGCGGCAGCGCGAGCGCAGCGGCGAGCGAAACCGCTCCGCGCATCCCGGCCCAGCCGAGGATGATCGACGCGCGGCCCGGGTTCTGGATCGGGCGCTTGACCCGGCGCATCCACGCGGTCAGATATGTCCCTGGAACGACCCAGAGGAAGCGCGCCCCGATGACGGCGAGCGAGACGACGGCCGCATAGCCGACGAGCCGGGCCGGTGAGTACCCGGAGAGCGCGTCGACGATGACGGGCAGCTGGAGGCCGACGAGCGCGAACAGCAGTGCGTTCAGGATGAAGAAGGTGATCTCCCACACGGCAAGGCCCTGAAGACGCGTCTGCCAGGTGGTCAGCTCGGGCGTGTACCAGCCCATGTAGATGCCGATGGTGACCGCCGCGAGCACACCTGAGACGCCGATGGCGATCGCGGGGAGGTAGGCGAAGTAGCCGCTCGTCAGCGAAAGGGTGATCGCGAGCGCCGGGTCCTTGACCTTGCGCCGAACGTGGCGGACCACGAAGCCGACGCCGAGTCCAACGGCGATTCCGCCGACCACGTTCAGCGCGAAGCTCCCAGCCGCCTCGCTCATCGAGAACGACCCGCTCACGACCGCGATGACTGCGAACTTGTAGGCCACGAGCGCCGTGCCGTCGTTGACGAGGCTCTCACCTTCGATCAGCGCGACGAGCCGCCGGGGGAGGCCGAGGCGCTCCGCGATCGCCGTGGCCGCGGTCGGGTCCGTCGGCGAGACGACCGCGCCCAGCACGAAGGCGACTCCCCAGCTGAGTCCCGGGATGAGCTCGTGCGCGACCACGGCCACGATGAGCATCGTGCTGAGCACGAGGCCGATCGCGAGGAGCGTGATGGCGAACGCGTTCTCGCGAAGGTCGCGGAGCGAGGTGAAGAACGCGGTTCCGTAAAGGAGGGGAGGGAGCACCGCGACGAGCACGAGGTCCGGCGGGAGCTCGAACTCCGGGATCCCAGGGATGAAGCCGAGCCCGAGACCGCCGACGACGAGCAGGATCGGGTACGGGATGCTCGTCCGCTCGGCCGCGACCAGCAAGAGCGCAACGACAGCGAGGATGGCCAGGAGGGCGAGGCTGTCTGCCGGGGAGAAAGTCATTCCGCTGCGACGCGAACGTTAGATTGATCCAATGGTTCGCGTCCGCTTCGCGCCGAGCCCGACAGGCTCGCTCCACGTGGGGAACGCCCTTAGCGCGGTCGTCAACCGGCGCGCCGGCGACTGGATGCTGCTCAGGATCGACGACACCGATGCCTCCCGGAACGTCGCGGGAGGGGAGGAGGCGATCCTCGGTGACCTCGGCTGGCTCGGGATCGATTGGGACGAGGGGCCCGTGCGGCAGAGCGAGCGCCAGGATCGCTACCGGGAAGCGGCCGAGCGTATGGGAACCGACCGCTTCGACGGCGTGACGCTACTACGCGAGGACGGCACCGCCACGTATCACCTGGCGAGCGTGGTGGACGACGCCGACTTCGGCATCACCCAGGTCTACCGTGGGAACGACCACCGGCCCAACGAGGATCTCCACCGTCGTCTTCACGAGGCCTTCGAGACGACACCGCCCGAGTACGTCCACCACGGGCTGATCCTCGGGGAGGACGGCAAGAAGCTCTCCAAGCGCGCGGCCGGGGCCACCGTCGCTTCGCTGCGCGAGCTCGGCTTCCCCGCCGGGGCGGTGCGCGCCTACCTGGACGAGCTAGGGGTGCCGCGCCACGACGTCCACTACGACCTCGCGCGCCTCCGGAGGCTCGCGATCGACGCGGTCGGCGCGATGCCCGACGACGAGCTCGCCGCGGCCGCGGACGCATCGCCCGAGGTCGTGCCTGCCTTGCGCGGTGCCCGCGACCTCCTCGAGGCGCGCGAGATCGCGCGCACGCTGGTCACCGCACCTCCTCCCGAGCCCAGCGAGCATCCTGAGACCCTGCTGCGCTTCCACGAGCTGCGGGAGCGAGCTCCCCAGACCCTGGATCAGTGGGCGGCGAAGGAGATCCTGCGGGAGCTCAAGGCCGTCGGAGGCAACCTCAAGGCGCTGCGCCGGGCGCTCACCGGGGCCGACCGCGGGCCGGAGCTCTGGACCGTGTTGGTTGCTCTGCCGCGCGACGAGGCCTTGCAGCGGGCGGACGCGGCCAGCTCGTGAGCTCGTCGCGAATCTCCTCGAAGGTCGCGAGGAACGCTTTCGGCTGGCCTGCGGGCGGCCCCGCGTCCCGCCGGGTGATGGCGACGATCCTGCGGCGCACCGGCGCGGCGTCCACCACCTCGACCTCGGCCAGAGTGCCGCTCTCGAGCTCGTCCGCGACGGAGGTCTGAGGCAGGAGCGCGACGCCGAAGCCCTGCTCGACCATTTTCTTCGCAGCGTCGATGTTGTCGAGCTCCATGCGGCCGGCCGGCGACACCCCCGCCGTGACAAAGAGCGCGCTCGTGAGGTCGTGGTAGCTGGAGGTACGGTCGAACTGGACGAGCTGCTCCTCCGCCAGATCCTTCATGCGGATGTGGCCTTCGCCTGCGAATGGATGGCCGGGCTCGACGACGAGAATCAGGCGGTCCTCGTAGAGCGGCGTGCTCAGGATGTCGGGGTGCTGCAGGGCGCGCACGAGACCGAGTGTCACCTGCTCCCGCAGGACGAGGTCGAGGATCTCCTCGGAGTGGCCGGTGCGCACGCTGACCAGGACGCGAGGAAAGCCCTCCGAGAAGCGCTTCAGGAGCGCAGGAAGGACGTAGGTCGACACCGCGGGCGCCGCTCCGATGGCGAGCCGGCCCGCGCCGCCACGTTCGAGGGCGTTGACCTGCATGCGCCCGTCGGTGAGCGTCTCGAGCGAGCGAACCGCGTAGGGGTGAAAGGCGTGACCTGCATCCGTGAGCCGCATGCCGCGCGGCCCGCGGACGAAGAGCTCCGCACCCAGGTCGGCCTCGAGCCCCTTGAGCCTCGCCGTCAGCGCAGGCTGGGAGATGAAGAGCGCCTCTGCCGCCCGGCTGACGCTCTGCAGCCTCGCCGTCTCCACGAAGGCTGTGATCTGGGTCAGGAGCATCTATAGATTCTAGTGATGACGATGATCGAAACAAATCATTGTGTGAATATCGGACGCAGGGGTACCCTCAATACATGGACGCCGTTGTCACCTTCGACTTCGATGCGGTCGAGCGCGAGGAGACCCCCGAGCCTCCGCGCCGTCCCTCTTATCTGAGCACCTCCGAAGTCGCGGATTGCACCTGTCCCGAATGGTGCGAGCGCGATCACGACCGAGACTAGAACGAAGGTGGGGTCCGGGTCGGTGAGGGGGCTCGAGCTTCGCGCGGCCGCTGAAGGCCGCCACGCAGAGGTTCTCACCGAGGAAGCGCTCGAGTTCGTGGCCCGCCTTCAGCGCCGGTTCGACCCCGAGCGGCAGCGCCTCCTCACCGCGCGCGCCGAATGGCAGGAGCGAATTGCCGCCGGCGAGCTCCCAGACTTCCTCCCCGAGACGCAGGAGATCCGCGAGGGCGACTGGGAGATCGCGCCGGTCCCGGCCGACCTGCAGGATCGCCGTTGCGAGATCACCGGCCCGGTCGACCGGAAGATGGTCATCAACGCCCTGAACTCGGGCGCGCGTTGCTTCATGGCCGACTACGAGGACGCCAACTCGCCCACCTGGGCGAACTGTCTCGACGGGCACGTGAACCTGCGGGACGCGATCGACCGGACGATCGAGCTGGCGACTCCCGACAAGACGTACAGCCTGAATGCCGAGACCGCGGTCCTGATCGTCCGCCCGCGCGGCTGGCATCTACCGGAGCGGCATGTGCTCGTGGACGGCGAGCCGATCTCGGGCAGCCTCTTCGACTTCGGCCTCCACTTTTTCCACAACGCCCAGCGCCTGCTCGACTCGGGCAGCGGGCCCTACTTCTACCTGCCGAAGCTCGAGAGCCATCTCGAGGCGCGCCTGTGGAACGACGTCTTCGAGGTAGCCCAGGAAGAGCTCGGCGTCCCGCGCGGCACGATCAAGGCGACCGTCCTCGTCGAGACGATCCTCGCCGCCTTCGAGATGGAGGAGATCCTCTATGAGCTCCGCGAGCACTCCGCCGGGCTGAATGCAGGCCGCTGGGACTACATCTTCAGCATCATCAAGAAGTTCCGCGACCGATCGGAGTTCGTTCTCCCCGACCGTGCGCAGGTGACGATGACCGTTCCGTTCATGCGGGCGTACGCGGAGCTCCTCGTGAAGACGTGCCACCGGCGCGGCGCGCACGCGATGGGCGGGATGGCCGCCTTCGTCCCCAGCCGCCGAGATCCCGAGGTGAACGAGACAGCGCTCGCCAGGGTGCGTGAGGACAAGGAGCGCGAGGCCGGCAGCGGCTTCGACGGAACCTGGGTCGCACATCCCGACCTCGTGCCCGTCGCGACCGAGGTCTTCGACTCCGTGCTCGGCGACCGCCAAAACCAGGTCGACCGCCAGCGCGAGGACGTCTCGGTCGAGGCGCGGGACCTCCTCGACGTCACCGTGCCGGGCGGCGAGGTCACGGAGGCGGGGGTCGAGAACAACGTCAGCGTCGGGCTCCAGTACCTGGAGTCCTGGCTGCGAGGGGTCGGCGCGGTCGCGATCTACAACCTGATGGAAGACGCCGCCACGGCAGAGATCTCGCGTTCCCAGGTCTGGCAGTGGGTGCGCAACGGCAAGGTCGACGAGCGGGACGTTCACGCCGTCGAAGACGCCGAGCTGGAACGGCTCCGCGACGGCGGGCGCTGGGACGATGCCCGCAAAGTCTTCGAGCAGGTCGCTCTCGGCGAGGAGTTCGCCGAGTTCCTGACCCTGCCCGCATACGACCACCTGGACTAGGAGGCCCCGATGGACCGCTGGAACGGAATCGAAAGGCTGTACACCGAAGAGGACGTGGAGCGGCTCCGCGGCACCATCCGCGTCGAGCACACGCTCGCCCGCCTCGGCGCGGAACGTCTCTGGCAGCTCCTGCAGGACGAGGACTACGTCGCTGCTCTCGGCGCCATGACCGGCGGCCAGGCGGTGCAGATGGTCAAGGCCGGCCTGAAGGCGATCTACCTTTCCGGCTGGCAGGTCGCAGCTGACGCCAATCTGGCGGAGCAGGTGTATCCCGATCAGAGCCTGTACCCGACGACGAGCGCCCCGGCGCTCGTTCGCCGACTCAACAATGCGCTTCGCCGAGCCGACCAGATCGAGGCGGCGGAAGGCTCCAACGGCCGGTACTGGCTCGCGCCGATAGTCGCCGAT
Source organism: Gaiellaceae bacterium (assembly GCA_035296905.1). GTDB lineage: Bacteria > Actinomycetota > Thermoleophilia > Gaiellales > Gaiellaceae > DATEOR01. The sequence goes on from DATHAA010000044.1 coordinate 8,380, forward strand.
GCCGAGGCCGGCTTCGGCGGGCCGCTGAACGCCTTCGAGCTGATGAAGTCGTTCATCGAGGCCGGCGCCGCCGGCGTCCACTTCGAAGACCAGCTTGCCTCGGAGAAGAAGTGCGGCCACCTGGGCGGCAAGGTGCTCGTCCCGACGAGCCAGTTCGTGCGGACGCTCACCGCCGCCCGGCTCGCGGCCGACGTCTGCGCCGTGCCGACCCTCGTCGTCGCGCGCACCGATGCCCTCAGCGCCACGCTGGTCACGAGCGACGTCGACGAGCGCGACCACGAGTTCGTCACCGGCGAACGTACGCCCGAGGGCTATTTCTTCGTCCAGCCGGGCCTCGAGTCTTCGATCGCGCGCGGGCTCGCGTACGCACCGTACGCGGATCTGATCTGGTTCGAGACCTCGACGCCGGACATGCAGGAGGCTGCGGACTTCGCGGGGGCGATCCGCGAGCGCTTCCCCGGCAAGATCCTCGCCTACAACTGCTCGCCCTCCTTCAACTGGAAGCGCCATCTCGGCGACGACGAGATTGCCTCCTTCCAGCAGGAGCTGGGTCGCCTAGGCTACCGCTTCCAGTTCATTACGCTGGCGGGCTTCCACGCGCTGAATGCGTCGATGTTCGAGCTCGCCAAGGGCTATTCGGCCGAGGGCATGAGCGCCTACGTGCGGCTTCAGGAGCACGAATTCGAGCTCGAGGAGGACGGCTACACGGCCACGCGCCACCAGCGCGAGGTCGGAGCCGGCTACTTCGACCTCGTCGCCCAGGCGGTCTCGGGCGGCGAGAGCTCGACGCTCGCGCTCAAGGGCTCCACTGAAGAAGCGCAGTTCAGTAAGCACTGACCCCGCGCGGTTAGCCCCCGGCCCGTTCGCGGGTAGCAGGCGGCTATGCGCCGGATGCTCCTCTGCTGGCTAGCCGGCATCGTCCTCCTCGGGGTCGGCCAGCCTGCGTCTGCTCAGACGGTCCCTTACCCGGACTCGATGGCATCGACCGGGGACTCGATCACAAGGACCTTCAACTCGAGCGTCATCCCGTTGTCGACGCGCCCTGGAACTCCTGGTCGACCGGGTCGAATGGAGCGGTGCAGAGCCACTACCGGCGGATTCTCGCCGCGAACCCGGCGATCTTCCTGCGCAACTTCAATGACGCCCGTAGCGGCGCCGAGATGGCCGATTTACCGGGGCAGATCGAGCGCGTGAATGCCCAGCACGTCGAATATGTCACCGTCCTCATGGGCGGCGCGAACGACGCCTGCGCCTCGAGCGAGGCGGCGATGACCCCGGTCGCCGCGTTCCGTGCCCAGTACGAGTCCGCGCTCGCCGACCTCGCCGCCGGCTCGCCGCAGGCGTATGTCTACATCGTCTCGATTCCGGACGTGTACCGGCTCTGGGCGCTGTTTCACGAAGATCCCAATGCGCGTCTCAGGTGGCGCCTGACGGGCGTCTGCAAGTCTATGCCCGCCCGCCCGGCTTCCTGGCAGGCCGGCTTCCAGTTCGCGCCGTAGCGTCCTCGGGGCGGCGCATCGTCGCCTCGACAAAGATATGAGCCGTGCTCCTGTACGACTCCGCCTCGCGGCAGAAAGTCGAGTTGCCCGCGCCGCCGGGCCCGATCCGCATGTACGTCTGCGGGCCGACCGTCTACCAGCGGATCCACATCGGCAACGCGCGGCCGTTCGTGGTCTCGATGTGGATGCGGCAGTGGTTCCGGGAGCGTGGCTACGAGGTCAAGCTCGTCGAGAACATCACGGACATCAACGACAAGATCTACGAGGCGGCCTCGCGGCAGAAGATGGGGAGTGCCGAGCTGGCCGAGCAAGCGGCGCAGTGGTACATCGAGGACACCGGCGACCTCGGCCTCGGCCGGCCCGACGTCGAGCCGCGTGCAACCGAGGTCATCCCCGAGATCGTCGCTCTGATCGGAGAGCTGATCGAACGCGGGCTCGCCTATGAGTCCGGCGGGGACGTCTACTTCCGCGTGCCGGCCTATCCCGAGTACGGCTCGTTGTCGGGCGCACAGCCGGACGACATGATCGCCCAGGAGCCGAGCGATCTGAAGGAAGACCCCCGCGACTTCGCGCTGTGGAAGGCGACGAAGGCACGCGAGGACACGGAGTGGGACTCGCCCTGGGGCCCCGGACGGCCGGGCTGGCACATCGAATGCTCGGCTATGGCGGAGAAGCACCTCGGCCCGGACTTCGAGATCCATGGCGGCGGCCTCGACCTCCGCTTCCCGCACCACGAGAACGAGCTCGCCCAGTCACGCGCCGCGGGGAGGCCGTTCGCCCGCCACTGGGCGCACAACGGGATGCTGCAGCTTTCCGAGGAGAAGATGTCGAAGTCGGTCGGAAACATCGTTTCGCTCCGCGAGGTGCTCGACACCTACGGGCGCGAGGCGATCCTCGTCTTCTTCCTCAGCGGCCACTACCGCGGGCCGCTCGACTACTCGGACGAGGCGATGGAGGCTGCGAAGGTTGTCGCCGATGACTTCCGCAACGCTCGGAGGGTGGTGGAGAGGCGGGAGAACGTCCGTGGCTGGCATGCCTTCACCGAAGCTCTCGACGACGACTTCAATACGCCGGCCGCGCTTGCCCTGATGCACGAATGGCGCGCGGCGGGCCGGCTCGATCTCCTATTCAAGGCACTTCTTCTCTTCGGCCTCCCGCTGCCCCGGCATCCCGAGGCTCCGCCCGAGGTGACGGAGCTCGCGGACGCGCGCTTCGCCGCGCGGGCGGCGCGAGATTTCGAGGAGGCCGACCGGCTGCGAGGCGCACTCGAGGCGCTTGGCTGGGAGATGCAGGACATGCCCGACGGCGGCTACAGGCTCGTCGCGAAGCTTTGACCCGCGAGCTGGTCTACGGACGCCGGCCGGCGCGCGAGGTGATCAGAGCCGGCCGCAGGCAGATCCTTGAGCTCTTCGCGACCGAGCGCGCGCTCGCGTCCGAGCCGTGGCTCCGCGACGAGACGGGACTTCGCGTCCACGTCGAGCGGGAGGGGAAGTTGAACGAGCTGGCCGGAAGCCGCGACCACCAGGGCGTCGTCACCTTCTGCGAGCCCTACAAATACGCGGACGCCGACGAGCTCGCCGGAGGCGAGCGAGCGCTCATCGCCTGCCTCGACCAGGTGACCGATCCTCACAATCTCGGCGCGGTCTGCCGCAGCGCGGACGGAGCGGGAGCGACGGGCGTCGTCGTCACCGAGCACAAGGCCGCCCGCGTGACTCCTGCGGTCTGCCGAGCCTCCGCGGGCGCGGTGGAGCACGTCCAGATCGGCGTCGTCGTCAATCTCGCGCGTTATCTCACGGATGTGAAGCGGGGCGATCTCTGGGTCTGGGCGGCCTCCGGTGACGCCGAGACGCCTGTCTGGTCAGCCGACTTCACCAGCGGGGCCGCGCTCGTCTTCGGCGCCGAGGGCCGCGGCCTGCGTCCTCTCGTGCGCAAGTCGTGCGACGACGCGTTCTCGATTCCGCTGGCGGGAGCCGTCGAATCGCTGAACGTGAGCGTGGCGGCGGGCGTGGCGCTCTTCGAGGCCGCGCGTCAGCGCCGCGGTTGACCCGCCTCGAGCTCTGCAATCGCGCGGGCGAGGATCTCGCCATTCGTGCCGGGCTGCGCGTCCGCCCAGGCACGTAGCGCGGGCTTCGGGAGCCAGGTGCCTTCACGCATGAAGCGGAGCGAGCGGCCGGCGTTGAGGACGGCGTCCTCGCTATCCGGCGCCTCGCGCTCGTACCAGCGAAGGACGTCGGCCAGCGCGGGCCTCAGATCGTCGGGCGCCACGGGCGCGAACACGTCGGCCGGAGGAGGGCCGGAGAGCGCGACCCCGTGTTCGGCCAGGACGCCTCGATCGATGGCAAACCATTGCCTCTCGCCGGGCTGCGCCTCGCGGTCTGCCCGAAATGTGACGCCGCTCCCCGTGTTCAGGTTGAGCTCGAAGGCGGGTTCGACGGATGGCGTTCGCGCCGTCTCCTCCGTATAGACGACAAGCTCGAGCCCCCGTGCCGGGCACGGAAAGGCCTCGTGCCGGAGCTTCGCCACTATCCGGTCAGCGACCTCGTCGGCGATCGCCTCGCGGACGACGACAGCCACGTCGAGATCGCTCCGCCCGGGCTGGTAGCCGCCGAGAGCCCACGACCCGCCGGCGTAGACGCCGACGAGCTCGGGCCCGAGAAGCTCCTGAAGACGCCCGACGAGCTCCTCGAGATACGCGCGCTCGGCCTCCACGCGGGCATCCTTAGCGAGATGCTCTATCTCTTCGACGGCTACAACATCCTCCACGCGGGCTCGTTTCGGGAGCGCGATGAGCTGATCGACCGGCTCGCGAGCTTCGTCGCACTGCGCGGCGCACGTGGCGTTGTCGTCTTCGACGGCGTCGACGAGGACGCGTTGTACGGGGACCTGTCCGTCCGCTTCGCCGAGGACGCGGACGCCCTCATCGAGCGCCTCGCCGCCGAGCACCGTGGCCAGGAGGAGGTCTGGGTGATCTCCTCCGATCGTGAGATCCGCGGAACTGCCGGACAGGAGACCCGCCGGGTCTCGTCGAAGAACTTCCTGCGGGACCTCGACGAGGGCGCCAAGCCGGCGCCTGGAGGACGCTCCCAGATCGAGGACGCGCTCGATGAGAACACGCGTTCCGCCCTCGAGCGTTTGCGCCGCAGGCGACATTGAACTTTTCGGGACCGCCTGCTACGATCGTGACCTCAAGTTGAGGGTTAGGGTTGTCGAGGCATGCTTTCCTCGGCACCGGCACATCCAAAAGCCCAGGAGGAAAGCCGATGCCCCGCCGCCAGCTCGCAACGGCCCGCCCGCAGGAAAAGACTCAACGAGAAGTCGAGGATTTACGGCTCGTGCTTCGTGCCAGGAACGGAGATTCAGGCGCGATGGATGCGCTGCTGCGCCGCTACACCGGCTTCGTGCGCCTGAAGGCGAGCTCGTACTTCATCGCCGGCGGCGAGTCGGATGACCTCATCCAGGAAGGCCTCGTCGGCCTCTACAAAGCCGTGCGCGACTTCCGCTCCGACAAGGACACCTCGTTTCGGAGCTTCGCCGAGCTCTGCATCACCCGCCAGATCATCACGGCGATCAAGACGGCGACACGCTTCAAACACACGCCGCTGAACACGTACGTCTCGTTCAGCCACACGCCAGCGGGCCAGGAGGAGGGCGACTGCACTCTCGGCGACGCGCTTCCGGGGCCGCGGGTGGACGACCCCGTCGTGTGCGTCATCTCGACCGAGGAACTGCAGAGCCTCGTCTTCTGCCTCGGCACCGGTCTCTCGCCGCTTGAGAGCGACGCTCTCCGGCTCTACCTCGAAGGCAACTCCTACGAGGAGATGGCCGAAGGCCTCGGCTGTGACACGAAGACGATCGACAACGCTCTGCAGCGCGTGAAGCGCAAGGTTCTCCAGCACCAGCAGGAGCGCGCCGTTTTCGATTAGCTACGCTGGCCGCGCCGGAGTAGCTCAGCTGGTAGAGCAACCGCCTTGTAAGCGGTAGGTCGTGGGTTCGAGTCCCGCCTCCGGCTCCTTTTCGGCGGAATGGCGGTGCGTGCAACCTCGTTAAGAAGGTTGTGCGTACAACGAATGAGATCCGTGAGGAGCTGGACCAGGCGATCGCGCGACGCGCCGAGCTGTGGAACAGACTCGCTCAGGGATCAGATGCTGAGACGTCGGCCGAGCTCGCCGGCCTCTCGAAGACCATCGACGAGCTCTGGGGCGAATTCCGGACCGCCGAGGCCCGGAAGCGCTTCGGCTCGCCGGAGCTCATCCACGCGCGTGCCCGGACCGAGGAACGGCTCGAGCGCGACTCGCGCCGCGTGAAGCAAGCGGCCTAACCGATTGCGGGCGGCCGCCTCCGGGCGGCCGCCCTCCCTGCTGGGAGGTCAGCGGCTTTCGCTCTGGGCTTGGCCGAGGACTTCTTGGGGAGGATCTGGTCGGCGGCCAGCGTCATGAGATAGCCGCAGCGCTTGCAGAGGATGACTGCGACGAGATCCCGTCCTTCGCATCCGCGCCGGAGATGATCTTGCACTCTTTGTGGGCGACGCCGAGCTGGCCCACCCCTTTGCAGAGGGGGCACGATACGACGTAGCGTGCGAGGTGTTCCTCGACCGCTGCAACGTCAACGCCGACAACCGCAGCCTTCGCCATAAATTCGACCTTAGCGGGGGTTTTCGGCTTGCCTCCCCCGTCTGAGCCATTTCGACAATAGTCAACATGCGTGTCTTGCTTGTTTCTCAGATGTATCCCGGCCCTTCGGCTCCCGACCTCGGCGTCTTCGTAAAGCAGCTCGCAGACGAGCTCGAGCGCGCCGGAAACGACGTCTCACGCGTGGTGATCGACCACAGGGGCGGCTCGCCGGCCAAGTACGGAGGCCTAGCGGCTCGCGCGCTCGCTGAGGCGCGCCGGTTTCATCCCGACGTCGTCTACGCGCATTTCCTCTTCCCGGCGGGCGCGGCTGCGGCCTTCGCCGCGCGACGGGTCGGCGCGCACCTGGTTCTCACCGCCCACGGCCGCGACGTTCGCAACGTCGGCGCCATCCCGGGCGTGGCGACCGCGACCGCAGCGGCGGTGCGCCGAGCGGACGCGGTGATCGCCGTGTCCGATTTTCTCCGGAGCGAGCTCGAGGCGAAGATTCCGGAGGCCCAAGGCAAAGTGCACGTCATCGACTCGGGCGTCGATCTCGCGCGTTTCCGGCACCGCGATCCGGGGCCCTTGCGCGAGGAGCTCGGCTGGGCGGGTGAGGGGCCGTTCTACCTCTGTGTGGGGACGCTCGACGAGCGCAAGAACGTTGTTCGCCTGGCGGATGCCTTCGCCACGCTCGACGGCGGGAGCCTCGTGTTCGCGGGTGACGGTCCGCTCCGCACCCAGCTCGAGGGCCGCGACCGCGTGCTTCTCCTGGGTCGCGTCTCCCACTCCCGCGTCGCGGATCTGATCGCGGCGAGCGACGTCGTCTGCCAGCCGAGTCTGATCGAGCCGTTCGGCCAGGCGGTGCTCGAGGCTCTCGCGTGCGAGCGTCCGGTGGCCGCCACGCGCATCGGTGGACCGGCCGAGCTCCTCACTCCCGAGACGGGTGTCCTCGTCGATCCCGGCAGCGTCGACTCGATCGCTGCCGGCCTGCGCGCGGGCGCAGAGCTTCCGCGGCCGAATCCAGCGGCGCGGGCGATCGCCGAGGAGCACGACGTCGTCAAGCAGGCCGCGCGAGTGGCGCAGCTTCTGGCAGGCGAGACGCCAAAATGAGTCATATGCACATGCATGCCGATTCCCGCGCCGACCGTCGCATCCTCGCCCTGTCGCTCGGGCTGCTCCTCGCATTCATGGTCGCCGAGGTCGTGCTCGGGATCGTGGCCAGCTCCCTCGCCCTGCTCGCGGACGCCGGCCACATGCTCACCGACGCCTCGGCGCTCGGGCTCGCTCTCTTCGCAGCCTGGGCAGCGTCCCTGCCGGCCCGCGGCCGGTGGACGTTCGGATTCGCGCGCGCGGAGATCCTCGCGGCGCAGGCGAACGGGATCACGCTCGTGGTGATCGGGCTCCTGATCGTCTACTCGGCGATTCGCCGGCTCATCTCGCCGCCCGAGGTGGAGGCCGGGATCGTGACCGCGGTGGCGGTGGCCGGGATCGTCGTGAACCTCGCCGTCCTCGCGCTGATGGCCCGCGCAGAGCGGCAGAGCCTCAACATGCGCGGCGCCTATCTGCACATCGCCACCGATCTGGCCGCGTTCGTCGGCACCGCCCTTGCGGGCGTCCTGATCCTCACCACGGGCTGGAACCGCTTCGACCCGATCGCATCGCTCTTCGTCGCCGGGCTCATGTTCGGTGCGAGCATCACCCTCCTGCGGGAGTCCGGACGGATCTTCCTCGAGGGTGCGCCCTCCTCCGCTCCGCCGGCCGAGGTGGGGCGCGCGATCGTGGAGCACGACGGGGTCGTCGAGACGCACGACTTGCACGTCTGGACGGTGACCGACGGCTTTCCGGCTCTCTCCGCGCACGTGCTCGTCGAGCCGGGCGCGGACTGCCACCGGATCCGCCTCGAGCTCGAGCGCATGCTCGATGAGCGCTTCGGTCTCGAGCACGCGACGCTTCAGGTCGAGCACGTCGGGGCCGCGAGCGGCCTCGAGATCCGGCGGTCGAGCGCATGACCTCATTTGTTCGCGTCCTCATCGCCGACGACGATCCGCTTTTCATCGAGGCCCTCGAGGCGATCCTCGGCATCGAGTCCGAGATCGAGGTCGCCGGCCGAGCCAATGACGGGGAGGAGGCAACGCGACTCGCCGGGGAGCTCGAGCCCGACGTCGTCCTCATGGATCTGAGCATGCCGGTCTTGGACGGGTTCGAGGCGAGCAGGCGCATCCGCGCGGAGGCGCCCACCACCACCGTCGTCGTGCTCACCGGCTCCTCGTACGCCGAGGACGTGAAGAAGGCCTACGACGCCGGCGCGTCCGGGTACGTGACGAAGCACAGGATCGCGCAGGATCTGGTGCGCACCGTCCTCGACGCTGTCAACTGAGCCCTCTCGCTATCCTGAGGCCGTGTTCGACGTCATCCTGCCGGTCGTTCAGGTGCTCCTGTCCGTGATTCTGGTCGTGCTCGTGCTCATGCACTCCGGGCGCGACACGGGCTTCGGCGGCATGGGCTTCACGCCCGCCTCACAGGGCGGCCAGCACATCGTCGAGCGCAACCTGACGCGGCTCACGCTCGTCGTCGCCGCGCTGTTCGGGATCAACACCGTCGCCCTGTTTTACGTTCTTTAACCACCCGCAATCGCGGCGACGAGCCTGATCTCTTCGGGGCCTTCGAGCCGCGTGTCCATGCCGTCGTGCTCGCGGACGTCGACGCCGTCCACGTAGACGTTCACCAGCTGCCGTAGCTGTCCGCGCTCGTCGAACACGAGGTTGGCGACCGGCAAGGAGCGGAGCGCGGATCCGACGGTGTCCGCTTCGACCTCGAAGCGGCGCTGGCCACCGACCTCGGCGGCGAGCATCCCCGGGAGGAGGACTACTGCCAGTCGGCCGCCTCGACCGAGAGGATCGGCGGAAGGTGCGTCGCGGCCTCGACCCAGCTGTCGCCCCCGTCGGCGCTGGCGAAGACCGAGCCGCTCTGCGTCCCGAAATAGACGCCGCCGTCGTCGAACGACGAGGACTCGCGGAGCACCGCCACCCAGGCCGGCTCCGGCAGGCCGCCTTCGAGGAGCTCCCAGCTCTGGCCGCCGTCGCGTGTCCGGTAGACGCCCAGCCGCGCGTCGGGGGTGACACGGTTCTCGGCACCTTCCTCCGGGATGACCAGGGCGGTGTCAGGGTCCGACGGGTCGAGCATGATCGGGAAGCCGAAGCCGCTCGGGAGCCCATTGCCCTCCAGCCGCTCCCAGTTTCGGCCCTGGTCGTCCGAGCGGTAGACGCCGCAGTGGTTCTGCTGCCAGAGGCGCTCCGGCCGGGCGGGGTGGAGGAGCAGCTTGTGCACGCACTGTCCGACATCGGGAAACGGGTGGTCGGGGAAGAAGTCCGCCGCCACGCCGGAGTTGGCCGGCTCCCAGGAAACGCCTCCGTCCTCGGTGCGGAAGGTGCCCGCTGCGGAGATCGCGACGTACATCCGGTTGGGGTCGTCGGGGTCGAGCTGGATGGAGTGGCAGCACATCCCGCCCGCGCCCGGGTTCCACTTCTCCCGGGAGTCGTGCCCGACGAGGCTCTGGACGGTCTCCCACGTGCGGCCGGAGTCGTCGCTCCGGAAGAGGACCCCCGGTGCGCCACCGAGCCAGAGTCGGCCGTCCTCGCCCTCGCGCCCGGGCCGGATGTGCCAGGTCTTCTCGAGGGTGAGACCTGAGTCCTCGGGAAGGCCTAGCTCCTCGGCGCGCGTCCACGTCTCGCCGCGGTCTTCGGAGCGGTGCACCGTGGCGCCGTAGACGAAGCTGTTCGTCGCCGCGTAGACCGAGCCGTCGCGTGGGTCGGGAACGGCGTGGAAGACCTCCCACCCCTGCAGCAGCGGGCCGGAGACTTCCCACTCGCGGCGGTCGTCGTCGGAGGACAGGACGAAGAGGCCCTTTCGCGTACCGACGAGGAGTGCGGGCACTAGAGGCCGGGCCCCGATCCCGTTCCGACGATCGTGAACGCGCTCGTGGCGATGGCCGGCACCCGCGTCCCGAAGGGGTAGCGCTCGTCGTAGTAATCGCTCCGGTTCACGAGCACGACCTCGTCGGAGAGGCCGAGAATCCCCTCGACGAGCTTCGGAAATGACGTGGTGAAGCGGAGGTTCACGAGCGGCTTCGTCACCTTACCGTCCTCGATCTTGAAGGTGCCGTCGCGCGTCATGCCGGTGATGATTCCTTCGCGCGGGTCGACGACGCCGAGGTAGTGGAGCCGGGTGACGTAGATGCCGTCGCCCACCTGCTCGGGCAGCTCGGCGGTCGGGATGTCGCCGGCGCGCACTGAGAGGTTGAGCGGCAGCGGGCCGAATCCCTGGGCGGGCGCAGGCAGAGCGTGGCCGGTAGACTCGCGGCCGTCGTCGGCGCGCTTTGCGGTGCGGCGGTCCCAGACGACGTCCTTCGCGACGCCGTCCTCGACGATCGTGACGCGCTGCTTGGGCACGCCCTCGAGATCGAACGCCTTGGGCATGCCCTCGGGGTCGAGACCGTCGTCGATCAGCGTGAAGCTGTCGTGGAAGAGCTTCTCCCCGAGCCGCCCGCTCAGGTAGCTCCGGCCCTCGAGGCAGGACAGGGCACTGAGAGAGCTGAAGCCGAAGTACCAGAGGAGCTCGGAGAAGGCATAGGGCTCGAGGATGGCGGCGTGCGTGCCGGCCTCGATCTCGGTCGCGCCGCGCGTCCTGGCCGCTTTCTCGGCTGCTTCCCGCGCGCAGCCCGCCGGGTCGAGGTCCGCCGCTTTCCAGGACGTCGCCTCTGCGTAGCCGGACGAGTCGTCCGAGGCCGCGATGGCGAGGACGCTCGCGTCGGTCATGTTCTGGCTGACCGCATGGCCGGTGCTCGAGGCCACCGCCGTCTCGGTCACGCCGCTCGTGAAGTACCCGTAGAGACCGTACTCGGGCGCGGCCTCGATCGCCTGCGCGGCGAACCCGGCCTGTTCCTCAGGAGTCAGCACGGCGGTCTCGTCGTCGTAGCCGGTCACGTCGGGGACGGGGGCCGGGGGCTGCAACCCCCCGTACCCGGGATCCGCGGGCGCGCTGTCGGCCGCCTCGGCGGCGCGCCTTGCCATCTCCCGCAGACCCTCGTCGTCCGTTCGGTTCGTGACGGCGCAGCCGACCTTCCCGTCGCGGACGACCCGGAGGGTGATCGACTCGTCGCTGATCAGCGTCGGCTGATGGACCTCGGAGCCGGCGAAGCGGGCGAACCCCGACTCCTCGACCTGGACGACCGCATCCGCCTCGTCCGCCTTGGCGGCCCTCCAGGCGCGGTCGGCGAGCTCGAGCGCTCGGCCGTCAGACGTCACGGACGCCAACCTGGACGTTGCGGAAGCGGGCGGGGGAGGTGCCGTGGGACACATGCGCGTGCTGGCCCGGCTGGCCCTTGCCGCAGTTCGTCAATCCGTAGAGCTGCCAATCGCCGGCGCCCCCGACCGCGTCGAGGCCGGACCAGAAGATCGGCGTCGTGCCCATGTAGGTCGCGTCGCGCAGCATGCGCCCGAGCTTGCCGCTCTTGATCTCCCACGCGATCTGCGTCCCGAACTGGAAGTTGAGCCGCTTGTCGTCGATCGACCAGCTCTTGTTCGTGCACATGAAGATGCCGTCGTCGACGTCGGCGAGCAGGTCGTCGCGGGACCCTTCACCCGGCTCCAGGTGCAGGTTCGTCATGCGGACGAGCGGCATTCGGCTCCAGCCGTCGGCGCGCATCGAGCCGCCGTTCCCCGCTCCGATCATGCGCGCGGTCTCGCGCGAGGAGAGGAAGCCGTTCAGGACTCCCGCCTGGACCACCGGCTGCCGTCCTGCGGGCACGCCCTCGTCGTCGTAGGCGAACGTGCCGAGCCCGCCGGCCGTCGTCGAGTCCGCGGTGATGTTCATCAGGTCGGAGCCGTAGCGGAGGCTGCCGAGGTCTCCAGGCTTGAGAAAGCTCGTGCCCGCGTAGGCCGCCTCGGTCCCGTAGACGCGGTCGAGCTCGGTCGGATGGCCCACCGACTCATGCACCTGCAGCACCATCTGCTCGCTGTCGAGGACGACCGTGGTCACGCCCGACGGGCACGGGTCGGCGCGTAGGAGGGCGGCAGCCTCCTCGCCGACCCGCGGGGCGTTTCCCGGCAAGTCGAGTCCCTCGACGTACTCCCAGCCCGACTGGGAGCTCGAGCCGCCGTGGGCGCTCGGGTAGCTGCGGATCTGAACCTTCCCGTCGCGGATGGCGAGCGCGTCGATTCCGCCTCCGCACTCCACGAACACCTGGTACACGTCGGCGCCCTCGGAGGACTGGAACGCCCGCTCCTCGCGCTGGGCGCGAAGCGTCGCCTCCGTGATCTTCACGTCAGCGTGCTGCATCGCCCCTTCGGCCCGGAGGCAGAGCCCGACCTTCTCGGAGAGCGGGACGTCCACCGGGTCGCGCTCGGCCGGAGTTCGGTACTCGCCCTTTTCGGCCGGGGCGGGAGCGAGCTCGACCTGGCGCCTCCCGGCCCGGCCCGCACTCGCGCGGGCGAATGCGACTGCGCGTTCGGCGGCAGCCCGTGCTCCTTCCTCGGTCAGCCGGCGGTCGCACGCGAATCCCCAGGCGCCGTCGACGAGGACGCGGACGCCGACGCCCTCGGTCTCACCGTCCGAGACCGACTCGACCTCGCCGTTCTTCGTCGCCACATGCTGGGCCCGGCGCGTCACCGCGCGCGCGTCGACGTAGCCGGCCCCGCCGGCCGTCGCCGCGTCGATCGCCTCTCCACAAAGTTCGCGCACGAGCCGCGCGTACCTTAGCGCTGGGAGAAGAACGAAGGCACCCCTCTTCGGGGTGCCTTTCATGCGCTGGAGAGGACTTGAACCTCCACGCCCCGCAAGGGGCACAAGGCCCTCAACCTTGCGCGTCTACCAATTCCGCCACCAGCGCGCGAAGCGCATTGTAGCCACGGACGGATCGCACCCCCAGTTTGACGCCGTCCGAAAGCGGCGCTACCGTAATGCGAACAGACGTTCGACCAGGGAGCCGAGCATGCTGAGCAAGCGCCAGCAGGAGATCTACGACTTCGTCGTCAGCTACGCCGCCAAGCAGGGGTATCCACCGACCGTGCGCGAGATCGGCGAGGAGGTAGGTCTTGCCTCGCCCTCGACGGTGCACGCGCATCTCGCGAATCTCGAGCGCGCCGGGATGCTGCGTCGCGACCCGACCAAGCCTCGCGCTCTCGAGGTCGTCGGCCGCGAGCGCGCCACGGGCGGCCCGCGCCCCATGCGCACCGCTACGCCCGACCCACGACGCCTACCGCTCGTCGGCGACATCGCCGCAGGCGGCCCGCTCCTCGCGGAGGAGAACATCGAGGACTACCTCGCGGTGCCGGAGCCGCTGACCGCGGGAGGGGACGAGTTCCTCCTCCGCGTCAAGGGCGAGAGCATGATCGACGCCGGCATTCTCGACGGCGACTACGTCGTCGTGCAGAAGCAGCAGACGGCTCGCGACGGGGACATCGTCGTCGCGCTCGCAGGTGAGGACGAAGCCGCGGACGAGGCGACCGTGAAGCGCTTCTTCCGGGAGAACGGCCGCATCCGGCTGCAGCCCGAGAACGAGATCCTCGAGCCGCTCTATCCGACCCACGTCCAGATCCTCGGCAAGGTGATCGGGGTTTTCAGGCGGGTCTGATGACTGAGATCGTGGCCCTCAACCGCACGCTCGACCAGGAGCTCCTGGCGCTCATGCGCGGCGCGAGCCTCGAGTGTCCAGTTTGCGGCGAGTTCGTCCTCCACACGGGTGGGGCGATCCTCTGCCCGCAGTGCGGGACGCGCTTCGAGGCCGGAGAGGAATCGAAGCTACAATTGACCGTGCAGGCCGGGTGACCGCGGGCCGGGCCGCTTCGGCGGGTCGGCGCGAGGAAAGTCCGGACACCGCAGGGCAGGACGCTGGGGAAATCCCAGGCGGCGAAAGCCGACGGAAAGTGGCACAGAAAGGAGACCGCCAGCGGCGAACGTTTCTCTCCGGAGACGCCGTAGGCAAGGGTGAAAGGGTGGGGTAAGAGCCCACCAGCGTCGTGGTGACACGACGGCTAGCCAAACCCCGTCCGGTGCAAGGCGAACAGGCTCCGCTTCAGGCGGCCCGCCGAGGAGCCGGGTGCGCTGCTCGAGCCACCGGGGAACCGGTGGCCTAGATGGATGGTCACCCTCGACAGAATCCGGCTTACAGGCCTGCTACTCCGAAGCCCCGCTCAATGTGGGGCTTCGGAATTTAAGGAGGTCCGGCCGGCCGCCGGTTGACGGCTCTGCGCCCGATGCGGGCAAGATGCGGCATGCAGATCGGCAAGCCGGGCGAGCCCGTCACGCACCTGAGCCAGGCGTATCCCGACCGCGTCGAGGTGCGCGGGCGGGATCTCGCCGGCGACCTCATGGGTCGCGTGACCTTCACGGAGTACTTCCACCTCCTCCTCACCGGCCGCGAGCCGACCGACGACGAGCGCTACTTCCTCGACCTGCTGCTCGTCGCCATCGCCGAGCACGGGATGATGCCGACCAACGTGGCCGCGCGAATGACGCTGGCCGCGGACCCCGCGTCGCTCCAGAGCGCGGTCGCCGCGGGGATTCTCGGCGCCGGCCCGGTTGTCCTCGGCACCTCGGAGGAATGCGCCTGGCTGCTCGCGGAGGCGCAGGCAAAGGTCGAGGCAGGAGCGGAGCTGAAGGCGACTGCGGCCGAGCTTGCCGAGGCAATCAAGGAGAGCGGCGGCAAAATGCCGGGCTTCGGGCATCCGGTGCACCGGCCGCTGGATCCGCGTGCCGAGCGCATCCTCGAGCTCGCCGACGAGCGTGGCGCGAGCGGGCCGCACGTCGCCCTCGCGCGCGCCTTCCGCGACGCGGTCGCCGAGGCTTGGGGGAAGCCGCTGACGTTGAACGTTGCGATGCCGATCGCGGCCGTGCTGCTCGACCTGGGGTTTTCGGCGGCGATTGTGAAGGCGATTCCCATCCTGGCGCGTACCGCCGGCCTTCTCGCCCACCTCGCAGAGGAACAGGAGAACCCAATCGGCTTCCTCCTTGCCGGCGCCGCAGAGGACGCTGTGACGTACGAGCCTCCGGTGGAGTGATGCTCGAGCCGAAGGTCGAGAGCCGCCCCTGGGAAGAGCAGCTCGCCCTCGATGACGCGAGCTATCGCACGCAGATCGCGTACCTCTTCGAGCGCTCGGCCTTCTACCGGGACAAGCTCGGCACAGCAGGGGTCTCGAGCCCTGAGGAAGCGGGCGGCCTCGAAGCCATCGCACGTCTCCCGCTGACCGAGAAGAGCGAGCTGAAAGCGACCGCGTCGAGGGAGAACCCGATCGGGGCGCACCTCTGCGTCGAGCGCGGCGAGATCGCCCGCATCTACTCCACCAGCGGCACCACGGGCACGCCGAGCTACATCCCCCTCACCGAGGGCGACCTCGACAACTGGATCACCGGTTCGGCGCGGAGCTATGCGGCGTCCGGTGTCGCGGCGGGCGAGCGGATCGTCTCGACCTACAACGCGGGTCCCTTCGTCGCAGGCGCGGCGCTCGACGCGTTCGAGCGGATCGGACTCAGTCACATCCCGGTGGGCACCGGGAACACGGAGCGCCTCATGCTCGCGATCGAGCTCCTCGAGCCGGAGAGCGCCGTGCTCACGCCGTCGTACGCCGCCCACCTCCTCGAGTGGGCCGCCGAGCGCGGCAAGGACCTGCGCGGGTCGAGCGTGCGCCGTGTGCTCGTGGCCGGCGAGCCCGGAGGGGGAGAACCGGCGTTCCGCGCCAGGCTGGAGGACGGCTGGGACGCAAAGATCACCGAGGCGATGGGCATCGGGGACATCGGCGCGTCGCTCTGGGGCGAATGCGAAGAGCAGGACGGGATGCACCTCGGTGCGCGCGGCTTCGTGCACGCAGAGCTGATCGACCCGGAGAGCGGCACGGACATCGCGATCACCGACGGCGGCAAGGGCGAGCTCGTCCTGAGCCACCTGCAGCACCGCGCGGCGCCGCTCCTTCGCTTCCGGACCCGCGACCACGTCGAGCTTCGGACGAGCCCGTGTCCGTGTGGACGGACGAGCCCGCGGGTTCGTTGCATCGGGCGCACCGACGACATGCTCATCGTCCGTGGAGTGAACGTCTTCCCCTCAGCCCTCCGCGAGGTCGTGAACGGCTTTTCGCCGAGGGTGAGCGGACACATTCTCGTCAGGCCCGAGATGCCCGGCGTGAAGCAGGAGCCGCCGCTTCCGGTCGACGTCGAGCTCGCCGAGGGCACGTCTGCGGACGACGAGCTGGCGCAGGCGATCGGCGAGCGGCTGCGCAGCGTGCTCGTCGTTCGGGCCCGAGTGGAGCTCGTCCCGTGGGGAAGCCTGCAGCGGAGCGAGTACAAGTCGAAGCTCGTCGAGCGCTGACCGAACGCCCCGATCGACTGACCGGCGTCGGTAGAGTCAGTTCGTGGACACCGAACAGGCACGCGAGCTCCTTCAGCGGGAGCGGGAGCGGATCGAGCGGGCGCTCGCCGAACAGGCGGGCGGAAACAACGGCGAGCTCTCGACCGTCGACCAGCATCTCGGCGACCAGGGCAGCGAGTTGTACGAAGACGAGTTCGAGGCCGGTCTTCGCGAGCGCCTCCTGAACGAGCTCGCTGCCGTGGAGCGTGCGGAGGCCCGCGTCGACGCGGGCACGTACGGCCTCTCGGTCGAGAGCGGCGAGCCGATCCCGGACGAGAGGCTCGAAACGATCCCGACCGCCGAGCGCACCGCCGAGGAGCAGGCGCGCTTCGACGGCCGCCGCTGAGCCTGGCAGGCCAAGCTCCGTAGCTGCCGAATCACGTCTGGGTGTCCGCTCCGAGACCGGAGGGCAACCGACGTGAAGCCCGCGTGGAGGCGAGCATCTTCGCGCTCGCCGCGTGCGCGCTCCTGGTCCTGCTCGGCCTCGTGAGCATGGCGGCGAGCTGGGAGCTCGCCGGCGTCGCCGGCTGGATCTGGTTCCTCTTGGCAGTTCCCGAGCTGCTGCTGGTCGGCGCGCTCGCCCTCGACGCTCCTCCGATTGCGGACGTGACGGTGATCTCTGTGGTCGTCCTGGCGAATCTCGGTGGCCGCGTACGTGGCGCTCACGAACGGCATCGCCTTCAGCCCGACGGACGCGATGCCGCTGACTCGCCGTGCCAAGACGCTCATGGGTCTCGACGCCCTGATCTCGGTCGGCGCCGTGCTCCTCGTCGCCGCGCGTGCGGTCAACGTGCTCGGCGGCTGAGAGCTATTCGGGTGTGACGTAGGCGGCGGTGAGGCCGCCGTCCACCAAGAAGGTCGCCCCGTTGACGTAGGACGACTCGTCGCTTGCGAGGAAGAGCGCGCCGTAGGCGATCTCCTTCGCCTGAGCCAGCCGGCCCATGGGCAGGTGGACGAGCCTGCGCTCGAGCGCTCCCGGGGTCTCGTCGAAGAGGCGCATGAGGAGCGGCGTCTCGACCGGGCCGGGACAGAGGGCGTTGACTCGCACACCCTGGCGCGCGAACTCGACGGCGAGCTCCCGGCTCAGGGAGAGGACAGCGCCCTTCGAGGCGGTGTAGGAGATCTGCGACGTCGCCGCGCCGGCGAGGGCCACGAACGAGGCGACGTTGATGACCGAGCCGCCGCCTCGGTCGAGCAGGTGTGGGATCCCGTGCTTGCAGCAGAGGAAGACGCCTTTCGTGTTGACGTCCTGCACACGCTGCCACGCGTCGACCTCGGTTTCGAGAACCGACGCGTCGTCCGCCGGCATGATCCCCGCGTTGTTGTAGAGGACGTCGATCCCGCCGTAGCGTTCGGTCGCCGCCGCGTACATGGCCTGCACGCTGTCGGGGTCGGCCACGTTCACCTCCTGAAAGAAGGCCTCGCGGCACTCGGCTGCCGTGGCCTCGCCCTTCTCGGGATCGACGTCTGCGACGCACACGCTCGCGCCTTCCCCCGAAAAGAGGATCGCGGCCTCCCGGCCGATGCCGCCGGCAGCACCGGTGATGACGGCGACCTTTCCGTCCAGGCGTCCCATGCGAGGCGGGAGCTTAGCGGTGAAGGCCCGAGAGAATCGAGTCGAGCCGATCGAAGCGCTCGTCGGCGGCCTGTTCTTTCGAGCCGCTGAACCAGACGAGGACGACGTTCCCCCCGTAGCGCTTGTAGGCGACCCAGGTCTTGCTCTGCGAGTCGAGCTCCCAGTAGATGCTGTCGGCGCTCCGGGCGAGCGGCTTGTTCGTGTCCTTGTCCTTGAAGAAGGAGGCGAGCGAGGCGCTCTTCCCCGGCTTGCCGACGTAGACGTTGAAGATGCCGTAGCGGTCGACCAGCGACTGCGGCATGTCGAGGCCGAAGCCGAGCTGGTCCCACGCGGGGTCGCTGACCGCGGCCGGCTCGAGCGGCCGCCCCGTCGCCTGCTTGAACGTCTGCCCCACCTGGGCAGGAGTGAGGGTCTGCTCCTGGGTCTGGTCGCTGGCGGCGCCGCACCCGGCCAAAACGACGAGGGCGAAGACCGCGAGCGAGAGCAGGGCGATGCGTCTCACTGCGCCAAGAGAGTAGCGCCTCGCCTGAACGGAGGCCTCGCCCGCTTGAGTCGTCCGGCCCCACGGGGCAGGATGGGAGGCCCTCGAACAAGGAGTTCCTCGATGTTCACGAAGCGAAAGTTGATCGCGCTGTTTGCGGCCACGGTCATCGTCGCGGGAGTGCTGGTGGTCGCTGCGATCGGCGCGACCGGCAGCGGCACAGCCGACCAGGTGACGTTCAGAACGAGCAACCGCGTCGACACACCGTCGGGCTCGTTCATCAATACCGGCAGCCAGGTGGTCGTCAACCCGGGCACCGGCCCGATGCTCATCCGTTTCTCTGCGACCGGCTACGAGCAAGATTTCAACAGCGGAGGCGGATTCGCGGGCCACAAGTACGCGGCGATGTTCGTCCGAGTGCTCGTCAATGGCTCACAGGTTGGTCCCGCGGTGCGGTTCTTCGACAACACCGGGAAGGTCGGCGTGCAGAAGCCGCGGCCGACGACGACCTCCTATGAATGGGCGCTGAACACGACGCTTGGCTCGAAGACCGTACGGGTCCAGTTCAAGAACCTGAACACCTTCGACAGCGCGACCATCCTGCACTCGACGCTGACGGTTCAGAACGGCTAGTCAACGGCGTTCTTCGGCGTACCGACGAGCCTCGTCGACGAGGCCCTGGAAAAGGGCGAAGTCCTCCCCTGCCTCGGGATGCCAGAGCACGCCGACCGTGAAGCGCTGCGCGGTATCCTCGACTGCCTCGATCGTCCCGTCGTCTGCGCGCGCCGACTCCCGCAGCCCTTCGCCGAGCTTGCCGAAGCCCTGGTGGTGGTGGCTCTTGACCGGCGCGCGGTCGCCGAGCAGCCTTTGGACGCGGCTTCCGGGGATGAGATCGACGTCGTGGTCGGCAAAAACGCCGGGCGGGTCGTGCTTGTGCTTCTCGTCCCCGACGACGTCGGGCAGGTGCTGGACGAGGTCGCCGCCGCGGGCGACGTTCAGCACCTGGCTCCCGCGGCAGATGGCGAGGACCGGCATATCGCGCGCGAGCGCGCCCGTGAGCAGTGCGAGCTCGGCGTCGTCGCGGGCACGGACGGTGCCGAAGGTCTCCTCGTGCGCTTCCTGCCCGTAGAGCTCCGGGTCGAGGTCGGCGCCGCCGGAGAAAACGAGGCCGTCGAGCCCGTCGAGGGTCTCGTCGACGGCGTCGTCTGCCGGGGGAACGAGGAGCGCCCGGCCGCCAGCCTGCTCCACCGCCTGCACGTACGCGGCGGGGACGAGCGCGGCCTCGAGATCCCAGTAGCTCCACTTCGCCGGCACCACGTACGTCGTGATCCCGATCAGGGGCCTAGCCACGCTCGAAGAGCCTCTCCCGCTCGTAGCCCGTCACGACCTGGTCGAAGAGCCGCTGCTCGGTGTGCGCGTAGTTCAGGTAGTGGTCGATGACATCGTCTCCGAAAGCCGCGCGCGCCATCGTCCCGTTCTCGAGCGCGCCGATCGCGTCGCGCAGCGAGTGGGGGAAGCGCTCGGCGTCGGACTCGTAGGCGTTCCCCTCGAGCGGCGGCGGCAGCTCCAGCTCGTTCTCCACGCCGTGGAGGCCGGCCGCCAGCACCGCGGCGAAGGCGAGATAAGGGTTGACGTCGCCGCCGGGGATACGGGTCTCCGCGCGCAGGCCGTTCCCGTGGCCGACGATGCGGAAGCCGCATGTCCGGTTGTCGTGCCCCCACGCGAGCGTGGTCGGTGCCCAGCTCCCGGCTGCGTAGCGCTTGTAGGAGTTCACGTTCGGCGCGAGGAAAAGGGCGAGCTCACGGAAACACGCGATCTGCCCCGCGAGAAACTGTTTGAACACGTCCGACTCGCCCGCGAATGCGCTCTCGTCCCCGCGCCAGAGGCTTGCGTGGATGTGGCAGGAGTTCCCGATCCAGGTGTGGTCGGGCTTGGCCATGAAGGTGATCGAGCAGCCGTTCAGGTGCGCGATCTCCTTGGCGCCGTTCTTGTAAACCGTGTGGTTGTCGGCCATCGCAAGGGCCGGCGCGTAGCGGAAGTTGACCTCCTGCTGGCCGGGCCAGGCCTCGCCCTTCGAGCTCTCGACCGGGATCCCGGCCGCCTGCATGTGGTTGCGGATCTGGCGGAGGAAGGGCTCGTCATAGGTGGTGGCGAGGATGTGGTAGTCGAGGATGTAGGGCACCGACGGCGTCAGGTCCTCGTAGCTCTTCGCGTGGGCCTCGGCGTAGGTCTCCTTCAGGAGGTAGAACTCGAGCTCGGAGCCGAACATCGGGGTGTAGCCGAGCTCCGCAGTGCGCTCCACCTGCCGCTTCAGGACTTGCCGCGGCGACGGGTTGACCGGCGTCGCGTCGTGCCAGAGGACGTCGCAAAGGACAAGCGCCGTGCCCTCGAGCCAGGGGATCCGCCGCAGCGTGTCCAGGTCGGGCTGCAGAAGGAAATCGCCGTAGCCTCGCTCCCAGTTGGCAATCGAATAGCCGGGGATGGGGTCCATCTCCATGTCCAGCGCGAGCAGGTAGTTGCAGCCCTCGACGCCGTGCTCTGCGACCTCGCCCTCGAGGAAGAACTGCCCATGGACACGCTTGCCCATGAGGCGGCCCTGCATGTCCGTGAAGGCGACGACGATCGTGTCGATCGCGCCGCTCTCGATCTCGGACGTCAGCTCTTTCAGCGTCATCCGGGCGATCTTAACGTCCGGCTGGCTTGACAGCGTCCGCCCCAGGGCGTCCTAATACGCGGTCTCAGACTCAGGAGGAAGCGGCATGAGCACTGAAGAGCAAAGGGCCCACACGCGTTCGGACGATGAGAGCCTGCTCCATCGCCTCGGATATGCGCAGGAGCTCTTTCGCGGGATGGGCGGGTTCCAGAACTTCGCCATCTCGTTCACGATCATCTCCATCCTCGCCGGGTGCCTGACCTCGTACTCGGTCGGAATGGAGCACGGGGGTCCGTCGTCGATCATCTGGGGCTGGCTCCTCGTCGGCCTCATGTCGACGATCATCTCGTTGTCGATGGCCGAGATCGCCTCGGCGTATCCGACCGCCGGCGGCCTCTACTACTGGGCATCCAAGCTGGGGAGCCCCGGCTGGGGCTGGGCGACGGGCTGGTTCAACCTGATCGGCCAGGTAGCCGTCACGGCGGCGATCGGCTACGGGCTCGCGACCTTCGGAGCCGTCCTGCTCGACTACTGGTTCGGCTACTTCCAGCAGATGAACGACATCTTTGGCGCCTCGGGCAACGCGTCGTACTACCTGCTCTACGCGTTCTTCATGCTCTGCGCCTGCTTAATCAACTTCTTCAACATCAGGGTCACGGCGGGCCTGAACACGATCTCCGCCTACTGGCACATGATCGGCGTCGCCTTCATCGTCATCGTCCTGATCATCGTGCCGGACAAGCACCAATCGCTCTCCTATGTGTTCACGGAGACGGTGAACAACTCGGGCTACGGAGGCGGGACGACGTCCCTCTCGAGCCCGACGTTCTGGTTCGTCTGGGGCCTCGGGCTCCTGCTCGCGCAGTACACGATCACCGGTTTCGACGCCTCGGCACACACCGCGGAAGAGACACAGCGCGCCTCCCGGATGGCGGCGACCGGCATGTGGACCTCGGTCGTCGCATCGGTGATCTTCGGCTGGATTCTTCTGCTTGCGGTCACCTTCGCGATCCCGAGCACCCAGTTCGCGCTCGACAACATCGGCACCGTCGTCCCGTCCATCTGGGCGGAATCGATGAGCCAGACATGGGCGGAGGCGCTGCTCTTCATCTGCGTCATCGCGCAGTTCTTCTGCCTGACCGCCTCCGTCACGTCAGCGTCGAGAATGATGTTCGCGTTCTCGCGCGACCGGGCCGTGCCGGGGCACTCGCTGTGGCGCCGAGTGGCGCGGAACCGCATTCCGCGCTGGTCGGTCGCCGGCATCGGCGTATTCGCGGCAGCCCTCATGATCCCCTCGGTTTGGAACTACCTCGTCGGCTACTTCGCGGGGACGGCCATCGCGGTGATCGGGCTCTACATCGCTTTCATCCTCCCGGTCTACCTGCGGTTCCGCCAGGGAGATGCCTGGCAGGAGCCGAGAGCCTGGAGCCTCGGGCGGCACTACAAGTGGATCGACCTCGTCTCGCTGATCTGGGTCGGGATCATCACGATCCTTTTCATCTTCCCGCTCTACCGGGCCGGGCTTCCCTGGGCAGAAGACTTCACCTGGGAGCTGACCAACTACACGATCCTCTGGTTCGTCGCCATCGGCCTGATCTTCGGAGGCTGGTGGCTCATCTCCGCCAGGCACTGGTTCAAGGGCCCGATCCGCATGGGCACGGAAGAGGAGCTCGACCGGATCGAGGAGCAGTATGAGCGTCCCGCTCGCGGCGCCGCGCCGGCGGGCAAGTAACTAGCCGGCGCCGAGCTCTTCGGCGAGGAGAGAACAGGCATATGCGCGCCACGCCACATCGGGCGTGGCGCGCAGCGCTGCCAGCGCCTCGGAGACGTGGGGAAGCCCTTTGGCCTCCGCCTTCAGGTCGTCGAGCCCGCGTTCGAGGGCAAGTTGCCGGTCGACCGTGCGCACCTCCTGGGCGAGCGCATTGACTGCGCGGCCGTTGAGGTCGAGGCCGCGGTCCGGGTCGCCGCCCGCGGTGAGGAGCAGCAACGCCCGTCTGCTCGCCCCGTGCGCCTCGTCTTCCTCGATCTGAACCCCCTGACCGGCCACCGAGGCCAGGACGACGAGCGCCGTGGCGAGCTGATCCCCGCCCTCGTCCGCAGCCAGCGAGCCCTCGAGGCCGTGCAGCCACGCCGCCCTGCTCACTGCCGCTCGAGCCAGAGGGCGAATGCGGCGATGGACGCCGCGTCGTCGAGCGCTTCCAGCGCTCCCACGAGCGCGAGCCGCTCGACCTCGATGTCCTCGTCGTCGTCGAGCTCCGCGGGGTCGGCCTCGCTCAGGCCGCTCGCCTCGAAGACGTGCACCAGCTCGGTGGAATAGCCCGGCGCGGCCCAGAAGGTCGCG
The DNA here is from genome assembly GCA_035296905.1 of Gaiellaceae bacterium. Taxonomy (GTDB): domain Bacteria; phylum Actinomycetota; class Thermoleophilia; order Gaiellales; family Gaiellaceae; genus DATEOR01. Next base: position 31,936 of record DATHAA010000044.1, read on the forward strand.
ATGGCGCTCAACACCTCAGCGGCCAGCCCGCATTCCTCCGCGAGCTCCCGGGCAGCGGCGTCCGCGGGAGCCTCTCCTTCCTCGAGCTTCCCGGATGGGAGCTCGAGCGTCCGGGTCCCCGAGCCCGGCCGAGACTGGCGCACGAGCACCAGCTCTCCGCCTTCGACGACGACGAGAACAACTGAGGGAGGGTGATGAATGAGCTCCACGACCCGTAGTATCGCCCGGTGGTCGAGGTAGGCATCGAGTGAGGTCGAGGGCCCGCGCCGTCGTCATCGGCGGAGGGGTCGGCGGCGCGTCGATCCTCTACTGGCTCGCCCGGCTCGGCTGGGACGACCTCGTCCTCTGCGAGCGCGCGGACCTGACCAGCGGCTCGACGTTCCACTCCGCCGGCCTGGTCGGGCAGCTGCGCGGCTCCATCAGCCTGACCAAGATGATGATGGACTCGGTCGACCTCTACCGGACGCTCGAGGAGGAGGTCGGCCTCGAGACTGGCTGGCACGAGGTCGGGTCGCTCCGGCTCGCCTCGTCCGAGGAGCGAATGCAGGAGCTCCGCCGCCAGGCGGGCTGGGCGAAGACGTTCGGGCTTCCGCTCGAGCTCGTCTCCGCCGAGCGGGCGGCCGAGCTCTTTCCTCCCATGTCGACGGAAGGCGTCCTCGGCGCGGCCTACCTTCCCACCGACGGCTACATCGACCCGAGCCAGCTCACGTTCGCGCTTGCGGAGGGCGCGCGGAAGCGCGGCGCCGAGATCAACACGAACACGCGAGTCGCGGGGATCGGGCTCGAGGGCGGTCGCGTCGTCGGCGTCGAAACGGACAAGGGCTCGATCGAGACCGGCATCGTGGTCAACGCAGGAGGCATGTTCGCGGGCGAGATCGGGCGCCTCGCGGGCGTGACCGTGCCGATCATCCCGATGGCCCACGAGTACCTCATCACGCGGCCGAGCGGCATCCCGCTCGACATCCCGACGATGCGCGACCCGTCGCTCCTCGTCTACTTCCGCGGCGAGTCGGGCGGCCTCGTCATGGGCGGCTACGAGCGGAACCCGGCACCATGGGGGCTCGACGGCATCCCGGAGGACTTCAACGGCAAGCTCCTGCCCGAGGACTGGGACAGATTCCACGAGCTGATGACCAATGCGTGCGTCCGCGTCCCCGACCTGCAGGACGCCGAGGTCATCAGCCTCGTCAACGGGCCCGAAGCGTTCACCCCCGACGGAGAGTTCATCCTCGGCGAGTCCGACGTGCGCGGCTTCTGGGTCGCCGCCGGCTTCTGTGCGCACGGTCTCGCCGGGGCAGGCGGGATGGGGCGGCTCGTCGCGGAATGGATCGCGGAGGGCGTCCCGAGCCTGGACGTCTGGGAGATGGACTCGCGCCGCTTCGGCCCGCACTACCGAAGCGGCGACTACACGCTCGCGCGCACGTACGAGGTCTACTCGACCTACTACGACATCAAGTACCCGGGCCAGGAGCGCCTCGCCGGCCGGCCGCTCAGGCTCTCGCCGACGTACGCCCGGCTCCAGGAGCTCGGCGCGTCCTTTGGGGAGAAGTCGGGCTGGGAGCGGGCGAACTGGTTCGAGCCCAACGCGGCGAGCGGGGACGAGAGCCTCCGGCCGCTCGGCTGGGCCGGGGAGATCTGGTCTCCTGCGATCGGCGCCGAGCACCGGGCCTGCCGCGAGGCCGCCGCGCTCTTCGACGAGACATCGTTTGCGAAGATCGACGTCGTCGGGCCCGGCGCGGCCGAGTTCCTCGAGCGCATGTGCGACAACCGGGTCGCCCGCGACGTGGGCGCGATCACGTACACGCAGATGCTGAACCGGCGCGGCGGGATCGAGTGCGACTTCACGGTCACGCGCCTTGCCGAGGGCCGCTTCCGGATCGTGACCGGGACGGCGTTCGGAAACCACGACGCCGCGTGGATCCGCCGCCACCTCCCCGAAGACGGGAGCGCGCAGGTCGAAGACGTCACGTCGCGCTTCGCCTGCCTCGGCCTCTGGGGGCCTGCCGCGCGGGAGATCCTGCAGCCGCTCACCGACGCCGACCTCTCCAACGACGCGTTTCGGTACATGCGAGGTCAGGAGATCGCGGTCGGACCAGTTCCCTGCCTTACTCTTCGAGTCACCTACGTCGGCGAGCTCGGCTGGGAGCTCTACTGCCCGATGGAGTTCGGCCTCCGTCTCTTCGACACGATTTGGGAGGCGGGCAAGGAACACGGCCTCGTAGCGGGCGGTTACAAGGCGATCGACTCCCTTCGGCTCGAGAAGGGCTACCGCGTCTGGGGTGCAGACATCACTCCGGACGAGAACCCGTACGAGGCCGGCCTCGACTTCGCGGTCAAGCTCGACAAGGGCGAGTTCATCGGCCGCGAGGCGCTCGAGGACGCGTCGAAGTCCGAGCCCGAGCACCGGCTGTCCTGCCTCGTCCTCTCCGATCCACGCTCGGTCGCGCTCGGATCCGAGCCGGTGCGCGTCGAGGGGGAGACGGTCGGCCGCGTAACGAGCGGCGGCTACGGCTACTCGCTCGAGCGCTCGATCGCGTACGCGTATCTGCCGAGCGCGGCCGTGCGGCCCGGCCAGGCGGTCGAGGTCGAGATCTTCGGCGACTGGGTTGCCGGAGAGGTCGCCGAAGCGCCGCTCTGGGATCCGACCGGTGACCGCATCCGCGGCTAGAGAGGCAGTTCCGTCCCGATCCCCTGCTCGCGGGCCGCGACAAGGACGTGCGCTGCGAAGGCGGCGTCCAGGGCGCCGATCCCGAGATTGCAGCAGACGACGCGGGAGGGTGAGCCGTCCCGCGAGAGCGCCTCGCCGACGCTGGCGTCCGGCTCCGGCCAACCCTGGAAGTGCCCGAGCGAGCGGTAGTAGTCGAATTGGCCGACGTCGTCGACGAGGAAGAGCTCCGCTGCGGTGACCGCGTCGGCGCTGAAATAGAAGTCGAAGTCGATCGGGAGGCCGAGCGAGCGCTCGGCGAGCCAATCCTGCGTGAGTGGGGAATCGGGCTCCTCCACGATCGGGCCTGCAGTGACCACGACGTCGGCCTCTGCGACGGCTTCCCGCGGTCCCGTGGCCGCCTCGACCCTGTCTCCCAGCGACCCGATGCGCTCGGCGTGCGGATCCCAGGCCTGGATGGCGACCTCCGGGTTCAGCTTCCGCAGCACGTGGGCGTGGAACCGTCCCTGCTCTCCCGCCCCGAGCACCGCTGCCCGGCTCCAGTCCTCCGGCGCGAACCTGCGAATGCAGACGCCGCTCGCCGCGGCTGTGCGCGCGGCCGTGATCTCGGCTCCGTCCATGATTGCCGTCGGGACGCCGGTCTCCGCGTCGTTCAGGACGATGAGGCCCGTGATGTAGGGCAGGCCGCGCTCCTTGTTCGCCGGATAGCCCGCCACCCACTTGAGCGCGGCCACGTCCTCGTCCTGGAGGTAGGCGGGCATTGCGTGGATGAAGGAGTCGGGCCGTGGATGGATCCCGGGCTTCGGCGGGAGCTCGACGCGCCCGGCGCCCACGGCGCGATACGTCTCCTCGACCAGGTCGAGCTGATCGGAGATGCTGGGAAGGAGACCTGCCACATCCTCCCGTGTCAGATAGAGCAGGCTCACCTCTCGTGGACGCGAACGGGCTCGACCACGACCTTGATCCGTTCCTCGCCCTGGCGCCACGGGTACGGGCGCTGCCCGATGTACTTCTCGGCAAGGTCGTCGATCTGCGCCTCGGCTTCCTCCCCCTCGATCATCTCGACGACGCGTCCGGCGAGGTCGACCCTCTCCATCGGGTTGTCGCGCGCGGTGATCGAGAGACCGATGCGCGGATCCCGACGCATGTTGCGCTCCTTCACGCGGCCCTTCGCCGTGTTGAACGTAACCCTGTCGTCTTCCACGTGCGTCCAGACCGGGGTGACCTGCGGCGATCCGTCCGAATTCACGGTCGCCACGAAGAGGATATTCGGGTCTTCGAAGAGTTTGCGCGCCTTGTCGCTGAGCTCGGCCATCTGTCCTCCTTCGGGTTTCCGGGCCGATGCTAGCCGCCCAATAAAAATGTAGTTGCGCCTTACGTAAGGAGTCGCTTACAATGGAGACGCATGGAGAACGCTCTTCGCGCGATCGCCGAGCCGAACCGCCGGCGAATCCTCGAGCTGGTCGCCGGGCAGGAACGCTCAGCCGGGGAGATCGCGGCCCAGTTCTCCATCTCTCGACCCGCTGTGTCTCAGCACCTCACCGTTCTCAAAGGCGCTGGGCTCGTCAGCGAGCGGCGGGAGGGGACCAAGCGCCTCTACAGCGTCCGGAGCGAAGGCTTCGAGGATCTGAGGGCGTTCCTGGAAACGTTCTGGGGCGACGGGCTCGAGCGCCTGAAGATCGCCGCAGAGCACGAGGAAGGAAGGAGGCGACGTGACCGTCGACCAGCCTGAAGTCGCAACCGTTGTCGAGCGCGAGGTCAGGATCGCCGCCCGGCCGGAAACCGTGTTCGAGTTCTTCACCGATCCAGAGAAGATGGTGCTGTGGAAGGGGCGCGAAGCGGATCTCGACCCGCAGCCCGGAGGGATCTACCGCGTCGAGATGGGCGACCGGATAATCGCGCGCGGCGAGTACGTGGAGATTGCCCGGCCCAACCGCGTGGTGTTCACGTGGGGGTGGGAGGGGCAGGAGTCGTCAGGGCCGCACAGCGTGCCGCCAGGATCGAGCCGGGTCGAGGTCACGCTCGAGCCCGACGGCGACGGCACGCTCGTCCGCCTTCGCCATCTCGACCTTCCGGAGGAGGCGCGGCAGATCCACGGCGAGGGCTGGGATCTCTACCTAGGCCGGCTCGTGGTCGCGGCAACAGGCGGCGATCCCGGGATCGATCCAGCCGGAGTTCAGCAAGCGGACAAGGAGGAGTAGTAGTGCCGAAGTTCATCGACCACCACGAAATGAGCGATGTCGCCCCGGAGATGGCCACCGCGATCGGCGAGCGCACCAAGGCCGGCGAGGCCGACGAGCACGGCGTCAAGGGCCTGAACGTCTTCCTGGGCAAGGACGGGACCGCGTTCTGCCTCTCGGAAGCTCCCGACGCAGAGTCGGTCGTCAAGGCGCACCAGGCGTACGGCTTCTCGCTCGACTCGGCCGACGTCGTCGAGGTGCAGAGCGTCGTCTAGGGCACTACGGTACGCGGGTGCCGCTCCTCACGGGCACCCGCGTACTGGCCTGCGAGAACGGACTCGCTGGCCCGCTTTGCACGCGGCTTCTCTCCGACCTCGGCGCGGATGTGATCAAGCTCGAGCGCCCGGGCGTCGGCGACGTCACCCGCGGCTGGGACTCGATCGCGCAGGGTGAGTCGAGTGGCTTCGTCTGGATGAACCGGGGGAAGCGCAGCGTCGCACTCGACCTGAAGGACGACGCTTCGCGACCCGCGCTCGAGGCGCTGATCCGCGCGAGCGACGTCTTCCTGCAGAACTTCACGCCGGGATGGGCGGCGGAGCACGGAGTCGACGAGCCGGCCGTGCGGGCACACCGGCCCGACATCGTCTACACGGAGATCTCGGGGTACGGGCAGGACGGTCCCTACGCGGAGCGCAACGCCTACGACCTCGTCGTCCAGGGCGAGACGGGACTCATCTCAATCACCGGCACTCCCGAGGAGCCGGCGCGCGTCGGGGTCTCGATCTGCGACGTGGGGGCCGGGAGCTATGCCGCCGTTGCCACGGCCGCCGCGCTCGCGCGCCGCGCACAGACCGGCGAGGGCGAGCGCGTCTCGGTCTCCCTCTTCGACACGATGGTCGACTGGCTCGGCTACTTCCCGCACCAGTGGTGGCATCGGCACGAGGTCCCGCCGCGAACCGGGATGCGACACCCGCATTTCTGCCCCTACGGCCCCTTTCCGGCCGGCGACGGGCGCCTCTTCGGCTTCGCCGTCCTCTCCGAGGAGCACTGGCGCGCATTCACTCACGACGTGGTCGACCGGCCAGACCTCCACGCCGACGAGCGCTTCGCGAGCAACGAGTCGCGCGTCGCGCACCGAGAGCATCTCGAGCCCGAGCTCATGCGGGCGTTCTCGGCGAGCGGCGCCGAGGAGTGGCTGGGGCGTCTGCAGGCCGCCCAGATCCCGTGCGGGGCTGTGAACGCGATCCCCGAGGTGATGGAACACCCGCAGCTCGCCCACAACCAGCTGGTGGTCGAGGTCGACTCGCCGGCCGGGCCGATCCCGACGGTCGGCAACCCCTTCCTCGTCGGCGGCGTCCGCCCCGGGCTAGGTGCCGTGCCCGGGCTCGGCGAGCACACCGCCGAAATGCTTCGCGAGCTCGGCGTCGAGCCAGGCTGAACGACCGCCCTCGCGGCTCCAGACGACCGGGAAGTACGACTCGTCCATGCTCGTGTCGCCAGCCCTGCGGTAGCGGGAGTAGACGGGGTCGGCATTCACCGGGTGGAACTCCGTGTCGGCAGGGATGAGATGCGAGATCACCGCCCGGCGATGGACGGTCGCCGTGTTCGGGCCCGAGCCGTGGAAGGTGTTGTAGTGGTGGAACGAGGCTCCGCCCGCCTTGACCTCGATCGGCACCAGCCGGAGTTCCTCTCCGTCGGGTAGCGCACGCTCGAGCGGGGCGAGCCAGTTGGGCGGCGCGTGGAACTCGCCGCGGTTCTTCGGCGAGCGCGGCCAGTTGTGGGATCCGGCCGCGTAGGTGATCGTCCCCGCCTCGGCCGAGGTGTCGTCCAGCGCGATCCAGCACGTGATCATCTCGGGCGGGACGAGGTAGTCCAGGTAGCTCCCGTCCTGGTGCATGCCGAGGGACTTCGTCCCGGGCGGCTTCCAGATGCAGTTGTCCTGGAGGATCCGCACGCCGTCCCAGCCGATGAGCTCGGCGGCGAGCCGGCCAGTCCGCTCCGCCAAGACTTGGCCCGCGATCTCCGGGTCGGCCTTCCAGCCGTTGCAGATCTGCCGCGTGCGGTCCTCGGGGTCTCGGCCGGCGACCCAGTTCACTTCGTCGGGACTGATGCCGGTGACGTAGTCGCCCTCGAAGAGCCGGTCGAACCGCTCGCGCAAGAGCTCGACGGCCTGGTCGTCGATGAAGCCCTCCTCGACGATGAGGAAGCCGTCACGGTCGAACGCCTCGCGCTGCTCGGTGGTCCAATCCTCGATCAACCTGCGAGCTCTTTTACCATCCTCCACTGTTCGTCGTCCAGCCAGGGTGGCTCTCCCGCGGCCGCGTTCTCGGCGGCGTGAGCGGGATGTGCCGTCGCGGGGATCACGCAGGTCACCCGCAGGTCGGAGAGGATCCACTTCAGGAGCGCCTCGGTCCACGTGGAGACGCCGATGCGCTCGAGGTGCACGGGGCCCGGGCCGGGCAGAAGGCCGCGCTCCGCGAACGGCCGCATGACGATCACGCCCAGGCCGAGCTCCTCAGCGAGCGGAAGGATCGTCCGCTCGACGTCGCGCTCCAGGGGGTTGTAGGGCACCTGGATCGCGTCGATCCGCCCACTTCGCATCACTCCTTCGAGCTCCTCGAAGGCGGAGCTCTGGTAGTGCGTCGCGCCGAGGAAGCACACGCGGTCCTGCTCCTGTTCGTGCTCGAGCCACGCGAGGTGCTGCTCCCAGGCGACGAGGTTGTGCACCTGCTCGAGGTCCACACGGCCCCCGAAGTAGTCGAGCTGCGCCTCGAGCTGGAAGCGTCCCTGCTCCTGCGAGGGCGTCCAGATCTTCGACGCGATGAAGACGTCGTCCCGGTGGCCGTCGACCGCCTGGCCGAGGACCTGTTCGGCGCGGCCGTACATCGGCGACGAGTCGAAGACGCGCGTTCCGCTGGCATACGCAGTATCGACGACCTGGTCGGCGACTTGCTGGCGCTCGGGCCCGAGGTCGAAGGTGAGCCAGGTGCCGAGGCCGACAACGGGGACCTCGACCCCGGTGATTCCAAGGCTTCGGCGCTCCATACTATGGGGGGCCATGCCCGCGACGAGTCTTCTCGAAGCGCCAGAGCTGGCGGCAGAGCGCATCGACGCTCGGGCGAGCGGAGAGAACTTCCCGGCCGTCTCGATGCTCGCGCCGCGGCACGCGCGGCCGCACCTGCGGGCGATCTACGGCTTCGCCCGGCTCGTGGACAACCTCGGCGACGAGGCGCATGGAGACCGCATGGCGCTCCTCGACGAGCTGGAGCGCGAGCTGGACGGCCCGCCTCGCACCGAGATCATGCGGCGCCTGCACGAGACGATCGACGGCTGCGCGCTCCCACTCGACCCTTTTCGGCGCCTGATCGAGGCGAACCGGATCGACCAGCGCAAGACCCGCTACGCCACCTGGGAGGAGGTGCGGGAGTACTGCACCTACTCGGCCGATCCGGTGGGCCGCCTCGTTCTCGGCGTCTACCGACGCGCGGAACACGACGAGCTTCTGCGACTGAGCGACTCGATCTGCACGGGCCTCCAGCTCGTCAACTTCCTCCAGGACCCGCCCCGCGACCTGGCGCTCGGCCGCGTCTACCTCCCCCAGAACGACCTCGCGCGGTTCGGCGTCGCGGACGACGACCTCGCGGGGCCCATTACCGACGAGATCGTCGCGCTTCTCCGCTTCGAAGGGGATCGCGCGCGGAGCCTCCTCGAAGTCGGGTTACCGCTCGCCAAGGCACTCGGCGGCCGTTCGGGGATGTCCGTGGCGCTCTATGCACGCGGCGGCCTTGCTGCCCTCGACGCGCTCGAGCGTGCGGGGTGGGACGTGTTCACCAGCCGTCCGGCTCCGACGAAGTGGACGTTTGCCCGCCTCGCATTCCGGGAGCTCTTCTGGCCGTGAAGGCGGAGCAGGCCTACGCCGAGACCAACCGGATCACGCGCGAGACCGCGCGGAACTTTGCCTGGGGGATCCGCGTCCTCCCGGGCCCGAAGCGCCGGGCGATTGCGGCGCTCTACGCATTTGCGCGCCGCGTCGACGACCTCGCCGACCGGCCGGAACCCGCGCGCGCCGAGCTCGAGTCGTGGCGGGCCGCCGTCGGGGCGCTTCCGGCCTCGCAGGACGGCGATGCGATCCTCGTCGCGCTCGCGGATGCGATGCGCCGCTATCCCATCCCGCCCAACGCGCTCGGCGACCTCGTCGACGGGGCGCTCATGGACTGCGACCGGAACCGCTACGCGTCCTGGGACGAGCTCCGTGAGTACTGCCGGCGGGTCGCCGGGGCGGTGGGAGTCGCGTGCGCCGCGGTGTACGGGCCTTCGAGCTGGGAGGCGGCGAGGCCGCGCGCACAGACGCTCGGGCTCGCGCTGCAGCAGATCAACATCATGCGCGACGTCGCCGAGGACTGGTCGCTCGAGCGCGTGTATCTCCCCCAGGAGGAGCTGAGCCGTTTCGGGGTGACCGAGGACGGGATCGCCTCGGGTCGGCCTGGCTCTGGCTGGCGGCCGCTCATGGAACACCAGGCCGTCCGGGCCGACGCGCTCATGCGCAAAGGCTTGGAGCTCCTCCCGCTCCTCGACCGGCGGAGCGCGCTCTGCGTGCGCAGCTTCGCAGGGATCTACCGCGGCCTGCTCATGCAGATGCGAGCCCGCGACTACGACGTCTTCAGCGAGCCGCCGCACCTCTCGACCGTCGAGAAGCTGAAGGCGGTCGCAGCGCTGTGAGGGTTGCGGTCGTCGGAGGTGGGCTCGCCGGGCTCGCGGCGGCGCTCGAGCTCACGACGGAGGGCCACGACGTCCGCCTTCTTGAGGCAAGGCCGACGCTGGGCGGGGCGGTGCAGACCTTGCCGGAGAGGGAGGGCGACCCCAGTCCGCCGCCGGACAACGGCCAGCACGTCGCCCTCGGGTGCTGCACGGCGTACCTGGACTTCGTCGCGGAGATCGGGCAGGCCGCGTCGCTTCGGCGTGTGCGGCTCGGGCTCCCGGTCGTCGCCGAGGACGGAAGCATCGCGACCATCCGCCCCGGGCTCGTCGGGCTCCTGCGCTACGGGCACATCGGCCTGCGCGAGCGCCTTGCGACGGGGCGTGTGGCGCGCAAGCTGGCGAAGCTCGACTCCGGCGCCCACGACGACGAGAGCTTCGGGTCGCTGCTCCGAACGCTTGGCCAGTCGCAGGCTGGCGTCGACCGCTTCTGGGACGTCTTTATCCGTCCTGCGCTCAACGTCCGCACGGACGAGGTGAGCGCTGCGCCGGGCGTCTTCGTGGTGCAGACCGCGCTCCTCGCCGGTGGGGGAGCGAGCGACCTGCTGCTCCCGACCTCTCCGCTCGGGGAGATGCACGGCGACGCGGCGGGTGCCGAGCTCGAGCGGCGGGGCGCCGAGATCTCGCTCGGGACCCGGGTCGCATCCCTTGACGAACTCGATGTGGACGGAGTCGTCGTCGCGGTACCGCCCTCCGAGAGCGCACGGCTTCTCGGCGAGCCGGAGCCCGAGCTCGAGGACTCGCCCATCGTGAGCGTCCACCTTCTCTTCGACCGGTCGATCTTGAGCTCCCCGCTCGCCGCGCTTCTCGGGACCGACGCCCACTGGCTCTTCGACCGCGGGGCCCTCACGGGCCACCACCCCGAACGGGGCCAGTACATCACGGTGGTCTCGAGTGGGGCTCCCGAGCTGCTCGAGCTGCGCGGCCGAGACCTCATCGACAGCATTGCAGGGCAGGTCACCGAGCGGCTCGGGGCAGCCGAGCTCCTGTGGTCACGCGTGAGCCGGGAGCCGGCTGCGACGTTCGCCGCCCGCCCCGGGACCGCGCGGCTCCGCCCCGGCGCGGCGACGAGCCGGCCGAACGTCGTCCGCGCCGGTGCCTGGACCGGCACCGGCTGGCCCGCGACGATGGAGAGTGCGGTGAGGAGCGGCCGGGAGGCCGCCCGGGTGCTCACCGCCTCGGTTCGTGAGAAAGTGACCGCGTGAGTACGACCGTCGGCACCGACCTCGACCGGGCTCTGGACGCAGGCGTCGAGCGCCTGCTCTCGCTGCAGAAACCGGAGGGCTTCTGGGTCGCCGAGCTCGAGTCGAACGTGACGATGACGACGCAGCACATCTTCTGGCACGAGTTCCTCCGAATCGCCGACGAAGACACTTTCCGCCGCTGCGCCAACGAGCTTCTCGCCCGCCGACGCGACGAGGGCACGTGGGCGATCTACTGGGGCGGCGAGCCCGACCTCGACGCGACCGTCGAGGCGTACACGGCGCTTCGCCTGGCGGGTCTTTCTGCCGACGACCCGCGCCTGGCCGGTGCCCGGGAATACATCGAGGCGCAGGGAGGGATCGGAGCGTCGCGGGTCTTCACGCGCATGTGGCTCGCGCTCTTCGGCCTGTGGCCCTGGGAGGAGATCCAGGCGATCCCGCCCGAGCTCGTCCTCCTCGCGCCCGAGCTCCCGCTCTCGGTCTACAGCTTCGGCTGCTGGGCGCGGCAGACGCTCGTCGCGCTCTCGATCGTCATGCACTACCGGCCTGTGCGCCGCCTTCCCGAAGAGCGCCTCGCCCGCGAGATCGACCTCGGGCCGGTGGAGCGGCCCCAGACCGCGTGGAACCTGGTCGACTCCGCCATCCGCTGGTACAACGGCCAACCCGTCCAGCCAGGTCGCGAGCGCGCGCTCGCCTACGCGGAGCGCTGGCTGATCGACCGACAGGAGCTCGACGGCTCCTGGGGCGGGATCCAGCCGCCCTGGGTCTGGTCGCTGATCGCGTTCGCCTGCCGCGGTCACGGGCCCGAGTCGCCGTATCTCAGGCGCGGGATCGCGGGCTGGAAGCGGTTCATGGTCGACGACGGCGACCGCCTCAGGCCGGAGGCCTGCCAGTCGCCCGTCTGGGACACCTGCCTCGCGCTCGTCGCGCTGCGGGCCGCGGGTGTGCCGGCGGAGGAGTCCGCCCTGCAGAAGGGAGGCGAGTGGCTCCTTCGTGAAGAGGTCAGGGCCCGGGGGGACTGGGCGCTGCGGCTCCCCGGCGTCGAGCCGGGCGGCTGGGCCTTTGAGTACGACAACGACCTCTATCCCGACATCGACGACGCCGCAGTCGTCAGCATCGCCCTGAACGAGCTCGGCATGGGCCGCACATCGGTCTCGCGCGCCTGCGGGTGGATCGAGGCGATGCAGTCGCGAAGCGGCGGCTGGGGCGCTTTCGACAAGGACAACGAGGCCTACTGGCTCTACGAGATCCCGTTCGTCGACTTCGGCGCCATCATCGACCCGCCGAGCGTCGATGTCTCGGGCCACGCCGTCGAGCTCCTCGCGAAGGAGGCGGGCTACGAAAACTCGGTTCGCCGCGGCGTGGACTACCTGCTCTCCAGGCAGGAGGAAAACGGCTCCTGGTTCGGACGCTGGGGCGTGAACTACGTCTACGGCACGGGCGCGGCCCTGCCCGCCCTCGAAGCCGCGGGCATACCGCCTGACCACCCGGCAGTGCGCCGTGCAGTCGCCTGGCTCGAGTCCGTACAGCACGAGGACGGCGGGTTCGGTGAGGACTGCCGCTCCTACGACGTCGGCGACGACGGGGAAGGCTGGCACGGGCGCGGCGAGCCGACGGCGTCCCAGACCGCGTGGGCGCTCCTCGGGCTCGTCGCCGCCGGGGAGGCCCACTCGGAAGCCGCGACGCGCGCCGCCGCCTGGCTCGCCGAAAACCAGCGCGAGGACGGCGACTGGGACGAGCCCCATTTCACCGGCACGGGCTTCCCCCGCCACTTCCTCATCAACTACCACCTGTACCGCACGTACTGGCCGGTCATGGCGCTCGGCCGCCTCAAAGCCGCCCGCGCTTGAAGGTCTACGTCTCGGGGGCCACTGGCTTCGTCGGGAGCCACATCGCGCGCGAGTTGCGCGAGCAGGGAACCGAGGTGCGCGACGAGCGCGTCGACCTCCTCGACAGCGCGGGCCTGGAGCGCGTGCTCGACGGCTGCGACGCGGTCGTCCACGCCGCCGCGCTCTACAGCTACGACGCCCCGGAGTCGGAGCTTCAGCGCGTGAACGTCGAAGGAACGAGGACGATCCTCGACGCCGCCCGTGCGAGCGGCGTGCGCCGCTTCCTTTTCACGAGCACGGCCGGTACGTGCGGGCCGGTTCCCGGCGCGGTCGCGACGGAGGAGGACGAGCCGCCCGAATGGGAGCTCTCGGTCCCGTACAAGCGCACGAAGCTCGAGTCGGAGCGGCTCGCGCTCGCGGCCGGTGCCGTCGTCGTGAACCCCACCACGCCGGTGGGCGACGGCGACGCGAAGCCAACGCCGACGGGGCAGATGGTCGAGGACGTCGCCACCGGCAGGATTCGCGGATTCGTCGCGACCGGCCTCAACCTGGTCGACGTCCGCGACGTCGCTCGCGGCCATGCCCTCGCGCTCGAGCGCGGAGAGCCGGGGGAGCGCTACCTTCTTGGAGGCGTGAACCTCTCCCTGGAGGAGCTTTTTGCGGTCATCGCCGACCTCGCAGGAAGGTCGCGACCGAGGCTCCGCGTCCCGTATCCTTTCGCAGTAGCAGCGGCGAAAGCAGGTTTCGCGAACGCAGAAGAAGTCAAGCTCGCGCGGATACCGATGTATTTCTCCTCGGAAAAGGCTCGGAGTAGACTCGGGTACGAACCAGGCCCAGTTGAGCCGGCTTTGGCCCGCGCGACGGCCGAAGCGCTGACACGGAAGGGAGGCGCATGAAGTTCCCGCTTCGCAGCACCGTCCAGATCGGGCGCTACGTCGCCTCGCAGAAGAAGAACGACCACTATCCCCTCGTGATCATGTTGGAGCCGACCCTGGGCTGCAACATCGCCTGCATCGGCTGCGGGAAGATCCGCGAGTACGAATCGAACAAGGCCCGGCTGACCGTCGAGGAATGCCTCCAGGCGGCGGTCGAGTGCCCGGCTCCGGTCATCTCCGTCTGCGGCGGCGAGCCGCTGATCTTCAAGGGCATCGAGGACGTCGTCGGCGGCTTCCTCGAGATGAAGCGGAACATCCAGCTCTGCACGAACGCGCTGCGGCTCTCCGACATGCTCGACAGGTTCGAGCCGAACCCGCGCCTCACGTTCGTCGTCCACCTCGATGGCATGCAGCAGATCCACGACTACATCTGCGACTACCCGGGCCTCTGGGAGATCGCGGTGGCGGCGATCCGCGAGGCTCGCGAGGCGGGCTTCCGAGTGACGACGAACACGACCATCTTCAAGGAGACGGACGTCAACGACGTGCTCGAGATGATGCGCTTCCTCACCGACGAGGTCGGCATCGAGGGGATGCTCGTGGCGCCGGGCTACCAGTACTCGCAGATCGACCCGGCGCTCACGATGACGCGCGCCGAGCACGAGGAGAAGTTCCGCACGATCCGCGACGGCGTGCGCAAGAACGGCTACAAGTGGCTGGCGAGCCCGGTCTATCAGGACTTCCTCACTGGTGACCGCAAGCTCCCGTGCGCCCCTTGGGGCTCGGTGACGCGGAACCCGTACGGCTGGAAGGGCCCCTGCTATCTCCTCACCGACGGCATCTTCCCGACCTACGAGGCGCTCATCGACGGAATCGAGTGGGAGCGCTACGGGCCGGGGAACGACCACCGCTGCGAGCACTGCGGCATCCACTCCGGCTTCGAGCCGTCGGCGACGATCGCGACGACCTCGAGCGTCAAGGAAACGGTGCGGAGTCTCGCGTGGACGCTGCGGTAATCGCGAAAAATGCTGACGCATTTTCCGCGAAGGGAAATGCACTCACTCTCGTCTGCGCACTGAAAATCGAAGGGCATGCAGCGCGTAAGGCAGGTGCGAAAACAGCCCTGGTCGGACTCGGCGCCGGCCTTCCACTTCCCGAAGGGCAGCTCGTCTCATTCGGCTTCGCGGGCGGTCTCGGCGACACGCTTCGTCCCGGCACGCTCGTGACCGCGACGAAGGTCGTGGATTCCTCCGGGCGAACGCTCTGGGACGGGCCCGCCCTCGAGGTCGCCGGCGCCGAGCCCGCGGTCGTATGCGCCTCCGACGGTGTCGCCAACGAGCCCGAGGCCCGGCGGGCGCTTGCCGAGCGGACCGGGGCGGCGGTGGTGGACATGGAGAGCGGCGTGCTCGCGTCCACAGGAAGGCTGGCGGGAGTCGTGCGCGCGATCTCCGATGTCGGCGACCAGCCGGTCGGGCGGCTCGTCTGCGCCGGCAAGGCCGACGGGGGCACGGACTGGAAGGTCGTCGCGACGGCGTTCGTAACGGAGCCTGTCAGGTCGATTCGGACCGCACGAGACGCACGGAAGGCGACGGCCGCCCTCACCCGCGCGGCGGAGGAGCTCTCGTGAGCAAGCGCGTTCTCGTCGCCGCGCCCCGGAGCTTCTGTGCAGGAGTGGTGCGCGCGATCGACATCGTCGAGAAGCTGCTCGACCAGCACGGGCCGCCGGTCTACGTGCGCCACGAGATCGTCCACAACATCCATGTCGTGCGTGACCTCGAGGCGCGCGGGGCGGTCTTCGTCGAGTCCGAGGACGAGGTCCCCGAAGGCGAGCTGATCGTCCTTTCCGCGCATGGCGTCGCGCCCCAGGTCTACGAGAAGTGCGCGGAGCGAGGCCTGAAGGTCGTGGACGCCGTGTGCCCGCTCGTCTCCAAGGTCCACGCCGAGGCGCGCCGCTATGCGGGTCGAGGCCTAAAGATCGCGCTTGTCGGCCATGCCGGCCACGTCGAGGTCGAAGGCACGATGGGGGAGGCACCGGAGTCCATCGTCCTCGTCGAGACCCCCGAGGACGTCCGCAACCTCGAGGTCGAGGACGGAGAAGAGGTCGCCTACATCACGCAGACCACCCTTTCCCTGGACGACACGGCCGACGTAGTCGACACGCTCCGGGAGCGGTTCCCGGATCTCGTCGGGCCGCCCTCCGCCGACATCTGCTACGCGACGCAGAACCGTCAGGACGCGGTCAAGCGCATCTGCGAGGAGGCGACGCTCGTTCTCGTCGTCGGCTCGCGCGCGAGCTCGAACGCCAACCGGTTGGTCGAGGTCGCCCGCGACCGGGGCGCCGATGCCTATCTCATCGACGACGAGACCGACCTCAACCCGGCCTGGCTGGATGGCCACGAGACCGTCGGGCTGACCGCGGGCGCGTCGTCGCCGGAGCTCATCGTCGACCGCGTCTTCGACCGGCTCGCCGAGCTCGGCTTCACGGAGCGCGCCGAGGTCGAGATCGCCCGCGAGGACGTCTTTTTCCGCCTTCCAGCGGATCTGCGCTCCTAATTCCGCTTAGATTCATCCATGGGAGTGAACGTCGCCTATCCAGGCCGTGACGGCGCGCACAGCGCCGCGGCCTGCGACAACCTTTTTCCGACCGGCACCGAGCTCGTCCCGCTGCCCAGCTTCACGGCCGTGGTGGCGGCGACGGCAGGCGGGGAGGTCGCCTTCGGCGTCCTCCCGATCGAGAGCTCGCTGACAGGCCCGGTCAACGAGACGCACGACCTCCTCTACGAGTCGCCGCTCTCGATCACGGGCGAGACCGTCCTGCCGATCCGGCACTGCCTGGTCGGGCCGACGGACGTTCCCCTCGAGGAGATCCGCATCGTCCGTTCGCATCCGGCCGCTCTCGACCAGTGCCGCCGCCTGCTCGCGGCGATGCCCTGGACGACCGCGATCGCGGCGGCCACGACCGCCGATGCGGCCTCCGAGGTCTCCGAGCGGGGCGACGCGACTGAGGCGGCGATCGCGAGCGAACGGGCCGCGCGCATGTACGGGCTGACGGTCATCGCGGGGGACGTGGGCGATCATCCCGAGGCCTACACGCGCTTCGTCTCGGTTGCGCCCTACACCCGCATCGACCGCGAGGGCGAGACCTGGCGCACCGCGTTCTCCTTTGCGACCGATCACCGGCCGGGTGCTTTGCACAAGGCGATCGAGCCCTTCGGCCGCCATTCGCTGGATCTCGTGCAGCTGGTCTCGCGACCGATCCCGTCGACGCCGTGGCGCTACCGCTTCGACGCCGTGCTGGCCGGCCACCCCCTCGATCCGATCGTCACCGAGACGTTCGCCGAGGTGCAAGGCCTCACGCGCGAGCTGCGTGTCTTCGGCTCGTATCCGGCCTACACTTAGAGGGTGGATAGTCGGCTGGCCCCACCGGGCTGGTGGCAGGCGCTCTCCGCCGCGGGAATCGCCCTCGCGGTCGACGCCCTCTACCTCGCGATCATCCAGGGGGAGGGTGAGGGAGAGCTGACGAGCGGCAGGGTGCTCTTCGTGGCCGCCTGCGTGGCCGGTGCAGCTCTCGCGCTGATCTCGGCCCAGTTCCTCGCGCCGAAGGCGCGGGCGATTCTCCTCACGGGGGCAGCCGCCATGCTCGGCGTCTGGGCGGTGCTCGGTTCGTTCTCCATCGGCCTTTTGCTCGTCCCCGCCGCGATCTTCGCGGGTTTCGCCGCAGGGCACGTGGTCGCCGACGCGAAGCGGGAGGCGTGGCTTGCAGGCGTCGGAGCCGTCGTCCTCGCGGCGGCGGGGGTCCTTCTGACCTAGGCGGACAGGACTGCGCCGACGAGAGCCGGAAGATTCTCGACCGTGTAGCCGCCTTCGAGCACGAATCCGACCCGCGGTGCGAGTGCCTGCGCGCGCCGCGTCATCTCCGCAAAGCCGTCGGCGGTGACGCGCATCCCGCCGAGGAGGTCGCCGGCGGCCGCGTCGAACCCTGCCGAGACGAGCAGGAGCTGGGGATCGAAGCCCGCGATGGCCGGTTCGACCAGCTGCTCCATCGCGTCGAGATACGTGTCGTCCCCGGAGCCCGCCGGAAGCGGCACGTTCAGCGTCGTCTCGTTCCCTTCGCCCGGCCCGCCGCTCCCTGGCCAGAACGGCCACTGCTGGAGGGAGACGAAGAGGACCGACGGGTCGCTCCAGAAGATGTCCTGCGTGCCGTTCCCGTGGTGGACGTCCCAGTCGAGGATCGCCACACGGTCGATCCCGAGGTTGACCTGGGCGAAGCGGGCGGCGATGGCGACGTTGGCGAAGACACAGAACCCCATTGCCCGGCCCGGAAGCGCGTGGTGCCCGGGCGGGCGGACCGCAGCGAACCCGCCGCGCTCGGCGACGGCGATCGCCCCGCCGGCCGCGAGCCGTGCCGTCTCGTACGTCGACGGCGTGCAGACCGTGTCGCCGTCGAGCATGACCGTCTGCCCACTCTCCGAGGTCTCGCGGATGCGGCGGATGTAGCCGGGGTCATGGCAGAGCGCGAGCTCCGATTCCGTCGCGCGCCGCGGCTCCTCGTACTCCGAAAACGCCTCCAGGAGGACGGCGACGCGCTCGGGCCGCTCGACGTGGTCGCCGGTCGGATGCAGGCTCGCGAAGTCGGGATGGCTGACGAGGGGCGCTACCAAGCGGGATCGGCCACGACCTGCTGCGTCATAGCGCCGTCGATGACGACACTCGTGCCGCTGACGTACCCCGCTTCGTCGCTCACGAGGTAGGAGACGAGCGCGGCCACGTCAGCGGGCTCGCCGGGGCGCCCGAGCGGGATCTGGTCGGCGAGCTCGTCGGCCTCCTTGTTCCTGCTCGTCGCGATTGCGCCCGGCGCGACCGCGTTTACGCGGATCTCGTCCTGGGCGAGCTCGAGCGCAAACGAGCGTGTCAGCATCCCGAGCGCCGCCTTCGCGGATGCATAGAGGGCGAACCCTGGGCGCGGGATGTGCTCGTGGACGCTCGTGATGTTGACGATCACGCCGCCCTCGCCGTCGCGCATCCGCTTGGCTGCCGCGCTCGACATGAGGAACGCTCCTCGCACGTCCACCGAGAAAAGGGCGTCGAAGTCGTCGACGTCGAGATCCAGCGCCGGCTTGGCAGACGTGGCCCCGGCGTTGTTTACCAGGACGTCGATGCGGCCGAGCTCGTCAACGGTCTTCGAGATCAGCCGCTCGCCGATGTCGCGGTCGGAGAGGTCGCCGACGAGCCAGATCGCCCGGCTGTTCTCGGCGATCTCCTCGTAGCGCGCCTTCGGCTCCTCGTCGCGAGTGTGGAAGCCGAGCACGTAGCCGTCCTGCTGAAGTCGCTGCGCGATCGCCCAGCCGATTCCGGTGTCCGCTCCAGTGACGACCGCGACCTTGTCCATGGCCTGATTCTGCCTGAGCCACGGCGGCACTAAGGGCGTTCCTGCAACCGTCGGGTGAGACCGCCAAGGCCCCACTCCTCCGTCAGGCCGGCGGCGCGCTTCCAGTTCGGCGCTACGTCCGGGAGCTTGCGCATCGGTGCGTCGTACTGGAGGGTCGCGATGCGGAGGTACTCGCGCAGCTGGTCGGCGATTGTCGGAAAGCCGCCGGCCTCGAGCGCGGCCTCGAGCGATCCGTGCTTCTTGACGATCGCCGCCGCACGGCCCGGTCCGACTCCCGGAGCGCCGGGGATTCGGTCCGAGGGGTCGCCGCGCAACGCGATGAAGTCCGGAACCTGCTCGGGTTCGACCCCATATCGCTCCCTCACCTCGGCCGGCCCGACGCGCTGGAGCTCCGAGACGCCGCGTTTCGGGTGCAGGATGGTCGTCCGCGGCGAGGCCAGCTGAAAGAGGTCGCGGTCATTCGTGAGCACGAGCGACGAGCCCTTGCGCTTCTCCTCCGAGGCCACGGCGGCGGCGAGGAAGTCGTCCGCCTCGTAGCCCGCTTCCTTCGCCCAGGGAAAGCCGAGCGCTTCGACGAAATCGGGGAGCCGGTCGAGCTGGTCGGTGAGGTCCCGTGGAAAGTCGCGCCCGGACTGGTATTCAGGGAGGAGCTCGTGGCGGTACGTCGGCACGGTGAGCGTGTCGAAGGCGACGAAAATCGTGCGAGGCTCCTCGGCTTCCCACGCGCGGATGAGCATGTTCGCGAAGCCGACGATCATGTTCGCCGGCTTGCCGTCCCCGCCTTTGATGGAGCTCGGAAGCGCGTGGTAGGCGCGGTGCGCCAGGTTGTCGCCGTCGACTGCCAGTAAAGGTCGCGCGGCCATGAGGCCGAATAATGGCGTGTTCTCGCTAGGAATGCGCGTTTTACCTGCTCAGACGCGCTTTGAGCTCGTCTTGTACCCGCAACGTTGTACCCAACTGCTATCGTTCATCGAGTCAGGAGGCCACTTCGATAAGGAGCAGAGGATGAGAAACAGCGGAGTCATCAGGTACGAGGGCAAGCGGGGCGTCGTGTGGCGCATCAAGTACGTGGACGCCAACGGTGTTCAGATTCAGGAGACGCTTGGCAAAGAGTCCGAGGGGTGGACTCGGAAGAAGGCGAAGGCCGAGCTTCGAGAGCGTGTTGTTCGAGTTGAGAAGAAGAACTGGACGAAGCCCTCAGCGTTGACCTTTGCTGACTATGCCGATCAGTGGTTCGAGCGCGGTCAGGCTCACCGCCACTGGAGCGCGAGAACGGTCAGCGGGTATAGGGGTGTCCTCACGCGTCTCACGGAAGACCTAGGAGCCTTGCCGCTCGCGTCAATCCGCCCCTCGCGCATAACCGAATACGTTGCCTGGGCCTCAGAGGTCAAGAAGCAAGGGCCAGCATCGCTGAATCGAGACATCACCCTCCTGCACGACATCTTCAAGTCAGCGAAGCGCGAAGAGTTGATCGAGACGAACCCCGCCGATGATGTCGAGCGCCCGAGGATCGTTCAGCGTAAGTGGCGCATTCTCGAACCCGCTGAGATTCGCGCCGTCCTCAAGGAGTTCGAAGACGAACAGGCGCGTACCGTCTTTCTCACCGTGGCTCTGACAGCCCTCAGGCGTCACGAGCTACAGAACCTGAGGTGGAGGGACATCATCCTCACCGACCCCGAGCGCGGCCCTTACATGCGCGTTCGAAAGTCGAAGAGCGAGTCAGGCGTTCGAAGCATCCCCATTACGCCCACGTTGGCTGACGCTCTCTTCGAGCATCGCTCACGGTCGCCGTATCAGGGTGAAGACGAGTTGGTGTTCTGCTCGAAGAGCGGAAGGACGTTTGACGACAAGACCTACGCCGAGCAATTCCGCGCCGCGCTGAAGAGCGCCGGCATCGAGGACTACGTTCGCCCCTTCCACGATATGCGTCACTCAAGCATCACCAACGACGCTGCTGCGGGGGCGAACCCCACGGCGCTATGGCGAAGGCGGGCCACTCGGATATGAAAACCACCAAGGGGTACTTGCACTTGGCGGGCGTGGTGTTCAGAGACGAGGCAGAGGCACTTGAGAAAAGGCTTCTAGGAGCCTCTGTAAGCCCCATAGACGCGATGGAGGGCGCGGGCTAGACTCCCCTTCCCCTCACCACGTTTCACGAGAGCGGCCCGGAGGCGGGCCGTTTCTCTTTGGGAGTGGGGAGGGCGGCGAGCAGAGTCTGTCAGGAAGCCACTCGAACCCTCCCCGCGCAGAGCGTAGCGTCCGCTTCCTCCTCAAGGTCCTTGCCTGCCATGTGCGCCGTGACGCTGGCATCGAAGACGAGGCGACGGAAGCGAGAGGCTGTCGCCGGGTTGCTGCTGGGAGCCAATAAATCCATGCAGGAGGCCGCGGAAGTCCCGTAGACGAGTAGACTCAACGCCCTACCGGGGCCGTTTTCGTTTCCGGGAGATGGGTACTTTCGTTGAGCCTTCCGACGCCCGTCGTCTGCCTGTGGGGTTGGGGCGCGTTGGCAATTCGAGGGCCGCTCTCCTCGCGCGACGAGGGCGGCTCTCGCATTAGTAGGGAGGGAAGGAGGAAGCACTGTCAGGAACCGCCAACCACCCTTCCCACGCAGAAGAGTATCGAGGGCCGGGGCCTAGGCCAACGGAACTGCGGCTACTCCGCTGGCCTGACGCCAGGGAAGCGAAGGAGCGGCGCTCAGCCCCCGGTCCCCTTCGTACTTGGTAGCACGTCAACGCTACGGTCGCAGACACTTACTATGGTTTTCGAGTCCGAGTCTCCGTCGTTGAGCAAGCTAGATAACGGCCAGCTGAGTGGGGGCCGCTAGGAGGGTTTGGCGGAAAAGCGGCCGTGAGACAAAATGCTTGTTGTGCGCTGTGAGGAATGTCCGAGTCGCTCGGAGACCGCGCAGGGCTGGATCGCGCTCATAATTGACGACGAGGAAGAGCCGGACGTAGATCCCTACGTGGTCGCGTATTGCCCGAACTGTGCGCAGCGGGAGTTTGGGTTTTTGACCAACCGCCACAGACTCGCCTAGAGCGGCTTGCGCCCTCCACGACACTGGCGGGAATACCTCGTTGCCGGTTTCGGCGGTCTGATGC
>DATHAA010000045.1:0-35728 GCA_035296905.1 Gaiellaceae bacterium
CAGCGTCCCGCCTGCGGCTGAGGAGCCTTCGCTTCCGGCCTACGAGCCCGAGCCCCAGCGCGAGCCCGAGCCGGAGCCGGAAGCAGCGCCCGAGCCCGAGCCCGTCTTCGAGGCACCGGAGCCCGAGTCCGTCTTCGAGGCACCGGAGCCCGAGCCGGAGCCGGAAGCAGCGCCCGAGCCCGAGCCTGTCTTCGAGGCACCGGAGCCCGAGTCCGTCTTCGAGGCGCCCGCGTACGAGGCACCCACGGTCGAAGCGGAGCCCGAGCCCGATCCCGAGCCCGAGCCTGTGCTTGAGCCCGCCGCGACATTCGAAGCACCCGCTCCGGCGACAGAGGTCGAGCAGCCGGCGCCGGCCCACGAGGCGCCGCCCGCACCGGAACCGCTCGCGCCGCTCGCCACCGAGCCCGCTTCGCCCCAGTCTCGTCCAGAGACGAACGGCCAGGTGCCCCACGATCTTGAGGACGACCTTCTCCCTCCTGGGCCGGTTCCTTCCGCTGCCGAGCCGGTCACCACCGAGACGGCGCCCGAGGAGCCCGGGCCCGCGGCCCTGAACGGATCGGGCTTCACCGTCTCCGTCCGGCTGACGAGCGGCGAGCGCCTCACGGTTTCCGATTGCGCCGATATCGGCGAGGCGAAAGGCTACGCGAAGGCGCTCACGAAGCAGCTCGGTACGACCGAGCCGGACGACTGGCCCTTCGTGAACGGACGCTTCCTCAAGCCCGACACCATCGTCTCCGTCGACATCGAGCCCAGCTAGCCGGGCAAGAGCGGCGACGACGGACGCGTCGCCATGCCCCGCCGCTCGGCGAGCGCCTCGAGCACGATGACCGTGTCCGCGACCGGGATGTCCTCGAGATACGCGTCGCGCGTTTCGAAGGAGTCGAGCACGGCAACGCAGCCGGCCGCGTAGGTTCCGGCATCCCCGACTGAGAGGCCGGCAATGGCTTCCGCGACCGGGGCCGGAAACGCATCCTCGTCCGCGGCCCGCAGGATCTCGGCGAGCTCGGCCGCCTGGCGGTCTTCACCGAGGACGAGCCGGGCGAGCGCGACGGCGTAGGCGCCGACCGGCGAGCCGCCGGCGACGGGATCCTGTTCGAGCGCCCAGCGGGCATCGCCTTCCGCGGCCTCCCAGTCCCCGGCGAGGATCCGCGACTTGAGCGCGCCGATGAGCCTTCCCCAGCTCCCCGGGGGCGCGTCGGGCCAGCTCTCCCGGTAGCGCTCGGCCGACCGCGTGAACCAACCGGCCGCCTCCGCGGTCCGGCCTTGCATGAGGCGCGCGAGCGCGGCTCCGCCGGCGGCCATCGCGGCACGAACGAGTTGCTTCTGCCTGGGATCCGGCTCGTCGGGCATGCGGGCGAGAGCGTCCGCATAGCGCCGCGCCTCTCTCTCAGCGTGCTCCTCCCAGGCCACGCGCGGAGCCTAGCTCTGCACGGCTGTCGGTT
This sequence comes from Gaiellaceae bacterium, assembly GCA_035296905.1. GTDB lineage: Bacteria > Actinomycetota > Thermoleophilia > Gaiellales > Gaiellaceae > DATEOR01. The sequence goes on from DATHAA010000045.1 coordinate 1,443, forward strand.
CCCCCTTTCGGGGGAAGGCATTGGCAGGATTACCGCCGACAATTGTCATAGCCGTTGACGCACCGGGAGCCCCGCCGCCGCAGTCGGGGCTCCCTTCGTTAAGGGGCGACTAATGGCCGCTTCGGCCCTTGTCGGGATCGAGGGAAAGAGTGAGAATGCGCTCGAGGCGACAACCGTCCTCGTTCGAGGGTTGAAATGTCGACAAATGGCGCTGGCGAAAGATCACTATGGGCGATCTACCACCCAGGGAGTACCAGCGACAAGAGCCGCGAGTGTCCCAAGCCCAGCGCAAAGCGCCATCAGCTTGAGTCGCATGGAGCCGTCCTTTCTCGAACGATTGACAGCTCTTGGGCCCCAGGAATTTGACAACGTGAGGTTATAACAGGTTCCGGATGCCAAGACAAAAGTCAACCCACGTCGACAATCCCGCCGCCGTAGGCGGTCGCCTTAAGCTCGCCCGCGAGAAGGCCGGCCTCAGCCAGCGCCAGCTCTCCTTTCCGGGGTGCTCGCCCGCGTACATCTCGCGCATCGAGTCGGGCGACCGCATCCCGTCGCTCCAACTCCTGCGCGAGCTCGGTCGCCGGCTCAGCGTCTCCGAGGACTACCTGGCGACAGGCTCGGACGTTCGCGGCGACCGAGGTGGAGTTCTCGTCGAGGCCGAGGTCGCACTGCGCCTGAACGAGCTCGACGAGGCTGAGCGTCTCTATTCGTCGCTGCTCGAGGGCACGCCGCCCGCGCTCCGCGCCGAAGGACTGGCCGGGCTTGGGCACGTCGCGTTTCGCCACGGCGAGCCGCGGAAAGCGATCCCGCTCTTCGAGGAGGCGCTATCGGTTTTCGGAGTGGACGAGACGAGCCACCCCGACCTGGCCGACAGCCTCGGACGCTCGTTCGCAATGGTGGGAGAGCTCGAATCCGCGATCGGCGTCTTCGAGCGCTACCGGGAATCCGCCGCGCGGCAGGGGAATTCCTTCCAGACCATCCAGTTTTCAGTGCTCCTCGCGCATGCGCTGATCGACAGCGGGAACCTCGGTCGAGCCGAGGAGCTCCTCGGCTCCGCGCTCGCGCTTGGCAGCGGCCTCGAGAGCCCGAGTGTCCGCGCTCAGCTCTACTGGTCGCAGTCCCGGCTCCACGCGGAGCGCGGCGACCCCGTCACAGCGGCGCGATTCGCTCGAAGCGCACTGGAGATCCTTCGCCTGACGGAAGACACCTATCGCACCGCGTGCGCGCACCAGCTGCTGGCTCATCTCGAGCTCGACCGGGGCAACGCGCAGGACGCCCTCGACCTCCTCGAAGAGGGCTGGCCGCTTCTCGAGCAGAGCGCCAACGGCCTCGAGCGGGCGCAGTACCGGCTTGAGGAGGCGCGCGCGCTCGCCCGACTCGGCCGGAGCGAGGAGGCGGCGGCGCTGGCCATGCAGATCTCCGGGCTCATCGCCGACGCACACCCGGAGGACGCGGCGCGCAGCTACTCGGTCCTCGCGGGGGTCTTCGACGACTTCGGCGACCGGGGCCGGGCGCGGGAGCTCTACGAGCTCGCTGTCGAGCTCCTGGAGCCGCGCAACCCGAACCGTTTCCTCGTCGACGTCTACTCGCACCTTGCGGACATCGCCGAGTCGGATGGGCGCAAGGAAGAGGCTTACGAGCTGATGAAGAAAGCCGTGGGCATGCAGAAGGGAGTAGCCGAGGCTACGCCGTCCTAGGCCTGCACACGCCGAACTAGGGTATATTTCGAACAGCCGCGCGCAACATTCACGCGCCGGCATCCTCGTTTCATCTTGCAGCGCACCTCGCGCTGCACCCTATGCACGAAGCAATAGACCAACGGACCCTTCCTGGTGTGGAAGCGGACGGCTTGGCCGCCGCGGCCCGTCGCGCCGAAGCATGGGCGGGCGAGCCCTTCCTCAGGCCCGACGAAGACCCGGCCGAGGCGCTCGCGGAGGGCCGCGCACGCCGTCGCGCGCTCGACGACGCCCTGGCGGAGATCGAGGCGGGCCGGCGCACGCCCTCGCCCTCGTGGAAGATCCGCTACGCGCTCATGCTCGGCCTCGAACGTGAGCTGACCGATCACCCGCCCCGGCTTGCGTCCGGCACCGAGCTCCGCCGGCATCAGATCGACGCGCTCGCCGGGATGCTCACCGAGCTGATCGCGCGCCATGAAGAAGAGGCCGAGAACGGGAACGGCCACGCAGCGGAGGAACCGGAAGAGGACGAGGAGCGCGAAGACCAGGACCTGGAGGACGAGGAGGGCGAGCCCGTCCAGCAGGACGACCCCGGCGCCGTGCGCCGCTTCCGCTTCCGCCACCCGACGGCCTCCGGCAAGACGATCGCCGCCGCGGGTTTCGTCGAGGCGGCGCGCTCCATGGGCGTGCTCATCCTCACGCACCGCCGGCTTCTGGTTCAGCAGTTCACGCGCGACCTGACCACCGAGGGCTACGCAGACCGGCTCCGCCCGGCGATCGAGGACGGGCAGGAGCCGCTTCGCGGCAACCCGGTCACGATCCAGACGTACGCGTGGTTCGCCCGCCACGTCGACTCGATCTCGAAGGGCGCCTACCAGCTCGTGATCTGCGACGAGGCGCACACGGCTCTCGGCGAGAAGACAAGCAGTGCGATCCGCCGCTTCGCCGACCCGATCTACATCGGCATGACAGCTACCGAGCAGCTGATCGCGAAGCAGGTCTCGGACGTCTTCCCCGCCTCGGTCGACGACCTCCCACTCGCGGATGCAGCGCGCCGCGGCCTCATAGCCCCGCTTCGCTGCCTGCGCGTCCCGCCCGCCGCGGCCGTTGCGTCGGTGCCGATCGTCGGCGGTGACTACGACCAGGACATCCTGGCCCGCGTCCTCGACCACTCGGTCATCAATCAGGCCGCCGCCAGCCTCTACCGCGACCGCTTCGGCGAGACGCCCGGAATTGTCTACGCCGCCGGGGTCGAGCACGCGTACAATCTCGCGCGCGAGTTCCGTGCCGCGGGCCTGAAGGCGGAGGCCGTGAGCGGCAAGACACCGCCGCTCAAGCTGGCCGAGACGCTCGCTGCCTACGAGCGCGGCGAGATCAACATCCTGATCAACGCGATGCTGCTCGCGGAAGGTTGGAACTCACCTCGCGCCACGGTCTGCATGCATCTCGCGCCGACCGCGAGCCGCCGCGTCTACCAGCAGCGCATCGGCCGGGTCATGCGGATGCATCAGCGCAAGGAAGCCGGCGTCGTCGTCGACTTCGTCCCGGACGCGGCGACCCACAACGAGCGCACGATCACCCTCCATTCGCTGCTCGACGCCGACTTCTACCGCCCTGGCGCACGGGTGACCCCGGCGCCGCGCAGGCGTGTCCAGCGGCGCGCCCGCCGCAAGCTTTCTCCGGCTCCGTGGCTCGTCCCCGTCACGCCGGACGTGCGCCGCCGCGTCGCGGTGATCACCCGGGAGTGGGAACGCGTCGACCCCTCGAGGCTCGCGGAAGACGAGCAGCTCCTCTGGGCTTCGATCGCCGGCCGGCAGCTCCGCTTCGAAGAGCGCCAGCATTTCGCAGAGAAGCTCGCCAAGGCCTCCCGCGAGTGCCGCGAGGCCTTCCTGATGAGCTGCGCCGCCGAGAACCCGAACCGGCGCCTGCGCCTCTCAGCCCTCGGCGATCGGGTCGCCGTCAGCGTCGACCGCGCGAGCTTCGACGACTTGGTCACGATGATCACCTCGGCGCCGACGTGGGAGAAGGACCGCGTGCAGGGCGTCCGCATCCTCCTGCGGGCGATCGGCGAGGGGAAGGTGGACGCACCGGAGGAGATCCTCTCCCGCTGGACCTGGCGGCTCGCCCGCGCGACGCGCAAGCTGCAGGACCGGCGCGCCGGCTCGGGTCTGCCGGAGGCCAAGCGCCTGCTCGGTGCCCTGACGAACTCACGTGGGCACCGGCACGAGGAGAACGCGGCGCGGCTCGTCAACGTGGCGCTCGAGCAGCCGATCCACGTCGCCGTGGCCCTGCTCGCGTCCGCGGAGGCCTACACGCCGACCGCGCAGCAGCTCATCGACCGCATGCGCGAGCGTCTCGGGACGATTCAGGAGGTCGCGAACGCGCTAGCGGACAACCTGCCGGCTCCGAAGCAGCATTCCGGCAAGTCCCGCCGCCGCCGGCGCAAGCGGAAGCAGAAGGTCGAACAGCAGAAGGCGGAGCAGCAGAAGGCGCAGAAGGACAAGGCATCGAATGGGAAAGGCGACGCGAAGAAGCCCGAGAAGAAGAGGTCCGAGAAGCCCAAGCCCAGCGCCGAGCCGGCCGCCACCACCGCCGATTAGCTAGGCCCCGTCCTCGTCCTCTTCTTCTTCGGCCGTTCGGGCCTCGTGCTCGCGCAGGAAGCGCGTCAGCTCCGCGGCGAGCGAATCTCCTGAGGGAACGTCGAGCTCGTCCCCGAGCGTGTCGCGCCGCGCCTCGAGCTCCTGCACGTACGCCTCGGTCTCCTCGTCGGCCGAGACGGCCTCGCTGACCTGCTGCTCGTAGGCTGCGGAGGCGCGCTCGAGGTCTGCGAGGTCGAACTCCGTTCCGAGGAGCCCCGCCAGCCGCTCGCAGAGGGCGAGCGCGGCGCGGGGGCTGGCAGCGAGCGAAGCGTAGTGCGGAACCGCGGCCCAGAGACTCGCGGACGAGAGGTCCGCGTTCCGGCAGGAGTCGTGCAGAACGCCGACGATCCCGGTCGGCCCCTCGTAGCGCGAGGCGGCGAGGCCGAGCTCCTCGACGAGCTTCTGGTCGCTGGCCGAGCCCGTCACGGGAGCGGGGCGCGTGTGCGGCACGTCGGCGAGAAGCGCTCCGAGGGTGACCACGAGCTCCACGTCGAGCTCGCCCGCGAGCCCGACGATCTCGTCGCAGAAGGTGCGCCACCTCAGGTTCGGCTCGATGCCGAGCATGAGCACGGCATCGCGTTCGATTCCCGGAATGGGAGCGTGGTAGAAGACCGTCTCGGGCCAGTCGATCCGGCGCGTGATTCCGTCCTCGAGCGCGACGTGCGGACGCGTGGCCTGGAAGTCGTAGAACTCTTCGGGATCGATGTTGGCGAAGCGCCGCGCCTCCCACGCCTGGGCGAGAAAGCTCGTCGCGAGCGAGGCACCCTGCGCGCCGTCGTTCCAACCCCGAAAAGCCCCCACGAGCACGGCGCGGCGAAGGGTCGGGCGCCGCTCGATGCGGAGATGGCCACCGATGGAGGGAGTCTACGGCAGTACCGGCCGCGACCTGAGCAAAAGCCTGGCGGCGAGCGCCACGACGCCGACCCAGACGGCGGTCGCGAGCGTCACGTGCGCGAGCACGAGAGGCCAGGGCAGGTGCTCGCGCCACTGGATGTCCCCGATCGTCATCTGCACCAGGAGTAAGCCGAGGACGCCGGCGGCAAACATGAGGTCGGCGCGCGCCTCCTTCCGGTGCCAGAGGAGGGATGCGACTATGCCGACGAACGCGATGGAGAAGATCCCCGTGGCGCCCACGTGAATGTGGAGCGCATCAGGCAGGAGCCCGTAGCGCTTGATCTTCTCGCCCCCCGAGTGCGGGCCGGCGGCGGTGACGAGGGTCCCCGTGACGATCAGGACGAACGCGCTCGGCACAAGGACGACGGCGAGCCAGTTGGACGCGAGCGGCGGATGCTTGACGACACCGCGCACGAGGTCGTGCGCGCCGAGGGCGACGACGACGGCTACCGCGAGGGCGAGCAAGGAGAGGAGGAAATGGGCCATGACGATCAGCGGGTGCAGCTCGACGAGCACGGTGATTCCTCCGAGGACACCCTGGAGGAGCACCGTGATCGGCAGCGCCCATGCCGCCCAGAGAAGCCAACGCGGGAGCCGCTCGACGCGGATCGCTCCGATCGCGGCCGCGAGCGTGACGAGGCCCACGACGAAGCCGACTCCGCGATTGCCGTACTCGACGAGCGCGTGGAAGTTCTTTTCCGGGAGGAAGGACGAGCCGCAGCGCGGCCAGTTGTCGCAGCCGAGCCCCGAGCCGGTGAGACGCACCGTCGCGCCCGAGACGACGATGAGGAAGAGCGCGGCGAGCGCGGCGTAGGACAGCAAGGCGAAGGTCTCCGCCGAGATGGCGAAGCGCGCCCGGGAGACCGGCGTCGTGTTCGCTTCCATCAGCCGAGGGCTAGGCCGGTTCCTTCGACGACCTGCCCGATGCGGGCGAGCGCGAGGCCGGCGTCCGAGAAGGCCGCCTCGAGCACCACGCCCTTCTCGGCCGGGAGCGAGACCAGGAGGCCGCCGGCCGTCTGCGGATCGAAGCCGAGCGTTTCGAGCTCCTCGGGGAGCCCGTTGAGCCGCGCCGCGCCGGCGACGAACTCCCGGTTCCGCTGGTCGCCGCCGGTGCGAAGGCCGCGGCGCGCGACGGCCAGGGCCCCGGGAAGAGCCGGGATGGATGCGGGGTCGAGCACGATGCATACGCCGCTCCGTTCGGCCATCTCGTGCGCATGGCCGAAGAGGCCAAAACCGGTCACGTCGGTGACCGCGGATGGCTCGAAGGGGCGCAGGGCCTCGGCGGCGCGGTCGTTCAGCTCCGTCATCGCCGCGGCCGCCGCCTGCAGCTCCTCGTCGCCCAGGACCTTCTTCCGCACGCCAGTAAGGACGAGCCCAGTGCCGAGCGGCTTCGTCAGATACACGGCGTCGCCCGGCACGGCGCTGCTTTTCCGCCAGATCGCGTCCGGATGCGCCGTGCCGACGACGGCGAGACCGTACTTCGGCTCGTCGTCGCGAGTGGTGTGGCCGCCCGCGAGCAGTGCGCCGGCCTCCTCCACCTTGGCCGCTGCCGCGTCGAAGACCGCCCTCACCGACTCGAGCGGGAGCTCCTCCGGGAAGGCGGCCACGGAGAGCGCGAGAAGCGGCTTGCCTCCCATCGCGAAGACGTCGTTCAGCGCGTTGACCGCCGCGACGGCACCGAAGAGCGCGGGGTCGTCGACCATGGGCGGAAAGAAGTCCGTCGTGAAGATGAGCGCGCGCTCGTCGTCGAGCTTGTAGACCGCGGCGTCGTCCGCGGGCGAGAGCCCGACGAGTAGGTTCTCCGAATCGGCGGGCGCAAAGCCTGCGAGGAGCTCCTCGAGCCGGCCGGCGGCGTACTTGGCCGCGCAGCCTCCTCCGGCTTCGAGACTCGCGAGTCGCGCAGTAGTCTCCACGCGATGGAGGTTACCCCCCGCACGTTTGGGTGTCAGAGCATGACCGGACGGCTCGAGCGCGTGCTCGTGAAGCCGCCCACATCGGGCTCCTGGGCGGCCTGGAGGGCCTACGGCTGGAGGGCGGAGCCCGACCCGGCCGGGTTGGAGGCCGAGCATGAGGCGTTTCGCGGCCTGCTCCAGGAGGCCGGGGCAGAGGTCGTCCTCGGCCAGACCGGCGACAGCTCGAATCCGGACGTTATCTACGCCTACGATCCCGCGCTCGTCACCGATTCGGGCGCAGTGCTCCTCATGCCCGGCAAAGAAGGACGTCGCCGCGAACCGGAGGAGATGGGCGTCGACTTCATGGAGGCGGGCGTGCCTCTGGCCGGCCAGCTGCGCTTCCCCGCGACCGTCGAAGGCGGGGATACCGTCTGGCTCGACGAACGCACGCTGCTCGTCGGGCGCGGCTACCGGACGAACGACGCCGGTATCCAGGGCCTCCACGAGCTCCTCCCCGACGTGGACGTGATCAGCTTCGACCTGCCCCACTATCACGGGGGCGGCAAGGTGCTCCACCTCATGTCGTTTCTCTCGCCGCTCGACCGCGACCTGGCTGTCGTCTACCTCCCGCTCATGCCGGTGCGGCTCGTCGAGCTCCTCCGCGAGCGAGGCATCGAGTTCGTCGAGGTGCCGGACGACGAGTTCGAGTCGATGGGCCCGAACGTCCTCGCGCTCGCGCCGCGCGTTGCTCTCGCGCTCGAGGGCAACGACGAGACCCGGCGGCGCATGGAGGCGGCCGGCGTGGACGTGCGCACCTACAAGGGAGACGAGATCTCCCGGAAGGGCGACGGCGGCCCTACCTGCCTGACGCGCCCGGTCCTGCGCTCCTAGCGAAGCAGGAAGCCGGTCCCGAGCTCGTCCCGCTCGTCGAGCAAGAACTCGTGCTCGCCCGTCTTGTGCGCGCTCCCTTCGACCTCCGTAATCACGGCAGGCCGCCCGGCCACCTCGGCGTCACCGACGACCCGCGCCGAGAACGCCGTTCCGACGATGCTGTCGTGCACTAGCTCCTCGCCGCGCGGAAGCTCGCCGTCCACGTCGAGCAGGGCGAGGCGGGCCGACGTGCCGCTGCCGCAGGGCGAGCGATCGACCTCTCCGTCGGCGAAGACGGTGACGTTCCGCTGGCGGAGCGGCGGTCCGTCTTCTATCCGCTCGAAGAAGATGGCGCCGTAGATGTCGCGGAGCTCAGGCTCGAGCGGGTGGACGAAGTCGTGCCCGGCCTCGAGCTCTCGCTTGATCTCGCGGCCGAGCTCGATGAGGCGCGGCAGGGAGTCCTTGTGAACCGGAAGTGGCGATTCGACGGACGCGTAGAACGCGCCTCCGAAGGCGACTTCGGCGGGGAGCCCTCCGGCCTCGAGCCCGCGCGCCTCCACGTACGAGGGCACGTTCGTGAAGCGGACGCTCTCCACACGCCCATTCCGCACGGAAGCCACCGTTTCGAGCCGGCCCGAGGGCACGTCGACGACGACCGCAGTCTGGGGCTCGACGGCCGCGATCAGGCCGCTCTCGAGCGCCCAAGTGACGAGCGCGATCGTCCCGTGCCCGCAGGCGGTCGAGTAGCCCGCGTTATGGAAGAAGACGACGCCGAGGTCGGCGCCCGCATCAGCCGGCTCCGTGACGAAGCAGCCGTACATGTCCGCATGCCCGCGCGGCTCGTGGACGAGCAGCTTGCGGACGTCATCGAGCAGCTCGAGCGCGGATCGGCGCTTGTCGAGGATCGTGGCGCCCTCGAGCGGCGCCACACCGCCGGTGACGATGCGAAAAGGCTCGCCGGCGGTGTGGTAATCCGTCGTCTGGACTACGAGGCCGTCTACGAGCCCTTTTCGATCGGAACGTCCACGAGATTGCCCCATTCGGTCCATGAGCCGTCGTAGTTTCGCACCCGTTCGAAGCCGAGCAGCTCGCTGAGGACGAACCACGTGTGTGCGCTGCGCTCGCCGATGCGGCAGTAGGCGGTCACTTCCTTCTCGGAGGTGATGCCGTTGCCGCCGTAGAGCTCGCGAAGCTCGTCGGCCGACTTGAACGTTCCGTCGTCACGGACGGCGCTCGCCCACGGGATGGAGACGGCCGAGGGTATGTGCCCCGCGCGCTGGGCGCCTTCCTGCTCGTAGCCCGGCGGCGCGATCAGCTCCCCCGCGTACTCGCCCGGCGAGCGGACGTCGACGAGCCCGCGGTCGTCGGCTCCGAGCCACTCCCGCACCTGGTCGCGGTACGCGCGGATGGACTCGTCCCGCTCCTGCGCCGAATAGCTCTGCGCGGACGGAGAGGGCACGTCGGTCGTCAGCTCCCGGCCCTCGTCGATCCACTTCTGGCGGCCGCCGTCGAGGATGCGGACGTCGCCGTGGCCGTAGACCTTCAGATACCAGTAGGCGTAGGCGGCGAACCAGTTGTTCTTGTCCCCGTAGACGACGACTGTGGTGTCGTTCCCGATCCCGAGGCCGCCGAGGAGCTGCTCGAAGGTCTCCCGGTCGACGACGTCGCGCTCGACGGGATCCTGCAGGTCGTCGCGCCAGTGCAGCTTGACGGCACCCGGAATGTGGCCCTCTTCATAGAGGTCGGGGTTCTCGTCGACCTCCGCGACGACGACCCTGTCGTCGCCTCCGTGCTCCGCGACCCAGTCGCTCGTGACGAGGACGGGCTTCGCGTATCCATTCTCTGCCATTGCTACCTCCCGATCACTTCAATTGTTGAAGCGATCCTACCACCCTCGTCGCGGCCTCGGCTATCCTCGGTACATGGGGAGCCTTGGGGATGTGATAACGGGTGAGATCGTCGCAGTGGCCCCCGAGGACACACTGGGGGAGGCTGCGGAACGAATGGCCGAGCAGGGCGTGGGATCAGCGATCGTCCTCGATTCCGGCCGCCTGATCGGGATCCTCACCGAGCGCGACCTCCTGAAGGCGGTCGCAGGCCGCGTCCACACGAGTGAGGCACGCGTGCGCGAGTGGATGACGGCAGACCCGATCACCGCCTCGGAGGGCGACTCCGCGGACGAGGCGATCAGGACGATGCTCGACAACGGCTTCAGGCATCTGCCTGTCGTCGCCGCCGGCAGGACCGTGGGGGTCGTCAGCCTGCGCGAGCTCATGCGGGCCGCATTGCAGGTCGACGCCTGACCGACGGTAACCCCGGGTACGGCGCGTTCCCGCTCTAGAGAAGCTGCGCCGCGATCAGGCCAGCTGCGCCGAGCCAAAGCCCGGCGAGGGTCCCGATCAACGGTGCGAGTGGGCGAAGGGAAGGACGCGGTTCCATGTCGAAGAAGAATTCTCGGCTCGCGCGCCGCAATACTTCGACGCGGAACTCGTGCATCCTTCCCCCCGCCTAATGGCCGTCGAAGAACCCGACCCAGTGGCCCTTGCCCAAGAAAGCGGCCACCATCACGAGAAGAACGAGAAGCTGAACTTGACGTGCCGTCACGCGATCACCTCCTTTCCCTAGAACCGGAAGTCCTGGAGTGCCTCGGCTGCGCGCCGGTACAGGTGCGCCGCCTCGAGGTCCTCGCCGCGCCGCACGGCTAAATCGCCCTGCGCGATCCATGCTGCCGCACGGTGGCTCGCGGAGGAGAGCTGTTCGAAGCTGCCCTCCGCCTCCTTGAACATGGTGTCTGCCTCGTCGAGCCGCTCCTGGTCGAGGAGGGCCCGGCCGAGGACGAGCTGGGCGTTGCCGATCTCATCGAGGTGGTCGACACGGCCGCCCAGTAGGTCGAGAGCGTGCCGCGCCTGCTCCTCTGCGAGCTTCGGCTCGCCCGTGCGCAGGTGAACCTGCGCGAGGGACGAGACGACGTGGCCGGCGTCGGTATTGTCGCCGACCTCGAGGAGAACCCGATAGGCGTCCTTGAGGTGCTTGATCGCCTCCTCGGGCTTCCCGAGCTGGAAATTGAGTCCGCCGAGGTTGTTCAGGAGCTTGCCGACGTTCGACTGATCGGCGAGCTCCTCGTACTGCGCCTTGGCGCGCTCCGCGTACGAGCGGGCGAGCACCCAGTGCCCGGTGCGCTCGGCGATCAGCGAAGCCTGGAAATAGTGGTGGGCGACCGTGCGCCGGTCGTTCAGGCTCTCTGCGAGCTCGAGCGCGCGCTCGACGTCCTCGCGCGCCGCTTCCCAGTCGCGCTGGCGCCGGTAGCAGCGCGAGCGCCAACCGAGAGCGTTCGAGCGCAGGCGATCGGCCGGGAGGCCGGAGCGCTCGGAGAGATCGAGTGCTTCGCTGAAGAGCGCCACTGCGGTGGAGATCGAAGAAAGCTTGTAGCGGCAGACACCGAGGCGGTAGAGCACCTCGGCCCGATCGACGTCGCTGAACGTCGGCGATTCCGTGAGCTGCCGTGCGCGGTCGAGGAGTCCGATGGCCGACCGAACGTCGCCGAGCGACATCCGCGCCCAGCTCTCTGCGAGGAGAGAGCGGAACTCGAGCGACGGAACCGCGACGGTAGCGAGTGCGACGCCGAGCTTGTCGATCTCGGCGACGGCCTCTTCGAACGAGTTCGACTCGAGGGCTGCCTCGGCGCGGGCAACGACGCTCTCCACACGCTCCCGCTCGCTCGAGGAGACTCCGGTCTCGAGGAACGAGGGATCGACGCCGAGCCTGCTCGCGAGCCACCCGACGGTCTCACCTGTCGGGCGGGTCTTCCCGCGCTCGATCTGGCTGACGTACTCCTTCGAGAAGCGCTCGCCGGCGAGCGTCGTCTGGGTCAGCCCGCGCGCGATGCGCAGCTGGCGGACGCGCTCGCCCATCGAGGTGCGGGCGGCTGAGGCGGTGCGGGTGGCGGTGAGTTGATCGTGCATCTAAGTGAACTATACGGGGGAAAATTTACTTCACAAGGCTACTTGACTTCTGGTTCGGCTTGGCTATAGTCCGACCTACCTCGCATTCCTGCCGGACGCCAGGCAGAGGAGTGCGGGAGGCGCGCCAGATTCCCGGCGACACCAACCCGGAGGCATCGGCTGGGCCGCAGAGCCGGAGCTTCCGGGTTGTCGCCTGGAAGGACGCAAAAACATGGACGAAGTGTCGGCCCTCCGGGCCGCTTCGTCTATCCCTCTAACGGGCAGCGCGTCACGGGGCCTGAAGCGGGCCGCGAAGCCAGGCGATCCTGCTTTCCCGGATGGCAGGCCAGGTGTCCTGTAGGAGCGCCCCCACGACCTCGTCGGCCATCGTGAGGAGCCCGAGCGCGATGGAAATCCATGCTTCGGCGTCCGGATCTCGCTCGGGCGGCACCCCGCCGGCCTCCTGGGCACGCCGAATGACGTCGGCCACGTACTCGTGCACCTCGTGCATGTGCGCCCGCATGTAGATAGCGATCTCAGGGTCCACCGAGGACTCGGCCAGGGCCTGCACCCAGAGCGGCGAGCTGCGCGGACGCTCGGCCTCCGATTCGACGAACGCGCGCCCGATTGCGGAGAGCCAGAGCCCCGGATCGGTCTCGGCGGCGAGCCGCTCGGCCCAGAGCTCCTTCACCTGCTCCCAGCTCCAGTCCATGCAGGCGAGATAGAGCGCGCGCTTCGACGGAAAGTGGCGGTAGAGGACCGGCTCGGTCACACCCGCGGCGCGGGCGAGGTCGGCCGTCGTCGTGCCGTGGTAGCTTCGGCCTGCGAACAGACGGCAGGCCGCGTCGAGAAGCGACGCACGCCGCTCCTCGGCGGGCATTCGGATGGTACTCACGCGCCTTCGAGGAGCGGTTCATCGACGTGCCGGTACTTCCGCACTGTCGCGACCGAGAGGATCGCTCCGACGAGCGCGATGGCCGAAGCCACCTGGAGCGCGTGCTGATAGCCCGTGACGAAGCCTGCGGTGGCCTCGGGAGTCCCCGGAACACCCGTCACGAAGGCGGCGACGATGGCGCCCATGACGGCGATTCCGAGCGCGCCGCCGACCTGGCGCATGCTGTTCAGGACCGCAGACCCGACCCCGGCCTTGTCGATCGGGACGGAGCCCATCGCGGCGGCGGTTGTCGGAGTCATCACGATCGCCATCCCGAATCCGCCGACGAGGAGACCGGGGAGGAGATCCCAGAAGTTCGACGTCTCGTTGAGCCGGGAGAAGATCAGGAGCGAGATCGAAAGCAGGATCATCCCGCCGCCCATGAGCCAGCGCGAACCGACGCGGTCCGAGTATTTCCCCGCGGCCGGGGCCACGAGGATGATGAGGACGGTCATGGGCAGGAACGACGCGCCCGTCTGGACGGCTGACCAACCGAGGATGTTCTGGATGAAGAGCGAGTTGTAGAAGAAGACGCCAAACATCGCGAGGCCGACTAGCAGCATCACGGAGTTCGCGCCCGCGAAGGTGCCGTTCCTGAACAGGCTGAGGTCGAGCATCGGCGCGCGCTGGTGCATCTCGAGCAGGATGAACGCGACGAAACCAAGTACGGCCAGAGCGAAGAGCCCGAGGATGCGGGGCGACGTCCAGCCATAGGTGTTCGCCTCGATCAGGCCGTAGGTGAGGGCAAAAAGGGCGATTCCAGAGCTCACGAGCCCTGGAAGGTCGAGGCGCTGATTCGCCGAGGTGTCTCGGGATTCGTCCACGACGAGCCGGGTGACGAGGATCGCCAGGATCCCGATCGGGACGTTGATGAAGAAGATCCAGTTCCAGCTCCAGTGCTCGGTGATGAGCCCGCCGACGAGGGGCCCGATCGCGAGCGCCATCGCGGAGACGCCCGCCCAGATGCCGATCGCCATGCCGCGCTGCCGCGGCGGGAAGGTGGCCGTGATGATCGAGAGCGTGGCCGGGTTCATGAGCGCGGAGCCCGCGCCCTGCACGACCCGGGCGCCGATCAGCCAGCCCGCACTCGTCGCCAGGCCGCAGAAGAGCGAGGCGATTGTGAAGATGACGAGGCCGGCAATGAAGATCCGCCGGCGGCCGAGCAGGTCGGCGAGCTTGCCGCCCGTGAGCATGAGGACGCCGAAGGTGAGCGCATAGCCGTTGAAGACCCATTCGAGCTCGGAGATGCCGATGTTCAAGTCACTCTGGATCGACGGCAGGGCCACGTTCACGATCGTGTTGTCGAGCATGATCATGAACAGGCCGAATGCGACCGCCCCCAGCGTCCACCACTTCCTGTTCTCCGGGTCGAAGATCTTCGCCTTCATCCATGCCTCCTCGATAAGTTAGTGCAAACTAAGCTAGCAGCAAGGCAGGTGGCTCGTACACTGGTCGCGCATGGCTGACGTCGTCTGGCGCCCCGACGCGCGCACGCTCTCGCGCGCCAACGTCTCGCGGCTCATGCGCCGGCACGAATACGAGGACTATTGGGAGCTGGTGCGCCGGTCGCAGGAGGATCCCGAGTGGTTCTGGGCCGCAGCGATCGAGGACATGGGGCTCGACTTCTCGACGCCCTGGAACCAGGTCATGGACGTCTCGCGTGGCCCGGAATGGGCGACATGGTTCGTCGGCTCGAGGCTCTCGATCGCCTGGAACTGCGTCCACCGCTGGGCCGAGCGCGATCCGGACCGTGTGGCCGCCATCGGGCTCGGAGAAGACGGCGCTCGCTGGGAATACACCTTTGCCGAGCTCTCTTCCCAGGTCACACGCCTCGCTGAGGGGCTCGTCGCGCTCGGCGTCGAGCCGGGCGACCGCGTCGCGATCTACATGCCCATGTGCCCCGAGGTCGCCGTCGCCTCGCACGCCTGCGCGCATGTCGGAGCCGTCCAGGTTCCTATCTTCTCCGGCTTCGCGGGGCCTGCCGTGCGTGAGCGGCTGCAGGACTCCGAGGCGAAGATCGTCGTGACCGCCGACTGGTCGCTACGGCGCGGCAAGCGGCTGGACACGCAGGCGACGGTGGTCGAGGCGGCGCAGGAGGCTCCGTCGGTCGAGCACGTCGTCACCTGGAACCGGGACGACCGGTCATGGGGAGGGGTCGAGCTGGGCCCCGGCGACCTGGCGCCGCTCGAGGTCGACTCCGAGCACCCCTACCTCCTCACCTACACCTCGGGCACGACCGGGAAGCCGAAGGGCGTGCTGCACGTGCAGGGCGGCTTCCTCGTCTCCATCGGCCGAGAGCTCGCCTATCAGGCGGACGCCCACCCCGACGACGTCATCCACTTCGCCACCGACATGGGCTGGATCATGGGCCCGTGGACCGTGGTCGGCGGAGGCGCGATGGGCGCAAAGCTGGTGTTCGCCGAAGGTGCTCCCGATTATCCCGCCGACCGGCTCTGGCGCACGATCGAGGCCGAGGACGTGAGCATCCTCGGCTGCTCTCCCACGCTGATCCGCGCGCTCATGCAGCACGGCGACCCAGAGAGCAACCTCTCCTCCCTGCGCGTGATCGTCACGACCGGCGAGCCGTGGAACCCGGATCCGTACGACTGGCTCTTCGAGCGCGTCGGCGGTGGCCGCTGCCCGATCATCAACTGCTCGGGCGGGACCGAGATCGGCGCGTGCTTCCTCTCGCCCACCCCGGCGATCCCGATCAAGTCGTGCTCCCTCGGCGGCCCCGCGCTCGGGATGGACATGGACGTCGTCGACCAGGAGGGCAACTCGCTCGTCAGGAGCGGCGAGGTCGGGGAGCTCGTCTGCAGGAAACCGTTCCCCGGGATGACACGCGGCTTCTGGCGCGACCCGGAGCGCTACCTAGACACCTACTGGCGCCGGCTCCCCGGAATCTGGGTGCACGGCGACTGGGCGTCGGTGGACGAGGACGGCTACTGGTTCCTGCACGGCCGCTCGGACGACACGCTCAACATCGCGGGCAAGCGCATCGGCCCGGCCGAGATCGAGTCCGCCGTGGTCTCCCACCCGGCCGTCGCCGAAGCCGCGGCCGTCGGCGTCCCGCACGAGGTGAAGGGCGAGGTGGCCTGGGTCTTCTGCGTTCTCGCACCGGGACAGGAGGCGTCCGACGAGCTCGCAGCCGAGGTCGCCGAGCAGGCTGCGGCGGTGCTGGGGCGCGCGTTCAAGCCCGACCGCGTCGTGTTCGTGTCGGCCCTCCCCAAGACCCGCAGCGCGAAGATCGTGCGCCGGGCGGTACGCGCGAAGGCTTTGGGGAAGGATCCCGGTGATCTTTCCTCCGTCGAGAACCCGGAGGCTCTCGAGGACATTGCTCGCGCCGTCTGAATACGAAGGCTCACTGACCCGCGGGTACCTGGACACGGCCACGTATGGGCTACCGCCGCGCTCCACGCTCGCGGCCGTCGAGGGGACGATCGCGAGCTGGGCGGGGCGCGGCTCGTGGCTCGACTGGGAGCAGGACGGAGAGGCCTGCCGCGAGCTCTTCGCGCAAATCGTCGGAGCGCAGCCGGAGGAGATCGCGTACGTGGCGGCGGCATCTGTGGCAGCGGGCATCGTCGCGGCGAGCCTGCCGGCGGAGGCGGGCGCCAACGTCGTCCTCTACGAGCGCGACTTCGATTCCGTGCTCTTCCCGTGGCGGCCGCTGGCGGAGCGCGGCGTCGAGTTGCGGCTGCTTCCGCTCGAGCGGCTCGCGGAAGGGATCGACGAGCGCACGGCCCTCGTCGCGGTCAGTCTCGTGCAGTCCTCCGACGGGCGCATGCCCGACCTCGCCGCGACCAAGGCCGCCGGGACCCGCCTTTTCCTGGACGGGACACAGGCCGTCGGCTCGATTCCCGTGGACCTCGCCGGCGTCGACTACCTGGTCGCCCACTCCTACAAGTGGCTGCTCTCGCCGCGGGGCCTCTGCTTCTTCTACGTGCGGCCGGAGCGGTTGCCCGAGATCACGCCGTGGCTCGCCGGCTGGAAGTCGCGCTCGGATCCCTTCGAGGACTACTACGGCGCGCCCGAGCTCGCGTCCGACGCGCACCGGCTGGACGTCTCGATCCCCTGGTTCTCGGCTCCGGGCGCGCGTGCGAGCCTCGGGCTGATCGCGGGACTCGGCGCTGAGGCGATCGGCGAGCACAACCTCGTCCTCGCGCGCTCGTTCGCGGCCGAGCTCGGGCTGGCCGAGCCCGCGTCCCCGATCCTGCGGGTTCCCGTTGACGACGCGGAGGCAGCCGTCGAGCGCCTGGAGCGCGCGGGGGTGGCGTGCTCGGCGCGGTCCGGCTCGATCCGCTTCGCCTTCCACCTCTACAACGACGAGGAGGACGTCGCCCTCGCGCTCGAGGCTCTCCGGCCTGAAGCCGCTGTACGCTCCGACGCGTGATCCGCTTCCTCTTCCGAACCGTGGTGGCGATCATCGCCACTGGGATCGGGCTTCTCGTCGCGGCGCTCATCCTCGACGGCCTCAAGATCGACGGAATCGTGACGTTGATCGCAGCGACGTTCATTGTGTGGCTGGCTGCGATCCTGGCGACGTGGATCCTTCCTTTCCTCGGACTCAAGAAGTTTCTCGACAACCGTCGCGACTAGTTTTCGTCTCTTAGACGCAAACCGGTAGAATTCATCGCGTGAGGCTCGCGCTCGCCCAGATGAACACGGTCGTCGGAGACCTCGAGGGAAACCGCGCCCGCATCGTCGAGCGGCTCGGCGAGGCCCGCGAGGCCGGCGCCGAGCTCGTCCTCTTCCCCGAGCTCGCGGTCACCGGCTATCCGCCCGAGGACCTGCTTCTCCGCCCGGGCTTCCTGCGCGCAGCCGCCGAGTCGCTCGGACAGATCGCGGCGGAGACCAAGGGCATCGCGGCGCTCGTGGGAACGCCGCACCTCGACCGCGACCTCTTCAACGCGTGCGCTGTGTGCGTGGACGGCGAGGTGAAGGCGATGTACCACAAGCAGTTCCTTCCGAACTACGGCGTCTTCGACGAGGACCGCTACTTCCAGGCCGGGCGTGAGCTCGTCCTCCTGCGTTGCGGCGACACGCTGATCGGGCCGACCGTCTGCGAGGACATCTGGCAGCCCGGTCCACCGGCCACCGATCTCGCTCTCGCCGGCGCCCACGTGATCGCCAACATCTCGGCTTCGCCGTTTCACCTCGGCAAGGGCGCGGAGCGCGAGGACATGCTCGCGACGCGGGCGAGGGACAACTCCTGCTGGATCGTGTTCGTGAACGCCGTCGGCGCCCAGGACGAGCTCATCTTCGACGGGCACAGCCTCGTCCTCGACGAGCAAGGGCAGATCGTCGCCCGCGCACCTGCGTTCGAGGAGGCGCTTCTCGTCGTGGACGTGGATGCGACCACCGCGGTCAGCCGCCGCCTGCGCGACGCACGGCGCCGCGCGCTCGCTCGCGCACGCCGAGAGCTTCCGAACCCGCCGGTGGTCGACGTGCCGGAGCACGCGGCTCGCGGCACCGTCGCGCCCGTGCTCGCCCCAACCCTCGACGAGCTCGAACAGATGCGGCGTGCCCTCGAGCTCGGCCTCGGCGACTACATGGCGAAGAACGGCTTCCACGACGTCGTCCTCGGCATCTCGGGCGGAATCGACTCGGCGCTCACCGCGGCCCTCGCCGCGGAGACGCTCGGCCCCGAGCGGGTTCATTGCGTCTCGATGCCGTCGCGCTACAGCTCCGGTGAAACGCGGGCCGACGCGAAGCGGGTGGCCGAGTCGATCGGCGCGCAGTACATCGAGATTGCCATCGAGCCGATCGTCGAGTCCGTCAGCGCGGCGCTCTCCTCCGTGTTCGAGGGCACGGAGCCCGGCGTGGCCGAGGAGAACGTCCAGGCCCGCGTCCGCGGCCTCCTCGTGATGGCGCTTTCGAACAAGTTCGGCTGGCTTGCCCTCGCCACCGGGAACAAGAGCGAGCTCTCGGTGGGGTACGCGACGCTTTACGGGGACATGGCCGGCGGGTTCGCGCTCCTCAAGGACGTGTACAAGACGGACGTCTTCCGGCTGGCCAAGCACCTGAACGAGCGCGCCGGCCGCGAGATCATCCCGCAGAGCGTCATCGACCGCGCGCCCAGCGCGGAGCTGCGCCCCGATCAACGCGACGAGGACTCGCTGCCGCCGTATTCCGAGCTCGACCGGGTGCTCGAGGCCTACGTCGAGCTGGACTCGTCGCTGGAGGAACTCGCGTCAGACGGTTTCGACCCGGGCGTCGTCGAGCGCGCCGTCGCGCTGATCGATCGCGCCGAGTACAAGCGCCGCCAAGCTCCGCCCGGCGTGAAGCTCCGCCCGAAGGCCTTCGGGCGCGACCGCCGGATTCCGATCACGAACCGCTGGCGCGGCTAGCCAGCCGCCCGCAGGCGACTAGCTAGCGTTCTTGAAGAAGAAGAACTCGCCTTCCTCGCCTCCGCCTACGAACGGCGGGCAGCACTGTCCCGGGAAGACGATCGAGACCTGGGCGAAGCCCGTGATCGCCTGAGTGAAGGGTTCGTTCCGGCTGGCACTGACGGTCCCCTTCCGGCCCGTGAGGAGCTGGGCGACCAGCCAGTTGTTCGGCTTTCCCTCGAAGCTCGCGAGCAGCTCGTCGAACGTGTCCGGCGTCCGGCCGCACCCACCGAAGAACGGGTTGCAGCCCGAGCCTCCACCGACAGTCACCGCCGCGCCGTTCTTCGCGCTGTTCGGGATCTTGAACTGAAACGTGACCCTCTGGTTCGCCGAGCCGTCCGACGGCTTCAGGATCGCCCGGAACTTGAGCGTGTCACCCGGGAAGGCCTTCAGCGATCTGACCTTTTCGCACGCGCCGCCGTGGCACCAGAGTAGCCTCTCGATGTGGTAGTCGCGGACGGTCTCCTCGAGGTCGATCGTCGCCTCCGTGTTGGTGATCTCGATGTCCTCGTTCGGGTAGTTCGCGATGGCGAGGAGCTCGCCGTAGATCTCGAACGCCGATTCGAACGAGAGGTCGAACTCCGAGACGTACATGTTCATCTTGTGGAGCTCCCACGGAGTTCCGTCCTCGCGCTTGCCTTCGATCGTCCAGCTGTAGGACGCCGACCCTTCACCGATCTTGTCGAACACGGAGTCGATGTTGGAGAAGATGTGGGAGAAGGCGAAGTCGGGATACCCCTCCGTGAAGACGACGTCTGATTCGCCGAAGTGGGTGTTTTCGCTGTCGAGCGACGAGGTCACGGTCGTGATCGGGATCGACGGCGGTTCACCGTCCACCGCGCGGATGCCCGCGAGGCGGTCCTGGTCGAGCGTGCCGACGGGGCTCGTGACGTTGGCGAGCTTGTAGGGGCCGAGCGGGTCGTCAACGATCGTGATCGCGTCGGCCGAGCCGGCGCCGAGCGACGTCCGGCCGGAGAAGAGCATCGGATGTCCAAAGGCGAGCGCCTGCCCGTCGCAGACGTACGTCGTCGTCCCGACGCCCGCAACTGTGAGGTCTCCGTAGGACAAGGCGGCGGAGAAGTTACCGCCCGGGACGAGGTCGTCCACCACTCCCGAGAGGCTCCCCGAGGAGGAGGCGCCCGGCGTGAGCTTGATCGTCGGCTTGTACTTCTTGAAGAAGGGAAGCTTCTTCATCTGCTGGAAGCGCTGGTTGTTCAGCCCGCCGGAAATGCTGACCGGAACCTTCAGCCGGACGAGGCTCCCGCCCATCGTCGGAAGCGCCGCGCCGATCTTCGCCGCCACCTTGCGCACGACCGAGCGCGGAAGCTTGATGCGTGCCGGGACCCGGGACGCAGCGCGCGACGAGACCGAGAGCCCGTTCACATGAAGCATGTCTTCGGCAGGCGTGAGGCCCGCGATGTTGGTCGCCCCGAACGAGAAGCCGTACGCGAGCGCACCGGCGAGCTCCGGCCCACCGCCGTGGTCGATGTAGACGGGCGAACCGGACATTCCGGCCCAGACACCGCCGCCCGCGTCGACCGTCGGGCCCGAGATCTCGACGATGATCACGTCGCGCCCGGGTCCGATCAGGTCGGGCATGAGTCCGAGTACCTCGGCGTCGAAGGACTGGGGGGCCGTACCCGAGACGACGGTCCATCCTTCTCCGATGTCTCCGGTTGCAACCGTGGCGAGCTCCATCACGTCCGCACAGGGACCAGGCGCTGCGATCGCCACCCCCGTCCAGACCAGTCCTGTCGTCATACCAACGACGACAAATGCTGCGAGCGTTCGTAGGCGGGTCATGCCAACCCCTTCTGCGGCGTGAACGGGACGGCTCCCAAGATACGCCTCTCGCCCGGATGTGCCTAGTCCACGAGCTCGGCGCGAAGGGCGCGGAACCAGCGGAGCCGCTCCTCGTAAGACACGGCCGCGTTGGCCGGCGAGGTCGAGGGAAGGACGAAGAGCCCGGTCTTGCTGAGGCGGCGCTCCTGCAGCCCGTGTTCGGGGTGCTCGCGGAAGACGCCTTCGTACGCCGCTTTGCCCACGAATGCGATCATTTGCGGCGCAAGCTGCTCCGCGAGGCGCTCGAACCGCTCGGTGGAGCCGACGAAATCGCCGCGGCGCAG
This sequence comes from Gaiellaceae bacterium, assembly GCA_035296905.1. GTDB lineage: Bacteria > Actinomycetota > Thermoleophilia > Gaiellales > Gaiellaceae > DATEOR01. The sequence goes on from DATHAA010000045.1 coordinate 22,801, forward strand.
GTCGCCGCTCCCTTTCGTCGTCCGGTAGGCCGCGTTCGTGAGGCCGTAGCCGAGGCCGAGCATCTCCCACTGCTCCTCAGGTACGAGGAGCCGAGGCGTGAAGTCCGCATCGGCGACAAGCCGCCAGAAGTCATTGCGCGGGTTCGCGAAGTGCGCCGCAGCGGCCGCAGAGCGGAAACCGGGGTTGATCCCGCAGAACACGCAGCGCAGGCCGGGAGCCAGGACGTCCGGGACCGCCGACTCCGCCACAGCGTTACTCTACGTCGGAGACCAAGGAGGCTGAGAAATGGTGCAGGCCGAGACGGCTGTCAGGACGATCAAGAACTACATCGGCGGAGGCTGGGTCGACGCGGAAGCGAGCGAGAGCCTCGATGTCAAGAACCCGGCGAACGGCGAGACGCTGGCGCAGCTACCCATGTCGGCCCAGGCCGACCTCGACCGGGCGGTCGAGGCGGCGCGGCAGGCCTTCCCGGCGTGGCGCGCGACCTCCCCGGTCGAGCGCGCCCGCGCCTGCTTTCGGCTCAAGAACGCCCTCGAGGAGCGCAGGGACGAGCTCGCCGAGATCGTCTCCCGCGACAACGGCAAGGCCATCAAGGACGCGGCGGGCGAGGTCCGGCGCGGGATCGAGTGCGTCGAGGTGGCCACCGGGATCCCGTCGCTCATGCAGGGCTCGAACCTCGAGGACGTCTCGCGTGGGATCGACTCCGACATGATCCGCCAGCCGATCGGCGTGTTCGCCGCCATCACGCCGTTCAACTTCCCCTTCATGGTGCCGCTCTGGTTCCTCCCGTTCGCTATCGCCTGCGGGGACACGTTCATCCTCAAGCCTTCCGAGCAGGACCCGCTCGCCTCCGAGCTGCTCTTCGAGCTGCTGGACCAGTGCGAGGTCCCGGCCGGCGTGGTCAACCTCGTGAACGGCGGCAAGAACACGGTCAACGCGATCCTCGAGCACCCGGGGATCAACGGCGTCTCCTTCGTCGGCTCGACCCCGGTCGCGCACCACGTCTACGCGACGGCGGCCAAGCACGGCAAGCGCGTCCAGGCGCTGGGCGGCGCAAAGAATCACGTCGTCGTGATGCCCGACGCGGAGATGGAGTCGGCCGTAGACGGCGTCCTCTCCTCCGCCTTCCATGCAGCCGGCCAGCGCTGCCTGGCGAACTCGGTCTGCGTCGCGGTCGGCGACGCCTACGAGCCGCTGAAGAAGCGACTCGTCGAGAAGGGCGACGCCATGATCGTCGGCGAGGGCATCGATCCCGAGACCGAGGTCGGCCCCGTCATCTCGGCAGCCGCGCGCGAGCGCATCGGCGAGTTCATCGACCGGGGCCTCGCCGAGGGCGGCGACCTCGTCCTCGACGGACGCGGCAAGGGCCTCGACGACGGCCACTTCCTCGGGCCGACCATCATCGAGACCGATCCGGGCTCGGAGATCGCCACGGAGGAGATCTTCGGGCCGGTCCTCACGCTCGTCCGTGCCCGCGACCTCGACCACGCGCTCGAGATCATGAACGCCTCGACGAAGGGCAACGCGGCCTCGATCTTCACGACCTCGGGCGGCGCGATGCGCAAGTTCCGCCACGACGCGGAGGCCGGGATGATCGGCGTGAACATCGGAGTCGCGGCGCCGATGTCCTTCTTCCCGTTCACGGGCTGGAAGGAGTCCTTCTTCGGCGACCTGCACGCCCACGGACGCGACGGCATCGAGTTCTACACCGAGAAGAAGGTCGTGATCACGCGCTGGCCAGACGCGTGAGCACGCCGAAGCGGCTCGAGTACTCCGTCAGCGAGCGCAGCGGGACCCCGGCTCATGCCGAGCCGGACTGGACGGCCGAGCACCTGCTGCTCGCGGCCCTCGCCCGCTGCAGCCTCTCCAGCCTCGAGTACTACGCCAAGCGGGTTGATGTCCAGGTGTCGGGAACGGCGGATGCGGACGGCGTCGTCACACGCCGCGACTCGGACGGGCGGTTCGCCTTCGTCGTGACACGCGTCGCGCTCGACGTCGAGGTGGAACCGGCGCTGGAAAGCGAGGAGCTCACGAAGCTCCTCGACTCAGCGGAGTACGGCTGCTTCATCGGCGCGTCGCTGACGGCGACGCCGACCTATGAATGGCGCGTGAACGGGGAGCCTGTGCGATGAGCACGGTCACCTTCGACGTCGCAGCGGTACGGGCGCGCTTCGCCGCGCTGCAGCGGCCGACCGCGTTCTTCGACGGGCCGGGTGGAACGCAGACGCCGGACGCCGTGATCGACGCGGTAGCGTCCTACCTGCGCGAGGCGAACGCGAACCTCGGCGGCCCGTTCGAGACGAGCCTCCGCAGCGACCAGGTGGTGCACGCGGCGCACGACGCGGCCGCACGTTTTCTCGGCGCCTCACCGTCCGAGGTCGGCTTCGGGCAGAACATGACGACGCTCAACTTCGCGCTCACGCGATCGGTCGGCCGCGACCTTTCTGCAGGCGACGAGATCGTCGTCACGCGGCTCGATCACGACGCCAACGTCTCGCCCTGGCTCGAGCTCGCCGGCGATCTCGACCTCGTCGTGCGCTTCGCCGACCTGCACGAAGTGGACTGCACGCTCGACTACGCGGACCTCGAGGCGCAGATCTCGGAGCGGACGAAAGTCGTCGCATTCCCCTGGGCCTCGAATGCGGTCGGCTCGATCACGGATGTGCGCCGGGTCGCCGACCTCGCCCACGAGGCGGGCGCGCTCGCGTGGGTCGACGCCGTTCATTACGCGCCGCACGGGCCGATCGACGTGGCGGCAGCCGGCGTCGACGTGCTCATCTGCTCGCCCTACAAGTTTTTCGGCCCGCACCTCGGGCTCTTCTTCGGGCGCCGCGACATGCTCGAGGGCTGGGACCCCTACAAGGTGCGCCCAAGCGCGAACGAGCCTGTAAGCCACCGCTTCGAGACCGGCACGCTCCCACACGAGCTCCTGGCCGGCTGCACCGCCGCGGTCGAGTACATCGAGTCCGTCGGTTGGGACGCGATCGTCGGGTGGGAGCGCGAGCTCGGACAGAGGTTCCTCGAAGGCCTCCCGGAGGCGTACACGCTGTACGGAACTCGTTCCATGGAAATCCGGACGCCCACCTTCGCGCTGACGCATCCGTCGCGCACTCCGGAAGAGCTTGCCGACGAGCTCGCGCGCCGCGACATCGCCGCCTGGCCGGGCAACTACTACGCGCTCGAGATCATGGAGCGGCTCGGCCTCACCGATGGCTGCCTCCGGGTCGGGATCGTGCACTACAACACCGTCGAGGAGGTCGACCGGCTCCTCTCCGCGCTCGCGGAGCTCGCATCGTGCTGAGGCTCTACTGGGCGCGGAACGATGGGATGACGGGCCATGTCTTTCTCGGGCCACGTGAGCACGACTCGCTCGCCGCCGAGATGGAGGAGCAGGGCATGGGCGGCTGGCTCTCGGCGGACGCGATCAGGCCGGACGCGCGCATCCCGCCCGGGCAGATCGACCTCGCGCTCGCGAAGGCCTCGCCGGAGCCGCGCACGCTGGATGACGCCAAGCTCTGGGGGGACTGGCTCCGGTTCCTGCAGGGCGCCGCCGAAAACGGCGGCCTCATCGTTCAGTAGCTAGGAGTAGGACTGGCGCGCGGCGTCCCAGCGCGGATCGTCCCAGCGGATCTTGTCCGGGTTGACCCCGCGGCGCTCGGCCATCTCCACGGTGAGCATCTGGAAGCGCACGATGTCCACCACGGGGTGCGTCGTCGGCACGAGCGTCGTCTGGGCGCCGATCTCGCCGAGCGCCTTAACCACGTCAGCTGCTCGCTCGGCCGCGCGGCCCTCGCCTTCGAGGACGAACACGCGCACCTTCTCGTCGATGGCGGCGAAGTGGCCGTGAAGGATCTGCTCGGTCTCGTGCGCCTCCGCCGCCACGTACGCACCCTCGCGGAGCTTCAGGACGGCTTCTTGCGCTGTCGGCCAGTCGCGGCCTGCTCCGACCACGACGACGCGGCCCCAGTCCCCGCCCTCGAAGGGGTCCGAGAGCACGGTGTCCACGGCCTGCCGAAGCCAGCGCACGTCCTCTCCGCGCAGCGCCGCGAGCGCCGCCACCGCCGCCGTGTAGCTGGCCGTGTGGCAATAGGACTCCTCGATCTCGGGCGTTGCGACGATCACCTCGTCCGCGATGTCGGCGATCGGCCCCTTCTCCGTCCCGGTGATCAACCACACGGGCCCGTCGAAGGCGTGCGCGGCCTCGAGCGTGAGCTTGGTTTCGCCCTCGTGGCTGACTGCGACCAGGAGGTCGGCGTACGGCGGAGCCAACACCGCCTCGAGAGCCTGATAGGCCTCCCCGCCGGTCTGCGCGGCGTGGAACGAGGTGCCGCAGCCGGTAAAGACGACACGACCGGACGGGAAGCGCCGATCGCCGACGCGCTCCGGGACGCCGCGGATCCACTCGGGCTGGGCTTGGATCGCCGCGCGTGTTAGCTCTCCGGCCATGGTGAAGGGCGAAGCTACCATGCGCGCATGGACGGCTACCGCTACGTCTACGCGCAGGAGGTCGCGTTCCGCGACCTCGATGCGTTCGGCCACGTGAACAACGGGGTCTACCTCACCTACATCGAAAACGCGCGCATCGGCTATGCGCGCGACGTCATCGGGATCGAGTCGCTCGAAGGCCTGCTCATGATCGTGGCGAGCGTGAAGATCGACTTCCGCTCGCGGACGAGTCTCGGGGATACCCTCGAGATCGGCGCGCGGACGACGCGCGTCGGCACGAAGAGCTTCGACCTCGAGCACGAGATCCGCGCCCAGGACGGGCGCCTCGTCGCGGAGGCCGAGACGACGCTCGTCGCCTTCGAGTACGACGCCGACCAGACGATGCCCATCCCGCCAGAGTGGCGGGAACGGATCGAAAACTACGAGTCAAGGAGCGCTGCGGCCACGTGAACGCCTTCGAGAAGACCCTCCTCCCCAACGGCCTCCGGGTCGTTACCGCCCCGATGCCGCAGGCAAAGTCCGTCGCCTGCTTCGTCATGCTCGCCGCGGGCTCCCGCTACGAGACGAAGGAAACGAACGGGATCGCCCACTTCGCCGAGCACATGTTCTTCAAGGGAACCGAGAACCGGCCGACGGCGCGTGAGATCGCAGGCGAGATCGACTCGATCGGCGGCGAGTTCAACGCTTTCACCGGCAAGGAGTACACCGGCTACTACGTGAAGTGCGCGGCCGAACACCGCGACACGGCGCTCGACGTGCTCGTCGACATGCTCCGCCATTCGAAGTTCGACCCCGAGGAGATCGAACGCGAGAAGGGCGTGATCGTCGAGGAGATGAACATGTACTACGACACCCCGCGCGACTACGTCGACGGAGTCTACGACGAGCTTCTCTACAAGGACACTCCTCTGGGCTGGGACATCATCGGGCGCAAGGAGACCGTGCGCGCGGCCGAACGGGACACGTTCTTCGACTACCTCGATCGCTGGTACCGCGCGCCGCGCATGGTCGCGGGCGTGGCCGGCAACCTGGGTGACGACCTGAACGAGCGGCTGCAAGAGCTCCTCGGCGACGTGCCCGACGGTCAGACGGGCCAGCCGGAGCCGGCGACGTGGTCGCAGGAGGCGCCGCAGGTGAAGCTGCACACGAAGCAATCCGACCAGGCGCACATCCGGGTCGGCGTGCACAGCTATCCGCTCGACCACCCGGACCGGTACGCGCTCGGCCTGCTCGCCACGGTGCTAGGAGGCGGCATGTCCTCCCGCCTCTTCACGGAGGTGCGCGAGCGGCGCGGGCTCGCCTACTACATCTACGGCCACAACATGGCCTACACGGACACGGGCACGCTCTACGCGCAGGGCGGGGTCGACATCCAGCGGATCGACGACGCGGTCATCACCGTCGTCAAGGAGTTCGGGCGCATCGCCGCCGAGCCGGTCGAGGCCGACGAGCTCGAGAAGGCCCGGAACTTCTCCAAGGGCCGCCTCGTCCTGTCGCTCGAAGACCCGAAGGGGATGATCATGTTCGGCCTGCGAAACGAGGTGCTCGAGGGCAAGCTGCGCGAGCCCGACGAAGTGCTGGCCGCCCTCGACGCAGTCACGCTCGAGGACATCCAGCGCGTCGCGCAGGACATCATCCGCGAGGAGCGGCTGAACTTCGCGGCGATCGGGCCGTTCGACGACCCGGACCGCTTCGAGAAGCTCCTGGCGCTCTCGGCCTAGACGGTCAAGTCGTAAGGGAAGTCGGTGAGGACTTCGCCGCCGTCGTCCGTGACGAGCACGAGGTCCTCGAGCCGACAGCCGCCGAAGCCCTTGCGGTAGAGGCCCGGCTCGACGGCGAGCACGTCTCCGGGGACGAGTTCTTCGCCGGTGCGTCCGAGCCCGGGCTGCTCGTGCACCTCGAGGCCGACGCCGTGCCCGAGGCTGTGGAAGAAGCCGTCCTCGAGCGGCTTGTCGGGATCCTTCGTCAGCTGCGTCGGGAACCCGTGCTCCCGGAAAAGCTCACAGGTCATCCGGTGCAGCTCCTTGCCTGTGATGCCCGGGCGAATCGCGTCGACCGCCAAGTCGAGAGCCTCTTTGACGAGACCGTGGTAGCGAACGAGCTCCTCCGGCGGCTCGCCCATGCAGAACGTGCGCGTCATGTCCGCGTAGCAGCCGGAAACGGGATCCTGCGGATACAGATCGGCGATGACCGCCTCGCCGCTCGAGATCGGGCCATGGCCGGGCTCGTGCCCGATCGCGGTCTGCTCGCCGTGCGAGACGATGACCATGTCGGGCGCGATCACGCCTGATTCCGAAAAGGCCTGGAGGGCGAGCCCCTGGAGCTCCTCGCACGTGAGGTCGCCCCCCTCGCGCAGCCGGTCGCGGATCACGCCCATCGCGCGCTCGGCGCCTGCCTGAGCGCGTCGGATGCCCGCGAGCTCCGAGGCGTTCTTCGTCCGCCGGCGCTTGTCGAAGATGTCGCCGTCCGGCTCGAGCGAGATGCCGTTCGCGCGTAGGAAATCGGCCTTCTCGAGGGGAAATGCGCGCGGCGTGACTGCGCTTTCGAGCCCGATCTTCCGGCAGGCCCGCAGGACGACCTGGCGCTCCGACTCGTGCCACGGGATGCCGTTCGCGACGAGCTCGTCGATCCCGAGGTCCTCGAGCGGAACGGTGACGATGCCATCGAGAAGCTCGATCCTGGGAATTTCGAGCGAGCCCACGAAGACGTAGCGGCCGCCGTCCTTCTCCGCGTAGACGAAAGCGTCCGGAATGGGCACGGGAACCTCGTGACGGAGCTCCGGAGAGCGAATCGTGTCGCCGTAGATGAGCAGGTCGGGCACGGTTCTCGAAGCGTAGCTGGGGTAGATTCCAAAAGCGGTGCAGGACGCTTTGGAACTGGCACGGAAGCTTGTCGCCGTCTACGACGACGAGGTCGCCGCGCTGCTTCCGAAGGACTCAGAGCTCTTCGACGCCCACGTGCACGTCGGCACCGACATAGACGGCTTCGTCTCCAAGCTGGACGACCTGCTCGACTTCCTCGCCAAGGACGGCGTAACGCGCGCGTTCGCCTTCTGTCTCGACGAGCCCGACCGCGAGCCCGCCTTTCGCGCTGCGAACGACCGTACCCTCGAAGCAGCGAGGGCATCGAACGGCGTGCTGATCCCCTTCGCGCGGCTCGATCTCACCGAGCAGCCCGTCGAGGAGGCGACCCGCGCACTCGATGCGGGCGCACGCGGGATCAAGCTCCACCCCCGCGCGCAGGCGTTCCGCCTCGACGACGAGCGGCTCGCACCCGTCTTCGCGCTCGCGGCCGAGCGGCACGTCCCGATCCTCATCCACGGCGGCCGCGGCCTCCCTCCGATCGCCGAGCACCTACGTCGGCTCGTCGACACCTATCCCGCGGCGCAGCTCATCATCGCCCACGCGGGAATCGCCGACCTCGCGCGCCTCTCGGAGGAGTTCGCCGGCCACCCGGGCGTGTTCTTCGACACATCTGTCTGGAGCCCGCTCGACCTCCTCGACATGTTCCATCGCATCTCGCCGGAGCAAGCTCTCTACGCGTCCGACCACCCGTACGGCCAGCAGCCCGGCTCACTCTTCATCGCGCTTCGCACGGCGCGGCTCGCGGGCCTCTCCGAGGACCAGATCCGCGACCTGCTCGGGCGCTCGGCGGCCGGCATCGCGGACGGCAAGGCGTCGGCCCCGCGTACGTCGCCGACGGGACGAAGGAGCATCGAGCAGCCGATCACCTTCGCACGGATTCACCACTACCTCGCCATGGCGACCCCGCTCCTGTGGACGCGGCAGCGCGACACCATCGGAGTGCTCGGGCTCGCACTGAACACCTGCGCGGAGCGCGACGGCTTCGCGGAGGAGCGTGAGCGGATCGCCGAGCTGATCGCAGGCGCGCAGGAGCTTTGGGCCAAGCTGCCGGACATCGAGGACGAGCAGGAGAGGCTGGTGGCGGGCCGCTACACCTTCCGCCTCGTTCACCTGGCGGACATCCTCGCGGTCACGACCAGCTCCGCGTGATTGCGGGAGTCGTCCTGGCCGCCGGGGCCGCGAGCCGGTTCGGCGAGCCAAAGCAGCGCCTGCTCCTGCCCGGCGTGCTGGCGCGTCTGGACGACACCCCGCTGGACGAAGTCGTCGTCGTCTCGGGCGCCTACGAGCTCGACGCGGGCGCCGCGCGGCTCGTCGCGTGCCCCGAGTGGGAGCGCGGCCCCGGAGCCTCCCTGCGCTGCGGGCTCGCAGCGCTCTCCCCGGACACAGAGGCCGCGGTCGTCTGCCTCGCGGACGGCCCGAACCTGGCTCCCGCCGCGATCGAGCGCGTGGTGGACGCATGGCGAGCGGAGGACGGCGACGTCGTCGCTGCGAGCTACGGCGGGAACCGGGGCCATCCAGTCGTGCTCGGCCGAAGCGCCTGGGCATCTGTCCCGGACGAGGGCATGCGCGCTCTCCCGGCGACCCTCGTCCCCTGTGACGACCTCGGCTCGCCCGGAGACGTCGACTCGCCGGGGGACATGCCGTGAGGCGGTTTCTCCGCCCCGCGGTCGTCATCCCTGCCGTCGCGGTCCTGCTCTTCGCCGCCGGCATCGTCTACGCATTCACGACCGGGCTCGACTCAGGCGCAGTCGACGAGAACGAGCAGGTCCTGGCCGAGGTCGGCGTCTACCCGAGTTCGAACGAGGTCGGGCGAAACAGCGAGACGTTCGCCGGCGCGGAGGCCGCCTTGCCGGTGCCGAAGGGAGTCGTCACGACCGCCGCCTACGCGCCGCCCGAGGGCACCGACCAGCTGGAGATCGTGAACTACTACCTGGGCCGGCTCCGCCCGGGATGGTCGGCCGAGGTCGAGCGCTCGCTGGCAGGGGCCGCCGGGACGACCACGCAGCGCTCGTACCGCGTGACGTTCTCCAGGGCAGACCAGTGCCTCATTGTCGGCACCGCAGGCATGGTCGCCGACCTCGCGCAGCCGGTGTACACGCTCTCGGCGTACGGACGGGGCGGCGACTCCTGTTAGCCCTCAAGCGCACCCGTGGAATGCCGATGGAGAGAGGGTTGCACGCGGTTTTCGCCGAACTCTGACCCCATGGCCGTTTCTCCCCTTGGAGCAGCCCGTCTTCGCCGACGCCTCACCGTCGAGGAAGCCGCCGCGCGCGCGCGGATGGCGGTCGACCAGGTGAAGTCGCTCGAGGAGAACTGCATGTACCGGTTCGGCTCGAATGCGGACGCTCTCGCCGCGGCGCTCGTCTATGCGACCGCGCTCGGCATCTCCGAGCGCGAGGCTCGGCAGATCGCCGGCCTCCCGGTCGCGAGCCGGCTTGTCGACCCCTGGTCGCTCCGCAGGTCGATGGCGATCTGCGCGTTCCTCGCGGCCGTCGGCGCACTCGTCTGGTTCGGCTTCCGCCCGGAGCTCGGCTCGGACAGCACTACCGCCGCGACTCCTGCCCCCGCAAGCCAGGCCACGGGCGACCCGGCGGCGGCCCTGCCGGAGCCGTGGGAGATCCAGGTCGACGTCTACAACGGCACCGGTGCGGGCAACGCAGCCGCGAGCATGGCGAACCGCGTCGCCGGCCTCGCGTACCAGATCGGCAAGGTCGGGAACGCGAAGCGCGACGACTACCGAAAGACGCTCGTCTACTACGCGCCGGGCGGACAGGCCATCGCCGCGAGGCTCGCGCATGAGGTGGGCATCGGCACCGCAGCACTGCCAGGGGGCGACAACCCCAACCGCCTGGTAGTCATCGTCGGCAGCTAGAGAGGAGTTCTGAGCGCCGCGAGCTTCTGCTTGAGCTCAGGCGGCATCTCCTCGACCACCGCCTGGCGCACGTAGCGCCTGAGCGTCTCTTCGAACTTGTACCGCTTGCGGCAGTAGCCGCATTCGTCGAGGTGCGCCTCGGCGATCGCATACTCGTCCTCGGAAAGCTCACGGTCGAGGAAGGGTTGGAGCATCTCCTCGCACTTCGCGCATGGATCTGAGCCCATGTAGACCATCAGCCGCTGTCTCCCACACTAGCTTCTGCGAGTTCCTTCTTGAGAATCCTTCGCCCACGGTGCAGACGCGACATGACTGTTCCGATTGGGATGTCGAGGATCTGCGCCGCGTCCTGGTAAGTGAAGTCGCCGATGTCGACAAGGACGATCACGTCTCGAAAGTCGTGCGGTACCTCGGCGAGTGCCCCGACGATCTCGTCCTGCGAGAGGCGCTCGACGATGCGCGCCTCGTCGTCGGAGCCGGAGTCCGCCTCGAGCCGGTTGTAGAGGAAGTAGTCGCCTTCCTCGAGGGGCTGCGTCGCCGGCGAGCGCTGCTCACGGCGGCCGCGATCGATGTTCAGGTTCGTGAGGATCCGGAAGAGCCAGGCGCGGAGGTTCGTGCCCGGCGTATAGGAGCGCCAGCTGCGGAAAGCGCGGGCGTAGGTCTCCTGAACAAGATCCTCGGCCTCTTCGCGCGTCGACACGAGTCGCCGAGCGACGCGATAGACCTGATCCGCCAAACCGAGAACCTCCTCTTCGAACCGCACGCGTGCACGCGCCTCCTCTGCGATGCCGCGTGCATCGGTCTCGGGCTGGACTTCGCTCATCGGCCCGGACAGTAACAGTTCAACGAACGCAAAATCCCCGCTATTCCGGGGTGCCGACCGGGGTGAAGCCGCCGCGCGCAAGCGCCTCGAGAATGTCCTTCCTGGCGAGCCGCTCGTCGTCCCAGGCGAGGGTGACCTGGCCCATCAGGTTCGCGTTCGCGGCCTCGAGACCCTCGAGGCCCTCGAGCGAGGCGCCGAGCCGCATGACGCAGCGCTCGCACCGTACGCCGGCGACCTGGATCGTGTCGGTCTGCAAGGGCACGCTTCGATCCTACGTGAGCTCGACAAGGCGACGGCACACGGCCTTGAGGCCGTCCGCGCGGCCGACCTCGAGCTGCTCTCGGGCCTGGTCGGGCACGTCGGGCTTCGGTGCGCCGACACGTTCGGCCAGCTCGCCCAGGAGCTCGGGTACCGACACGAGCCGCGAGCCGTCGGGATGGACCAGCTCCGCCTCGCGCCCGAAGCGGAGGGCAGCCCAGCGGTTCTGCGCGTAGAAGGCGCGGTTGGCCGGCCCGTCTTCCTCGAGCCGCGAGGCCATTGCCTGCACGAGGCCCGCGAGCGCCTCCGTCGTCTCGAGCCGTGTCGGCTGGTCCGCGACCCGGATCTCCAGCGTGCCGAAGCGTGGATGCGGGCGAACGTCCCACCAGACCCGCGTGATCTCGTCGGCGAGGCCGAGCGCGACGAGGCGCTCGACGAACTGCTCCCACTCCTCGTAGCCGGCGAAGACCGGCGGCGCTCCGCTTCTCGGCAGCAGCGCGAGGATCTCCGCGCGCGCCGAGCGGAGCTCCGTGTCCTCCCCCGCGATGTAGGGAGAGTTCGCGGAGAGCGCGAGCACCAGCGGCAGCCAGGGCAGGACGGCCTCGAGCGCGGCCATGCACGCCTCGGGGCTCTTCATGCCCACGTGCACGTGGAGACCGGAGACGTACTGCCGGCGCGCGGACGGGCCCGCATAGTCGACGAACTTCCGGTAGGCCGGGCTCTCGCCGACGGGCTGTTCCTCCGGCACCGCGGTCGGCCAGGTGCCCGCCGCGGCGAGGACGAGGCCGGCCTCTCCCGCCGCCTCTTTCCCGCGAGCGCGTAGCGACGCCAGCTCATCGACCGCCTCCGCAACTGTCCGGTTGACGCCCGTGTTCAGCTCAACGACGGAGGCGAAGAGCTCCTCCTTCAGCCGCGCGCCGTCGAGTGCGTCGCGGGGAAACGGCCGGGGCGCGAGCGTCTCGGCGTCGAGGCAGAAGAGCTCTTCCTCGATCCCGACCGTGAAGGCCCCGGACTGGCCGAAGGTGTGAGCGATCACGCAGGGACTCTAGAAAAGGTGGTCGGAGGCCCGGGCAGGCGGGCGGGCCTCCGACCGTTACTTCCGAGAGCCAAGCTGGTGATGCGGCTTCCGGAAGCGTGCCCCTTGGGGTAAGGGGCCAAGGGCGCCGTTATCCGACTGGGGTGCTCGGTTGGCGCCCAAGCTCGACTGTCACGTTCAAAGTCTCCTGTCCGCGATGCACCTCGAGTTCGAGGGAATCGCCGGGCTGTTTCGAAGTCACTACGGACGCCAGCTGGTCACTGGTTTCCAAAAACTGCCCGTCTGCCTTCGTGATCACGTCGCCGCCGAGCCAGTACGTCGTGCCGGCGAAGACGACATGCATCGTGCCGCCCTTGAGACCGGCATCTGCGGCCGGGCTGCCCTCACGAACGTGTTGGACCAGGACACCATTGTCTACGGGAACGCGGAAGTTCTCGGCGAGGTCCGAGCTGATGGTCGCGATGTCGACCCCCAGATACGCGTGCTCGACCTTGCCGTCCTTGATGAGCTGGCTCGCGACGTCCTTGACGGTGTCGATCGGGATGGCGAAGCCGATGCCGACGTTGCCGCCGGACTCGCTCTCGATCTGCGCATTCACGCCGATCACGTCACCGTTCGCGTTCAAGAG
>DATHAA010000046.1:0-3877 GCA_035296905.1 Gaiellaceae bacterium
GACTACCGTGACTTGAAGATCTCGGTCAAGTCGACGCATGTGCCGACGATGATCCGCGCGTACCGGATGCTCGCCGCACGCGTTCCGTACCCACTGCATCTCGGGGTCACAGAGGCGGGGACGCCTTTCACGGGCTCGATCAAGAGCGCCGTCGGGATCGGCTCGCTGCTCGCCGACGGAATCGGCGACACGATCCGTGTCTCGCTTACCGCCGACCCGGTCAAGGAGGTCGAGACGGCCTGGGAGATCCTCAAGGCCCTCGGCCTGCGCGAGCGCGGCCCGGTGATGATCGCTTGCCCGTCGTGTGGGCGAGACAACGTCGGCGTGGAGAATCTCGCTGTGGTCGTGGAGGACCGGCTGCGCGGCTACACGCAGCCATTCGAGGTCGCGGTGATGGGCTGTGCCGTCAACGGCCCCGGTGAGGCGGGGGACGCAGACTTCGGGATTGCCGGCGGGCGCGACGTCGGCTTCATCTACGCCCATGGCCGCGTGCTGAAGAAGGTCTCGTCGGACATCCTCGTGGACGAGCTCTTCCACGAGATCGACCGCTGGATCGCGGAGGGCATGCCGCGGCCGAAGCGGCTGAAGATGGCCAAACCGGCGGCGCTCGCCATGGCCGAAGCGTCTCTGGTCCCGCTGGACTAGTGCCGACCGCACGCGCCTCACAGCTTCATCTGCCGACGCTGCGCGAGGACCCGGCCGAGGCCGAGGCCGTGAACCACAAGCTGCTCGTGCGCGGCGGGTTCGTGCGCCAGCTCAGCGCCGGGGTCTGGACGTTCCTGCCCCTCGGCTGGCGAGTCCACCAGCGCGTCGTCCAGATCATCCGGGAGGAGATGGACGCCATCGGCTCCCAGGAATGGCTCGGCCCGGTGCTGACGCCCGCCGAGCTGTGGTTGAAGAGCGGGCGCTACGGGATCCCGGAGGTCTTCAAGCTCGAGGACCGGACGAAACGGCCGTTCGTGCTCGCGCTCAGCCACGAGGAGACGATGGCGCACCACGCGCTCGAGCTGCAGTCGTACAGGCAACTGCCGCAGCTTTGGTACCACTTCCAGACGAAGGACCGGGACGAGCCGAGGCCGCGCGGCGGGCTCATCCGGATGCGCGAGTTCATCATGAAGGACTCGTACAGCTTCGACCGAGACGAGGCCGGCTTAGACGAGAGCTTCGAGAAGAACCGGCGCGCGTACGACCGGATCTTCGAGCGCTGCGGGGTCGAGGTGTTCGCCGTCGAGGCCGAGTCGGGGATGATGGGCGGCAGCGAGAGCGTCGATTTCCTCGCGCCTGCCCGTTCAGGGCAGAACACCCTCGTGCAGTGCGAGAACGGCGACTACTCCGCTGACATCGACATCGCACGCGCGGTTCCGCGGCGACCGGAGTTTCCTGCGCGTCTCGATGCGCCGGAGGAGATCGAGACCCCCGGCGTGACGACGATCGAGGCACTTGCCGAGCTGCTGGGTGTCGATGCCGCTGCCACGTCGAAGGCGATGCCGGTGGTGAAGGTCGACGGCACCTTCGTCCTCGCTCTGCTGCGCGGAGACGACCGCCTGAGCGAGTCGAAGCTGCTGAGCCTGTTCTCGGGGGACTTTCGCCCCGCCGAGGAGGAAGAGATCCGCCAGACGTTCGGCGCCGGCGGCGGGTCGCTCGGGCCGGTCGGGATCGACGTCGAGGTGATCGCGGACGAGGCGCTCCGCGAGGGGCAGTTCGTCGCCGGCGCGAACCGCGACGGCCGGCACCTCCGCGGCGTCGAGGCGGGCCGCGACTACCAGCCGCGCTTCGCCGACATCCGCGAGCCGAAGGAGGGCGACGCGTGCCCGCTGTGCGGCGGCCGCCTCTCGTTCACTCCCGCGATCGAGGTCGGCCATATCTTCAAGCTCGGGACGTTCTACTCCGAGCCCTTCGGCGTGACGTACGTCGACGAGGACGGGAAGGACCGTCCGATTGTGATGGGGAGCTACGGGATCGGCCCGGCTCGGATCATGGCCTCAGCCGCCGAGCAGCACTCTGACGAGCGCGGCATCGCGTGGCCTGCAGCAATCGCCCCATATGACATCCACATCGTCGCGCTGCCGGGTCTGGAGAGCCGAGCGGAGGAGGTTGCCGGAGCTCTGGATCAACAGGGCCGGTCGGTCCTTCTGGACGACCGGGATCAGCGGGCTGGGGAAAAGTTTGCCGACGCAGACCTGATTGGGATCCCGACGCGGATCACGATCGGAAAGAAGACGCTCGAGGACCAGGCTGTCGACGTCCGCGAGCGGGCGAGCGGGGAGGAGCGGCGCGTTGCCGTGTCAGAAATCGCAGGTAAGGTCCGCTAGTGGCGCGCCGCCGACGCTTCAGTACGGAGCCTTTCGGCCCGACTCTGGAGCGCCTGATGCAGGAGTCGGGCGTGACCTACCGGTCTCTGGCGGACCAGACGAAGCTCTCGGCCGGCTACCTCAACCACCTCGTGCACGGGAACCGGCCGGTGCCGTCCGACGACATCGTCCGGCGGCTCGCGAAGGCGCTCAACGTCGAGCCCGAGCACTTTCGCGAGTACCGCCTGCGCCTGATCACGCAGAAGCTCGAGGAGATGCCCGAGCTGATCGATCGCCTCTACCGGCGACTGGAGCGCTGAGCGCCGCGCGGCGGCGGCCCTGAACCTTCCTCGGACTCGCGCGCCTTCCGGCGTTGCGCCAGCTCTTTCACCTCCTCGAGGAACCGCGCCGTCTGTTCCTCGAGCTCGTCCGAGACGAACTGACCAGGCACCTTGCGGGCGTCGTCGTCGTGGTTTTTCGAGTGCTTCCCCATGTTTTCCACAGCCGTGTGGATATCGTCGTAGCTGGCAACGTCGCTGCTCTCGGGGCGTCCCGGAACCGACCGTTTCTCGGCTGTGGACAACCGGAGGTAAATGTCGACCTCGGTTTCAAGACGCCCTCGGGTGCTGCTGCTTGCGCCCAGGTCGGCGGCTTTGTGCGCTCTTTGCTCGAATTTCCCGCCCGCGCCGAGAGCGGCTATCGTGGGACCACGGGGCGTGGCGCAGCCTGGTTAGCGCGCTAGTCTGGGGGACTAGAGGTCCCCGGTTCAAATCCGGGCGCCCCGACTGGAATTGCCCGTCGGGCGGTGCCGAGTAGTGCCGCTTACGCAGCTACTAAGTCAACTCAAGCACGACGATTAGAGGCTGGGAACCGGGAGTGAGTCCAGAGCGTCTCGACCTGCCCCGAATCGGCATGGCGACAGTTAGTGCGGGCGGACTTGGCCTGACCCTTGCTGTTGCCTTCCTCCGCCACGCGCAGTCAACTCCGGACGTCGGCCCAACCTCCGCAACGCTCCACGACGCTTTCAGCACGCTCCTCAGAGCGGCAATCGGGATCGCATTCGGAGGCGCTCTTGCCGCGTTATCCGTCCGGCGGGGATCCCGGGTTCTTGCAGGCCAGTTGGCAGGACTACTCGCTTACGTTTTTGTCCTCGCACCGGTTTTTGTTTCCACGGATGACGTCAGGCTCAACGAGGATCTCAATCTTGGTGGTCTCGCCTTTCTCGCGTTTCTCGCAGTTCCGCTCGGAGCTTCCGCTTTCGTCGGAGCAACCGTCGGACATTTCGTTGCGCGAATAGTGGGCCGTCGGCGCGAGAGACCCGCGGAACAGTAAATCGATGCAGCCGGACCGCAGGTGGGCATACATGTGCGAGCTAGGAGTAGCCCGGCGACGTAACGCATTCTTCCCCCGCGTCGTACATAGGCAGCGTCGAGGGCCGTCCGCGTCCGCTCAAGCGCGTCAGGCGGTAGCTGGCCGTAGGTCCTGTCGATCTGCTCGGCGCTCATCCCGATGAAGGGAGCGAGCTCGAACAGCGAGACGCCCGCAGCGGTTCCAAATGCAGAGCGAGCGGGTATCGAGCCGTGGCG
>DATHAA010000047.1:0-29825 GCA_035296905.1 Gaiellaceae bacterium
GCGACGAACTCGCGACCGGATGTTCGCCCACGTTCGCGATCAACCATGGCACGGCCTGCCAGGCCTACTCGTACTACGGGTCGCTTCCGCAAACGGCTCCGTGGGACTGCACGATCACCCAGACGGGAGGCGCCGTCGGCCAGGTGGACAGCGGCATGCTCGCTCGTACCCAGGGCGGGTCGACGAGCTGTGTCAACCCGATCAACTGGAAGGACGTGGACGGCGACGGAAAGGTGACCATCCCGGAGGACATCCCGCCGGGAGATCCGCGCATCCTGCAGGTATTCGTCACGCCTTTCGGCTCCTTCAGCGGGAGCGGGAACGCGGTCATTCCGATCCTCAACTTCGCCACCTTCTACGTGACGGGCTGGAGCAAGAACTCCAGCGGCGTCCAGGGCGATCCCTGTCCCGGCGCCTCGCCGATCCCGACCAAGGGCGGCGGATACATCCTCGGCCATTTCATCAAGTACGTCGACACGGTCAGCTCCGGCGGCGGTGGCGCGACGTGCGACTTCAACGCATTCGGCACGTGCGTCGCCGTGCTCACTCAGTAAGGAGGAGAAACAGTGCAAGCTGCTCAAAGACTTCTATCGACCCGAGGCGGGACGATCGCTCTCAGCGTGATGGCTGCAGTGCTCGCGGGCGTCATCCTGCTCACATATCTGCATCGCTACCGCGAGAGCGTCAAGGAGTCGGGCACGGCCGTGACCGTTCTCGTCGCGAAGAGCCTGATCGACAAGGGGACGTCGGGCGACATCATCGCCACAGAGGATCTCTACGAGGTCACGAGCCAGCCCAAGAGCGAGGTTCAGGACGGTGCCATCACCGATCCGGCGACGCTCAAGGGCAGAGTGGCCGCAGCGGACATCTTCCCTGGTGAGCAGCTGACCGCCGCGAAGCTCGCGGTCTCGACGTCCACGTCGCTTTCCAACAGCATCACCGGCGACGAGCGAGCCGTGAACGTGCCGGTCGACGCTGCGCACGGGATGATCGGCCAGCTTCAGCCGGGCGACCACATCGACATCTACGGTGCCTTCAACGTCCAGGCTGTCGGCAGGAACGGCGTCGTGGATCCCTCCTCCCCCTCGAAGCCTGTCCTGAAGCTCATTGTTCCTGACGTCGAGGTGCTTGGCATCCCGTCGAGCAGTTCGAGCGGCATCAGCAGCGGTAGCGGGAAGACCATGCTCACGCTCCAGATGACCGACCAGGAGGGCGCGGACGCGGCCTTCAGCGCCGAGAACGGCGTCGTCTGGGTCGCGCTCAGGCCACGGGCGAACGCCGCCGCCCCGAGCCCGGAGATCGTCTCGATCGAGACGCTGCTCTTCGGCGTGCCGGCCGTGAAGGTCTACAAGTCGCTCGGAGGCACGCAATGACCCAGACGATCCGCGCCCTCGTGGCAGTCGACGAAGGAGTCGACCACGCCCTGGTGCAGGCGGCTCTGCCGGCGCACCGAACCGAAATCCAGCTCGTCGGCATCGTCGACGGCCTGGACGAGGGCTGGACGACCCTTCAGGAAACTGCGACCGATCTTCTCGTCGTCGCATGTACCGGGTACTCGGACCGCGTTCTCTTCATGATCGAAGGGGCGGTCAAGCAGCGCGCCGACCTGGCGATCGTCGTTTTCGTCACGGGCCCGCCGGATGGCTTCGTGCGGCGGATCTTCGAGGCCGGCGCCGACGACATCCTCGCCCTCCCCACGGATTCCGAGGACGTCGCCTTCGCCTTGCAGAAGGCAATGGCCCGGAAAGCCGGCGCGAGCGTCGCGACGGGCACCGCGCTCTCGCCGATGATCGTAGTCCTGGGCCCCAAGGGGGGAACCGGCAAGACGATCACGTCTGCCAACCTCGCGGTCAGCCTCGCCAACTCCGGGTACAAGGTCACGGTCGTCGATCTCGATCTCCAGTTTGGGGACGTCGGCCTCGCGCTCGGTCTCAAGCCCGACAAGACCATCTATGACCTCGTGAAGGCCGGAGGGTCGCTCGACGCCGACAAGATCGAGGCCTATCTCGTCACGCACGAATCAGGCGCGCGTGTCCTGATGGCCCCGACCCGGCCGGATCACGCAGGCGTCATCCGGACGGAGTTCCTTCGTGACGTCTACGCCAACCTCAGGGCCTCAAACGACTTCGTCATCGTCGACACGCCTCCCGGCTTCACACCCGAGGTCATCGCCTCCATCGACAGCTCCTCCGGAGTCATCCTCGTGGGCATGCTCGACACCCTCTCGCTGAAGAACACGAAGCTCGGTCTCGACACGCTCGAGCTGATGGGGTACCCGACGGATCGCATCCGCCTGCTGCTCAATCGCGCGGACAGCCGCGTGGGGATTACGCAGGAGGACGTGGTCTCGGTGATCGGCCGCATTCCGGATGTGATGGTTCCGAGCGATCGGGAGATCCCGCGGTCGGTCAATGAAGGCCAGCCGATCGTCTCTGCGAAGGCTCATTCCAATGCGGCCAAGGCGTTCAACCGGCTCGCCTCCATGTACGACGGGTCGACGCCGGCGACCACGAACGGGCGCTTCCATCTCATGAAGAAGAAGGAAAAGGGGAGCAAGTAATGGAGCTCCACGAACGCCTGTCAACGGTCCGTCCGGTCACCCCGCCGACGGGCAGGGACCCCTTCGCAGAGGTCAAGAACCGGATTCATCTCGCCGTCATCGGCGACCTGGGCCCCCAGCTCTTCAACGCGAACATGGACCCGAATGCGCTTCGCGAGCGGGTGGCCGACGACATCCAGAAGCACCTGGCGGGCGAGCAGGGGCTTGCCCGAGACGACCGCGAGCGCATCAGTGCGGAGATTGCCGACGACATCCTCGGTCACGGCCCGCTCGAGCGCCTGCTCGCCGACGACAGCGTGACGGAGATCATGGTCAACGGCCCCTACGACGTCTGGGTCGAGCGTCAGGGGCGCCTCTACGAGACGACTGTCCGATTCACAGACGACTCGCACCTGCGCCGGATCATCAACAAGATCGTCGCCCAGGTGGGAAGGCGGCTCGACGAGTCCTCGCCGATGGTCGATGCCCGCCTGCCGGACGGTAGCCGTGTCAATGCCATCATCCCGCCGCTCTCGCTCAGCGGTGCCCTGCTCACGATCCGCAAGTTCTCGAAGAAGCGCCTCGATCTTCACGATCTGATCCGCCTCGGGACACTCTCGACCGAATCGACCGAGTTCCTGCAGCGCTGTGTCCTCGCCCAGT
This sequence comes from Gaiellaceae bacterium, assembly GCA_035296905.1. Taxonomy (GTDB): domain Bacteria; phylum Actinomycetota; class Thermoleophilia; order Gaiellales; family Gaiellaceae; genus DATEOR01. The sequence continues at coordinate 3,203 of DATHAA010000047.1, forward strand.
TGAACATCCTCGTTTCGGGGGGCACGGGCTCCGGCAAGACGACGCTCCTAAACGCGCTCTCGACGGCGATCCCCGACGCAGATCGCATCGTCACCATCGAGGATGCCGCAGAGCTCCGCCTGAACCAGCGCCACGTGCTTCGCCTGGAGGCCAGGCCGAAAAACATCGAGGGAGAAGGGGAGATCGCTATCCGCGAGCTCGTCCGCAACTCCCTCCGGATGAGACCCGACCGCATCATCGTCGGCGAGGTCCGCGGCGCAGAGGCACTGGACATGCTCCAGGCCATGAACACGGGCTACGACGGCTCGCTCAGCACCGTCCACGCGAATACGCCGCGGGATGCGCTCTCGCGCGTCGAAACGATGGTGCTCATGGCCGGCTACGACCTGCCGATACGCGCGATCCGGCAGCAGGTTGCCGCCGCGCTCGACCTGGTCGTTCATCTCGAGCGGCAGGAGGACGGCGGCCGTCGCGTGACCGCGATCACCGAGGTCCAGCGCATGGAGTCCGACGTCATCACGCTCCAGGACATCTTCGAATACAAGATTAAGGAGATCACGAGCGAGCGGGTCGTCGTGGGCAACCTGATGCCAACCGGGTTGCGACCCACGTTCCTCAGCAAGTTCGAGAAGCGCGGTGTCAGTCTCCCGACCGGGCTCTTCATGGACGGCCGGCTTGGACGGATGCCCGTCGAGGCGGCGAAGGTGGGCTCGTGATCCTGCGCAGAGCTCTCACCCTGCTCGTCTGGGTGGCGTGTTGGGCGGCACTTGCTGCGTCGACCGGGGCGGCTGCTTCGGCCGAGAGCGGCCTGCACCTCCGGCCGACCGGAGGGGCCCAGTTCCCCGAGCGCTCCTACGTGTTGAGCCTGCCTTCGAAGGCCTACATCTCGCCGGACGCCGTCACGGTGCGGGAGGATGGCAAGGTCGTGAAGGACGTGACGGTCGTGCCCGCGAGCGTTGCGCAGTCGGGAGAGTTCGGCGTCGTCCTCGTCATCGACGCGAGCGACAGCATGCGCGGGGACGCGATCGCCGGTGCCACCGCGGCGGCACGCGCCTTTGCGGACAACCGTCAGCCAGGGCAGTCCATCGCGATCGTGATGTTCAACAAGGAGACGAACGTTGCGCTCCCGCTGACCACTGACTCGGAGGCAATCGCCGCCGTTCTCGCCGCTCCGCCGCCGCTCGGTCACGCAACGCATCTGTACGACGCAGTCGGCCAGGCCGTCTCGATGCTCGAGGATGCCAACGTAACCGTGCGCTCGGTGGTCGTGCTATCCGACGGGGCCGACACCGGAAGTACGCAGTCGCTGGAGGAGGTGGGCGCCGCTGCGGAGGACGCGGGCGTACGCGTCTTCAGCGTCGGGCTTCGCTCCAAGGCCTTCGACGCCGCTGCGCTGCAGGAGCTTGGTCGCCGCGGCGGCGGCCAGTACCTCGAGGCGGAGACGCCCGCGGATCTGGAGCCGATCTTCGGCCAGCTTGGCTCGAGGCTCGCGAGCGAGTACCTGATCCACTACAACTCGAACGCGCCCCCGGACGAGAAGATCATCGTCTCGGTCACGGTTGATGGGTATCCAGGCGCAGTGACTGCCGGTTATTCGACGCCGTCCGTGAGCGCTTCAGGAGAGCCCCCCTTCGAACGCCCCGATATCGAGCGGTTCGTCCGCTCCACAGCCGGAATGGTGTCGACGGCGGCTCTGGCAGCACTCTTGATCGCTCTCGCGCTTCATTTCCTCATCAGGCCACGGAGCGGCGGGGTCAGGAGCCGCCTCGCGGAATTCGTCTCCCTTCCTCTCCTTGGGACGCGGCCGGCGGCTCCGGAGGAACCCAAGGAAGCCCTCTTCGACCGCGCCGACCAGTCGTTCGGAGGAGCGAAGTGGTGGGCACGGTTCAAGCAGGATCTCGAGATCGGTCGGGTCAACATCCCGCCTGCTCGGATTCTTTTCTGGACGATCGCGGCGACGCTGCTCGCGGTGTACCTGCTGACGCTGATCGGCGGGCTGATCGTCGGAGTCCTCGGGTTCGGTATCCCACTGATCGTCCGTGCGGTCGTCAGGCAGCGCGCGAATCGACAGCGGCAGCTTTTTGCCGAGCAGCTGCCCGACAACCTTCAGGTTCTCGCCTCAGCGCTCCGCGCCGGGCACAGCCTGGTGGGGGCCCTCTCCGTCGTGGTCGACGACTCGCCCGAGCCGTCCCGGTCCGAATTCAAGCGTGTGATCGCCGACGAGCAGCTCGGCGTGCCGCTCGAGGACGCCATCGAGGTCGTCGCCGAGCGAATGCAGAGCAGGGACCTCTCGCAGGTCGGGCTCGTTGCCGCCTTGCAGCACGAGACCGGCGGCAACACGGCCGAGGTGCTGGATCGGGTTGCCGACACGGTTCGTGAGCGCTTCGAGCTTCGACGCCTCGTTCGCACCCTCACCGCCCAGGGGCGCATGTCCAGGTGGGTCCTGACGAGCTTGCCCATCGGCCTGCTGCTGGTCATCACGCTCCTGAACCCCGATTACATCGAGCCGCTGTACACGAACCCCATCGGGCGCGTCGTGCTCGTCGTGGCAGGCCTCATGGTCGTCTCAGGGTCGCTCGTCATCCGCAAGATCATCGACATCAAGGTGTAGGAGGCGGCGTGCTCTTCTTTCTCATCGGTCTCGCCCTTGCAGGAGCTTCCGTGTACCTCGTAGCCAAGGCTGTGAGCATGCCGCGCGTCCGCGCGGCGGAGACGATCGCGAAGATCGACCTGTACGGCTATTCCCGTGCCGCGGACGACGTCGAGGAAAGCTCGGCGATGCGCGGCGCCCTCGACGACATTGCCGGCGCGGTCGGCTCCGTCGTCGCGGGCCGCTTCGGAGGGAAGCATGAGCAAGACGTACGGAGCCATCTAATGGCTGCAGGCCTCTACGGGATGACGTCGAGGCGGTTCATCGGGTATCAGACTCTTGCCGCCATAACGTTCCCGGCCGCGTGGATCTGGTTCACCGGAACGACCGGCATGGCGGGTTTCTTCGTTCTCCCCGGCGCCGTCCTTGCCGTATACCTCGGCTGGCGCGCTCCGTTGATCATTGTCGACCGCAGAGCCAGGTTCCGGCTTCAGGAGATCGACTACGAGCTTCCGGAGCTGGTCGACCTGCTCGTCGTGACCGTCGAAGCGGGTCTGGGCTTCTCCGGATCTCTGCAGGTCGCCTCGGAGCGGATCGACGGCCCGTTGGGGGAGGAGCTTCGCCTGACGCTCCAGGAGCAGAACATGGGCCTGACGACCGAAGAGGCGCTGCGGAACATGCTGATCCGCGCGGACACCCCCGCCGTGCGATCTTTCGTCCGCGCCGTTACGCAGGGCGAGACCCTCGGAGTCTCGATCGGCGACATCCTGCGCTCGCTTGCGACCGAGATGCGCAAGCGGCGCCGCGCGTCCGCGGAAGAACGCGCCCAGAAGGCACCGGTCAAGATCCTCTTTCCGCTCGTCTTCCTCATCTTCCCGGCCATGTTCGTGATCCTGCTCGGGCCTGCGGTGTTCGATTTCCTCGAGGCGTTCAAATGAGCCGAGTCCTCGTCACTCTTCTCTTCGCCGCCGCCGCCGCGGCGACGGCGATGACCACCTTCGAGCGCATCCAGACCGCTCTCGACTTGGGAACAACCCGTGCCTGGGCCCTCGTGGGTTACTGGGCGCTCAAGGCGGCTGTCATTGCGGCGTTCACGTTCTTCATCGCTGTTCGCCCGGAGTCACGCCGTCCGTCGCGTAACCCGGTCGCGTTCGTCGCCTGCGCTGCCGCGCTGGTCCTGGTCGTCGTCTTGCGCGAGCCGTCTGGCAACAGCACGAACCTCGTCCTCGCCGGAGATTTCGTCGCACTCGCGAGCTACGCGTGGCTCCTCGCATCCGTCCTGGCCCTTGGAAGGTGCTTCGGGATCCTTCCGGAGGCGCGCGGCCTCGTCACACGGGGGCCGTACCGCTTCGTCAGGCATCCGGTGTACCTCGGCGAGCTCGGAGCCGTGCTTGGCTTCGTCATCGGCGCTCCGACCTTCTGGAACATCGGAGTGCTCGTCGCGTTCTACGTCGCCCAGGCGGTCAGGATGCGGCTCGAGGAACAGGCACTCGGGCGAGAATTTAGGGAGTACGCGGACTACGCCGCGGTCACGCCGCGCCTCGTGCCCCGGGTTCCGCTCGCTCTCCCGCGGATCCCGACACCCTCGCGCTCCTAGCCGTCCTCTAAACAGCCGCGATCTCCCTCCCCGAACGTGGGTTATGGGATCTCGACCTCTGGGTGGTGTAGGTTTCGTCGCTGCCGTCCGATAAGAGGCACGAGTTTAGATGACGGTTACCCAGTTTCTCGTTGCGTTGGCCCTCGGGGCAGGAGCAATCGCCCTCTGGATCAACAACCGCTTCCCCGGCATCGCGCCCGGGGGCATCGCCACCGTGATGGTGCACGTCGGCGTCGCCCTGGTGATCGGGGTCGCACTCATCCCGGCGATCGACTCCTTCGTCGAGGCAAGCGTCTCCCCGCTCGTGCGGGCGATCGTGATCACGTTCGTCGTCGGGCTCCCCGCACTTGTCTACGCGCTGCTGACGTCGATCTGGGTCATCCTCATCGCGCAGGGCGCGATGCGTATGCGTCGCTAACGCGAACGCGGGCCCGAGCCGTTCAACCTGACGAGTACGAGTCCCGAGCTGGGGTCTCGGGCGACGGTCGTGCCGTCCAGCGAGAGCTCCGGTCCGACGACGGCGTAGTCGGCCGCGATCGGCATGCCCGCTTCGCCGAGCAACCCCTTGGCACCCTGAAGCGCCTCGCCGGTGAACGGGTACGTGAGAGAGACGAGGTCATAGGCATCGTCGTAGGCATAGAGTCGCACGACGCTCGCATTGGTGAGCTGAGTCTCGAAGAGGGCGCTCCAGCGATCCCAGGCCTTGCGTGTCACCGGGCCATCGGCCGGCTCGGCCCAGATCCCGACCACTCGGGCGTCGTCCCGAACGGCGTCGTCGACCCAGTTCGGGTTGGGAGCCACCCAGCGGGCCTTGGCCTTCTCGGCGACCACGGTGTTCGCGGCGAGGACGAAGAGCGTGATGAAGAGGAAATTCAGAACGACGACGAGCCGCAGGAAAAAGGCGCGCTTCGGTCTGATCAACAAGAACGCGGCGACGGCCAGCGCCGAGAAGGCCATGACGACTGCCAGAAGCTGACCGTGCGCACCCAAGACGGGCTTGAGCAAGCCCCACGGGACGAGTGCGACGGTGCTCGAGGAGACACCCCACGCGCGGCCGTTCAGAAACTCGGCAAAGGGAATAGCGGCCGGTGCGACCAAGGCGACTGCGCCGGCGGCCAGCGCGAGACTTCGAGGCCGCGGCGCGCCGAGGCTGATCCAGAGCAAGAAGACGAGCAGGACGAGCGGCACGACGTAGAAGACGTAGCGGTCGTGTACCGCCGGGGTGGGCCGCGGCTGGGTCGAGTACGTGGCGATCAGGAGCACGAACCAAAAGAAGGACGAGCCCGCGATCGCGACCACGGCTCGTGCCCTGCGATCCAGGAGGTCGCGCCGGCCGGCGAGCGCGAGCATGAGGACGAAGGCCGCGAACGGGACGATGCCGAGGTACAGGTCGAGCTCGCCGACGTAGATGAGGAGCCACCGCGGGAAGGCCAAGAGGTCGAAAACGTGCAGCCAGTGCCCATGCGCTCCGAGGGCGTTCCCTCCCTGCGCTAGAGACCAGGCGATGCCTGCGAGGAGCAGGGCGCCGAACGCGGAAAGTGTGAGGCGAAACGGCGCAAGCCGCACAAGGATACCCCGTCTGCCGCCGCCCTCGAGAGCGCTGATGAGGACGATTGCCGTGAGGAACGCCGGAATGAGCATGATCATCTCCGCGCGCGTGAGGACCGCAACGCCGATCGCAAGCAGCGCGAGGCCCTGCGTCCGCCGGGTCGGGCGTTCCAATGCAACCATGATTGCGAGCACGGCGGCGAGGAAGACGGGATACGCCAGGCTCTCGGTCATCGCTTTGCTGCTGTAGACCATCGACGGCACGAGGACGGTGAGCACAGCGAGGAAGAACGAGAGCTGCTTGTCGAGAACGCGGCGTCCGAGGTAATAGCCACACACTGCGGCGCTCGACATCGCAATGCAGTTGATGAGCTGGATGGCGGCGTACGCCTGTGTCGCCGACCCGGTGACGAGCCAGGCCGGCGCGATCAGCAGCGGGTAGAGCGGCCCATAGCTCCAGGTCGCCATGCCTGCGCCGTTGACTGCGAAATGCCCTGTGTCGGCCAGGCTGCGGCTCAGCTCGGCATAGATGTACTCGTCCGGCATGATCCACGGGGTCGGGCTCGATCGGGCGAGCCAGAACCGAAACATCGCCGAGAGGGCGACGATTCCGATGAGCCAAACCGCGACAGGGATGCGCGCGAGGGCGCGCTCGGCTTCGTCCAGGCGCGATCCGTCCTCGTAGGGAAGCGGTCTGAATGTCGCGTCGGCTCGGCCTGAAAGCATGCGGAAAAGGCTTCCTGGATGCGGAAATTCACAGTAGGACGCACCCGGCACGGAAACCCTGGACGTCCGGCTAGGACTGGGTCGGTCGAGCGGCTGAGGCGGCGGCCGGGCCGCCGCCCGAGCCTAGTCGGCCGGGCTCAGCGCAAGGGAACGCGGACGAGCCGGCGAGGGGCGAACAGGCGTCGGCGCGGAGGATCGGAGCTCCGTGTCGCCGTGCCAGTGGGCCACGCTCGCAGTCCAGGTCTGTCGGGAGTGGTATTCGCACACCTGGTAGTACTGCCCGTCGGCCGCCCGCACATCCCGGGTTGCCGTGCGGTCGCAGCGTCGGTTCTCGAGGCGGTAGTAGCCCTCACATCGCTCCATACGTATCGCATCATCTTCGGATGCGAGCCGCGCGCTATTCCCCGTCAGAGTGAAGTCGCCGCCGCCAGGCTTCGCCGGCGGCCCGTCCTTCCGGGCTCGCGAGGAAGTGCTCGAGCGGCACGTGCAGGAAGGCGCCGCGAGCCTCCGCGAGGATCTCGCCGTCCAGGCGGAGGTCGCCGTCGATGTGGATGCGCCGCCCGCGGCTCTCGGTCACCCACGCGGCGACCTGGAGATCGTGGTTGATTAGCACGGGCCGGCGGTAGCGGACGAAGATCCGAGCCGTCACGGCGGGGAAGCGGTGCCATGTGGCGAGGAGACCGCACGCCTCGTCCAGCGCGGCGCCGACGAGGCCTCCATGGACGATCCCCGGCCCGGCCTGATGGCTCTCGCCAAAGGAGAACGTTGCCTCATAGCGGTCTATCCCCTGCTCGGCGGGGAGAGGGAGGTGGATGCCGTCCGGGTTGTCGCCACATCCCCAACACGATGGGTCGTGGTGCGGCGGAATTCGGCTCAGCGCAGGCCGCCCCGCTCGAAGTGCGCCTTGTAGAAGTTCTCCGACCCGGCCGTTGCCATCGCCGCCGACGCGGAGATCTCGAGCGCCAGTGTCGCAGCCGCGACGATCTGCGCGAAGCGGTAGACCTTTCCCGCTCCGGCGCAGTCGAGCAGGTTGAGCCAGGCGTTCGCGGATGGGAGGGTCGTGCCGCCGCCGACGGTCGCCACCTCGAGCCCCGGGAGCCGGATCGTTGCGTGGAGGCCGGCATCCACCGTGTACGCCGTGCCGTGCGCCATCGAGCTCGTGCCGACCATGCCGACGTCCTGGCCCGTAGCGATGAAGAGCGCCGCGATCGCCGTGGCGGGCGTGAAGGCGACCGACTGCATCCCGGACGCGACGGCGCCGTGCGTCCCGACGAAGGCCAGATCGGCGAGGTCGTCCAGCGTGGTCTTGAGGACGCGGCGCACGGCCTCTTCCGTGAGCGTGCATTCGGCAATGACCGTCTTTCCATGGCCGCCGCGCTCGAAGTAGCGGTGCGACGGCTTCTTGTCGCCGCCCATGTTCCCCTCGAGTACTGCGCGCTTCGGCTTCACCGGCGCGTTCTCCAGCACGAAGCCCTGGTTCAAGGCGTACGAGTTGCGGGTGATCATGTTCATCCCGACCGCGTCACCGGTCGTGTACGCGTAGAACACGTGACAGGTAGGCCCGACGACGTGCGTCTCCAGCTCCCGCAGCTTCGCATGCCTGGAGAGCCCGGCGATCGGCTCGCCCGCGAGCCAGTCGCGCATCGGGACGAGCTGGTGCTCGATCCAGCGGGAGAATGCAACGGCGTCGGCGGTGGAGTCGAACAGGAACGCGGATGCCCGCGTCACCCGGTCGTGGAGGACGTGCGTGCGGAAGCCGCCGGACTCGGCCGCGGCCTTCGCTCCGCGGAAGAGCGAAATCGAGAGCCCGCCTTCAGTGTTGGCAAGCGGCACGTAGACGGAGTCCTGACTCCGCCCGCGCTCGACGAGCCGACCCTCGGGCTCCTCGAGCTCGTAGTCGCCCAGCTCGAGCTCGAGCGGGCCGACGACTGCGACGGGGACGACCGCGATGCCGGTAATCGCCTCGGTGGCCTTGGCGAGCGGTGCGAGATCGTAGTCGGTGACGACACCGTCGAGTCCGAGCAGCTCTTGGCGGGCGCGGATCGACTCGGGGTCGTTCTTGCGCGGCCAGCGGCTGCGGGACGAGGCGCTCAGGACGGGATGTGGACGTCGGAGACGTCGAGGCCGAGTGACGTCGCGAGGCGCACGCCGGTCTCGAGGTCCTCATCAAGCCGCCGGACGTCGGTGTCCCGCATGAGCGCGCCGACGAGCTCGCGCGCCTTCGGTCTCCACAGAGCGTGCTTGGCGAAGATCGGCAGCATCCTGTTCGAGGACTCCACGATCTTCTTCTTGGTCTTCTCGGGCGCTTGCTCGATCAGCACGCGCGCGTAGGCCATTCCCGACCCGTGGTGGATGCCGTCGTCCACCGTGAGCCGGTTGCAGAGGTCTTCGAGCACGGTGCCGCGGGAGGAGCGGGCGATGAGGCGGAAGCGGGGGATGATCAGGCGTTCGTAGAACACCTGCATGTTCACGACCTTCTCCTCAAGCGTTTCCGCGTCGATCTGCATCTGGGCGAGCTGATCCAGATACGGATCGGCCTCGCCGCGCCCGCCGGCCGCGTCGACGAGCCGGAGCCATGCCTCCGTGTGGCGCGACTCGTCCTGCACCATCGTCGTGTAGTAGAGCTTCGCCTCGGGGTCGGGGGCCATGCGGAAGAGCTGTGTCGCCATCTCGACGGCGAGCTCGTCGGCCTGGAGCTGCTGCGTGACGACCGAGCGCCACATGTCCCTGCGCCGCGCCAGCTTCTGCGGGCTGCCCTTGTACTCGGGCACGGGCGGCATGTCGTTCCACGGGAGGTCGCGGACCTGCCACTCGGCGCGCTTGGCCAGCTCGTAGTAGCGGAGGACCCCTTCATAGGCCGAGCGGTCCTCTGTCTGGTCCGGCGCGGGTAGCTGTTCTGACTCCATTTGCCCCGGCAGGCTAACGTTTCGCGCCGTGACTGTCCTCATGGACGGAAAAGCGCTCGCCGAGCGTGTGCGCGCGGAAGTCGCGCTGGACGTCGCCGGCCTTCCGCGGCCGGTCGGCCTGGCAACGGTCCTCGTCGGCGAGGACCCGGCTTCGGAGATTTACATCAAGCGGAAGCAGGAGGCTTGCCGCGAGGTCGGGATCGAGCCGTTCGACCACAAGCTCTCGGCGGAGATCACCGAGGAGGAGCTCCTTCGGCTCGTCGCCGAGCTCAATGCCGACGAGCGGGTGACCGGGATCCTCTGCCAGCTCCCGCTCCCAGAGCAGATCGACGAGGACCGCATCATCCGCTCCATCGCGCCGATCAAGGACGTGGACGGCTTCCACCCTTTCAGCGCCGGCCACCTCTTGCAGGGCACCCCGACCTTCGTCGCGGCGACGCCGGCCGGGATCATGGAGATCCTGCGCGAATACGCGGTCGAGCTCCTTGGCGCACGTGCGGTGGTCGTTGGGCGCTCCAACATCGTGGGCAAGCCGATGGCGCTTCTACTTCTGGCCGACCACGCGACGGTGACGATCTGCCACAGCCGCACGCGGGACCTCGGGGCGGTGATTCAGGAGGCCGACGTGGTGGTCGCTGCGGTCGGGCGCGCGGCGATGATCACGGGCGACATGGTGAGGGAAGGGGCGACCGTCGTCGATGTCGGAATCAACCGGGTCGAGGGGAAGGTCGTGGGCGACGTGGCGGAGGACGTGGGGGGCAAAGCCGGCCTCCTTACTCCGGTCCCGGGGGGTGTCGGGCCGATGACGATTGCCTCGCTTCTACGCAACACTGTCAAGGGCGCGCGCTACCAGGCGGATCAGCTTGCCTTCCCCCTGGACTGACGCTACATTGATGGCGCCGCAGCACGGTTGCGGTGTTTAGTAGCTACGAGGCGGCTCGTTGCCGGGCCGTCGTTTTGTTTGTGAAGGAGGCAACACGTTGGCAGAAGGCACCGTCAAGTGGTTCTCGAACGAGAAGGGCTACGGCTTCATCGAGCGCGCTGAGGGCGAGGACGTTTTCGTCCACTTCTCGGCCATCACGATGGACGGCTACAAGTCCCTCCAGGAGGGACAGCGCGTCGAGTTCGAGGTCGTTCAGGGCCAGAAGGGCCTGCAGGCGGCGAACGTTTCGGTCATCTAGCCCGAAGTTCGAGCAAGCCGCTGACGGGCCCCCTTGAACGGGGCCCGTCTCTTTTTAAAGTTCGAGGCTTCGGAGGTCGAATGGCGATCACGAGAGAAGACGTATTGCACGTAGCGCGCCTCGCGCGTCTCGAGATTCCCGAGGGCGAGGTCGACCGCGTGCGCGACGAGCTCGGTGCGATTCTCGAAGCAGTGGGGAAGGTCGCGGAGCTCGACCTCTCGGACGTCGAGCCGACCTCGCATCCGCTCGCGGTCGTCAACGCGTGGGGCGAGGACGAGTCGCGGCCCTCTCTCTCGCCGGAGGATGCTCTGGCCAATGCGCCGGACCCGGAGGGCGGGGCGTTCCGCGTCCCGGCGGTCGGGTCGTGACGTCTCTTCCATTCTTTGACTGTCCGCGCGCCACGGGTGCGCTTTTCCTCGTTAGCGTGAAAGCGGGTGGTGGCGTGGGGTGGCCCCTAGGAATCGCCACATGATCGAGACCCTTCGTCTCACTGCGGAGGAAGCCGCCCGCCTCCTCGAGTCCGGCGAGGTCTCCGGCGACGAGCTCGCCGGCGCCTACGTCGAGGCGATCGGCGAGCGCGACCCCGATCTCCACGCGTACCTGCACGTCGTCGGGGAGCCCGGAAACGGAGTCCCGATTGCACTCAAGGACAACATCACCACGAGGGGAGTCCCGACCACGGCCGGTTCCCGAATCCTCGAGGGGTACGTCCCCGTCTTCGACTCCACGGTCGCGACTCGCGTCAAGGAGGCAAGGCTGCCGCTCATCGGCAAGACGAACCTGGACGAGTTCGCAATGGGCTCGTCCACGGAGAACTCGGCCTACGGTCCTTCGAAGAACCCCTGGGATCCCGAGCGGGTTCCCGGCGGCTCGTCCGGCGGCACTGCGGCGGCCGTCGCGGGCGGGCTCGCCCCCTGGGGCCTCGGCTCCGACACAGGCGGCTCGATCAAGCAGCCGGCCTCGCTCTGCGGCCTCGTGGGCCTGCGGCCGACCTACGGCACGGTCTCGCGGTACGGCATCGTCGCCTTCGCGTCGAGCCTCGACCAGGTCGGCCCGATCACGAAGACCGTCCGCGACTGCGCGCGCCTCTACGGGACGATCGCCGGCCGAGATGCCTGCGACTCGACGACCGTCGAGCTCCAGGAGCCCGTGGCAATCCCAGACGGCGAGGACCTCAAGGGCCTCCGCATCGGCATCCCCAAGGAGCTGAACGAGGCCGAAGGCATCGAGCCCGGGGTCAGCGACGCCGTCGCGAAGGCGATCAAGCTCGCCGAGGACCTCGGAGCGGAAGTGGGGGAATGCCGCCTGCCGCGCTCGGTCGACTACGGCCTCGCCTGTTACTACCTCGTCGCGCCCGCCGAGGCGAGCTCGAACCTCGCCCGCTACGACGGTGTCCGCTACGGCTTCCGCGCGGCCGGCGACGGCGACCTCACCGCCCTCTACTCGCGCACCCGCTGGGAGGGCTTCGGCCCAGAGCCGCGCCGGCGCATCCTCATCGGGACGTACGCCCTGTCCGCCGGCTACTACGACGCCTTCTACGGACAGGCCCAGAAGGTGCGCACGGTGATCGCGCAGGAGCACGCCGCTGCCTTCGAGGACTACGACCTCCTGCTCAGCCCGACGAGCCCGACGGTGGCGTTCAAGATTGGCGAGAAAGCCGAGAACCCGCTCGCCATGTACCTGTCCGACCTGCTCACGATTCCGTCGAACATGGCCGGTCTGCCCGGCCTCTCGATTCCGTGCGGGCTCTCCGAGGGACTTCCCGTCGGGCTGCAGATCCTCGGCCCGCAATTCTCGGAGAACCTCATGTTCCGCGCCGGCCACGCTCTCGAGCAGGTCCTCGCCTTCGACTTCGTCCCGGAGCGCCTCCGTGTCTGAGTGGGAACCGGTCATCGGCCTCGAGATCCACGTCCAGCTGAAGACGCGGACGAAGATGTTCTGCCGTTGCGAGAACGTCTGGGGCGAGCCCAAGAACACGCGCACGTGTCCGGTCTGCCTCGCTCACCCCGGGATGCTTCCCGTGCCGAACAAGCGGGCAATCGAGTGGACGGTGAAGCTCGGCGTCGCGCTCGGGTGTGAGATCGCTTCGCACGCGCTCTTCCACCGGAAGAACTACTTCTATCCCGACCTGCCGAAGGGGTACCAGATCTCCCAGTACGACATCCCGCTCTGCGCGGGCGGGAGGTTCGTCGTGCCCGGCCCCGACGGCGACCGCGTGATCGGGATCGTGCGCGCGCACCTCGAGGAGGACGCGGCCAAAACCATCCATGTGGGGGGCACGGGCGGACGGATCGCGGGCGCCGAGTACTCCCTCGTCGACTTCAACCGCGGCGGCACGCCGCTCGTCGAGATCGTCTCAGAACCGGACGTGCGCTCGGCCGACGAGGCACGGCGCTTCCTCCAGCTCCTGCGCCAGACCGTCGTCGAGCTGGGCATCTCCGACGCGGAGATGGAAAAGGGCTCGCTCCGCTGCGATGCCAACGTCTCGGTCAGGCAGGCCGGCGAGACCGGGTTCCGCACGAAGACCGAGCTCAAGAACATGAACTCCTTCAAGTTCGTGGCGGACGGCATCGACGCCGAACTGCGCCGCCAGGTCGAGATCTACGAGGCCGGCGGAGAGGTCGAGCAGGAGACCCTCCACTTCGACCCGGCCAGCGGGTCGATTGCGCCTCTCCGCTCGAAGGAGGAGGCGCACGACTACCGCTACTTCCCGGAGCCCGACCTCGTCCCCGTCGAGCCACCCGTCGAGATGATCGCGTCGGCCATGGACGAGATCGGCGAGCTGCCCTCGGCGCGCATCCGCAGGCTCGAAGCGGACGTCGGCTACGACCTTGCGTACGGGCTCGTCGCCAGCGGCCGCGACCGCCTCTACGAGCGCGTTTCCGGCGACCGGCGCGCGATCGCCAACGTCATCATGAACCAGCTCGCGGCGACCGGCGTAGACCCGGAGGACGTGAACGGCTCCGAGCTCGGCAAGCTGATCGCCGAGCGCGAGCGCATCCCGCGCGCGGCATTCACCGAGGCAGTCGAGCGAAGTGGCGACCCCGGGTTCTCCGCCGAGGACTACCTTGGCGAGACCGCGATCTCGGATGCGTCCGAGCTGGATCCCGTCATCGACAAGGTGCTCGCCGAAAACGAGGCGCAGGTGGAGACCTTCAAGGCGGGCAAGGAAGGCGTGCTCGGCTTCCTGGTCGGCCAGGTGATGAAGGAAACGGGCGGCAAGGCCGATGCCAGGGTCGTGAACGAGCGCCTGCGCGAGAAACTTTCGTCGTGAGCACACCCGAGGCAAGCCGGCCGCGTTTCCACGCGAGCTACGGGATCTGGGCGGCCGACCAGGGCGCCGGCCTGCTCGAGTGGGGCTGGGCGGCCGAGCGGCTGGAGCGCGCCCACAACTACTGGGTGGCCACTGCGTCCGAGTCCGGGCGACCGCACGCGGCCCCCGTCTGGGGCCTCTGGCACGACGAAGTCTTCTTCTTCTCGACCGCGCGGGCCTCGCGCAAGGGACTGAACCTCGCCGCGAACCCGTTTGCGGTGGTCCACCTCGAGAGCGGCGACGAGGTCGTCATCTTCGAGGGGGCGGTCGAGGAGGTCACAGCGCGTAAGGATCTCGATGTCATCGCGGCCGCCTACGGCGAGAAGTACACCCTCGAGATCAAGTTCGAGGATCCCGGGTCGGTCGTCTACGCGCTCGTGCCAAAGCGTGCCTTTGCCTGGCGCGAGAGCGACTATCCCGAGAGCGCCACCCGCTTCACGTTCTAGGCACCCCTTTCGAGTCTCCGGTCCGCGGGGCGGCGGGCCGATATCGGCTCCGTGGGCCGCTTCGCCTCAGCATTTGCCTTCCTGGCCGTGCTCGCCGTCGTCCTCGTGTCGGCGGGCTGCGGCCAGCGCTTCGACGAGCTCGGTGGCGAATCGCTCCCGGGCCAGGCGTCGTTCGCCGCGGATGCGCTGACCGCGCTCGAGGAGGCCGGGAGCGCCCACGTGGTCGTCGATGCCCAAGCCGGAGCAATCATGGGCACGAAGGCGCAGGTTGGCGTTCATTTCGAGGGCGACGTCTCCACCTCGGCGTTCGTCGGAGACGTCCAGCTCAGCTTCCCGGGCGGGACGCTCGGGGCGCGCGTCCTGGCCGACGAGCACGACGTCTACGTCCGGTTCATGGGCGCCTGGTACCACGAGGGCCAGGGCATCGCCGACGCCTTCGACATGGCCGGCGAATCGAACGGCGAGCTGCTCTCGCAGCTGACCACGCCGGCGGCTCTCGGCAAGCTCTTCACCCAGCTCTTCGAAGGCGAGATCACGCAGGGGCCGGACATGGCCGGTGCCTCGACCTGGGAGTTCGAAGGTCGCCTCCGGGCGGAGACCTTCGCGAACCTCGTCGAGGAGTACGGCGGCGTCGAGCTGACGGCGAACGACCGCGCGCTCTTCGAGAAGGTCGCGGCGGCGAGCCACCTCGTCGTGGACGTCGGCCAGGAGGATGCGTTGCCGAGAAAGCTGGACTCACGCTCGAGCCGCCGAAGGATCTCCATTTCGACTCCGATGAGCTCGAGTCGTCAGACGGCGCCTTCTCGCTCACCGTCGAGCTCTCGGACTTCGGCGAGGACGTCTCCTTCAGCCCGCCGAAGGACGCGAAGCCGCTCGACGAGCTGTTCGGTCAGCTCTTCGGCGTGATGGGCTGAGCGGCACCCGCTCGCCGCTCGAGAAGAGAAAGCCCGCGTAGAGAAGGATCGCGGCAGCGGCGATGAAGACCGCTGTCGGCGCAGCCCCGAGCCCCGCGATCGCGCTACCCGCCGCGGCGACCGCGACACCCGCAAGGATGAGGCCGTTGCCGACCGGCCGGCGGCGAATTGTCGAGAGGGCGATCACGACCACGGCGAGGGTTCCCAGCGAGTTCCCGAGGATTGCGACGAGGCGGGCGGGCCAGAAGCCCAGGTGTTCCTGCGCCTCCGGAATCGAGGTGCCTGTGACCGAAGCCGTCAGCGGTACGGCGAGCGCGATCCCGACTGCGAGCCCGGTGTAAAGGAAGCCGAGCGGCGCCGCCCAGCGCCGTCCGGAGAGGAGGAGCGAGCCGACCCCGAGGAGCGGCGCAGTGAGGAGGCCGCCACAGAGGTAGTAGACCCGGAACGAGCGGTCGTCCCAGCCGGCCGCTGCGCCCCAGGCGAGGGCAGCCGACGCGGCCGCGTAGGCGAGAAGAGAGGCCGCCCACGCGGCGAGCTGCGGGGCCCGCCGCGTGCGCCAGCGGCCCAGCAGATCGCCTGCGAGCCGGAGCGCCAGAAGCGCGGCCGCGAATGCAAGCAGTGCCTCCATGCCGTCAGTTAACCTCAGCGGAGATGCCCGAGAAGCGCTACCTCGTGACTCCGGGCCCGACGCCGGTGCCTCCGGAGGTGCTCGCTGCGACGGCCGCGCCGATGATCCACCACCGCTCGCCGGACTTCCGCGGGACGCTCGAGCGGGTGACGGAGCGCCTGCAGCGGGTCTTCCGCACGGAGAACGACATCGTGCATCTGACCTCGGCGGGCACCGGCGCGATGGAATCGGTCTTCCAAAACCTCTGCTCGCCGGGCGACCCTGTGCTCGTCGTGTCGCACGGCTTCTTCGGAGAGCGCTTCGCCGCCCAGGCCGAGGTGTATGGCTGCAAGCTCACGCACCTCCGCTACGGCTGGGGTGAGTCTCCGAGCCCCGACGAGGTCGGCGCGCAGCTCGACGAGATCGAGGGCGTAAAGATCGTCTTCCTCACGCACTCGGACACCTCGACCGGGGTCGTCTCCGACATCCAGGGGATCGCCGAGCGGATCTCCGGCTCGGACGCGCTCGTCGTCGTCGATGCGATCTCGAGCCTCGCGGCGGTGCCGCTCGAGACCGACGCGTGGGGCCTGGACGTCGTCATCACGAGCTCGCATAAGGCGCTCATGAGCCCGCCCGGTCTCGCATTCGTCTCCGTATCGGAGGCCGCTTTCCAGGCTTCGCGCTCTGCGACCTCACCGCGCTACTACTTCGACTGGGAGCGCGCCCGCGCTACCCAGGAGAAAGGGGAGAACCCGTTCTCGCCGGCGATCTCGCTGTTCCTCGGCGTTGACGTCGCGCTTGGGATGATCCTGGAGGAGGGGCTGGAGGCAGCTTTCGAGCGCCACGTGCGACTGGGCCGCGCAGCGCGGGCGGGCGTGAAGGCGATGGGGCTCGAGCTTTTTTCCCCGGACGAGGACCGCTCGGCCGTCGTGACCGCGATCAAGATGCCTGAGGGGATCGACGGTGGCTCAATCGTTCTCTCCATGCGCGAGCGCTCGGGTGTGACGATCATCGGCGGGCAGGGCGAGCTGCGCGGGAAGATCGTGCGCTTCGGGCATATCGGCTACATCGACGTCTTCGACGTGACGACGGCGCTCGCCGCCCTCGAGCTCGCCATGGTTGGGGCCGGCGCGGACATCGAGCGCTCGGCCGCCGTGACCGCCGCGCTCGAGGCGTACGCGGAACCCGTCTCCGTGTGAAGGTCCTCGTTCGTGAACCCATAGCCGAGGCGGGGATCGACCTCCTGCGCGAGCGCTTCGACGTTGACGTGGACGCGGACGGCGACCTCGCCGACCGGATCGGCGACTATGACGCGATCATCATCCGCAGCGGCACGCACCTCGACGCCGGCCTGATCGAGAAGGCGACGAAGCTCAAGGTGATCGGGAGGGCAGGCGTGGGGATCGACAACGTCGATCTCGAGGCGGCCTCCCGGCGCGGAATCGTCGTCGCGAACGCGCCCGAGTCCACCATCGTCTCGGCGGCGGAGCACACGCTCGGCCTCCTGCTCGGTCTCTCGCGCTCGATTCCCCAGGCCCATGCCGCGCTCAAGGAAGGCCGCTGGGACCGCTCGCGCTTCGCCGGCCACGAGCTCGCGGGAAAAACGCTCGGCCTCGTCGGTTTCGGCCGCATCGGGCGCCAGGTGGCGCGGTTCGCGCGCGGGCTCGACATGCAGGTCACCGCATTCGACCCGTACGTGAGCGCCGAGCGCTTCGCCGAGCTCGGCGTCGATCGCATGGAAACGCTGCCGGAGCTTCTCGCGACGTCCGACTTCGCATCGCTCCACCTCACGCTCACGGAGGACACGCAGGGCCTCATCGGGCGAGACGAGCTGGTGGCGGCGAAGGACGGCATCAAGCTCGTGAACGCGGCGCGCGGCGAGCTCGTCGACGAGGAGGCGCTCGTCGAGGCGCTCCGCTCAGGCAAGGTCGCGGGCGCCGCGCTCGACGTCTTCGCCGAGGAGCCGTACTCCGGGCCGCTCCTCGAGCTGGACAACGTCGTCGTCACGCCGCACCTCGCCGCCTCGACCGAAGAGGCCCAGGACCGCGCGGGCCTGATCGTGGCCGAGCAGGTCGCCGCCGCTTTGGAGGGGCGCGTGGTCACGAACGCAGTCAACGTCCCTGCGGTGGCCGCGGACGAGGTCGGCTTCCTCGGACCGTTCCTCCCGCTCGCCGCGAAGCTCGGCGCCCTGGCGGTGGAGCTCGCCGATTCGAGCCCCACGAGGCTCGGGTTCGCCTATCTCGGCGAGCTGGCCGAGCACGACACGCGGCTCCTCACCGTCGCGGCTCTCAACGGTGCCTTCCAGGGTCGGGTCGAGCAGGCGGTGAACTACGTCAACGCGCCCCTTTTGGCCGCGGAGCGGGGCATCGAGGTGGCGGAGGAGCGACGCCGCGCGTCCCGCGACTTCACGAGCCTCGTCCGCGTGACCGCGGTCGCCGGCGACCAAGAGGTCGTCGTCGCCGGCACCCCGCTCGGCCGTGACGCCGAGCCGCGTCTCGTGCGCGCGCTCGGCTACGAGATCGAGATCGACCTCGCCCCGTTCATGCTCTTCGCCGTGAACGACGACCAGCCGGGGCGCATCGGCCGGCTGGGCACCCTGCTCGGGGAGGCGCACGTGAACATCGCCAACATGGCCGTCTCGCGGCGCTCGCAAAGCGCGAAGGGCGCGCTCATGGCGCTCACCCTGGACACCGTTCCAAAGCCCGAGGTGCTCGAGCGTGTCGAAGCCGAGCCAGGCTTCACCGACGTTCGCTTCATCGACCTATCGAAGGCATGAGCGGCTGGCCGGAGCCGGTCGAGCGGGTGGCGGACTTTCTGCGCAAGGCGGCCGTCGAGTCGCGCGTCGAAGAGTTCCCCGAGGGCACACTGACTGCGGACGACGCCGCCAGGGCGGTCGGCTGCGACCTTGCACAGATCGTGAAGTCACTGGTCTTCTTCTGCGACGGGAAGCCGGTGCTGGTCATGGTAGGAGGAGACCGGCGCGCCGACCGCGCCAAGGTGCAGGCTGCGGTCCCGTGCGAGAAGGCGAAGATCGCAGGCCCCGACGAGGTCCGCTCCGCGACAGGTTTCGAGCCGGGCGCGGTCGCCCCGTTCCCTCTGCCCGCGATCCAGACCATCCTCGTGGACAGCGAGCTCCTCCTGCACGAGGTCGTCTGGACGGGTGCCGGCTCGCACCAGCACGTGCTCGCCATCGCGCCGACCGACCTCGTCCGGCTCACGCGTGCGCGTTCCGTCGACGCCGTCGCGGACGACGCATAACCTAGGATTACAACCGTGCAAGAGACCGAAAAGATCTGGATGAACGGCGAGCTCGTTGACTGGGCCGATGCGAAGGTCCACGTCGGCGCGCATGGCCTCCATTACGGCTCCGGCGTGTTCGAAGGCATCCGTTGCTACGAGACCGACGACGGTCCGGCCGTCTTCCGGCTGACCGACCATCTGAAGCGGCTCGAGAACTCCGCCCGGCTCCTGCACATGGAGCTGCCCTTCAGCGTGGACGACATGCGCGCGGCGACGCTCGAGCTCATCGGGGCGAACGGCCTCGCCGAGTGCTACATCCGCCCGATCGCCTTCTACGGCTACGGCGAGCTCGGCGTGCATCCGCGTTCGAACCCGGTCGACGTCGTGATCATGAGCTGGCCGTGGGGTGCGTACCTGGGCGAGGAGGCACTCACGCAGGGGATCAGCGCGAAGGTCTCCTCGTGGAAGCGCGTCGGGCCGAACACGATCCCGCACGTCTCGAAGGCGACCGGCATCTACTTGAACTCGATGCTCGCCGTGATCGAGGCGACGAATGCGGGCTATGCCGAGGCCATCCTGCTCACTGACGAGGGCCACGTGGCCGACGGCTCCGGCGAGAACATCTTCGTCGTGAAGGACGAGATCATCTCGACGCCGCACCTTTCGACCTCGATCCTCCCGGGGATCACCCGCCAGAGCGTGATGGAGATCGCCCAGACGCACGGGTTTGCGGTGCACGAGGGCCCGCTGATCCGCTCTGACCTCTACCTCGCGGACGAGGTCTTCATGACGGGGACGGCCGCCGAGGTCACGCCGGTGCGCACTGTCGACGACCACGAGATCGGCCCGCCCGGCCCGGTGACGAAGGCGATCCAGTCGACCTTCTTCGACGTCGTGCGCGGCCGCGACGAGCGCTGGACTCGTTGGCTGGAGTACGCGGCCAAGGCGCCGGCGGGCTCCTGACCGCCGAGATCGGGCTCTCCGCTCCCTGGCTCGAGGAGCGGGAGGAGGAGCTCGTCCTGGAGACCCTTCGCTCCGGGCAGCTCTCGCTCGGGCCCATGATCGACCGCTTCGAGCAGGCGCTGGCCGAACGCGTCGGCGCGCCGTATGTCGCTGCGGTCTCGAGCGGCACGGCCGGCCTCCACCTCGCCGTCCGGCTCGCCGGGCTGGGGGAGGGGGACGAGGTCGTCACGACGCCGTTCTCCTTCGTCGCGTCCGCGAACTGCGTCCTCTACGAAGGCGCGACCCCCGTCTTCGTCGACATCGACCCGCGCACGTTGAACCTGGACCCGGCCGCCGTCGAGGCGGCGATCACACCGCGTACGAAGGCGATCCTTCCGGTCGACATCTTCGGGTACCCGGCTGAGTACGCCGAGCTCGAGGCGATCGCCGAGCGCCACGGGCTCGCGCTGATCGAGGACGCCTGCGAGGCGCTCGGAGCCGAATACCAGGGTCGGCCGATCGGCTCACGCGGCGCGCCGGCCGTCTTCGCCTTCTATCCCAACAAGCAGATGACGACCGGGGAGGGCGGCGCCGTCGCCGTGCAGACAGAGGACGAATGGGCGACCCTGAAGAGCCTCTCGAACCAGGGTCGGAGCGACTCGGGCGAATGGCTCACGCACTCACGCCTCGGCTACAACTACCGCCTCGACGACATCTCGGCCGCGCTCGGGCTTGCGCAGGTCGAGAAGCTCGACCGTATCCTGGAGCTCCGTGCCGAGGTCGCCGCGCGCTACGCCGAGCTCCTGAGCGAGATCGACGGCGCGGAGGTCCCCCTCGGGGACGACGCCGACCACAAGCGGTCGTGGTTCGTCTACGTCGTCCAGGTCGCCGAGGGCATCGACCGGAATGGTGTCATCGCGAAGTTGGGCGAGCAGCGCATCGCCTCGAAGCCCTACCTTCCCTCAATCCACCTGCAGCCCTACTGGCGCGAGCGGTTCGGGACGAAGGAAGGGATGTTCCCGGCCTCCGAGGACGTGAGCCGCCGCTCGCTCGCGCTCCCGTTCCACACTCGTCTCGCGCGCGCCGATCAGGAGCGTGTCGCCGAGGCGCTTGCCTCGTCCCTGCGATAATCAGCACATGGCCGACGGCGCCCCCAAGATGGTTTTTCTCGGATTCGGGAAGTTCGCGCGCGCGGACAAGATCTACGCCCTCGAGCCGCTGACGGGCGGCGACCGCGGCGACGGCCGCCGGACGCGCGTGTGGGTGGAAGGGATTGCCGAGCCGATCGTCGCCTCGCGCACCGAGCGCTCGATCCTCGGTGAGATGGGCATCCGCGACGCGGGACGCGTCCAGATCCTCGACGACGCGGTGAAGCTCGCCGAGCGCATCGTCGAAGACGCGGGCAAAGGACGGGTCGACCTCGCCGATCTCGACCGGCGGGCGCGCAAACTCCTCGAGGCGACCGCGAACCCGAGCGACGACGACCAGCTCTTCTAGCGCGTGACGCTCGGCCGCGAGTTCTTCGCGCGGAGCGTGCACGAGGTCGCGCCCGACCTGATCGGCTGCGGGCTGCTCGTCGACGGGGTCGGCGGCCCGATTGTCGAAGTGGAGGCCTACGACCAGGAGGACCCGGCGAGCCACGGCTTCCGCGGGGAGACCGCGCGCAACCGCTCGATGTTCGGGCCGCCGGGCCACGCCTACGTCTACCGCTCCTACGGCATCCACTGGTGTCTCAACCTGGTCTGCGAGGAGATGGGCGTCGCGGCCGCGGTGCTCCTCCGCGCGCTCGAGCCGACCCGCGGCATCGAGGAGATGTGCGCCCGCCGGGGACTCGACGAGCCCCGCCTTCTCTGCGCTGGCCCGGGCCGCCTCTGCCAGGCGCTGGCCGTGACGCGGGAGCACGACGGCTTGCCCCTCGACCGCCCGCCCTTCGAGCTCCGTGCGCGCGCGAGCGTGCCGGAGATCATCACCGGACCGCGGGTCGGGATCATGCAAGCCGCCGACTTGCCGTGGCGCTACGGCCTCGCGGGCTCGCCCTATCTTTCGCGCAGCTTTGTGAGAGGCCGAGACAAAACGAACACCTGAGTCGCCGGGTTGGCGCTGGAACGGCACGATGCCGCGTCCTCGGTCACGCGGGTATCTCAATTCGATACCCGCGATCCCTGCGTCCTCGCCTGGCATCCGCCCAGCACGCCCCGGCGACGAGGATTCGTCCTGTCTCGACCTCGGGTCAGCGCCCGACGACCAGCTTGATCGTCATGTTCTCGACCGAGGCGAGCCCGCGCTTCGGGAACTGCTGGAGAACGCGCCCGGGCTTCCCTTCCGCGTAGGTCTGCACGAGCCCGGCCAGATCATGGCGGGCAAGCTTCCTCCGCGCCTGCTCGAGCGGAAGGCCGGTCACGTCGGGGATGCGGCCGTTCACCGCCATCGGCACGACGACGCGCACGGTGTCGAAGGAAGACAACGTTCCGTTGGCCGGGAACTGCGCGACCACGCGGCCGAGCCGCTCGCCGCCCTCCGCGGGCCGCGTGACCACCTCGACGGTCAGCGGCAGGCCCTCGAGCCTGATCTTGGCGTCTGCGAGTTTCGCGCCGACGACGGCGGGCACATCCACCTCGTTCGGCTTGCACGGCGCGTGCTTCGTCGGCTCCGAGCCGGCGACGTAAGTGACGAGGTGCCCGTCGTGGCAGTTGCCGTTGTCGAGCAGCCACTGGTTGTTGCGGTAGACGACGTCGCGCGCCACCGTCGACTCGTAGGCCGGTGAGGGGAAGCTCTCCGGCGAGTCGTTCTCGGCCTGGAGCGCCTTCTCGACGAAGCTCTTCCAGATGAGCGCGGGGTAAGTACCGCCGGCGACCGGCCCGCCCTCAAACTGGGTCACCATCGGGACCAGCTTGTTCGGGTACCCCACCCAGACCGCGACCGCGAGTTGCGGCGTGTAGCCCACGAACCAGGCGTCGCCGTAGTTCTCGGTCGTTCCCGTCTTGCCGGCCACGGCCCGGTCGGTGAGGGCGGCGCGCTTCCCTGTTCCCGTCGTGACGACGCTCTGGAGGATGGAGTTGAGTGTCGCCGCGTCGTTCGGGTCGAGGACCTGCTTTTCGACCGGCTCGTTCTTCTCGATGCGGTTCCCCTCGACGATCTTCGTGACCGCCCGCGGGGTGTTCCCGAGAATCGAGCCGTCGACGCGGACTCCGTTGTGCGCGAACGTCGAGAACGCGCGCGCCATCTCGAGCGGGTTCACCGCCTCGGCGCCGAGCCCGATCGCGAAGTAGTCGTTGAGTGGGCTGTGGATCCCGAGCCGCTTCGCGGTCGCAGCCACATTCCCGGGCCCGACCTGTGCGGTCAGCTGCGCGTAGACCGAGTTGTCGGAGTAGGTCGTCGCGTCGACGAGGTCGATCGTCCCGAGATACGAGTTCTCGTAGTTGTGCACCGACCAGAGCTTGTCCCCGAGGTTGATGACGGTCGGTTGTGAGGTGAACTGTGTCTGCGGCGAGATCCCCTCGCTGAGCGCGGTCGCCAGCACGAATGGCTTGAAGGAGGAGCCGGGCTGCCGCTCGCCCTGGACGGCAAGGTTGAACTGGCTCTTCTTGTAGTTACGCCCCCCGACCATCGCGAGCACACGGCCGTCGCGCGGGTCGATCGCGACGAGCGCGGCGGTCGGGTCTTGCCGGTTCGGGAGCCATTCGTCGATCGCCTGCGCAGCGAGCCGCTGCAGGTCGAGGTCGATGGTCGTGTACACCTTGAGCCCGCCGCCGAAGACCTTCCCCGAGCCGTAGTACGGGACGAGCTGCTGCTTCACGTACTCCGCGAAGTAACCCTGCCGACCGGAGGTGACGGGCAGGTGGATGTTCTGGGGCTTCGGCAGCTTTTGCGCGTCGGCGGTCAGCTGCTCCATCAGGCTGATGAGACCCTCGTCGCGCATCAATTGAAGAACGACGCGCCGGCGCCCCTCCGCTGCCTTCGGGTTCGTGGCGGGGTCGTAGGCGCCGGGGCTCGCCGGCAGGCCGGCGAGGAGCGCGGACTGCGCAAGCGTCAGGTCGCTCGCGTGCTCGTTGAAGTACACACGGGCGGCCATTTCGATCCCGTACGCGCCGTTCCCGAAGTAGATCGTGTTCAGGTAGGCGGTGAGGATCCGGTCCTTCGACCACTTGCGCTCGAGCTGCCAGGCGAGGGCTGCCTCCTTGAGCTTCCGGCTGATTGTCCGCTCCTGGTGCGTGTACGTGTTCTTGACGAACTGCTGCGTGATCGTCGAGCCGCCCTCGACGACGGCCTTGTGGCGGACGTCGGCCCAGACCGCGCGGAGGATTCCGCGGTAATCGACGCCTTGGTGCTCCCAGAAGCGGCGGTCCTCGACCGCGACGATCGCCTGTTTCATGAGCGGCGAGATGTCGTCGCTCGCCACCACGATCCGGCTCTCGTCGCCACGCAGGGTGGCGAGGACGGTCTTGCCGTCGGAGGCGTAGATGTAGCCGAGCTGCTGCGGGCGCTTGCTTGTCGACGGCTCGAGCGCCGCAACGTCGCTCGCGATCGCGCTCACCAGGCCGTAGGCGAACGAGACGAGCGAGACGAATACGAGGACGCTGAGCAGCGCAAGAAATCTGAGCTTGCGGATCCTGCGGCGTTTGGGAGGGCGACTGCTTCGTCGGAACGGCACGAAGTGCGTGATTCTAGCCCGGGGTCGCGGACCGGAGACGACTCTATGATCGGGCAGCCATGGCGCCCCAAATCGCAGAGCTGACCCGCAACGCGGTCGACGTCCTTCCCGAGGGCGAGCTCGAGCGCAAGCTTGCGCTCGGCCGGCCGCTGCGCGTGAAGCTCGGGATCGACCCGACCGCACCGGACGTCCACGTCGGACACGCCATCCCGCTCCAGCGCATGGCCGCGTTCCAGCGCGCCGGACACGTGGGCGTGCTGATCGTCGGCGACTACACGGGGCGGATCGGCGACCCCTCCGGCCGCTCGGCCGAGCGGCCCGTCCTCTCCGACGAGGAGATCGACGCGAACTCGAAGCGCTACTTCGAGCAGGCCAAGCAGATCATCGACCCGAAAAAGACGGAGGTGCGCTTCAACGGCGAGTGGCTCGCCAAGCTCGACTTCGCGGAGGTCGTCCGGCTCACACGCACCATTACGGTGGCGCGACTGCTCGAGCGCGACGACTTCGAGCAGCGTTTTTCGGCCAAGACGCCGATCTCGGTGTCAGAGCTTCTCTATCCCTTCATGCAGGCCTACGACTCGGTCGCCATCGAGGCGGACGTCGAGCTCGGCGGAACCGACCAGCTCTACAACCTGCTCGCCGGCCGGGACGTGATGCAGGCCTACGGGCTCGAGCCGCAGGTCGCGCTCACGACGCCGCTCCTCATGGGCACCGACGGGCGCAAGATGAGCGCCTCGCTCGGAAATTACATCGGGCTCGCGGAGCCTCCCGAAGAACAGTTCGGGAAGACGATGCGGATCTCGGACGAGGCCTTGCCGGAGTATTACCGCCTCGTGATGGAGTCGGAGATCGATCCGACCACGCTCGATCCGATGGAGGCCAAGCTCGCGCTTGCGCGCTTCATCGTCGGCCGCTCGCACGGGGAGGGGTCGGCGGGCGAGGCGGAGGCGCATTTCACGCGCGTGGTGCGCGAGGGTCAGGCTCCCGACGAGGTTGCCGAGGCGGAAATCCCCCCCGGCGACCCGGTCCATCTGCCGGCCCTCCTCGCCGAACTGGGACTTACCCCGTCGACGAGCGAGGCCCGCCGCCGCATCTCACAGGGCGGCGTGCGCGTGAACGGCGAGCCGGTGACCGATCTCGATGTGCCGCGGGCCTCCCTGGAGGGGGCCCTGCTACAGGCTGGGAAACGGCAATTCATCAGGCTTCGCGTTTCTTGACGGTCTAGCGATCGCTGCTATCATGCACGGGCTGTCGGAAACGGCTGCGCACGTAAGAGTCCACCCGCGACACAACTGGAGAAGCCCTTCGAAGCGAAGCTGATACGGTGGTATCGACTTCTGGAGGGCCTCCGCGCGGGAGGCCTTTTTCGTGGGTAGCCCCCACCCGGGGCGCGGTCTTTGAAAACTCAACAGCGTGATACGTCGAGACCCTCGGCTGCGCTTCGGCGTGGTCGGGGTCTAAATGAACCCGTCTCCTCCTCATCGAGGGGACTTTGAGCTCAAGCTCATCCTGAAAGTCAGCAACCGGTCTTCGGACCGAATGCGAACAACTTCACGGAGAGTTTGATCCTGGCTCAGGACGAACGCTGGCGGCGCGCTTAACACATGCAAGTCGAGCGAGAACCAGTCCTTCGGGACTGGGGACAGCGGCGAACGGGTGAGTAACACGTGGGTAATCTGCCCTCGGCACCGGAATAGCCCGGGGAAACCCGGATTAATGCCGGATGGCCTCTCTGCCCTTCGGGGCGGCGAGAAAAGGTAGCTTTGGCCTCCGGCCGAGGATGAGCCCGCGGCCGATTAGCTTGTTGGTGAGGTAACGGCTCACCAAGGCGACGATCGGTAGCTGGTCTGAGAGGACGATCAGCCACACTGGGACTGAGACACGGCCCAGACTCCTACGGGAGGCAGCAGTGGGGAATCTTGCGCAATGGGCGAAAGCCTGACGCAGCGACGCCGCGTGCGG
>DATHAA010000048.1:0-29403 GCA_035296905.1 Gaiellaceae bacterium
TCTCCATGAGCGCGTTGCCGCCCAGGCGGTTCGCGCCGTGGACGGAAACGCACGCGCACTCCCCCGCCGCGAAGAGGCCCTCGAGCGCCGTCTTCCCGTCGAGGTCCGTCTCGACGCCGCCCATGTGGTAGTGGGCGCCCGGCCGAACAGGAATCGGGTCGTGGATCGGGTCGACGCCGGCGAACACCATCGAGAGCTCCCGCGTCCCGTGCAGCCGCTCGATGATCTTCTCCGCGCCGAGGTGGCGCAGGTCGAGCAGGACGTTGCCGTCGACTCCGCGCCCCTCGTCGATCTCCGTTTGCTCCGCGCGCGAGATGACGTCGCGGCTCGCGAGCTCCATCGCGTTCGGCGCGTAGTCCTTGAGGAAGCGATCGCCTTCCGCGTTCAGAAGGTAGGCGCCCTCCCCGCGGCAGCCCTCCGTGATGAGGACTCCCGTGGGCGAGAGCGTCGTTGGGTGGAACTGCATCATCTCCATGTCCTTGAGCGGCACGCCGACACGGAGCGCCATCGCCATCCCGTCGCCCGTGCAGGCATAGGCGTTCGTCGTGCCGGAGTAGAGGCGCCCTGCCCCACCCGTCGCGAGAATCACGGTCTTCGCGCCGATCGTGCGCAGACCGCCGTTCAGGAGATCCCAGCAGATGACGCCCTGGCAGCGGTTGTCGTCCTCGACGAGCTGCCAGGCGAAGTACTCCTCGTAGACCTGGAGGTCGCGCTTCATCACCTGCTCGTAGAGGACGTGGACGAGGACGTGGCCCGTGATGTCGGCGGCGTAGGCGGTGCGCGGCTCGCCGGCGGCGCCGAACGGCCTCTGCGCGATCCGCCCGTCCTCGGTGCGCGAGAAGACCGCGCCCCAGTGCTCGAGCTGGTAGACGTCGCCGGGCGCCTCGTCGCAGAGAACCTGGATCGCGTCCTGGTCGCCGAGGTAGTCCGAGCCCTTGGCGGTGTCGAAGGCGTGCTTCTCGGGATCGTCCTCGGATGCGTTGCCGAGCGCGGCATTGATCCCGCCCTCAGCGGCGCCCGAGTGGCTGCGGACCGGATGGATCTTGGAGATGAGCGCGACATCGGCCCCCTGATCGTGGGCCTCGATAGCCGCGCGCATGCCGGCACAGCCGGCACCGACGATCAGTACGTCGTGCTTCGCTTCCACCAACGCGGACGCTATCCGATCGGCCTGAACGTGGGCGTCAGACGCGCGGGCCGGCCGAGACGATGTTCTCGTCCGCGCCGAACTTCTGGAAGTTCTCCTTGAAGCGCTGCGCGAGGTAGGTCGCCTTCTCGTCGTAGGCGGCGGGGTCGCTCCACGTCGAGCGCGGGTCGAGGAGCTTCGAATCGACCCCCGGCACCTCGACCGGCACGTCCAAGCCGAAGATCGGGTCCTCGCGGTAAGCGACGTCGTCAAGCCCGCCGTTCAGCGCCGCGCGGAGCAGCGCGCGTGTCGCGGCGATAGGCATCCGCTCTCCTTCGCCATAGGGCCCGCCCGTCCAGCCCGTGTTCACGAGCCAGACCGCGGACCCGTGCTCGTCGAGCTTCTGGCCGAGCATGCGTGCGTAGACGGTCGGCTGCTGCGGCAGGAACGGGGCGCCGAAGGCGCAGGAGAAGGTCGGCTGCGGCTCGGTGACGCCAATCTCCGTGCCCGCGAGCTTGGCCGTGAAACCTGTCAGGAAGTAGAAGAGCGCCTGGTCGCGCGTGAGGCGCGCGATCGGCGGAAGGACGCCGAACGCGTCGGCGGTCAGGAAGACGACCGAGCTCGGATGGCCGGCCCGCTTCTCCGGCAGGGCGTTCGCGATCTGCTCGAGCTTGTAGGCGGCGCGCGTGTTCTCGGTCTTCGAGTCGTCGTTCAGGTCGAGGACGCCGCGCTCGTCCGCGACGACGTTCTCGAGCACCGTGCCGAACGCGTGCGTGGCTTTGTAGATCTCGGGCTCTGCATCGGCCGAGAGCCGGATCACCTTCGCGTAGCAGCCGCCCTCGAAGTTGAAGACACCGGAGTCGCCCCAGCCGTGCTCGTCGTCGCCGATGAGGCGGCGTTCGGGATCGGCCGAGAGGGTTGTCTTGCCGGTCCCGGAGAGCCCGAAGAAGATGGCCACGCGTCCGTCGTCGTCCACGTTGGCCGAGCAATGCATCGGGAAGACGCCGTCGAGCGGAAGGCGGTCGTTCATGACCGTGAAGATCGACTTCTTGATCTCGCCCGCGTACTCGGTACCGCCGATCAGCACCTCGGCGCGCGAGGGATGGAGGACGACGAACGTTTCGCTCCGCGTCCCGTCCTCGTCCGGGTCGGCCTCCACCTCGGGCGCGTGGAAGACGACCGCGTCGGGCTCGAAGTCGGCGAGCTCGGACTCGTCCGGGTCGATGAAAAGCGTCTTCGCGAAGAGCGCGTGCCACGGCGACCCGGTGATCACGCGGACGCGCAGCCGGTGTGCGGGGTCAGAGCCCGCGTAGGCGTTGACGACGTAGAGGTCATCCGCGTTCAGGCGCTCCGCGACCTTGTCGCGGAGCGCGTCGAAATGCTCCTCCGAGATGGGCTGGTTGATGTCGCCCCACGCGATCCGGTCCTCGGACTCGGGCTCCTGCACGAAGAACTTGTCCTTGGCCGAGCGGCCGGTGTGCTTACCGGTGTCGACGACGAGGGGGCCGCCTTCGGCCAGCGACGCATCGCCCCTTGCGAGGGAGTGCGTATAGAGGAGCGAGGTGCTCGGGTTCCAGAAAACCTGGCCCTCGGGCTCGAGCCCGTGACCGCCGAGCCCGCTGGAGGCCGTGGTGATCGCCATGGTCGCCGTATCGTACGCATCATCCCGCCGCCCTGGCCGGACGAGGCCTGCAAATGGAATACATCCTCGAACGCACCCAGACCGTCCCCGTCGCGATCCAGGATGCGTTCGGCTTCTTCTCGGAGGCCCGCAACCTCGAGGAGATCACGCCCTCGTGGCTGCGCTTCGAGGTGCTGAGCGCACCGGACGAGCTTCGCTACGGCTCCCTCATCGCCTACCGGCTCGAGCTCTTCCGGGTCCCGATCCACTGGCTGACGAGAATCGCGACCTGGCAGCCGCCGCGGAGCTTCGCCGACGAGCAGATCTCCGGCCCGTATCCGCTCTGGGAGCACACGCACCGTTTCTCTCCGGCGGACGACGGCACGGAGATCTACGACCACATTCGCTACCGCGTGCCCGGCGGCCCACTCGCCCCGGCCTTGCAAAAGCCGTTCGTCAGCCGCTGGCTGGACCAGATCTTCGACTACCGAGCCGAGCGGCTCCGGGAGATCCTCGGATGACCAGCGAGCCCTGCCCTCTCTGCGGAGCGGAGGCCGTCATCACCGTCGGGCCGGTCTACGGCGGTGTGACGCGGAAGCTCTGGCGCCGGCGGCCCTTCGAGGAGGCGCTCTACCGCTGCGCGGAGGGCCACGTCTACTCCGTGCGGAACGAGGGGGGTTCCGTCACGACGGAGCCGTACGAGAGCGTGGACGAGTGGCTCGAGCGGAAGACGGGCACGGAGCGGCTCGAGCGGCCGCCCGGCCTCTAGGCGAGCGTCTTCGCCGGCTCCGTCTCGAAGGTCGTCTTGGCGGTGTAGACGAGCTGCGGCTCCCCGCCCGGCGTGAAGCCGTAGCCGAGCAAAACGTGCGCCGTGGCCGGAGCGGCGAGCTCTGCAGACTTCCACTCGGCGGGCCCGCGCTGGACCCGGATCGCCCTGAGGCCGCCCGACTCGAAGATGCCGAGCTCGTGGCGGCCGAGATCGCCAGGGTCGGCCGGTCCGTCAGGGCGGTAGCGGATGTCCACGCCGAGGCCCGGGGCCCGGAGCCGGCCCGGCCTCACGCGCAGCCTGGCGCTTCGGTACGGCGCGCCGAAGAGAAGCCCCGGCAAGCCTGCCGGAGTCACGCGCGAAGCGAGGAAGAGCACCGCAGGCTCGTCCTTCCAGGTCACGTACGTGCGCACGTTCAGCTGAGAGAAAGGCAGGACCGGAGAGCGCCCGACCCGTCCTCGGCGAACGCGGAACGAGACCACCGAAACGACGTGGCGCCCGTCCACCTCGGCCGGTTGCATCCCGCGCGGAGCTACGCGCTCCACGGACTCGCGGCTCGTCTCCCAGCTGGCGAGGAGAAGGTCTTCGACGTCGAGGCGGATGCGCATCGGGCAGGAACCCTAGTCCGCAGGCGAAAAACCCTGCCGTGGAGACACGAGCTGCGATCGACCGTTTTCTCGAGAGTCCAGCGCTCTCGGACGCGACCAAGCGCGCGTACCGCTGCGACCTCGAGGAGTTCGCCGCCTGGCTGCGCCGGCGCGGGCTCGGCCTCGCCGATGTCGACACCGCCGCGATCTCCGACTACGCCGCCGAGCTCGGCGCCGACCGCCCGGGCCGGACACCGCGCAAGCTGGCGCCGCAGACCCTGGCGCGGAAGCTCGCGGCTGTGCGCTCCCTCATCCGCTCGGCCTTGGGGCCGGCGCAGGTCCCCCAGGTCTCGCTCACGGGACGGCGCGGCCGCCGCCTTCCGCACGCGCCTCGTCCGGAGGAGACCGACGACCTCCTGGACGCCTTGACCGGCGACGACCCGCTCGCACTGCGCAACCGCGCCCTCTTCGAGCTCCTTTACTCGGCCGGGCTGCGGACGCAGGAGGCGGTCGATCTCACGCTCGCCTCCGTCGACTTCGAGCAGGAGGCACTGCTCGTCCGCGGCAAGGGCGGCAAGGAGCGTGCCGTCCCGCTCGGCGAGGAGGCCGCGTACCGACTGCAGGTCTACCTCGAGGACGGCCGGCCCGAGCTCGCAAAGGGCGCAGACGACCATGTCTTCCTCTCGGCCCACGGGCGGCCCCTGGACACGTCCACCCTGCGCCGCCTCGTCCCGAATCCCCACCGGCTCCGCCACGCCTTCGCCACGCACTTGCTCGAAGGCGGCGCCGACCTGCGCACGATCCAGGAGCTTCTCGGCCACTCCTCGCTCTCGACCACCCAGGTGTACAGCCATGTCGACGCCAAGCGACTCCGGCGCGTCTACGACCAGGCCCATCCCCGCGCCTGACCCGGAGGTCAAGGGCTTCCTCGCGCTCCTCGCCGCTCGCCGGGCGCCGAGGACGGTGGACGCCTACCGCCGCGACCTGTCCGATCTGGCCCGCTATCTCGGCCGTTCACCCGCGGACGCGAGCACCGATGACCTGCAGGCCTGGCTCGCCGACCTGAGAGGGCGCGGCCAGGCGTCGTCCTCCATCGCCCGACGGGCCGCCGCGGCGCGCTCCTTCTACAACCATCTCGTCCTTCTCGGCCGCCGAGAGGACAACCCGGCGGCCGAGCTGGACCTCCCGCGGCGCCGCACGCGACTCCCCCGCACGCTCTCGCCCGGCGAGGTCGAGCGCCTGATCCAGGCAGCGAACGGGGTGACCCCGCGCACGCTCCGCGACCGCGCCCTGGTCGAGCTCCTCTACGGAGCCGGGCTTCGGGTCAGCGAGGCCGTGGGGCTCGACCGCGGCCGGATCGACCTGGACAACCGCGTCGTGCGGTGCCTCGGCAAGGGAGACAAGGAGCGGATCGTCCCGCTCGGACGCGAAGGAGTCGAGGCCGTGCGCCGCTATCTCGCCCGGGGCCGGCCCTTCCTGGATCGCCGGCACCGCCCAGAGCTTTTCCTCAACGCGCAGGGTGGCGCCCTGACGCGGGCCGGCGCCTTCCACATCCTCCGCCGCCTGGCCGCCAGGGCGGGCCTCGATCCAACCCGTGTCCACCCACATCTCCTCCGCCACTCGTTTGCCACGCATCTTTTGGAGGGCGGCGCGGACCTGCGATCGGTGCAGGAGATGCTCGGCCACGCCGATCTGGGCACGACGGAGATCTACACCCATGTTTCGGACGCGCGCCGGCGTGACACCTATTTCAGTGCGCACCCACATGCGCGCCGTCGCGAACGAAACGAGCCCAATGCCAAACGATCCACACTTGCTGGGAGTCCTGATCACCACGACAGGGGTCGGGCTGGCGATGACGTGGCTCGCGGCTCGGGTGAGCCTGATTGAGTTCCGCAAGCCGAACAGGTGCCCCGCCTGCGGCCGGCAGAGGATCGGCCGAACCTGCGGCTGCCGCTAACGAGCCGCGGCCTTTTTCTTGAGCGCTTGGTGAACCGCTGCGGCGGTCTGCCGTAGATCGCGCTCGTCGGCTTCCTCACCGAGGTGCGCGAGAAGCGTGATCGTGTCCGGGGTCGGTGAGCCGTTCTTAAGTGAGAGGACGGCGAGCCTGCGCACCGCCGGGTTCGGGTCGTCGTTGGCGAGCGAGTGCAGCAGCGGACGCGACCCGTTGACGAGCCCGGGATGGTCGCGCGATAGGAGCTCCAGCGAGAGCAGGGCGGACCCGCGGCACGCCGGGCTCGTGTCCTCGAGCCCGCGTCGCAGAAGCTCCGTCTTCTGGTTGAAGCGGAGCTGGCCGATCGCACGGTAGGCGACCGCCCGCTCCTGATAGTTCGCGCTCCGCGCGGCGGCCTCGAGGTCGTCACCCACCTCGCGGCGAAGATCGGCGAGCGCGCGCTCGTCCTTGGCCTCTGCCGCGAGCGCGACGGCCTCGGCGAGGGTCAAGTGGTCGCCGTGATCGAGCGGGGCGCCGGTCCGACGTACTTCGCGGACGGGCGAATGAGGCGGCCGGTGCGCATCTGCTCCAGGATGTGCGCAGACCAGCCCGCTACCCGCGCACAGGCGAAGAGCGCGGGGAAGAGCGGCGGCGGAATGTTGGCGATGTCGAGCACGACCGCCGACCAGAACTCGACGTTCGTGGCGAGGACGCGGTCCGGATGGCGCGCGGCAAGCTCCTCGAGAGCGGCCTGCTCGAGCGCCTCGGCAACCTCGACGCGCGACGACTCGAGCTCGCGCGCGGTTCCTCGCAGGACGCGTGCCCGCGGGTCCTCGGCACGATAGACGCGATGGCCGAAACCCATGATCCGCTCGCCGCGGTCCAGGAGATCGCGCACGTACTGCGAGACGTCATCGGTGTCCGCCACCTCGTCGAGCATCTTGAGGACCCGGGTCGGGGCGCCGCCGTGGAGCGGCCCGGAAAGCGCGCCGACGGCCGCGGACATCGCGGCCGCGCAGTCGCCGCCGGTCGAGGCGACGATGCGGCCGGTGAAGGTGGAGGCGTTGGCTCCGTGCTCGGCCGCGGAGACCCAGTAGGAATCGATCGCGCGCACGTGACGCGGATCGGCCTCCCCTCGCCAGCGGAGGAGGAAGCGCTCGGCCGCGGTGTCCCCCCTCGAGACGAGGTCGTCGGAGACGCGATCCGGTCCCCGCGCCGACTGGGCGACGATCGAGATCATCGTGGCCGAGAGCCGTGCGAGGTCGTCCCGCGCCTCGGTGTCGGTCATGTCGATGAGCTGCTTCAGGCCCCACTGCCCTGCGAGCGCGGCGGTCGCGGACTGGAGGTCCGCCATCGCACTGCCGGTCTTCGCGGGCAGGTCGACGTTCTCGGCGCGCGGCATCCCCGGCTCGAAGTTGTCGTCGACGAGGAGGCCCCAGACCTTCTCGTAAGGCACGTGGCCCACGAGCTCTTCGATGTCCACTCCGCGGTAGCGGAGCGCGTTGCCTTCTTTGTCGGGCTCGGCGATCTCGGTCTCGAAGGCGACGACGCCCTCGAGGCCCGGCTTGAAGTCGCTTCCTTCCATCTCCCGAGAACGGTACCGAACCCTGAGTGGATTACGCCCCAAAGAGGCCGAAACCGACTGGAGACCTGAGCCGTCGAGCCGGCCCGGATCGGCGCGAAGGCTTCGTCCTCGGTCGTCCCCGTATCTAGATCCGATACGGAGACTCCCTGCGTCCTGGCCTCGCATCCGACCGGCCCGGCCCGACGACGAGGCCCCAGGCGGTCCCGACCTCCAGCTACCATCACGCCGCGCCCATGGCTCATCGCGTGACCCTCATTCCCGGTGACGGCACCGGGCCCGAGCTTGCCGAGGCCACGCGCCGGGTCCTCGACGCGACCGGTGTCGAATTCGACTGGGACGTGCAGCAGGCGGGGGCCGACGTCATGGACCAGCACGGCGGCAACCCGCTCCCCGACCCCGTCCTCGAGTCGATCAAGCAGAACGGCGTCGCGATCAAGGGGCCGATCACGACTCCGGTCGGTACAGGGTTCCGAAGCGTCAACGTCGCCCTCCGCAAGACCCTTGACCTCTACGGACAGGTGCGCCCCTGCAAGAGCTACAAGGGCGTTCGCTCTCGCTATTCGAGCGTCGACCTCGTCGTCGTACGCGAGAACACCGAGGACCTCTACGCCGGGATCGAGTTCGAGGAGGGAACAGAGCACGCCGCCTCCCTCGTCGACTGGGTCGAGCACCACGGCCAGGGGCGGATCCGCGAGGGCTCCGGGATCTCGCTCAAGCCGATTTCGGTCACCGGCTCGCGCCGCATCGTCGAGTTCGCATTCGACTACGCGCGCAAAAACGGCCGCCGCAAGGTGACCGCCGTGCACAAGGCCAACATCATGAAGTTCACGGACGGCCTCTTCCTCCGCGTCGCCCGCGAGGTGGCCGAGGAGCAGAGCGACATCGAGTTCGAGGACAGGATCGTGGACAACCTCAGCATGCAGCTGGTGCAGCGGCCCGAGGAGCACGACGTCCTCGTGTGCCCGAATCTCTACGGCGACATCGTCTCCGACCTCTGCGCCGGCCTCATAGGCGGTCTCGGCCTCGCGCCCGGCGGCAACTTCGGGACGCCCGCGGCGGTCTTCGAGCCCACGCACGGCTCGGCCCCCAAGTACGCCGGCCAGAACAAAGTGAACCCGATGGCGATGCTCCTCTCCGGCGTGATGATGCTCCGCCACCTCGAGGAGCGCGAAGCGGCCGACCGCGTCGAGGGCGCAATCGCCGCCGTCATCGCGGACGGGCGCAGCGTCACCTACGACATGAAACCGACCCGCAACGACCCGACCGCCGTCGGTACGAGCGACGTCGCCGATGCCATCATCGACCGAATGGGAGTACGAGTTTGAGAAAGAAAGTGACAGTGGTGGGCGCCGGGAACGTCGGCGCGACCGCGGCGCAGGAGATCGCGCGCCGCGACTACGCAGACGTCGTCCTCGTGGACATCAAAGAGAACCTGCCGCAGGGGAAGGCGCTCGACCTGAACGAGGCCGGCCCCGTTCTCGGCTACGAGCCGACGATCACCGGCTCGAACGACTACGACGCGACGGCCGGGTCCGACGTCGTCGTCGTCACCGCCGGGCTCCCGCGCAAGCCGGGGATGAGCCGCGACGACCTCGTGACGACGAACGAGTCCATCATCGGCTCCGTGACGCGCGAGGCGGTCGAACGCTCGCCGGACGCCATCCTCATCGTCGTCTCGAACCCTCTCGACGCCATGTGCCACGTCGCGATGAGCGCCTCGGGCTTCCCCAAGGAGCGCGTCTTCGGGATGGCGGGCATCCTCGACACGGCTCGCTTCAGCACGTTCATCGCCTGGGAGACGGGCGCGTCCGCGAAGGACGTCACGGCGATGGTGCTCGGCGGCCACGGCGACCAGATGGTGCCGGTGGTCTCCGCGACGACCGTGGGCGGCATCCCGCTCATACAGCTCGCCTCCGCCGAGCGCATCGAGGAGATGGTCGAGCGCACGCGCAAGGGCGGCGGCGAGATCGTGAACCTGCTGGACACATCCGCGTGGTACGCGCCGGGCGCGGCGGTCGCGCAGATGGTGGACTCCGTCTGCCTCGACCAGAAGCGCGTGCTCCCCTGTACTGCCTACCTCGAAGAGGAGTACGGAATCGACGGCCTCTACATGGGCGTACCGGTGAAGATCGGCGCGGGCGGCATCGAGGAGATCGTCGAGCTCGAGCTCTCGGAGGACGAGCGCGCGGAGCTCGACAAGTCGGCGGACGCCGTGCGCGAGGTCGTGGGCGTGCTCGCCGGGTCGAGCTGAAACGGCGCCTCCTACCGCTCGCCGCGATCGTGGTGGTGCTCGCGATCGCGGCCGCGATCTTCGCGTTCTATCCGTCCGACCACTACATCTTCCTGCCGGACCCCGCCCGCTCGGTCGAGCCTCTCGTCCACGTCGAGGGTGAGCACGGCGAACAGGGTGAGGGCGGCATCTACATGGTCGACGTGATCGTCCGGAAGGCGAGCCTGATCGAGCGCTACTTCCCGGGCATCCACCAAGGCGCCACCGTCGTCCCGGGCGACGTCTACAACCCGCAGAACCTCCCCGAACGCATCCAGCGGCAGCAAGGCATCGCCGAGATGAGCTCGTCGCAGAGGATCGCGGCGGCGGTCGCTCTCCGCGAACTTGGCTACAAGGTGGCACCCGGAGGCGTCGTGGTCAGCGCAATCGACGTCGGAGCCCCCGCCGACGGCGTGCTGAAGCCCGGCGACGTGATCGTCGGTGCCAACGGCAAGGACGTCGCGAGCCCCGAGGATCTGAGCGGCGTCATGTCGGACGTAAAGCCTGGTGAGAAGGTCACGCTCCGAGTCGAGCGCGCGGGCTCCGAACAGACCCTCGAGGTGGGGACGAAGGCCTCGGACGACGACCCCCCACGGGCGATCATGGGCATCCTCATCGAGCCGAAGCTCGACCTGCCGGTGGACATCAAGATCGACACCGGCGAGATCGGCGGGCCCTCCGCCGGCCTCGCCTTTGCCCTCGACATCATCGACGAGCTCGGGCCGACCGACATCGACCACGGCGATCGGGTCGTCGCGACCGGCGAGCTCGCTCTCGACGGGACGGTGCACGAGATCGGCGGAATCGAGCAAAAAACCTTCGGTGCACGCGACGCGGGCGCCGACGTCTTCCTCGTTCCCGATGCCAACGCGGAGGCTGCGCGCAAGTACGCGGACGGGCTCCGTATCGTCCCCGTCTCGAACCTCGACGAGGCGTTGCAAGCTCTGGCAACACCTTAGTTGCCGCCAACGGCAACGGTCACGACGTTCTTGGCGGAAATTGCGGAAGTTTGGTGAAAGAAGGCCTTCAAACCGAGCCTGGACGTGCCTATAGTCCCGCCTCGGGACTGATGACGAAGCGCCTGGCGAACACCTGCGACGACTGTTTTTTCCGGCGAGCCGAGCTTTGCGCGCTCCCCGGAAACACTCCCTGCCCCACCTTCCGGCGGGCCAAGTCGGCGCTCGAGCCGCCTCGCCAGCCCGAGTTGATCGCGCGGCCGCACCTCGCCGCCGCCCACGCCGCGGCTTAAGCCGTCGGGAAGCGCGGGTCCGCGCGGATCGCGTCGAAGTCCGAGTCCGTTTGCGCCCACTCGCGGGTGCGAGGATCGCCCTCGACAGCTTCGGCGAGATGCTTCAGGGCGTCGTCCGCGCGGCCGGCGAGCGCCTCGAAGCAGGCGAGGTTGTAGAGGACATTTGGGTTCCCGGGATACGTCGCCAGCGTGCGCTCGAAGATCTCGATCCCGCGCTCCGGCTCCCCCGCCTCAAGGTGGGGCGACGCCTCAAGCCAGGCTTCCCACGGAGACGCCTGGAAGGCCTTGCCCGGCACTCCGCCGACCACGAGCACTGTGGTTCCCTCCTCGCGCCCGACCGCGCCGCGCCGCACCGCGGGATCGGAGATGAAGATGAATGTGCCGGCCGGTGCATCGACCTCTTCCCCGTCGAGAAAGGAAGACCGCGTGGCCCCTGGCGACGAAGTAGAGCTCCTCGTGACGTCCCGCGCCGGCGCTGAGCTCATCGTGTTCCTCGATCACGCGGCCGCCGTCGGCGAGCGCCGTGTAGGCGTTCACTCCGAAGCTCTCGATCCCGAAGCGGACGCGCACGGGGAGAATCCCGAGCTCCCCCGCGCCGGCGACCGGCGAGATCTCGTCGAGGTGCGCCTTTTCGGCGCGGCGGTCAGGCCGCAACGGCAGAGGCTTCGCGCACGAGCCGCCCGAGGCGGGTGATGCCTTCGTCGATCTCGTGTGCGGTGGCGAAGGAGAACGCGAGCCGCGCCGATTGCTCGCCGCCGCCGTGGAAGAAGAAGTCGGCGCCCTTGATGAAGACGACGTCCTCCTCTCCCGCGCGGGCGAGCAGCGACTCGGCCGCGACGCCGCTCGGCAGGTCGAGCCAGAGGAAATACCCGCCCTCGGGCTCATTCCAGACGGTGCCCTCGGGCATCTCGCGCTCGAGCGCCGCGAGCATCGCGTCGCGGCGGAGCCGAAGCCCGTCGCGGACGGTCTCGAGGTTGGGCTCGAAACGGCCGCTCGTCAGGAACTCGAGCAGCGCCGCCTCGACGAAGATCGCAGGCGAGACGTAGTTGGAGAGGACGAGCTCCTCGATCGCGGGCACGAGCTCCTCCGGAAGGATGAGGTAGCCGGTCCGGATGCCCGGCGCCACGGTCTTCGAGAAGGACGAGAGGAAGATGGTCGACCCCTCAGAGAGCTCGAAGAGGCGAGGAATGGGGTCGCCGTCGAACCGGAGCATCCCGTACGGGTCGTCCTCGAACACGGTCGCACCCCGGTCGGCCGCGAGGTCGAGGAGGCGCCGCCGGTTCTCGAGCGAGAGCGTGCACCCGCTCGGGTTCTGGAAAGTCGGGATCGTGTACACGACGTCGCCCTCGTGGAGCGAGTCGGCGATCGCCCCGACGTCGAGGCCGTCGTCCGCAAGCTCCACCTGCTCCACTTCAGCGCCGAGCTTGCGGAGGATCGAGAGCGAGCGGTCGTAGCAGGGCGCTTCCACGAAGAAGCGCGAGCCCGCTTGCACGAAGTGGCGCGCGGTGAACGCAAACCCCTGAAGCGACCCATTCGTGACGATCACGCGCCCCGGGTCGACACCGTGCTGCTCGGCGACCCACTCCTTGAGCGGCGGATAGCCGCCGGGCGGCCCGTACTGGAGGGCGGTCGCCCCGTCGCGTTCGAGCGCCTCGCGCGCGCAGTCGCCGAAGGCCGCGATCGGCAAGAGGTCCGGGCCCGGCATTCCGCGCGCGAAGGAGATCAGCGCCACGACTCCGAGTGTAACGAGGCGGTCAGGCGGCCGTGACGCCGACGAGCTCGGCGACGAGACGGGCGACCTCGGTCGGGTTCGTGCCGACGCGGGCGCCGCAAGCCTCGAGCGCCTCCTTCTTCGCCTGGGCGGTGCCGGCCGTGCCGGAGATGATCGCTCCAGCGTGGCCCATTGTCTTTCCCGGCGGGGCGGTGAAGCCGGCGATGTAGGCGACGACGGGCTTCGTCATCTCGGCCTCGATGAAGCGGGCCGCCTTTTCCTCCTCGGCCCCACCGATCTCCCCGACCATGACGACGTACTCGGTCTCCGGGTCGCCCTCGAAGCGCGCGAGGACGTCCAAAAACGACGACCCGACCACGGGGTCCCCCCCAATTCCGGCGATAGTCGATTGACCGATACCGAGTTGCGTCAGCTCGTGCCCGATCTGGTACGTCAGCGTGCCGGATCTGGACACGAGACCGACATTCCCCTCCTGGAAGATCTCCGCGGGGATGATCCCGACGTTCGCCTTGCCCGGCGAGAGGACGCCGGGGCAGTTCGGGCCGATCAGCGTCACGCCGCGCGGGCGGATGTAGTTGTAGACCCGCAGCATGTCGTGGGCCGGAATCCCCTCGGTGATGCAGATGACGGTCTCGATGCCCGCGTCGACCGCCTCGTAGATCGCGTCGGCGGCAAAGCGCGCCGGGACGAACACCATCGCCGTGTTGGGGCTCGTCTCCTCCGCCGCGGCGCGCACGGAGTCGAAGACCGGGATCCCTTCGACATCGGCGCCGCCCTTCCCGGGAGTCACGCCCGCGACCACGTTGGTCCCGTACGTCTTGTTGCGCGTCGCGTGGAAAGACCCCTCGCGCCCGGTGATGCCCTGGACGACGAGCCGGGTGTCGCGGTCGACGACGATCGCCATCAGCCATCCCTCCGCTTCCGGCCCTTGAGGCAGATGCGCTCCAGGCGAACGCGGTCGCCGTCGAGACGGCCGGCGACAAGCTCCCGCACGCGCTCGGCGTCCTTCCCGGTACAGCCCGCCCGCTCGAGCCACGGCTCGAGGAGGACCGGGTGCACATACGTGTGCGCCTGCTCGACGTCCAACCCCGCCAACGCGAAGTACGACCGCCACTCGTCCTCCGTGTAGTTGCGCACGTGAGACGGATCGCGCACGCGGTCGGCCTCCTCGTCGTCCTCGCCCACGAACAGGTTGTCGGAGACGAGCACGAGGTCGCAGGAAACGCGCGCCATCTCGCGCACCGCGGTGCGCACGTCCTCGAAATGGTGTGCGGCGACGCGGCAGGCGACCACGTCGAACGCGCCCTCGTCGAACGGGAGCTTCTCCGCCGGCGCGACGATGTCGGGCTCCATCCCCGGCGCGGGATCGAGACTGACG
Organism: Gaiellaceae bacterium; assembly: GCA_035296905.1. Lineage (GTDB taxonomy): Bacteria > Actinomycetota > Thermoleophilia > Gaiellales > Gaiellaceae > DATEOR01. The sequence continues at coordinate 14,247 of DATHAA010000048.1, forward strand.
ACATCGAGCCCGGCCTGGCGCAAGCGCCTGGCCACGTGGCCCCCGCCGGTCGCGACGTCGAGCGCCGTCCGCGCGCCCTGCGCCCACTCGACCAGGACGTCGAGGTCCTCGCCCTCGCGGTGCGCCTCGCTCCTCCGGTAGGCCTCGGCCCGCTCGTCCCAGACCGAGCTCATCCGCGCTCCCTCGAGAGCTCGACGACGCGCTCCGCAGCGGAGAGCATCGTCTCCTCGACATAGAGGTTGGGCGGCGCCGCCTCGGCCAGCATGGCGCGACCCTCGGCCGCGTTCGTCCCGTCGAGCCGAACGACGATCGGGAGGTCGATGGTCATGCGTTCGAGCGCCTCGAGGATCCCGCGCGCGACCTCGTCGCCGCGCGTGATCCCGCCGAAGATGTTGAACAGGATCGCCTTCACCTGCGAGTCGGCGGTGATGACCTCGAGCGCATCGACGACACCCTCGGCGTCGCCTCCTCCGCCGAGATCGCAGAAGTTCGCCGGCCGGCCGCCGACCTGGCCGATCACGTCGAGCGTCGACATGACGAGGCCCGCGCCGTTCCCGAGGATCCCGATCTCGCCGTCGAGCTTCACGTACGTGACGCTTTTCTCGCGCGCGAGTCGCTCCTGCGGGTCGCCCGCCTCGGGGTCGCGCATCTCGGCGATGTCGGTGTGCCGGTAGAGAGCGTTGTCGTCGACGGTGAACTTCGAATCGAGCGCCTTGACCTCACCCGCGGGCGTGACGATCAGCGGGTTGATCTCGCAGAGCATCGCGTCGGTCCCCACGAAGGCGTCGTAGAGCTTCCCGACGATCGCCAGCACCTGCTTCTGCTCGTCTGGATCCTCGAGCCCGGCGGTGAAGACCAGCCAGCGCGCCTGGAAGGGCTGAAAGCCGACGAGCGGGTCGATGTGCAGGCGGGCGAGCGCGTCGGGGTCGGTCTCGGCGACCTCCTCGATGTCGACGCCGCCCTTCGTCGTAAACATGAAGAGCGGCTTCTTCTCGCCGCGATCGAAGGTGACCGAGAGGTAGTACTCGCGCTCGATGTCGGAGGCCTTCTCGATCCAGACGCTCCGAACGACGTGCCCGCGAATGTCCATACCGAGGATGTCGCGGGCGCGGGCCTCGGCGTCGTCAGGCCCCTCGGCGAGCTGGATCCCGCCGGCCTTTCCGCGGCCCCCGGTCAGCACCTGCGCCTTCACGACGACCTGGCCGTCGAGCTCCTCGGCGGCTGCGCGCGCCTCCTCCGGAGTGGTGGCGAGGCGCCCTTCGGACACGGGGATCCCGAAGCGCGCGAAGAGCTGCTTTCCCTGAAATTCGTAGAGATCCATCCGGGCGCGGCGAGTCTAGCGACTCCGCTGTAGCCTTCCGGCGCCACCCGAGAGAGGAGTGAGGATGAGCATGTTGCTGGAGGAGGAAATTCGGACACGCGGCATCGCCGAGTTCGACGTCCGCGACGAGACCATGGAACCGGACCAGGACGACATGGACTCCGACTCGGACGACACGGATTCCGACGACTCGGACGCCGACGACACGGATTCGAGCGACGCCGACACCGACGCAGAAGACCCGAGCTAGCGCGCTCGCGCGCACGCTCGAACCGGTCTCGGGCGAAGAGTTCCTCGCCGAGCACTGGGAGCAGAGGCCGCTCGTCGTCCCGAGGGGGGAGCAGGGTCGCTTCGACGACCTCCTCTCCGTGACGGATGTCGAGCGGCTTCTCACATCGGGCGGGCTTCGCTTCCCCGGCTTCAGGCTCGCGAAGGCCGGGGCGAAGCTCGAGGTCGCCGACTACACGAAGGACATCTCCTGGCGGCCGCAGCCCTTCTCGGGGACTGCGGATGTCGAGCGGGTCCTCGCCGAGTTCGAGGACGGCGCGACGATCGTCCTTCAGGGCCTGCACCTAAACTGGCAGCCGCTTGCGGAGTTCTGTCGGTCACTGGAGACCGAGCTCGGCCATCCCGCGCAGGCGAACGCCTACTTCACGCCACGCGCAGCGCAGGGCCTCCCGGTCCACCACGACACACACGACGTCTTCTCGCTCCAGGTCGCAGGCGAGAAGCGCTGGCTGGTCTACGAGCCCGCCTGGGATCTGCCGCTCAAGCACCAGCGCTACAAAGCGGAGACGATGGGCGAGCCGGGCCAGCCCGTCCTCGACGTGACGCTGCGGGCGGGCGACACCCTGTATCTCCCCCGCGGCTGGCTCCACGAGGCGAAGACCTCGGAGACCGACTCGCTGCACCTGACCGTAGGCGTGAACGTCTACACGTGGATGGACGCGTTTCGAGCGGCACTCGACAGCTGCGCCCGCGAGGTCGGCTTCCGGCGCTCGCCGGGGGGCGAGGACCCCGGCGACCTGCTCGATCTTCTCGCCGGGCAGCTGCAGCCGGAAGACGTCGAGCGCAGGCGCAGGCGGAAGCTCGTGCGCACCCGGCGGCCGGTCCTGGGCGGGCAGCTGCGCCAGCTGCGGGCGCTCGAAAGCCTCGACGTCGACACCGTCGTCGAGCGGCGGGCGACCGTCCTCTTCGACTTCGAGGGCGCGACGCTCTCCTTCGAGGGAAAGGACCTGACGTTTCCGGACGAGGCGGCGGAGGATCTCGCCTTCGTCGCTCAGTCCGACGAGCCGTTCACGCCGGCCGACCTTCCAGGCGAGCTGGACGACGAGGGGCGCCTCGTCTTCGTCCGCGGACTGGTACGGGAAGGCTTTCTCGTGATCAGCGGAGCCGCGCGCGAAAACGGCGCGGACGCTGAGGCGTGACCGAGCCGCAGGTGAGGTAGACCGCCTCCTCCCCGAGCTCGGCCCAGGCCTCGGCGGCGTATTCGCGTCCGGCGGCGCGTACCGTGACGAGCCAGCGGTCCTCGGCCTCGCGCGAGACGCGGAGAAGCTCGACGTCGTGTATCCCCGTGAGGCCCGTCTTCTCGCGCACGGCGAGCTCGGCCGCCTGCACGCCGAAGGTGTAGGCGGAGCGGCCGCGGTAGCGCTCGAGGTGGATACGCCCGTCGAAGTAGTCGTCGAGAATCGGGTCGAGGTCTTCCTCGCCGACGCGGCCGTAGAAGAGCCCCTCGGGAAGGACGACGACGTTGCCGGCGAACCGGTCGCCACCCACGTGCGTCGACTGCCAGACCCATTCGGGGTCGACCTTGCCCTTGAGCCCGTCATACAGGGGCCGCCCGTATTTCGCACAGCAGCGGTCGCGCTTCCCGTGCGTGCAGACCACGAATAGCGGGTGCTCGATCGGAACGCCCGGCGTGCTGCCTTCGAGGAGCGCTGAGGCGAAGTCGTAGCCGACGAGGTCGTCGTGGTGGTCGAACTCGAGCGCGTAGAACCGCTCCTCTCCTGGGCGGCAGCTGCCCACGTAGAGCATCCGGCGCTTGTGAGTGCGGCGCTCCGGCCGCTTCACGAAAAGAAGACGGGAGTGCCCGAGCTTGTCCAGCTGCTGGCGCAGGTGCTCCTTGAGCTGCTGCGAGAGCAGGCTTCCGCCGAGCACGTCGCGATCCCAGAGGCCGCGGTATTCGATGAGCACCCAGCGGTCGACGCGACTTGCCGTCGCGGCGAGGTCCTCGTGCGCGGCACCCGACACGTCGGCGCAGAGCTCTCGCTTCGCTCGAACGGCCACTGCTGGAAGGCTACCCATTGTAAGGCGAACCTTACAGGGCTCCGTTTCGAGCAGACCCACGCGGGCGTCTTCTAGGCGAACACCTTTGTCTTCTCGGGACGGATGAACACCGAACGACCAGGCTCGAGGTCGAGGTCCTCGGTTCGCTCGCGGCTCAACTGGATCCAGATCTCATTGTCGTCCGGGAGCGCGACTTCCACCCGAACTTCGAAGCCGAGATGGACGACACGCTTGACGATCCCCTCTCGACTCGTCCCGTCCGGCTCGAGCTCGATCTCGAAATCGTGCGGACGCACGAAGGAGTTGTCGAATCGGTTGACCGGGCCGACGAAACCCATGACGAACTCGCTCGCGGGATGCTCGTAGAGATCGCGGGGCTTTCCGGTCTGCTCGATCCGGCCCTCGTTCATTAGCACGATTCGGTCGGCGACGTCCATCGCCTCCTCCTGGTCATGCGTGACGAGAACCGTCGTGACGTGGACGTCCTCGTGAAGACGACGTAGCCAGGTGCGGAGCTCCTTGCGAACGCGCGCGTCGAGGGCGCCGAAGGGCTCGTCGAGAAGGAGGACCTTCGGCTCGACTGCGAGCGCACGCGCGAGTGCCATGCGCTGGCGCTGCCCACCGGAGAGCTGCGCCGGATAGCGCTCCGCGAGACCGTTCAGCTGGACGAGCTCGAGGAGCTCGTCGACGCGGCCACGGATCTCTTCCTTGGGCCGCTTGCGGATACGCAGACCGAAGGCGACGTTCTCGCGCACGGTCAGATGCTTGAAAGCGGCGTAGTGCTGAAAGACGAACCCCACCCCGCGCTTCTGCGGCGGAAGGCCTGTGGCGTGCTCACCGAGGATGAGCACTTTGCCCTCGTCGGGCTCCTCGAGGCCGGCGATCACCCGGAGGAGTGTGGACTTGCCGCTGCCGCTCGGCCCGAGCAGGGCCGTCAGCGAGCCGCCCGCAATCGCAACCGAGACGTCGTCGAGGGCGACGAAGTCACCGAAGCGCTTCGTCACGCCGCGGACCGCTATGGACACGGGGTGTCTCCTTTCGGAAGAGGTTCATGAGAAAGAGAGTCATGAGTGCGAGAAGCGCGAGAACCACCGACGCCGTATACGCGCCCACGAGGTCGAACGCCTGAAATCTGTTGTTCACGTGCAGGGTGAGTGTCTGCGTCTTGCCGATCAGGTTCCCGGAGACGACCGAGACGGCGCCGAACTCGCCCAGGCACCGCGCGGTCGTGAGCACGACGCCGTAGGTCACGCCCCAGCGGATCGCCGGAAGCGTGATCCTGCGGAAGGTCGAGAGCGACGAGGCGCCCAACGTCCAGGCGGCCTCCTCCTGCTCGGTGCCGATCTCGCGGAGCACCGGCACGACCTCGCGCACCACGAACGGGAGCGACACGAAGATGGTCGCCAGGACCATGGCGGGCAGCGCGAAGACGATCTGGATCCCGTGAGCGTCGAGCCACGGCCCGAACCACCCGTGCGCGCGTAGACGAGGAAGAGCGCGAGGCCGACGACGACCGGGGAAAGCGCAAAGGGCAGATCGACGAGCGCGTTCAGGAGGGCCTTCCCACGGAAGCGCTGCCGCACGAGGACGAGCGCGCACGCGACGCCGAAGATCGTGTTCAGGGGCACGGCGATGAGCGCGATCAGGAGCGTGAGCCAGAGCGGGTGCAGGAAGTCCGGGTCGGTCATCGCGTTCCAGACCGGCTCGAGGCCGTGCTGGAAGGTGCGGTAGAAGACCAGCCCGACGGGGAGCACGAGCAGTAGCGTGAGGTAGGTAAGCGCGGCGAAGCGAAGGCCGTATCTAGCTCTCATGCTTGGACCCCCAGCGGCGGACCAGATCGATGGCCAGAAGCGTCAGGAACGAGAACACGAGCAGTACGACGGAGAGCGCCGCGGCAGCCGTCGGCCTGTCGCTCTCGATATTCGAGAAGATCTGCACTGACGCAACCTGCGTCTTGAACGGGATGTTCCCCGGAAATGAGGATGACCGCCCCGAACTCTCCGACCGCGCGCGCGAAGGCGAGCGCGACGCCCGCGAGGATGGCCGGGACGAGGTTCGGCAGGATCACGCGGCGGAAGATCGTGAAGCCGCCCGCGCCGAGCGAGGCCGCAGCCTCCTCCATCTCCCGATCGAGCTCGTGCACCACGGGTTGCACCGAGCGCACGACGAAGGGCAGCGTGACGAAGAGGAGCGCGGCGACGATCGCCATTCGCGTGTACGCAATGTTGATCCCGATCGGACCTTTTGGCCCGTAGAGGGCGAGAAGCGTGAGGCCCGCGACTATCGTCGGCAGCGCGAAGGGGAGGTCGATTAGGGAGTTGACGAGCCCTTTGCCGGGGAAGTCGTCCCGCACGAGAACCCACGCGATCAGCGTGCCCATGACCGCGTTTACGAGCGCGACCACGACGGAGGCGCCGAACGTCAGCTTGAGGGAGGCGAGCGCCGCCGGGCTCGTCACAGCGTTCCAGAACCCCTCGAGCCCGCTGCCTGTCGACTTCCAGATCACCGCGGCCAGCGGGATCAGAACGATGAAGCTCAGGTACCCGATCACGAAGCCGCGTCCGAGGGCGGCACCCCCGGACGCGGCTCGACGAACTGGGAGGCGGAGCGTTTCGGCTCTAGCCTGAATCGGTCGACACCCCCAGAGACACCTCGATCTTGGCCACGATTCCGTTCTCCGGATCGAAGAACTCGTCCTTGACTGTGCCCCAGCCGCCAAAGTCCTGGATGGTGAAGAGAGTCGACGGCGTCTCGTAGTCGAAACTGATCCGCCACGGACTTCACGACCGGCCGGTAGCCCTTCTCGCCGAAGATCTTTTGCGCCTCGTCGGAGTAGAGGAACTTGACGAAGTCGGTCGCGGACTGCGGACCGTCCGTCGTAACGGCAACCGGGTTCTCGATCAGGATCGTCTGGTCGGGGATGACGTAGTCGACATTCTCGCCCTTCTGCTGGGCGGTGATCGCCTCGTTCTCGTACGAGAGGAGGACATCGCCCTTCCCGCCGGTGAAGGTCTGAAGGGCGTCGCGTGCGCTCGCGTCCTGGACAACCACGTGCTGGAAGAGCTCGTTCAGGTAGGCAACCGCTTCTTCCTTCGACTTGCCCTGCTTTATCTGGGCGCCGTACGCGGCCATGACGTTCCAGCGCGCGCCGCCCGAGGTGAAGGGGTTCGGGGTCACGACCTCGACGCCCGGCTTCAAAAGGTCGTCCCAGGTTTGGATGTCGTCAGGGTTCCCCTTGCGGACGACGAAGGAGACGACCGAGTCGGTGAGGATGCCCTTGTACTCGTTCTGGTTCAATCCGAGTCGACGAGGCCCGCGTCCACGAGTCGGGTGATGTCGCTGTCGAGTGCGAACTCGACGACGTCAGCCGGCAGGCCGGCCTCGACGGCCCGGCTCTGCTCGCCGGAGGCGCCGTAGGATTGATCGAACTCGACGCCCTTGCCCTCCGCGGTCTTCTGGAAGGCGGGGATGATCGCCTCGTAGGCCTCCTGCGGCGTCGAATAGGCGACGAGGGTCAGCTTGCCACCCTCCGACCCTTCGTTCGCTGCACTGCTCGTTCCTCCGCAAGCGACCGTCAGAAGTGCAACGACGACCGCGAGAATCGCTCCGACTTCCCTAGTTGCTTCACTCTTAACCCCAATGTCGACAATTATTGTCAATAAAATACAATAAGTTGATGCAGCAAAATATTCCAAGCTTGTTCTCCTGTCAAACTTGAACTGGAGAAAGCAATGTGGGTCACCCGCCGAACCGACTATGCGACGCGCGCCGTGCTGGCTCTGGCGATGGCCGAGGACGCCATGAATCTCGATCAGCTCGCCGAAGCGACCGAGTCTCCACGGTCGGTGCTCGAGCAGGTCATGCCCAGTCTCCGCGCAGCGGGCATCGTTCGATCGGTTCGCGGCCCCGGCGGCGGCTACCGCCTCAACCACCCTGCCGAAGAGCTCACGCTCGAGCGCGTCGTACGAGTCTTCGAGGGCCAGCTCGCGCCGATCGGCTATGCGACCCGCCACGAGCCCGACCCCTGTCCCGCGATCGTCGGGCGGTCGCTTCGGCCCGCATGGGAGCAGGTCAGAGACGCGACGATCACGATCCTGAGCGGCATCAACTTCGGCGACCTGGCCGAAGCCGCCCGGGCAGAATCGAAGAACGGTTCTCTACCGTAGGGCAACCGACCCTACAAAGTCATCAGGGTGGCCCCTCTCTCGCCTCGTGCTCCTGCGCGACGACGCAGATCACCTGACCGGTCTTGACGGCCTCGCCCGGGGCGACCGAGAGACCCGTGACGAGCCCCTCGCGGTGAGCGGTGATCTCGTTCTCCATCTTCATCGCCTCGACGATGCAGATGACCTGCCCGGCGCGAACCTCTTGGCCCTCGGCGACCTCGACCGCGAGGACGGTCCCCTGCATCGGGCTCACCACGGCGTCGCGGGCGGCTCCGTGGCCGGCCGAGCCTCCCGCCCGCTCACGGCGGCGCCGGGCAAGCTCGGCGAAGGGCGGCTCGGGGCGAAGCACCTTTACCTCGAAACGGCGGTCGTCCACCTCCACTTCGAGCGTCTGCTCGCGAACCCGTCCGTCCGGTGAGCGCGGTACCGTTGTTGTCTTATGAGACAACTCCTCCGCTTCCTGCGCCAGCTCTTCCGACTCGACCACCCCGTGGCAGGTCTCGCCGGCGACGAAGCAGGGGCGGCGAAGGAGCGCATTGTGGAAGCCGACGAGCGTCTTCACGCCCTCGATCTCGAACTCGTCGAGCGCACGCAGCATGCGCGCGCGGGCCCGCTCCCGGTCGGTGTCCCACACACAGAGCTTCGCCACCATCGGGTCGTAGAGGCCGGAGATCTCGCTGCCCTCGATAACGCCCGAGTCCACGCGTACTCCGGGGCCGGCCGGCTCCCGGTAGCGCGTGAGCACCCCGGGCGTGGGCAGGAAGCCATTCGACGGGTCCTCGGCGTTGATGCGGCACTCGATCGCGTGCCCGCGGATGCCGAGGTCCTCCTGCCGAAGACTCGTCGGCTCGCCCCCGGCGATGAGCATCTGCTCGCGGACGAGGTCGACCCCGGTGACGAGCTCGGTGACCGTGTGCTCGACCTGGATGCGCGTGTTCATCTCGAGGAACCAGTAGTTGCCCTCGCGGTCGAGCAGGCCCTCGATCGTGCCCGCGCTCCGGTAGCCCACTGCGCGGGCGGCGTCGACCGCAATCCGGCCGATGCGCTCGCGGAGGTCCGGTGTCACCGCCGGCGAGGGCGTCTCCTCGACGAGCTTCTGGTGCCTCCGCTGGATGGTGCAGTCCCGTTCGCCGAGGTGGAGGACTGCTCCGTGGTCGTCGGCGAGCACCTGCACCTCGACGTGGCGCGGGTCGGCGATGAACTTCTCGACATAGACCGTCGAGTCGGCGAAGTAGGACTCGCCCTCGCGCTGCGCTGCCGCGAAGGAGCGCTCCGCATCTTCTTCGGACTCGACCACCTTGAGGCCCTTTCCGCCGCCTCCGGCCGAGGCCTTGATCGCAAGCGGCCAGCCGAACTCGTCCCCGAGGCGCGCGACCTCGGCCGCCGACGTGACCGGCTCCGTCGTCCCCGGGATGATGGGGACACCCGCGTCTCGCATGAGCTCGCGCGCCGAGACCTTTGATCCCATCACCTCGATCGCCTCGGGTGGAGGCCCGATCCAGACGAGACCCGCATCCGAGCACGCCCGGGCGAATGAAGCGTTCTCGGCGAGAAAGCCGTACCCGGGATGGATCGCCTCTGCCCCTGCTTTCTCGGCGGCGGCGATGATCCGCTCCTGGTTCAGGTAGCTCTCGGCCGGCGCACCGCCTCCAACGAGATAGGCCTCGTCGGCGACGGTGGCGTGGAGGGCCGCGCGGTCAGCCTCGGAGTAGATCGCCACGGTCTCGATCCCCAGTTCGCGGAGCGTGCGGAAGACCCGGACCGCGATCTCGCCGCGATTGGCGACAAGGACCTTTCCGAATGGAGGCATGGCCGCGCGTATTCTGTCCCTTCCATGCACTTTGCAGACCAGCTGACGCTCGCACGTGCGTTTTCGGTGCCCGTCGTCGTCGTGCTCTTCGCGTGGGACTTCCCCAACCACTACTACTGGGCGACGGCGGTCTTCGCCCTCGCGATGGCCACCGACTACGTCGACGGGTGGTGGGCGCGTCGCACCAACCGCTCCTCGAACCTGGGCCGGCTCCTCGACCCGGTCGCGGACAAGCTGCTCGTCATGGCCGCGCTGATCATGCTCGTCGGGGTCGCGCTTCCCGCGTGGATGGTCGCCGCGATCGTCGCGCGCGAGTTCCTCATGTCCGGCCTTCGTCTCGCGGCGCTCGAGCGCGGAGTCGTCATGGCCGCACGCGACCTGGGAAAGCTGAAGACCGGAGCACAGGCCGCAGCGGCCGCAATCGCAGGACTGGCGGCCGGCGGAGCGTTCAGCACCGACATCGCGTGGTGGGCAGGGCTGGTCGCGCTTGCCCTGACCTGGATCTCCGGCCTCGACTACTTCATGAGCGCCCCGAGGGTCCTCCGTGGGCAGCAGCCTGCGTAGCTTCGCGCCGCAGGACCGCGCTGCCGTACTCGAACTCTCGCGGCATGCGATGCAGAAGCCGCAGGAGCAGGTCGGCAATCCCCTCTGGACGACCGCGGAAGAGGTCGAGAGCGAGCTTTCCGACTGGGAAGTCCCGCCCGAGGAGACCCTGTTCGTGGACGAGATCGACGGCGAGATCGTCGGCTTCGCGGGCGTCGAGGTCTCGCCCGGGTTCGACCACGCCGACCTTTTCGGACCGCTCGTCGCGCCGAGCCACCGCGGGCAGAAGCTCGGGACGGTGCTCCTGGAGGCGGCGATCGAGCGCGCGGAGAACCGAAGCGCGCGCCGCGTCATGGGGGCCGTCGGCACGAGGAACGCCACGGGCCGTCTGCTTCTCGAACGCGCAGGTTTCGCACCGTCCGGGAGCGCAAACGCGGTCTTCCGGCTGACCGAGTCGGACCATCGCCGCGTCGAAACCGCCCCCGGTGAGCTCGCGGTTCGGCCGGGATCGCCCGAAGACCTCGACGCGACCATGCAGCTCTACCGCGAGTGCTTCCCGGACGGCTCGTTTCCCGAGAGCGCGTGGCTCGCAGGTCTCGAGCGGGGCGCCGTCTACATCGGCGAAGCGGGCGGCGAGAACCGCGCGATGGTCAACATCGACGCGGCCGATCGGTGGATCTACCACCTCGGCGTGACCGCGGACGAGCGCGATCGCGGCATCGGCGCCTACGTCCTCTCCGAGGCTCTGGCCGGCTACTGGTCCAGCCATCCCGCGGAGACGCTCGGCCTCTCGGTGCAGGCGGACAACCTGCCTGCGCTCCGGTTGTACAGGCGCCAGGGGTTCGCACCCATGCTCGTGCTGCAGGCATTCGAGCTCCCCCTCTAGTGGTCCGTCCGGAGCACTAGTGCTTCTGGGGATCGACCAGGGGACGACGGGCACCACGTGTCTCGTCCTCGACGAAGCCCTGCGAACCAAAGGCCGCGGCTACCGCGAGGTCGCACAGCACTATCCGCGGCCGGGGTGGGTCGAGCAGGACCCGAACGAGCTCTGGGAGTCGGTGCTCGCCGCGGCGGGCGACGCGCTGCAGGACGCGGGCACGGAGGCGGGCGAGCTCACCGCGATCGGCATCACGAACCAGCGCGAGACGACGATCGTCTGGGACCGGATCAGCGGCGAGCCGGCCCACCGCGCCATCGTGTGGCAGGACCGCCGAACGGCCGAGCGCTGCAAGGAGCTCCCCGCCGACCTCATCCGAGACCGGACCGGCCTCGTCCCCGACCCGTACTTCTCGGCGACGAAGCTCGAATGGATCCTCCGCGAGGCCTCGGGCGACGTCGCTTTCGGAACCGTCGATGCGTGGCTCATCTGGAAGCTCACCGGCGGAGCCGTACACGCGACCGACGTCACCAACGCCTCGCGGACACTGCTCGTCGACCTCTCGACGCTCGACTGGGACGACGAGCTGCTCGAGCTCTTTGGCGTCCCGCGCTCGGTGCTTCCCGACATCGTCAGCTCGAGCGGGACGATCGGCGAGGCGGAGCTCTTCGGCGCCCGCGTCCCGATCGCCGGCGCCGCCGGCGATCAGCAGGCGGCGCTGTTCGGACAGGCGTGCTTCGCGCGCGGCGAGGCGAAGGCGACGTTCGGAACCGGCGCCTTTCTCCTGGCAAACAGCGGCCCCAAGCGAAGCGGGCCGGCGGACGGCGTCGTCGAGACGGTCGCCTGGCGGCTGGGCGCCCAGAAGCCGGTCTACGCGGTCGAGGGCTCGGTCTTCGTCACCGGCGCGGCGCTGCAGTGGCTCCGTGACGCACTCGGGCTCCTCGCGGATTCCGCGGAGAGCCAGGCGCTCGCGGGCTCGGTGGAGGACAACGGCGGCATCTACTTCGTGCCGGCTCTCGCCGGGCTCGGCTCACCCCACTGGGTCCCGGAGGCGCGCGGGCTCATCAGCGGAATCTCCGGCGGGACGCGGCGAGAGCACCTCGTTAGGGCCGCGCTCGAAGCAGCGGTCTTCCAGACGAGGGATGTCGTGGATGCGCTGCCCTTCGAGCTCCAGAAGCTTCGCGCCGACGGAGGCGCGGCGGGGAACGCGTTCCTCATGCAGTTCCTGGCCGACCTCACGCGCCTTCCGGTCGAGGTGCCCGAGGAGAGGGAAACCACGGCGCTCGGAGCTGCCGCCCTCGCTGGACTCGCCGTCGGCGTCTGGGACGACACCGCCGAGCTCGCGGGACGCTGGCGCTCTGCGGCTCGCTACGAGCCCGAGCTGCCCGAGGAAGAGAGCGACCGCCTCCTCGCCGAGTGGCGAATCGCCGTCAAGCGGGCTCTTCTTCTTCGCTGAGATCGTCTGCGACCCCGGCTCGCCACCAGGCCGAGCGGGGGTCGACGGCCGGCGCCGTCAGGCGGGCGAGCACCTCTTCGATCGCCTCCAGCTCTTCCGGCGAGGGCTCGGGGCGGATCTCACGTTTCATCCGGCTGAGACTAAAGGACCCGACGAGGCCCGACGATAGGAACACCATGCGCCGGGGTCTCGTCGCCGTTGTCGCCGTGGTCGCCGCCTTCTTCGCGGCGCAGCCGGCACCTGCCGCGAACTGGGCCCAGCCGCAGATCAAGGTTGTCGTCGCGAACGGGCTCATGGGCCCGAATGTCAGCAATTTTCGCCCAGGGCAAGACATCACCCGCGCCGAGCTGGGCGAGGCGCTCGCGGCACTCACGAACGAGTCCCAGGTCGTCGTCGACCCCGACGCCGACGTCTCGATCGCCGTGCTGGACGCGAAGATCGTCAAGGCGCTCGGCCTGCGCCTCGCCGCCAAGACCTTCCAGAGGAAGGTAAAGGAGGCCGGGCTCGAACCGCCGCGGCGCCTGGGGAACGAAGTCGTCGCGCGACTGATCTGGCTGCGGCTCAATCACCCGCAGCAGGACGACAACCTCGAGCTCCGACCGCAGGACCCGGCGACACGGGCGGAAGCGGCGTATTCGCTCGCCCGCGCGCTCCAGATCTCGGACTGGGAGACGGACAACGTCGCCTCGCTCGCCGACTCGTTCTCGCTCCCGATGTACGGCGACTGGCCGAAGCGCGTCCTTCGGCGGGCGGTGCACTTCATCGGCTACCCGTACGTATGGGGCGGAATGTCCGAATCGCAGCAGGTCACGTTCGGCATCACGTCGCGCGGCGGTTTCGACTGCTCGGGCTTCGTCTGGCGCGTCTACAAGCTGCAGCCGTACCCGAACGGAGGCTCGCTTTCCTCGGTGCTCCAGGGCCGCACGACGTACCAGATGAGCGGCGAAGTGCCGAAATCGAAGCGGATCCCATTCGACCGCCTGAAAGCCGCCGATGTCACCTTCTTCGGCGCAGATGGGCCCCGGTCGAGCCCGTCCGAGGTCGACCACACAGGAATCGCGCTCGGAAACGGCTGGATGATCCATTCCTCCAGCCAGGGCGTGGCGTTCGTGCCGCTCACGGGCTGGTATCGCGACCGTTTCGCCTGGGCCCGCCGGCCGCTCCACGAGGCCGGCCTCCTCTAGGCCCCGAACCCAGCTCGATTACAGCGTTGAGCAGGCTTTTCCCGAATCCCTCAATGGGGGGATGTTGCGACCTCCTAGGTGCGCGGATACTTCGGCTCGTCAAGGCGTCCGCACACGGGAGATGATCGGAATGCTTCATTGGAAGGTAAAGCTCGCGCACGTTGCTGTTGTCGCCGCCCTTCTCGCCGCTTTCCTGAGCGACCTTGAAGGGTGGAGCTGGTAGCACGGCGAACGGTTAAGTCATAGCCGTGAGCCTGCGCCCCGTCCGCTCGACCGAGAGCGCATCGGGTCGGGTGAAGCCGGAGCGTCGTCTCGTTTCGCGCGAGACGGCGCGGCTTCTGCCCATCGTCGTCCCGGTGGCCCTCGCGGGCTTCGCCGTGCTCGCATTCGCCATCGGCGAATTCGTAGCATCGAATCCCGAGCCCGAAGTCCTCGCCGGAGTCTTTGCACTCCTTCTGGCGGCGACGTTCGTCGAGGCGCACCCGGTCCCGATCGAGGGGATCTCTTCTGAGGGAATCTCGCTCGCGGCCGTCTTCATCGTCGGCACCGCCGTGATCTACGGCTGGGCGCCGGCGGTCGTGATGGGCTTCCTCACCAGGGCGCTCATCGAGCTGTTCCAGCGCCGTCCCACGATCCGCCTGTCCTACAACAGCGCCGTGTACTCGTTGGGCGGCGGCGCGGCGGGTCTCGCCGCATCCATGGGAGCAAGGGAAACGGGAGTCGCCTCACTGCTCCTGCAGGTGGTGCTCGCTGCGGCGGCGTTCTACGGGGTGAACATCCCGCTGATCGCCGCGATCATCTCGCGATGGACGCGTGAGCCGTTCATGCCGCTCCTCCGCAAGTCCGTCTACTGGACTGCGGTGCCGTTCTCGATCATGGCGTCGGTCAGCCTCATGCTCGCGGTGCTGTGGGAGCGCTCTCCGCTCCTCGCCATCGCGCTCGTCGGCCCGCTCGTCGCGATCGCCCTTTACCAGCGCTCGGTGTACAGCGCCCTCAAGGCGATGCGCCTCGCGCTCACCGACCCGCTGACCGGGCTCGGAAACCACCGGCACTTCCACGAGCGGCTGCAACGCGACCTCGACGAGGCCCAGGAGCGCGGCGTCGCGCTGACTGTCTGCCTGCTCGACATCGACAATTTCAAGCAGATCAACGATCGTTTCGGCCACCCGGTCGGCGATCGTGTACTCGCGCAGGTCGCTGCGCGCCTGCGCCAGGGCGGCGAGGCGTTCCGGCTCGGAGGCGACGAGTTCGCGCTCCTCCTGCCGCGCCGCGACGAGCACGAAGGGTTCTCAATCGCAAAGGCGATCATCGAGCGCGTCGCCGAAGCCGAGTGCGAGCACGGCGGTCACGTCTCGATCTCCGCCGGCATCGCGACCTATCCGCAGCACGGCGTCGAACGCTCCGAGCTCGTGCGTGTGGCCGACTCGGCCCTCTATCTGGCCAAGGAGCATGGCAAGAACCGGGTCAGGGTCTACCGCCCCGACCTGCTCGAGCTGGCCGAGCTTCGGCGCCTG
>DATHAA010000049.1:0-2179 GCA_035296905.1 Gaiellaceae bacterium
AGGAACTGCGCTCGTCGAACATCACCCTCGCCGAGGCGATCTGCTTCTGGACGAGGCACGACTTCAGCGCGCTCATCACGTGGGGACGCATTCCCGCCGCGGCCAGTGCCTCGACGATCCAGAGCTCGCCGTCCCTCTCGATTCGACTCTCGAACCTGACCAGGGCGGCGGCGACGCATTGGGCATCGCTGCGGCTGCGCAGTGAGATCCGTACGCGATTCGACTTCATGAGATTGGCCCTTGCCGATTGATCGGTCAGTCAAACAGGGACACTCAAAGCGCGACTCCTCGCCCGAATGCCCAGTACCAGCACGGTACTCACCCAACATCGCCCACGACTCGCAGCGACTCCGTCTCGTTTCTACGAACCGCTTTCCACCCACTCACTCCCGTCGTCATATACCTCCTTCTTCCAGAGCGGCACCGTCTCCTTGAGCCGGTCGATTGCCTCGCGGCAGGCGGCCAGCGCGTCCTGCCGGTGCGGCGCCGAGACGGCGATCACCACGCTCGGCTCGCCGATCTCGACGCGTCCGATGCGGTGGTGGATCGCGATCGCACAGAGATCGTGTTCCTCCTCGAGCTCGGCCGCGAGCTGCGTGATCACGTCCTCGGCCATCTCGGCGTATGCCTCGTAGTCGAGGTAGAGCACTTCGCGTCCGCGTGATTGCCGGCGCACCGTTCCGGTGAAGGTGGCGATGCCCCCGGCTCGCTCGTCGGCCACCTCGGCGACGGCGGCATCCAGGGAGAGGGGATCCTCGGTCACCCGGAAGGCTCCACCCGAGACCGGCGGGATGAGCGCGACCTCGTCGCCGTCGCGCAGCTCCTGCCCCGGCTCTGCGTACTCGCGGTTGACGGCGTAGAGCAGGCCGCCCGGCTCCTCGCCGAGCTCCAGCGCGGGCCAGACGTCGGCCACGCGCTCGAGCCCTTCGAGCTCGCGCTGCGACCACCCTGCGCGCTCGCGCAGCCCGGCGAAGAGCCTCACGGTGATCGGCATGGCGATAGCCTAGTTTCGGTGGCGAAGACCGAGGACCGCGAGACCGACTCCGGCATCGAGCTCAAGCCCGTCTACTCAGCAGAGGACGTCGAGGGCCAGCTCGAGGCGCCCGGCGAGTACCCGTTCACGCGTGGGCCCTATCCGGACATGTACCGCGGGCGGGCCTGGACGATCCGTCAATACGCGGGCTTCGCCTCCGCGGAGGAGACGAACCAGCGCTTCCGCTACCTGCTCGACCGTGGCCAGACGGGCCTCTCGGTCGCCTTTGACCTGCCCACGCAGCTCGGCTATGACTCCGACGATGAGCGCTCGGCCGGCGAGGTGGGACGCACGGGCGTCGCGATCGACTCGCTCGCCGACCTGGAGCTCCTGTTCGACGGGATCCCGCTCGACAAGGTCTCCACCTCGATGACGATCAACGCGCCTTCGGCGTTGCTCCTGCTCCTCTACGAGCTCGTTGCCGAACAGCAGCGCGTCCCGCCCGAGAAGCTGCGTGGCACCGTCCAGAACGACATCCTCAAGGAGTACATCGCGCGCGGGAACTACATCTTCCCGCCGCGCCCGTCCATGCGGCTGACGACCGACCTCTTCGCCTACTGCGCGGAGAGGCTGCCGAGCTGGAACACGATCTCGATCTCCGGGTATCACATCCGTGAGGCCGGCTCGACGGCGGTGCAGGAGCTTGCCTTCACGCTCGCCAACGGGATCGCCTACGCGCAGGCCGCGGTCGACGCGGGGCTCTCGCCCGACGCGTTCGGCGAGCGGCTCTCGTTCTTCTTCAACGCGCACAACCACTTCTTCCAGGAGGTGGCGAAGTTCCGGGCGGCGCGGCGGCTCTGGGCGGAGATCATGCGCGACCGCTTCGGCGCCACCAACCCGAAGGCCCAGGCGCTGCGCTTCCATGCCCAGACGGGCGGCTCGACGCTGACGGCGCAGCAGCCGGAGAACAACATCGTCCGCGTCGCCGTGCAGGCGCTCTCGGCGGTGGCCGGCGGCGCGCAGTCGATCCACACGAACTCCTTCGACGAGGCGCTTGCCCTGCCGAGCGAGCGGGCCGCGCGCATCGCGCTGCGCACCCAGCAGCTCCTCGCGCATGAGGCCGGCGGCACCGACACCGCCGACCCTTTCGGCGGCTCGTACTTCATCGAGGCGCTGACGGATGAGCTCGAGGCTCGCGCCCGCGAG
>DATHAA010000050.1:0-2388 GCA_035296905.1 Gaiellaceae bacterium
GGTCGGGAGCCACGAGAGCGCGGACGGCCTCGAGTTCTTCTACAACCCGACGCCCCCGGTCGAGTTCTTCGCGCGCGGAGTGAACCTCGACGTCGCCTGGCTCGGCGGCGGCCAGATACGGGTGAGCGGGAACAGCTTCGCGACGCCGCACATCTCGGCGATCTCCGCGCTCATTCTCAGCAAGCACCCGGAGCTGACACCCTTCCAGCTGAAGAGCGTGCTCTACCTGGTTGCAACGAACGTTGGAGGCGGACCGTGACCGATCCCGATCGCCTCAGGGCGGCCACCGCGGTTGGGGCGCTCGCCTCCGAGGAGGCGCATCTCGCACTGCTGCACTCGATCGTCGACGTGGCGCGGGCGATCTTCGGCGCGAAAGCCTCCTCGATCTTCCTGCTCGACGAGGAGACCGACGAACTCGTCTTCGAGGCGGCCTCCGGAATCGGTTCGGCCGAGCTCGTCGGGTCGCGCTTCCCGTCGGGGACCGGGATCGCAGGGTGGGTGCTCGCCACCCGTCAGCCGCTCGTAATCGAGGACGTCTCGAACGACCCGCGGTTCGCGCGCGACCTTGCCGAGGCGACCGGCTATGTGCCGCGAGGACTGATGGCAGTGCCGCTCTTGCACGAGGAGCGGGCGCTCGGAGTGCTCGAAGTGCTCGACCGGCCCGATCGAGCGCGTTCACCGCTCGAGGAAATGGATTTGCTCGGGCTCTTCGCCGGCCAGGCCGCGATTGCGCTCGACCTTCTGCAGGCCGCCCGGCGTGCAAGAGCGGTGCTCGCCGGGAGCGAGAAGGAGCTCATGGCCGTCGCCCGGGTTGCGGAGGCCCTGGACGGGCTGGAAGGTGAAGCGCGCGACGCCGGGCAGCGGCTGATCGAGGCGCTCGACGAGGTGCTCCGGAAGAAGTGAGCCGGGGGCGGGTGTACCCCACCCCCGGCTCGAAGGGCCTAACGCTTGATGTGGCCCTCGACGTCGGGATCGTCGCCCTCGCGACGGATGCCAGCCCCGCCCTCGGAGGGCTCGGCCTCGTCGGTCCGACGCTTAATGTGACCTTCGACGTCTTCGGCGTCGGTATCCCCCTCGGGGACAGTCCGCTCGCTCTCCTGCTCCGACATACGCTCTCCTTTCGGTAGCCGCGCGACTACGCGCTTGTCGCTTCACTAGACGCGGGACCCAGCCTTCATCTTCCCACTCGGCTTTCAAAAAGCAACAGCGACTGCGAATCTCTCTGGATGAGCAAGGGTCTGCGAGAGCAGCTCTTCCAGCCTGCCCGGGCCTTCGCGCAAACTTTTCGGAACCCGAACATCCGCCGCCTGGAGCTCGCCTGGGCAGCTTCAGTGACCGGGGAATGGTCATCGATCGTGGCGCTCTCCGTCTTCGCTTACGACGCGGGCGGGGTGGCCGCGGTCGGCCTCGTCGGCCTCATCCGCATGCTCCCGTCTGCGGTCGTCGCCCCTTTTGCGGCCCTCCTGAGCGACCGCTTCAGACGGGAGCGGGTCATGGTCGCCGCGGACCTCATCCGCGCGGTCGCAGTAGCGGCTGCTGCGGTCGCCGTCTTCGCTCAGGCGCCCGCCGGCGTCGTCTTCGCACTAGCCGGTCTCGTCGCCCTCGTTTCAACCGCGTTCCGCCCGGCGCAAGTCGCCCTCCTACCGGCGCTCGCGCGCACGCCGGAGGAGCTCACCTCCGCGAACGTCGCCTCGACCACGATCGAGAGCGTCGCCTTCTTCGCCGGCCCCGCGCTCGGCGGGCTGCTCCTTGCGGTCACGAGCACGAGCGTCGTCTTCGCCGCCCAGGCCGGGACGTTTCTCTTATCGGCACTCCTGGTCAGCCGGATCAGTGCCGCGACAGACAAAGTCGAGGCCGAGCCGGTTCACGACGCGCGCGGAATCCTCCGAGAGGCGTTCGCTGGATTCCGCGCTATCGGCGCAGATTCCCGCTTGCGCCTCATCGTCGGCCTCTTCGCCGCCCAGACATTCGTCGCGGGAGCGCTCAACGTCCTCATCGTCGTCATGGCGCTCGAGCTCCTCGACCTCGGCGACTCGGGCGTCGGCCTGCTCACCTCGGCGGACGGAGTCGGGGGCTTGCTGGGCGCCGCCGCGGCGATTGTGCTGGTCGGACGGCGCCGGATCGCGTCGAGCTTCGGAGTCGGGCTCGTCCTGTGGGGCCTGCCGATTGCGCTGATCGGGGCCTGGCCGACGCCCGCGGCCGCGCTAGTCCTCCTTGCCGTGGTCGGGATCGGGAACACGGTCTCGGACGTGGCCGGGCTCACGCTCCTGCAGCGGGCCGTCCCGGAGGTGGTTCTCGCCCGCGTCTTCGGCGTCCTCGAGAGCCTCGTGCTCGGCGCGATCGCGCTCGGCGCGGTCGTCGCTCCCGCTCTTGTCTCGGCTCTCGGCG
>DATHAA010000051.1:0-4437 GCA_035296905.1 Gaiellaceae bacterium
TTGATGGAGCTCGGAAGCGCGTGGTAGGCGCGGTGCGCCAGGTTGTCGCCGTCGACTGCCAGTAAAGGTCGCGCGGCCATGAGGCCGAATAATGGCGTGTTTTGCGCCTTCGCTAACGTGTTTCACAGTGCCGACGGATACAAAGCCAGCCACGAAGGACGGCGAGCGCCGTCTCGTCATCGTCGAGTCTCCCGCGAAAGCAAGGACGATCGCCGGCTACCTCGGTCCAGGATTCGTCGTCGAGTCGAGCATCGGACACGTCCGCGACCTGCCTGAGCGCGCGGCCGACATCCCGGCCAACATGAAGAAGGTGCCGTGGGCGCGGCTCGGCGTGAACACGGAAGAAGACTTCGAGCCGTTCTACGTCGTCGACCCCGACAAGAAGCACGTGGTCGCGGGCCTGAAGAAGCGGCTGGCCGAAGCGGACGAGCTCCTGCTCGCGACGGACGAAGACCGCGAAGGGGAGGCGATCGCGTGGCATCTCATCGAGGTGCTGAAGCCGAAGATTCCGGTGCGCCGCATGGTCTTCCACGAGATCACCCCGGATGCGATCAAGCGCGCCCTCGAGGAGACCCGCGACGTGGACCGCAGGCTCGTCGACGCCCAGGAGACGCGCAGGATCCTCGACCGCCTTTACGGGTACGAGGTCTCGCCCGTTCTCTGGAAGAAGATCACGAAGGGCCTTTCCGCCGGCCGCGTCCAATCCGTGGCGACACGCCTCGTCGTCGAGCGCGAGCGAGCGAGGATCGCGTTCGTCGCCGCCTCTTACTGGGACATCGAAGGCGTCTTCGACCCGGGCGAGTTCACCGCGCGTCTCGTCGCACTTGACGGGCGCACGGTTGCCCAGGGACGCGATTTCGGGCCCGACGCGCAGCTCCGAAGCGCCGAACTCGTCCACCTCGACGAAGCGGCCGTCCGTGCCCTCGTCGAGTCGCTCGCCGAGGCCGACTTCAAGGTCCGCGCAGTCCAGCGAAAGCCGTACCGGCGAAGGCCGGCGGCACCCTTCATGACCTCGACCCTTCAGCAGGAGGCGAGCCGCAAGCTCCGCTTCACCTCGCAGACGACGATGCGAGTCGCCCAGCGCCTGTACGACAACGGCTACATCACCTATATGCGGACGGACTCGACGACGCTCTCCGAGTCCGCGCTCAAGGCTGCGCGCGACCAGGCGCGTTCGCTGTTCGGCCCGGATTCGGTTCCCGCCGAACCCCGTCGCTACGACCGGAAGGTGAGAAACGCGCAGGAAGCCCACGAGGCGATCCGTCCCGCGGGCGACAGCTTCCGCACCCCGGAGCAGGTGGAGCGCGAGCTCGACCGGGACGGGCTGGTGCTCTACGAGCTGGTCTGGAAGAGAACGCTTGCCTCCCAGATGGCGGACGCGACCGGAGAAACCGTCTCGGTGCGCCTGGGAGCCGCTGCATCGGACGGCGCCGATGCCGAGTTCGCCACCTCCGGGACCGTGATCACGTTCAGAGGCTTCCTCGCGGCTTACGAGGAGGGCAAGGACGAGGAGCCGACCGACGAAGAGGCGGACCGCCGCCTTCCCCCGCTCGAGGAAGGACAGGAGCTCGAGAACCGAAGTCTCGAAGCGGTCGGCCACGAGACCACCCCGCCGGCGCGGTACACCGAGGCGACGCTCGTGCGCTCGCTCGAAGAGCGCGGTATCGGCCGGCCCTCGACTTACGCCTCGATCATCGGCACGATCATCGACCGGGGCTACGTCTTCAAGAAGGGCTCGGCCCTCGTCCCTTCGTACGTCGCGTTCGCCGTCGTGAAGCTGCTCGAGGGCCACTTCGACCGGCTCGTCGATTACGAGTTCACCGCGCGGATGGAGGACGTCCTCGACCGGATCGCCACCGGAGACGAGGAGCGCGTCGGCTGGCTGCGATCCTTCTATTTCGGCAACGACGGGGACGACGGCCTGAAGAGCCTCGTCTCCGATCTGGACGACATCGACGCGCGAGAGATCAATTCGGTCGACCTCGGCAACGGGCTAGTCGTCCGCGTGGGCCGCTACGGCCCTTACATCGAGCAGGACGGCCGCCGTGTCTCGATTCCGGACGACCTCCCGCCCGACGAGCTGACTCCCGCGGTCGCGGAGGAGCTTCTCTCCCGAGCCTCGGAGGGCCGGACGCTGGGCCAGGATCCCGAGTCCGGCCACGAGGTCGGCGTCCGGGACGGGCGTTTCGGCCCGTACGTTACCGAGGTGCTTCCGGAGGGCGAGACGGGGAAGCCGCGCACCGCATCGCTCTTCAAATCCATGTCGGTCGAGACCGTGACCCTCGACGAGGCGCTCCGGCTGCTCGCGCTGCCGCGCGTCGTCGGCGCAGACCCTGCCGACGGCGGCGAGATCGTCGCTCGCAACGGCCGGTACGGCCCCTACCTGCAGAAGGGCGATGACACTCGGTCGCTCGACTCGGAGGAGGAGATCTTCAGCATCGGGATCGAGGCCGCCGCCGAGGCGTTCACGCGCCCCAAGACCAGGCGGAGCCAGGGACCCTCGGCTGCGCCTCTCCGCACGCTGGGGGCGGATCCCGTGAGCCAGCGTGAGATCACGGTGAAAAGCGGCCGTTTCGGCCCCTACGTGACCGACGGGGAAACCAACGCCAGCCTTCGCAAGGGCGACGATGTCGACGAGATCAGCCTGGAGCGTGCAGCCGAGCTCCTTGCCGAGCGCCGGGCCGCACCCAAGCGGGCGCCTCGGAAGCGGAAGAAGAAGTAACCAATCAATCCGCGCCCGAAGCGTCAGAAGACACGGGAGGCGGCGAAAACCGCCGCGGCGGTAACCAGCGGGTAACCGCGAGGTTAAACGTCAGTTAAGCGCGTGCCGGATGCCTTTGAAACCCAGGGAATTCGGCTTACAGTGCGAACGTTTAGTTGGACAGGTGACATCCGTCCGCAACGTTTCAGCGAAAGGACAATAGGAACTACGTGAGTCAAAGTCAGATCTCCATGCATGAACTTCTCGACACTCTGCAGGGCCGCTCCATCGTCGAAAACGCCGAGGAGCGTGGCTACGTGGAGCCGGCCGAGCTGGAGGCTCTTGCCCTCGAGCTCGACCTGGGCGACCAGGAGATGGCCGACTTCACCCAGGAGCTCGAGTCCCTCGGGCTCGAGATCGGCGCGCCGGTCGACCAGCCGGAGGACGAGACCCCGGCGGCCGCCCCGGTCACGGAGCACGTCCATCACGGGGCGGGCGACAGCCTGCAGCTCTTCCTCGCGGACGTCGGCAAGCACAAGCTTCTGACCGCCTCCGAAGAGGTCACGCTGGCCAAGCAGATCGAAAAGGGCGATCTCATCGCCAAGCGGAAGATGATCGAGTCGAACCTCCGCCTCGTCGTCTCCATCGCCAAGGGCTACCGGGGCCTGGGCGTCCCGTTCCTGGACCTGATCCAGGAGGGGACACTCGGCCTCAACCGCGCGGTGGAGAAGTTCGACTGGCGGCGGGGCTTCAAGTTCTCGACCTACGCGACTTGGTGGATCCGCCAGTCGGTGCAGCGCGCCGTCGCCAACAACGCGCGCACCATCCGCGTTCCCGTCCACGTCGTCGAGCGCCAGCAGAAGCTCGGCCGGGCCGCCCGCCGGCTCGAGGTCGAGCTCGGGCGCGAGGCGACGAAGGAGGAGCTTGCGGAGGCGACCGGACTTCCGGTTCAGCACGTAGACGAGGCGCTGGGCGCAGCCCAGGCCTCCGTCTCGTTGAACCAGAGCGTCGGCGCGGACGACGAAGGTGAGCTCGGCGATCTCTTCGCCGACCGCGAGGCTGCGGACCCGTTCGACGAGGCCGAGGAGTCCCTGCGCAAGCAGGGCGTCCGCAAGGCCCTCGACGCCCTCCCCGAGCGGGAGCGGCGCATCCTCGAGCTTCGCTTCGGCTTCGAGGGCGATCCGTGGACGCTCGAGGCAATTGGCCACGAGCTCGGGCTCACGCGGGAGCGCGTGCGCCAGCTCGAGGGCCAGGCGCTACAGCGTCTCGCTGCGCTTCGCGACCTCTCCTCGGTCGCCGCATAAGTCACAACAGGTAGTGAGGTAGGTATTGGGGCCGCGCAAGCGGCCCCAATCCCCCCTTTCCGGGGCTGCGCTAGCGGTTTTTACCGGTCGATCTTCGCTTTCGGGCCGCAGTCAACTTCCGAAAGGGTTCAGCATGTTCACGCACATTCGCGTCGCCGCGATTCGCCTCAGCTTCGTCGCCGTTCTGCTCGTCACAGCCGCCGTCGCCGCCGGCTGGAAGTGGAACCGGCTGCCGCTGTCCTAGCGGTTCCGGTGTCCTCGAGCTCCTCCAGGAGCGCCGCCACCACCACAGGGTCGAACTGCGTCCCCGCACAGCGCTCGAGCTCGGAGATGGCGCGCTCGTGCGAGAACTTGGAGCGGTAGACACGGTCGGTCGTCATCGCATCGTAGGCATCGGCGACGAAGAGGATCCGCGAGCCGAGCGGGATCGCG
>DATHAA010000052.1:0-51113 GCA_035296905.1 Gaiellaceae bacterium
GCGACGAGCTCGGATGCCCAGTCGGGGATCGAGAAGGTCCGCTTCCCCGGCTCGATCGACGACACCTCGAGCCCGTACGGGACGAGCTACGGCTTCGGCGCCCTCTCCGGCTCCCAGACGGTCACGGCCTACTCGGGCGCCAGCCTGACCGCCTCGGACACCTTCACGGTCACGCCCGATACGACGGACCCGACGACGACCGACGACACGGGCACGATCGGCTCAGCGTGGCGGAGCTCTCCGGTAACGGTCACGCTCAGCCCCAGCGACGGCGGCGCGGGCCTTGCCGCGACGTATTACACCACCGACGGCTCCACCCCGACGACCAGCTCCTCGCAGGGCAAAAGCGTCGACCTGACGTCGAACGGCGTCTACACGATCAAGTACTTTTCGGTCGACCGCGTCGGCAACGCCGAGACCGTCCAGACGGCCGGCACGCAAATCCGCGTCGACATGACGAACCCGCCGGCCTCCGCGCTCACGCTCTCCGAGTCGAGCGCTTTCGCCCACGTGGCCGGCACGACGATCTACGTGAAGAGCGGCCAGACCGGCACGTACACCGTCGCTGCGACCTCGAACGACCCGCTTTCCGGGATCGACAAGATGCGCTTCCCGGGCGGCGTCGACGACTCGGTCTCTCCGTTCCAGACGATCTACGCGCTCGACGACCTCACGGGAACGCAGACCGTCACCGCCTTCGACAACGCGGGCAACACGTCATCGAGCACCTTTGAGGTCACGACCGACGACGCTGCGCCCTCGGGCGGCTCGGTCACGTACACGGGCGGCTACGACGCGGACGGCCAGATCCTGGTCTCGACCGCGAACGGCACCGACTCGCTCTCCGGCGTGGACGCCTCGACCGGCGTGCTCGAGCGCCGCACCTCGGCGCTGACCGACGGGACGTGCGCGGGCTTCTCGGGCGGCTGGTCGGCCGCGTCGAGCCCCGACACCATCGCGACGGACACCTGCGCGCAGTACCGCTACCGCGTCTCCGACCACGTCTCGAACGAGGTCGTCTACACGTCCGCGAACGTCGTCAAGGTCGACCAGAGCGCTCCGAACACCTCCATCGGCTCGACGCCGAACGACCCGACCAACGCGACCGGCGCGACCTTCACGTTCTCTGCCACCGAGACCGGCTCCACCTTCGAGTGTGAGCTCGACGGCGGCGGCTTTTCTTCCTGCACGACTCCGAAGAGCTACGCAGGTCTCGCCGAGGGCAGCCACACCTTCAAGGTTCGCGCGACCGATGTCGCCGGCAACACCGATGCCTCGCCCGCGCAGTTCACATGGACGAGCGACACGACCGCGCCGAACACCTCCATCGGCTCGACGCCGAACGACCCGACCAACGCGACCGCGGCGACCTTCACGTTCTCCTCGACACAGGGCAGCTCGACGTTCGAGTGTGACCTCGACGGCGGCGGCTTCACGTCCTGCTCGTCGCCGATGAGCTACTCCGGCCTTGCCGACGGCAGCCACACCTTCCAGGTGCGCGCCACCGACCAGGCCGGGAACACGGACGCCTCGCCGGCGCAGTCCACGTGGACGGTGGACACGGCGGCTCCCGACACCACCATCGACGTCGGGCCGCCCGACCCGGATGCGAGCCCGAGCCCGTCCTTCGAGTTCTCGGCGACCGAGGGTGGCTCGAGCTTCGAGTGCGAGTTGGACGGCGGCGGATTCGCGTCCTGCTCGTCGCCGAAGAGCTACCCCAGCCTCGCAGACGGCAGCCACACCTTCGAGGTGCGGGCCACCGACCAGGCCGGGAACACCGACTCGACTCCGGCCTCCTACACCTGGGCCGTGAACGCGGGCGCCCCGGGCGTCTCCGTCACGGCGCCGACCGGCTTCGTCAATCTCGCCGACGCGGACCCGTTCACGGTCACCGCGACGAGCCCCGACGGCGACGTCTCCGGTGTCGAGTTCTTCGCCTGCACAGACGCGAGCAACGACTGCTCGACCGGCAGCTGGGTCTCCCTCGGCACCGACGCGGCGGCGCCTTACACCACTTCGTGGGCGCTCCCGGCCGACGGGAACGCGGCGCTCCGCGCGGTCGCCACCGACGTCGGCTCGAACACCGGCGAGGACATCGTGAACGTCACCGTCGACCGGACGCGCCCGGTCACGTCGATCGACTCCGCCCCGGCCGACCCGACGAGCGCGACGGACGGGAGCTTCGACTTCAACGGGAGCGAGGGCGGCGTGTCCTTCCAGTGCCGCCTCGACGGAGGCTCGTTCGGAGCCTGCTCGAGCCCGAAGAGCTACTCGTCGCTCGCCGAGGGCCCCCACACCTTCGACGTCCAGGCGACTGACGCCGCCGGCAATGCCGAGGCGGCTCCGCAGAGCTACACCTGGACGGTAGATACGACCGCCCCCGACACGTCAGTCACCGCCGCGCCGGCGGATCCGAGCAGCTCTTCGAGCGCCGATTTCAGCTTCACCTCCACCGAAGGCGGCTCGTCTTCCTTCGAGTGCCGGCTCGACGGCGGCTCGTTCGCCTCTTGCACGAGCCCGGCGTCCTACACCGGCCTCGCCGACGGCAGCCACACCTTCCGTGTGCGCGCGACCGACGCGGCCGGAAACACGGATGCAAGCGCCGCGATCTTCACGTGGACGGTGGACGTGACGGCACCGGGCGGCGGCCTCGCCGACCCCGGCAGCCCGCTGCGCGGCACGGTCAACCTCGCTGCGTCGCCCAGCGACACCGGCGTGGGCGTCCAACAGGTCGTCTTCCAGTCCTCCCCCGCAGGCGCCGGCACGTGGAGCCCGATCGCGACCGACACGACTTCTCCGTACACCGCGTCCTGGGACACCACCGGGGTCGCGGACGACCTCTACGACCTCCGGATTCTCGTCACCGATAACGCAAGCAACACGCTCGCCTCCACGGTGGTCGAGGACCGCCTGGTCGACAACACGGACCCGACCGCGGTCATGGACGACCCGGGCTCGTATCTCAGTGGCACGGTCAACCTGACCTCGACCACGGGCGATGCAGGCTCCGGCGTCGCGACGGTCACCTACCAGCTCTCGCCGGCCGGCGCGGGCACGTGGACGAACGTCTCTGCGACGTGGAACACCATGGGCGTCCCCGACGGCCTCTACGACCTGCGCGTCCGCGTGACCGACAACGCGGGCACCGTCACGACCTCGGCCTCTGTCGACGACCGTCGCGTGGACAACACCGCGCCGACGCTCTCCTCGTCGGTTCCGTCGGACGGCGCGACGGTCCCGTCGGCCGGCTCGCTTTCCGTGACCGCGAACGAGGATCTCGGAGACGTCTTCGCTTCGAGCATCGACGGCGGGGCGGTAGCGGGCGCCGTCTCCAGCAGCACGGTCACCTTCACGCAGCCTTTCGCGGCGGGCCCGCACACGCTGAGCGGCGAGCTCGAGGACCTGGCCGGGAACCACACGCCGATCCGCGTCCACTTCACCGTCTGGAACACGACCGGCGGCGACTATCCCTACATCGAGAAGAACTCCTTCGCCTCTTCGGCGATGACCGTGGCGGCCACGAACGGCGTCGGCCAGTTGCGGGTCCCGGCCGGTGCCTTGAGCGGAGCGCCGGTCGGCGACTGGCTCGTCGCGAAGATCGATCCGCGCCCGGCAGAGGCCGCCTCGGCGGGCTTCGCCCCGGAAGGCGACATCTACGACATCTCCGCGTACTGGGCGCTCGCGGGCGGTGCTGTGACGAGCTTCGACGGCGCGGTCGACCTGACGCTGACGAACGGCGCGGGCACCGTCGTCCCCGCCTTCCTCAACGGCTCCGCTTGGCAGCCGATCCCGCGCGTCGACGGCACGAGCCTCCCGGGCGGCGCGCAGCGCGGCTTCTACAAGGACGGAGACACGGTGCACGTCCTCACCCGCGGCGCCGGCAGCTTTACGCTCCTGCACGACCTGGCCAAGCCAAACAAGCCGAAGAGCTTCAAGGGCAAGAACGCTTCGGGCCGGCTCGTCCTCAGCTGGAAGGCCTCGACCGACAACAGCGGCCTCGTGGACGCCTACCTCGTTTACGTCAACGGCACTGTCGGCCAGACCGTCCCGGGGTCGCAGCTCTCGGCCGACATGGGCGCCTTCTCGCTGAGCGACAAGCGCTCGTTCCAGGTCGCGGCGCGGGATGCGGCCGGCAACGTCAGCGGCAAGACCTCTGCTCTGGTGGTCATCCCCAAGGTGACCAAGCTCTCGCTCGCGAAGGCAAAGACGGCCCTCTCGAAGCGCGGACTGAAGACCGGCAAGATCAGCTACGTCTTCTCCACGAGTGTCCCAAAGGGGTCCGTCGTCTCCGCCGGGAAGAGCGGGCTCGCTATCCGCGGCTCGGCCGTCCCGCTCGCGGTCTCGAAGGGTCGGGCAACCCACTCGAACTCTCGCGATACGACGACTCCCCCGCTGACCTACCCGCCCTCGACGTCTCCGCCCCCGACGTATCCGCCGCCCACAACGCCTCCTCCGACCAACACCCCGCTGCCCGACGCGGGCCAGCCGCCCGAGCCGGAAGCGACCGGGGGCGCCGGCGAGGCGGAGCCCGAGCCCGAGAGGTTCAACGCGACCAGGGTCTCGAGTGCCCGCCGCACGGCGGGCCTCGCCCTTTTGGCGTGCCTCTTCCTCGGAGCCGGCGCGATGGCGCTCCGCGCGAGGCGGCGGCTGATCGCGCCGATGGCCGCCGCTGAGAACGTGGACGGCCCCATCCTCTTCTGGGACGAGCGCCTTCTCCGCGGCACGGCTTCCGCAATCCGCCGCGCCTTCGGGCCCGTCGGCCGCTAGCGCGAGGCGCCAGGCTTCCAGAGGGGCTCCTCGCCGCTCACCGCGGCCCGGGCGAGGATGAAGAGCAGGTCGGAGAGGCGGTTCAGATAGGCGAGGGCGATGGGGCTCGCGTCCTCGGCCTCCGCGAGGGCGACCGCCTTGCGCTCGGCGCGGCGGCAGACCGCCCGCGCCACGTGGAGCCGAGCCGCCGCTTCTCCGCCGCCGGGAAGCACGAAGCTCTTCAGCGGCTCGAGACGCTCGTTCACCCGGTCGCAGAGCTCCTCGAGCCTGTCCACCTGGGACTGATCCACGCGCAGCCGCTCGCGCTCATCCGAGAGAGGCACCGAGAGGTCTGCGCCGGCGTCGAAGAGGTCGTTCTGCACCTGTTCGAGCCACGGGCGGAACTCGTCTGGAAGGTCGTCCGCGGCCAGCGCGAGGCCGAGCAGGGAGTTGAGCTCGTCGACCGTCCCGTAGGCGGCGATGCGAAGGTCGGTCTTCGCCACGCGCTTTCCGTCCCCGCGGCTGGTCTCCCCCTTGTCGCCTCCGCGGGTGTAGATCTTCGTCAGGCGGACGGGCTCGTCACGGCTTCGGCTCATCGGGCGGCGAGTATAGATACGGCCGCCGCGCGGACCGGTCTAGCCGACCGAGGGAATGGCGACCGGCCGGTTGACCGCGGTGATGACAAGGTCGATGTGCATGACGATCGTCTGGCCCGCAATCTTCATCGGCATGTCGATCAACGTGCGCATGGGCAGCTGCGTCGTCTGCGAGACGTAGAGGACGGCGCGAATGTCTCCGAGGACGTCGGACGCATCGGCGAGACCCCTGTTCCGCCTGCCGACGTGTGGCCGAAACGAGAAGCGGGAGTGCGAGCAAGCGCCGCATGCCACAAGAATCGGCTCTGAGAGCCATCCGACGGATACCCAAATGGGGTGAGTCAGGCCGTGACGAGCTCTGCGTGCACGGCCTTGAGCCGCGGCTCGGCACCCTGAAACGCGCGCACGATCGCCGGATCAAACTGGCCGCCGCGCTGGCGCAGGATCTCGGCCCCGGCCGAGGCCCAGGGAAGCGCGCGCCGGTACGGGCGGTCGCTCGTCATCGCATCGAGCGTGTCCGCGACCGCGAAGACCCGCGCCCCAAGGGGAATGTCCTCTCCTCCGAGCCCGTCGGCGTACCCGTCGCCGTCCCAGCGCTCGTGGTGCGAGCGGACGACCTCGAGCCCGGCGCCCTGCAAGAAGGCGACGCCACCGAGCATCTGCTCGCCGAGCACGGTGTGCGTCTGCATCAGCGCCCGCTCCTCCGGGCTCAGCGGCCCGGGCTTCTGGAGGATGTGGTCGGGGATCCCGATCTTGCCGACGTCGTGGAGGAGAAAGCCGTATTCGGCGCTGGGGTCTTCCACGAGCTCGCTCCCAAGCGCGCGGGCGAGCTCGACGGCGTAGTGCTGGACGCGCTGCGAGTGAACGGCTGTCCCGCTGTCCTTGGTCTCGAGCGCCGTCGCGAGCGCGGTCACCGTCTCCCGGTAGCCCTCCGCGAGCAGCAGGCGCTGGCCGCGCTCGATCTCGAGGAGGTGCCGGAGATCGCGCGCGTAGAGCTGGAGCTGCTCGGGCATGCTCTCGGCGCGCGAAGCGCGGAACGGGACGGGGTGCAGCCCGCCTGCCAGCCGCTCCACGATCGATAGGAGCTCGAGCGGGCTAAACGGCTTGCGGATGAACGCGTCCGCGCCCGCCGCGGCGGCGGCCTCGGCGGTGCCGCCGTTCGAGCCGGTCAAGAGGACGACCGAAATGCCGCGCGTGGCCGGATCGGCCTTCAGGTCGTGGCAGAGGTCGAGGCCGCTTCCGCCCGGCATGCGCACGTCGAGAACGACGACATCGGGGCGATGCCTCCGGACGGCCTCTGTCGCGGCAGGCGCGTCGTCGGCCTCTTCCAGGTCGACATCGACTGCTTCGAACGTCGTCCTCAGTAACGCTCTCAAGCCCGCGTCATCGTCGACGAGCAGGATGCGCATCGCGCCAGAAAATCCCCCGAAGTTCGCCAGTAGCCCTCTTTATCGGGCCAGATGGCCTAACTCTTTAGGGTGTCGTACGCGTAGAAGCCGGCGCCGGATTTCCGTCCCAGGCGCCCGGCGGCCACGTGCTCCCGAAGGAGCGGGCACGGCTCGTAGCGCTCGTCGTCGAGACCGTCCCGCAGAACCTCGAGGATCGCGACGCACGTGTCGAGGCCGATCAAGTCGGCGAGAGCAAGCGGCCCCATCGGGTGGTTGAACCCGAGCTTGGCGATCGTGTCGATCGCCTCCGGCTCGGCGACGCCGTCGTGGAGGGCCCACACGGCCTCGTTGATGAAAGGCAGAAGGATCCTGTTCGAGACGAAACCGGGGAAGTCGTTCGCCTCGGCGGGGGTTTTGCCGAGCTTCTGCGCGAGCTCGACCACCGCCGCACTCGTCTCGGCCGAGGTCTCCTTCGTGCTCACGACCTCGACGAGCGCCATCACCGGCACCGGGTTGAAGAAGTGCATGCCGATCACCTTGTCCGGCCGGCTCGTCGCAGCAGCGAGCGAGGCGATCGGGATCGAGGAGGTGTTGGACGCGAGGATCGCCTCCACGGGGAGCACCGAGTCGGCCTCGCGGAAGATCGCCTCTTTGACGGCCTGATCCTCGACGACGGCCTCGATCATCAGGTCCGCAGAAACGATCCCGTCCACCGCCGTGACGCGGCCGAGGACGTCGCCCGGGTCGATGTCGGCACCCTTCGCGAGGCGCTCGAGGCTCTTCCCGATCGCTGCCAGCCCGCGCTCCACCGCGCCCGGGGCCGCATCGTGGAGGGAGACCCGCCGCCCCGATGCGGCGAGCACCTGCGCGATGCCGCCGCCCATCTGGCCGGCGCCGACGACGAGGACGTGCTCGAAGTTCATCCGGTTAGCTTACGAGCGCCGGTTCTTCTTGCGCGCGAGCTCGTCCAGCTCGGCGCCGATGAGGAAGATCGTCGCCGAGATGAGGACGTACGAGGTGAGGACGAGGAAGACGGTCAGGCTTCCCGTCGCGCTCTTGAAGTCAGCCACCTCGGTGACCCAGCCGCGGAAGAGCGCCGACGCGATGAGCCACGTGCCGATGACGAGGACCGAGCCGCCACTCGCCCAGCGGAACTCCGGCTTCTCGGCGGGCGCGAAGCGGAAGAGCAGCGCCACCGCGGTCCAGAGAAAGAAGATCGAGACCGGCCAGCGAAGGATGCTGAGCAGGGTGTCGAGTGCGCCGTCGGTGATGGACGGGGCGACCGACTGGACAAGCACGGCGGCGATCAGACACAGGACGACCGCGAGGCCGAGGCCGGCCGCGACCAGGACACGCCGCAGCTTCGAGCGGCGCTCCTCGACGTCATGGATCCGGTTCAGCGCCTGTGTGACCGCGTTCACGGCCCACGTCATGTCCCAGATGACGAGCGTGATCGAGAGCGCTATCAGCGACGACTTGTCGGTCGTGAAGATCTGCGACACGGTGAAGTCGATCCCGTTGAAGACGGGCTGGGTCAGGTGGCTCTTGAGCGCCGGGGCGATCGTGTCCGTCCAGACGTCCTCGAGCCCGAAGGCCCCGAGGAGGGCGAGGCCGAGCAGGGTGAGCGGAACCAGAGCGACGAGCGCGCGGAACGCGATCGCCGACGCGTAGGTCAGAAGGCCGTGCTCGGCGAAGCACTCGGCGACGTCGTGGGCGGTCGCGCGCAGGTTGCTCGTGCGGATGGAATCTGCTCTCATTGCCACGGGTCTCCCCTACCCCGGCGTGAGCGCGAGAACACGCTGGGTTGGCGGAGTGTCCTAGACCTCGATGAGAACGGCGTCGCCGCCGCCGCCGCCCGAGCAGATCGCGGCGAGGCCGAGCCCGCCGCCGTTTCGGCGCAGCTCGTGCACCATCGTCGTGAGGATGCGCGCCCCGGAGGCGCCGATGGGATGGCCGAGGGCGACCGCGCCCCCGTTCACGTTGACGCGCTCCGGATCGGCGCCGAGCAGCTCGGCCGAATGGACGACTACGGAGGAGAAGGCCTCGTTCAGCTCCACGCGCTCGACGTCCCCGATCGTCTTCCCTGCCTTGTCGAGCGCTTTGGTCCCCGCCTTCGCGGGCGTGCGGGCAAGATAGGCGAACTCGTCGGCGACGTACGCCTGGGCGACGATCGTGGCAAGCATCTCGAGCCCATGCGCCTTGGCGTATTCGTCGCTCGTGATCACCAGGGCGCCCGCGCCGTCGTTGACCCCGGGCGCGTTCCCCGCCGTCGTCGTGCCCTCGGGGTCGAAAACGGGCTTGAGGGACGAGAGCTTCTTGTAGGACGTCTCGCGCCGCGGCCCTTCGTCTGCGGCCATGTCCCCGACGGGCACGAGCTCGTCGTCGAAGAGGTGGTTGTCCATGGCGTGCACCGCGCGCTCGTGCGAGCGCAGCGCCCACCGGTCCTGGTCCTCGCGGGAGATGCCGAGCTCGCGCGAGACGAAGGACGCCTGCTCGACCATGTGCTTCTGGTCGAAGGTCGAGGTCAGACCGTCGTGAGTCATGAGGTCGATGAGCGACCCGTCGCCGAGCCTGTAGCCGAAGCGCGCCTTCTTGAGGATGTAGGGCGCGTTGGTCATCGACTCCATGCCGCCCGCGACGATGACGCTGTGGTCGCCGGAGCGGATCATCTGGTCGGCGATCTGGGCCGCGCGGATGCTCGAGGCGCAGACCTTGTTGATCGTGTCCGCCGGCACTTCGACGGGGAGCCCGGCTCCGACGGCGGCCTGCCGGGCCGGCGCCTGGCCCGCGCCGCCCTGCAGCACCTGGCCCATCGTGACGTACTCGACGTCGCTGTCCGGAACGCCCGCGCGGTCGAGGGCGGCCCGGATCACGACCGCGCCGAGCTCGGGCGCTTCGTAGTCCTTGAGCGCTCCTCCGAGCTTCCCGAAGGGCGTCCTCACCGCCGAGACGATGACCGCGCGTGCCATGAAAAGAGCGTACCTGTCAGGGAGTTGACTGCTCCCGCGCCCGCCAGGCGCGAGCCATCTCGATGCGCTGCAGCCCAGTCGGGTGCGTCTCCAGAAGGATGTACGACCAGGTCGGGGGACTGGGATCGGCGTGCGCCGCGTACGTGAACCGCTTGAAGAGGCCCTCGGCGTCCTGCGGGTCCTGCGTGAGTGTGAGAGCGACCCAGTCAGCCTCGGCCTCCATGTGGCGCGTGATCACGTTCTGCAGAGGGAGCGCGACCGTCGAGAGCACGACGAGCGCGAGCAGGCCGAGCGGGACCGCCTCCGGATTCCGCATACCACCGCGTCTACGGGTGATCCGCGAGATGAGGAACGCGCCCGGGATGGCGAAGAGCGCGTACCAGGCGACGCCCTTGAAGATGTGCTTGCGCGCGTGGTGGCCGAGCTCGTGCGCGACCACGACCTCCTGCTCGTCGAGCGTGAACGGCGGGCGCAGCACCGTGCTCCAAAGGATCACGCGCCGGGTGGGCCCGACCCCCACCGCCTCGGCATTGGGAGCGGTCGTCTCTCCGCCCACGTCCTGGACCTTGATCGGGATGTCATCGAGGCCGAGCTGTCGTTCGTAGGAGTTCGCCGACGCCTGGAGCGCCGGCTGGCGGAGCGGCTGCTGTCCGGGGATCAGGTACGGGAGGAGGAACGCAAAGAGCGCTGCCAGCGCGACGAACACCGCGCCGCCCGGAAGCCACCACCAGTCGCCGATGATCTGGGCGAGCCCGACCACGATGAGGATCGCGAGGCTGGTGAAGAGGAACTCTGCACCGAGGCCGAACCAGCCACTCACGATCCACTCCTGGTACGACGCGAGCGTCACGTCGTGGCGGCGCTGCCACCAGAGCTCGGCGAGCCCGAATGGAAGCTGCAGGAGCCAGACCAGCCCGAGCCCCAGCATTGCGAGGAGCATCCCCGTCCCGATCGGGCCGGCGGCGGACTCGCGCACGAACTTCGGGCCGATCCGGGCGTAGACCGCGACGACGGCAATGACGACGACCTGCGCGAGGACGAAGTCCGAGCGCACGAAGCGGTCATAGCTCTCGGCGTCCGAGAGCGTCGAGGTCGGGAAGAGCGACGTCTCCTTGACGTCGGGGAGCTTCAGGCCGTCCGGTATGACGCTCTGCCAGAGGAAGTAGGCCGCGACGAGCCACCCGGCCACCGCCGCCGCAAGCGCGACCCCGATCCCCCAGCGCCTGGCTATGTGAACGCGGTCTCCGGCTCCGGCTCGAGCTCGTGCGGCGGAAGCGCCGGTCGAGGCGGGGCGAAGTCCCACGGCCCGCTGTACGGATAGACGTCGGTCAGGAGGAACAGGTACGCGTTTGTCTCGGCCGCATAGCGGATGGCGTACGCGCCCAGATTCCGAAGCCCGAGCGGCATGCGCCCCAGGAAGAGCCCGACGAACCAGCCGAAGATGGCGACGAAGAACAGCACCCCGGTGAGCGTGGCCTCGATGACGAACGCGGGGAAGGCGAGGAAGAGGCGGAAGAGCGTCTTCAGGCGGTGCTGGCGCTCGGGCCCGTCGATCTCGACCTCGACCGGATACGTCCCGGGCGTACCGACGAAGCCCGGAAACGGGTTGGCGACGTTGGTCACGTACGCAGTCACGTGCACGATGTACTGGACGTAGGCGGCGAGGAAGCGGTGTAGCGCGCTCGGGGTGCGGCCCATCGCGAGCGTGGCGAACCAGCTCACGATCAGCGCCACCGCGGCCGCGATGCCCCAGAGGATAAGCCACACGAGCTGCGGCAGATACAGAAGGCCGCGGAAGAAGACGGTCAGGCGCGAGCGGCGCAGGTCGTCGTCGACCTCGAGCCGAACGGGCCGCGGCTCCTCGGGCATGTCGGCCGCCGGCTCCGCCGGGTCCGAGTCCGGATAGCGGTCCGTCAGGAGGAAGAAGTAGCCCCAGGTCTGGGCCGAGTAGCGAAGCCCGTACGCGAAGAGGTCACGCATTCCGTGCGGCGCCCGCCCGCGTGCGAGGCACGCAAACCACGCGAGAACGGAGATCAGGAAGAAGCCCGAGGCGAAGGTGGCGCCGTACTGCCACGAGCTCGAGCTCTGATCGTCGTAGCTCGAGTTGTTGCCCCCACCGCCGGGGGCCCCGACGAGGGTCCCCGCGATCAGCGCGGCGGGGATGACGAGGAAGATGCGAAAAAGCGTCTTCCAGCGGTTCTGCCGCTCGGGTGGGTCGATCTTGACGTCGACTGGATAGCCCGGCTTCCCCGTGAAG
This sequence comes from Gaiellaceae bacterium, assembly GCA_035296905.1. Lineage (GTDB taxonomy): Bacteria > Actinomycetota > Thermoleophilia > Gaiellales > Gaiellaceae > DATEOR01. The sequence continues at coordinate 11,957 of DATHAA010000052.1, forward strand.
CTGGGGTACGGATCGGCGGCGAAGAAGAAGTAGGCGTGCAGATGCGTCGTGAAGCGGATGTACGAGGCGAAGAAGTCGTGCAGGCTGAGTGGCGAGCGGCCCTTGATCAGCGTCAGGAACCAGTTGACGATCGCAGCGAAGAAGACGCCGATCGACCAGATGAAGAGCCAGATCCAAAGCGGGATCGAGAGGAGGAGGCGAAAGCCCACCGTAAGACGCCAGCGGTGCAGGTCGTCCGTGACGACGACCCGGATCGGGTGGCGGTTCGGATCCGGCGGCTGCTCGACCGGCTCCCACGGTGCAGGAGGTTCGGTGGGCGGCGGCTCGAAGACCATTCAACCCCGCATTAATGCCAGAGCAGTTGACGGTCCCCGGACCCGTGTCCTACCCTCTGAGGAGATGACTCCCGTCCGCACCTGGTGGGCCTGGCGCCGCGAGCGGAGCGGGAGCGTCGCCTGCTGAAGAAGGGTCGACATCCCCGTTCCGCTCGAAGACCTTCCCTCGGAAGGTCTTTTTGGTTGCCATGACGATCGCTAGCGACATCCACGCCGACCTCATAACCCCGCTCGGGGCCTACCTCCGGCTGGCCGCCGAAGGCGGCGCGGCCTTCCTGCTCGAATCTGTCGAGAAGGGCCGCCTCGGGCGCTACAGCCTCGTCGGGCGGGGGACGCGAATCGTGGACTTCGCCGCCGCGGAGAGCGCGCTCGCCGCCGGGAGCCCGGTGGTCGGCTACCTCGCCTACGACCACATCGCAGAGCTGGAGCCGACCGTGCCGCTCCCGGACGAGGGCGCCGGCCTTCCGGAGAGCCGCTTCGTCGTCGCCGACACCCTTGTGCGCTTCGACCACGCCGCGAGCGTCGCCGAGGTGCTTCACGGGGACCGGAACGCCGTCGCCACGCTTCCCTCGGGGGAGCGAAGCGAGCCGAAGCGGGCATCCGCGACGCACGGCGAAACGACCCGCCACCCCGCGAAGGACGACTACGAGCGAAGCGTTCGCCGCGCGAAGGACTACATCCGCGACGGCGACGCGTTCCAGATAGTGGTCTCACAACGGGCGGAGCGACCGACGGACGTGTCTGCCCTTGCGCTCTACCGGTCGCTCCGCCGCATCAACCCCTCGCCGTACCACTTCCTGCTCGACCTCGACGACATCGCGCTCGTCGGCTCCTCCCCGGAGACCCTCGTGAAGCTGGAGGGAACGCGGGCGAGCCTCAATCCGATCGCAGGGACGACCGGCCCGGGCGAGGGCGACGCCGAGGAACTCCTCGCTTCCGAGAAGGACCGCGCGGAGCACATCATGCTCGTCGACCTCGGCCGCAACGATCTCTCGCGCGTGTGCAGGCCGGGCACGGTCCGCGTCGGCAAGTTCCTCGAGCCCGAGCGCTATTCGCACGTCACGCACCTCGTCTCCGAGGTCGCCGGCGAGCTCCTCCCCGGGACCGGCCCGTTCGACCTCTTGCGCGCCTGCTTCCCCGCGGGCACGGTGTCGGGAGCGCCGAAGGTCCGTGCGATGCAGATCATCTCCGAGCTCGAGGGGTACCGCCGCGGCCCGTACGGGGGCGCGGTCGGCTACGCGCTTCCCGGCGCCTCCTTCGACACCTGCATCGCCATCCGCACCGTTGTCCTCGAGGGCGGGCTGGCGCGGCTGCAGGCCGGCGCCGGCATCGTTGCGGACTCCGACCCGACGGCCGAGCACGAGGAGTGCCTGCGCAAGCTCGCCGCGCTCGAAGCGGCGCTCGAGGAAGCCGAGTCCGCGTGATCCTCCTCGTCGACAACTACGACTCGTTCACGTACAACCTTGCGCACCTCTTCCAAGAGCTCAGCGCCGAGGTGACGGTCGTCCGCAATGACAAGATCGACGCCGACGCGGCGGAGAGGCTCGAGCCGAGCCACCTGGTCATCTCCCCGGGGCCGGGACGGCCGGCCGACGCGGGGGCGAGCCTGGAGATCGTCCGCAGGCTCGGCGAGCGGGTGCCGACCCTCGGCGTTTGCCTCGGGCACCAGGCAATCGTGGAGGCCTATGGCGGCGAAGTCGGCCAGGCGAAGCGCCTGATGCACGGCAAGGCAAGCCCTGTCGCCCACGACGGCCAAGGTCTCTTCGCGGGCCTGCCCGATCCACTGGAGAGTGGCCGCTACCACTCGCTCGCGGCCACGCGCGTCCCCGAATCACTCGAGGTCTGCGCGACGACGGAGGACGGCGAAGTGATGGCGGTCCGGCATCGTGAGCTGCGAGTCGTGGGCATCCAGTTCCACCCGGAGTCGGTGCTCACGCCCGACGGCCCGGCCCTCGCGAAGAACTTCCTGGAGGGGAAGCGATGACGATCCAGGAAGGTCTCGCACGGCTGCTCGAGGGCCACGACCTGAGCCGTGACGAGGCGCGCGCGGTCATGGGCGAGATCATGAGCGGCTCGGCCACCCCTGCGCAGATCGGCGGGTTCCTCATCGCGCTCCGCCTCAAGGGCGAGACCGCCGACGAGATCGCAGGCTGCGCCGAGGCGATGCGCGAACACGTACTTTCGGTCAACCCGAAGCGCGATGATCTCGTCGACACGGCGGGGACGGGCGGCGACGGCGCAGGCACGTTCAACATCTCGACGGCGGCAGCGCTCGTGGCAGCGGCGGCGGGGGCCGGCGTCGCGAAGCACGGCAACCGCGCGGTCTCCTCGTCGTCGGGCTCGGCGGACGTCCTCGAGGCTCTCGGTTTCGACCTCGAGCAGCCGGCTGAGCGGATCGAGCGCTCGATCGACGAACTCGGGTTCGGCTTCCTCTTCGCCCCCTCCCACCACCCTGCCATGCGCCACGCAGCCCCGGTGCGGCGCGAGCTCGCAGCTCGCACGGTCTTCAACGTGCTCGGCCCGCTCACGAACCCGGCAGGCGCGCGGGCGCAGGTGGTCGGCGTCTATGCACCGGAGCTGGTGCCCACGATCGCCGAGGTGCTCGCCCAGCTCGGCTCGAGGCGTGCGTTCGTCGTCCACGGAGCGGGCGGCGTGGACGAGCTATCGCCGATCGGCTCGAACCTCGTCTGCGAGGTGGCCGACGGGAAGGTGCGGCGGCGCGAGATCGACCCGCTCGATTTCGGCGTCCCGCGTTGCAAGCCGGGCGAGCTCGCCGGTGGCTCCCCCGAGGAGAACGCCGCGGCGATCCGCGAGATCTTCGCCGGCTCGAAGGGCGCCAAGCGCGAGGCCGTCCTCCTCAACGCAGGCGGCGCGATCGCGGCCGGCGGCCACGCCGAGGACCTCGCCGAGGGATACGGGATTGCACAGAAGGCGCTCGACTCGGGAGGGGCGGCAGAGCGGCTCGACCAGCTCGTCGCCTTCTCGCAGGAGAAGGAGGCGGTCGCCTGATGGGCCGCTTCCGCGATGCCCTCGCACAGCCAGGCCTCGGAGCCATCGCCGAGGTGAAGCGCCGCTCGCCGTCGGCAGGCGACCTCCGGCCCGATGCCGATCCCGCCGAGCTGACGGCCGCCTTCGAAGGCGCGGGCGCCTCGGCGGTCTCCGTCCTCGTGGACGAGCGTTTCGCGGGCACCTGGGACGACCTGCGCGCCGCACGCGCGAAAGCGTCGCTCCCGCTCCTGGCCAAGGGGTTCTTCTCGACGAGGGAGCATCTGGAGACGGCGCGGTCGAGCGGCGCCGACGCAGTGCTTCTGCTCCTTCGCGACCTCGACGATGCGGTCCTGCGGGAGCTACTCGGCGTCGCCGCCGAGCTCGGCCTCGACACCCTCGTCGAGGCCCACGATTCCGAGGAACTCGCGCGCGCGACCGCGCTCGAAGCCCCCGTGATCGGCCTGAACGCCCGCGACCTTGCCACGTTCGAGATCGACCGCCGCGCGCAGCTCGGGCTCGTCGCTGGGGCCCCGCGCGACCGGATCGTCGTTGCCGAGAGCGGCATCCTCAACCGCGGTCACGGAGCCGCGGCGGAGCTCGCCGGCGCCGATGCCGTGCTGGTCGGCTCCGCGCTCATGCGCGCGAACGACCCGGCCGCGACGCTGGCCGACCTGCTGAGGCGCCCGTACGTGAAGGTCTGCGGCCTCACACGTGAGGAGGACGTCGCCGTCGCCGCCGAGGCGGGCGCCGATTTCGCGGGCTTCGTCCTCGCGGAGAGCCCTCGCCGCGCCGACGCACCGCTTCCGGTCCCGGACACGATGCTCTCCGTCGGCGTCTTCGTCGGCGAGACCGAGGAGGCCGGCACCGACCTCGCCCAGCTCTACGCGGAGGAGAACGGCCACCGGGCGCGCGACGGCGTCCTCCTTCGCGGGGACGAAGTCGTCGCGCAGGTAAAGGATCTCCCCTGGCTCGAGGAGGACGACGGCCACTGGGAGCAGGCGGCGTGCACCGAGGGCCGTGTCCTGCTCGCAGGCCGCCTCGGCCCGGAGAACGTCCGCTCGGCGATCGAGGCGGTGCGCCCCTGGTGCGTGGACGCGAGCCGCAGCCTCGAGGCCTCCCCGGGGATCAAGGATTACGACCGCGTGCGCGCATTCGTGGCGGCCGCCAGGTGACCTCTGTGGGCGCCGGCTACTTTGGCCCATACGGCGGCCGCTACGTCCCCGAGACCCTGGTCCCCGCTCTCGACGAGCTCGAACGCGGCTGGCGGGAGGTCAAGGACGATCCGGGCTTCGCCGTTGAGCTCGCAGGGCTGCAGCGCGACTACGTCGGCCGCCCGACGCCGCTCTACCGCACCGAGCGGCTCGCCGAGGGGAAGTCCGTCTACCTGAAGCGCGAGGACCTTTGCCACACCGGGGCGCACAAGATCAACAACGCGCTTGGCCAGGCGCTCGTTGCACGCCGTCTCGGCAAGCAGCGCATCGTCGCCGAGACCGGCGCGGGCCAGCACGGCGTCGCGGCGGCCACGGTCTGCGCGCGCTTCGGGCTCGACTGCGTCGTCTACATGGGCTCGGAGGACATGGCACGGCAGGCGCCCAACGTCGAGCGCATGCGACTCCTCGGCGCAGAGGTGAGCCCGGTCGAGTTCGGCACGCGCACGCTCAAGGAGGCGACGAGCGAGGCGATCCGCGACTGGATCACGAACGTCGAGACGACCCACTACATGATCGGCTCCTGTGTCGGCCCGCACCCGTATCCGGAGCTCGTCGGCGAGCTCCAGGGCGTGATCGGGCGCGAGGCTCGCGAGCAGATCCTCGCCGCCGAAGGCCGGCTCCCGGACGCCGTGGTCGCCTGCGTCGGCGGCGGATCGAACGCCATCGGCCTCTTCGCCGGCTTCGTCGACGACTCGGGCGTGCGCCTGATCGGAGTCGAGGCGGCCGGAGCAGCAAGCCTCGGCACCGGACGGGCGGGAGTCCTGCACGGCGCCCGCTCCTCACTCCTCGCCGACGACGACGGGCAGATCGTCGACGCGCGCTCGATCTCGGCCGGGCTCGACTACCCGGGCGTCGGCCCCGAGCATGCCTTTCTCCGGGACTCCGGGCGCGCGGAGTACCTGCCGGCAACAGACGAGGAGGCGCTTGCCGCGTTCCACCTCCTCGCCGAGCGGGAGGGGATCATTCCTGCCCTCGAGCCGGCGCACGCGCTCGCGCGCGCCCTCGAGCTCGACGCAGAGCTCGTCCTCGTCGGACTCTCCGGCCGCGGCGACAAAGACCTCGCCACCGTGCTTTCGCGATGAAGCGGGTCTCCATCTACCTGATGGCGGGGAAGAAGACGCCCGAGCTCGCCGCAGCAGCGGTGGCCGGGGGCGCCGACCTCCTCGAGATCGGCTTTCCCTTCTCGGACCCCCTTGCGGACGGGCCCGTGATCCGGCTCGCGGGCGAGCGGGCGCTCGCAAAGGGGATGCGAACGGAGGCCTGCCTCGAATGTCTTGCAGAGACGAGGGCGAAGGTCGACGTCCCGCTGATCCCGATGACCTACGCCTCTATCCTCGAGGCGTACGGGTACACGCGCTTCCGGGAGGACGCCGTGGCGGCCGGGGCGACGAGCTTCATCGTCGCAGACCTCCCGCTCGAGGCAGCACCCGACCTTCCGCGGGTTCAGCTGGTCGCGCCCACGACCCCCGACGAGCGGATCCGTCTCGCCGCAGAACGAACCGACGGCTGGCTCTATCTCGTCTCACTCACCGGGACGACCGGGGCGAGGGCCTCCGTGTCCGGCCAGCTCGGCGGGCTCGTCGAGCGGTCACGGTCGGTGACCGACGTCCCGCTGCTCGCCGGCTTCGGGATCTCGACGCCGGAGCAGGCCGCCGCCGCAGCAGAGCTCGCCGACGGCATCGTCGTCGGAAGCCGAGCCGTCGAGGTGGCCGAGTCGGACGGCCCTTCGGGCCTCGAACGCTACGTCGGGTCCTTACGCGAGGCCGTTGACCTCGTCTCTCACGAAGTGTCGTAGAGCGCGACGAGCGCCCGCTGGCACACCTCCGCACAGCGGCGCGCGGCGACTGCGGCTTCAAGGCCTCCGGGTAGCTCGCTCAGGCCGTCGAGCTCGCCCGCCGCCGACTCGATCATCCGCGCGCAGAGCGAAACGACGGACATGAGGTCGCCCGCATCGTCCAGTCGCGCCCGTTCGGCCGTGATCGATGCTACGCCGGCGATCGACCGGAGGACGCCGGCGGACTTCCCGCGCTCCCGATCGCGTTCAAGCAGGATGCCTCGCACTCTTCCGCGGCGCTGGCGACCGCCTCCCGGGCGTCGCCGAGATCGAGGGGCCCCGGGAGGCCGTCATGGTCCATGAGGTAGTGCGAGCATGACCGGCCGAACATTCCCCCAAACCCACGCACTAGGATTGCCGCCATGCGGGCGCGGGAGCTCGGCATCGCCATCGGCACTCTGCCGACCGGTGAAGGGAACGCGATCACCGATGTCCCCGGCGTGCGGGTCGGGCACACGACGCTGATCGAGGGCGAAGACGTCCGCACGGGCGTGACCGTGATCCAGCCGCACGAGGCGAGCCCCTGGTACGAGCCCGTCTTCGCCGGCGCGCACCGCCTGAACGGGAACGGCGAGCTGACCGGGCTCGAGTGGATCCGCGAGTCCGGGATGCTCTGCTCGCCGATCGCCCTGACGAACACGCACTCGGTCGGCGTCGTTCGCGACGCGCTCGTCTCAGCCGAGATCGCCTCGCGGTCGGACGAGCGGGAGTTCTGGAGCCTCCCCGTCGTCGGCGAGACGTGGGACGGCCTTCTCAACGACATCAACGGGATGCACGTGCGCCCGGAGCACGTCGAGGCCGCGCTCGCATCGGCCTCCGACGGCGCGGTCGCGGAGGGCAACGTCGGCGGCGGCACGGGGATGATCTGCCACGGCTTCAAGGGCGGGATCGGCACGTCGTCCCGGGTGGTCGAGGGCGCTGGTGGCGCGGTCGTCGGCGTGCTCGTGCAGGCGAACCACGGACGGCGGGAGCGCCTGCGGGTGAACGGGATCCCGGTCGGCGAAGGGATCCCGGTGACGGAGATCCCAGATCCCTACTGCCGTGTGCCGCCGGGGGCGGGGTCGATCATCGCCATCGTCGCGACCGACGCCGCCCTCCTCCCCATCCAGTGTGAGCGCCTCGCTCAGCGCGCGGGCCTCGGGATCGCGCGCGTCGGCGGAGTCGGCGAGCACTCGAGCGGTGACCTCTTCCTGGCCTTTGCGTCCGGCAACCGAGGCCTCCCATCGGCCGACGTCGACGCCGATGCGCCGCTGACGATTCCCGTCCAGATGCTCGCGAACAACTACATCACCGCCCTCTTCGACGCCGTCGTCGAGGCCACCGAGGAAGCGATCGTGAACGCACTCTGCGCCGCGACGACCCTCACCGGCGCCGGCGGCGCGAGAGCCTACGAGCTCCCGCTCGACCGGCTGCAGGAGCTCGCGGCGTCCTCCTGACGCGGCGAAGCCCGCCGAGGCAGGCTTCGCTTTCCTGAGCTGTCGGGCGACGTTTGGGCCCAGGAGGGCGATGTCACGGCAGCACCGCCGGCGTGAGGCCGGATATACGAATCCCGTAAAGGTCTCGTTAATCCGCGCGCGGCCGTAGGCTAGGCCCATGCACACAATCGAGCTCACCGAAGAGGAACTCACCCTGGTCCGTGCGGCGCTCCACTCCTACCTCGACGACTTCGGGCACGAGGAAGCCGACGTGCTGCGCAGGCTGAAGGAGCTCCTCGCCAAGCTGCCCTCCGCCGACGCTTAGTGGCCATTCTCGAGACGAGAGCCGATTCGGCCGCCGCTGAATTCGGCGCAAACCGCGAGCGCATGGAGGCGCTCGTCTCGGAGCTCCGCGAGCGCACGGCCGAGGCGGCGCGCGGCGGAGACGACGACGCGGTCGAGAAGCACCGTTCTCGCGCGAAGCTCCTCGCCCGCGAGCGGGTCGACCGACTCCTCGACCCCGAGTCGGCGTTCCTCGAGCTGAACGCGCTCGCCGCGAACGGCCTCTACGACGACGACGCGCCCGCGGCAGGGATGGTCACCGGGATCGGCGTCGTCGAGGGACGACAGTGCGTGATTGTCGCCAATGACGCCACGGTGAAGGGCGGCACGTACTACCCGCTCACGGTCAAGAAGCACCTCCGCGCCCAGGAGGTCGCGCGGCAGAACGGCCTCCCGTGCATCTACCTGGTTGATTCCGGCGGCGCCTTCCTGCCGATGCAGGACGAGGTCTTTCCGGACCGAGAGCACTTCGGGCGCATCTTTTTCAACCAGGCGGTGATGTCCGCGGTGGGGATTCCCCAGATCGCGGCGGTCATGGGCTCCTGCACCGCCGGAGGCGCCTACGTCCCGGCCATGAGCGACGAGACCGTGATCGTCAAGGGCACCGGCACGATCTTTCTCGGCGGCCCGCCACTCGTGAAAGCGGCCACGGGCGAGGAGGTGACCGCGGAGGAGCTCGGCGGTGCCGACGTCCATGCGCGCACTTCCGGCGTGGCCGACCACTACGCCGTCTCGGACGAGCACGCGCTCGCGCTCGTCCGCGAGATCGTCGCGAACCTGAGCTCGCGCCCGCCCGAGGCTCCGTGGGAGCGCGAGGCGCCGGCCGAGCCGCTGCACGACCCGGCCGACCTCTACGGGATCGTCCCCGCCGACTACGCGAAGGGCTACGACGTCCGCGAGGTCATCGCCCGCATCGTCGACGGCAGCGACTTCCACGAGTTCAAGGCGCTCTACGGCGAGACCCTCGTCTGCGGCTTCGCCCACATCGAGGGCTTCCCGGTCGGGATCCTCGCCAATAACGGCGTGCTCTTCTCCGAAAGCGCGCTAAAGGGGGCACACTTCGTCGAGCTGGCCTGCAAGCGGCGCGTCCCGCTCGTCTTCCTGCAGAACATCACGGGTTTCATGGTCGGCAAGGAGTACGAGGCCGGCGGCATCGCCAAGGACGGCGCCAAGCTCGTCACCGCGGTCGCCTGCGCGCAGGTGCCGAAGTTCACGGTGATCATCGGCGGCTCCTTCGGGGCGGGAAACTACGGGATGTGCGGCCGGGCGTACGAGCCGCGACAGCTGTGGATGTGGCCGAACGCCCGCATCAGCGTGATGGGCGGGGAGCAGGCGGCGTCGGTGCTCTCCACTGTCGGCCGCTCCGATCCGGACGAGATCCGTGCGAAGTACGAGGCCGAGGGCAATCCGTACTACTCGACGGCGCGGCTCTGGGACGACGGCATCATCGACCCCATGGACACCCGGCGCGTGCTTGCGCTCGGTATCGCTGGGAGCCTGAACGCTCCCATCCCGGAAACGACGTTCGGCGTCTTCAGGATGTAAGCGACGGGAGCGGAGGCAGGTCCGGCATCTCCGGCACCGGAGGAGGCGGCGGAACATCGACGGACGGAAGGGGCACCGGCGACTCCACGGGCGGAAGCTCGACCGGTGGAAGCTCGACCGGTGGGAGCTCGACGGGTGGGAGCTCGACGGGCAAGAGCGAGCCGCTATCCGATGGCTTGTCGCTTTCCTCGCCGGTGGACTGCGCCTGATGATGCGGTTTGCCACTCCCCGACGAGCCGTCCTTGCCCTTCCTTTCCTTCGCCGCCCCTGGGTGAGGCGGGTTCGTGGAGGGAAGCTGGAACACGACAACGTCCGGCGTGCGCGCCTTGGCCACGGCGGCGGGCACGTCCGTGGCTGAGCTGTCCCCGACCGGCACGGTCCCAAGCACCGCGCAGCCGACGAGGCAGGCGAACCCGACCCGGCCGAAGGAGAAGCCGAAAGACGCCGCCTTCGCCAGGCCTGGAAGCCCGAGGATGCTGAGGCGCCGGCGCGGGCGGACGATGGGTACCCGATCGACGAGCTCGAGCTCCTCGGCGAGCGCGCGGCGGGCGCGGAAGATCAGTGCCTCGACGGCCGCAAGCGACAACCCGAGCTCGAACGCGATCTCGGCGTAGGAGCGCCCCTGGATCTCGCGGAGGAGGATTGCCTCACGCTGCGCGTCGGTGAGACGCAGGAGGGCTGCACGGATGTCCGCCGAAGCCGAGCCGTCGTCATCGTCCAGGGTGAGCAGGAGCTCCGAGTCGAGCTCGACCTCCTGCGGCCGCTCGCCACGAAGCCGGGCGCGGCGGCGGACGACGTTGCGGGCGATGGTAAGAAGCCAGGCGCGCGGCTTCTCAGGCGTGTCGCCGCGGCGCATGGCCCGAAAGGCGTTTAGGAACGCAGCCTGCGTGACGTCCTCGGCCTCGTCCGGATCGCGCACGTCGCGCAGCACCGACCCGTACACCTCGCGCCGGTGCCGACGGTAGATCCGCTCGAAAGAGCGATCCGCGTCCACGGATGCGTTATGCCTTCTAAACGCACTTCTCAAGCGTGTTAGCCTGACTTTCTTACAACTGGGGTTATGACCACACGCGCAGAACGACAAGGCCGCAACGAATCGCTCTTCCGCGAGGTCAACGAGCGCATCGCGGAGGTCAACCAGACATTCCAGGTCGAGGGCCGCTCCGAGTTCCTCTGCGAGTGCAGCCGCGAGGAGTGCAAGGAACCGATCTCGATCTCGATCGACGAGTACGAGGCGGTACGGCGCGCTTCGACAAGGTTCTTCGTCCTTCCTGGACATGAGGACATAAGCGTCGAAAGCGTCGTCGAGCGAAGCGAGCGCTACGTCGTCGTCGAGAGAGTCGGCGGAGCCGCCGAAGAGGCCGACGACCTGGACCCTCGCGGTTAGGCGGTCAGCTCTTCGAGGCGCGCCTCGAGCGCCGCGCGCTCGGAGGCATCGAGGGGAAGCAGGGGGGCGCGCACGTCGCCCATGACCGGCACGCCGCGCCACGCGAGCGCGGCCTTCACCGCCGCGTTGAACTGGAATTGCTGTAGCGCATCGCGGAGTGCCGCGACGACGTCGACAGCGCCGTCTGCCTCTGGGTCGCGATTGAGCCCAGCGACGTATTCCGGGAACGCGGCCGCAAGCCCCGAGACCGTTCCCGCGGCGCCTTCGGCCAGGCCGCGTGGGAGGAGCGGCTCCGACCCGATGAAGATGTCGAGCCCCTCCAGGAGGTAGGGCTGCACGCGCTCGAAGGGCGTATCCGAGACTTTGAGGCCGGCGAGGTTGGGCGCTGCTTCGCGCAGGCGCTCGATCACCGGCTGCGGGATCGCGTAGCCGCTCCTCGCCTCGAACTCGTAGAGGAAGAAGGGAACAGGCGCGCAGGCCTCCGCGGCGGCACGGAAGTGCTCGAACAGCGACTCCTCGGAAAGGGAGAAGTAGGGCGGCGGGATGACCGCCACTGCCGAGGCTCCGGCCGAGGCCGCGTGCTCTGCGAGCTCCACAGTCTCCGCGGTCGTCTGGGAACCGCAGTGAACGGCGACCTCGAGCCGCCCGCGACAGGCCTCAAGGTAGAGCTGCGCAGCCCGCCGCCGCTCTTCGGCGGTGAGCAAGATCCCCTCCCCCGTCGTCCCCAGCGCGAGGATCCCGTCGAGCCCGCCCCCGGCGAGGAAGTCAGCGACAGGCCCGAACGCCTCCTCGTCCAGGCGCGTACCGCCGTCGCGAAGAGGCGTCACCGCCGCTGCCAGGACACCGTGGATCATGGTGGAACCCTAAGCTCCCGTGCGATGACCGCGCTGCGCCTGGAGAAGGATGGGCCCGTCCTGCGCGTGACGCTCGCCCGCCCCGAGCGGCGCAATGCGTTCGACGCCGCCCTGATCGCCGAGCTGACGGAGGCGTTCGCCGGCGTCGGCGACGCGCGGGTGGTCGTCCTGGCTGGAGAGGGCGAAGCCTTCTGCGCAGGAGCTGACGTCGAGTGGCAGCGCGCCTCGATCGAGCTGAGCTACGAGGAGAACGTGGCCGACGCGCTGCGGCTCTACGCGATGTGCGAGGCGATCGACCGCTGCCCCGCTCCGGTCGTGGCCCGCGTGCACGGCTACGCGCTCGGCGGCGGCAGCGGGCTGGTCGCGTGCTCGGACATCGTCATCGCCGACACCGAGACGGTCTTCGGCTTCACGGAGGTCCGGCTCGGCATCGTTCCCGCGGTCATCTCCCCCTTCGTTCTTCCGAGGATCGGTGCGCACGCGCGCCGCTACTTCCTCACCGGCGAGCGATTCGGCGCCGACGTCGCCCTCCGGATCGGGCTCGTAAGCGAAGTCGCAGACGGCGACCTCGACGAGCGGGTCGACGACGTTCTTGGCCACCTGCTCGCGAGTGGCCCCGAGGCGGTGCGCACTGCGAAGGAGCTCGTGCGCGACCGCCCTGGCGGGCAGGCGGCTGCCGAGATCGCGGCTGGGCGGCGGGCGAGCCCGGAGGGCCAGGACGGACTCCGCGCCTTCCTCGAGAAGCGCAGGCCCGCATGGAGATCCGAAAACTCCTCGTAGCGAACCGCGGCGAGATCGCCGCGCGGATCTTCTCCACCTGCGACCGCCTCGGGGTCGCGACCGTAGCCCTGGCGGCGCCCGACGACGCGGGAGCCTTCCACACGCGGCGCGCCGCCGAGGTCGAGGAGGTGCCGAGCTACCTCGACATCGAGGGGATCGTCGCCGCAGCGGCGCACGCCGGTGCGGACGCTGTCCACCCCGGCTACGGCTTCCTGGCCGAGAACCCCGGCTTCGCCGAAGCGGTCACCTCGGCGGGTCTCCGGTTCGTCGGCCCGTCTCCGGCGGCGAGCCGCGCGGCAGGAGACAAGCTCGAGGCGAAGCGGCTCGCCGCGAAGGCCGGCGTTCCGGTCGTCCGAAGTGGCGATCCCGAGGAAGTCGGCTTCCCCCTAATGGTCAAGGCGGCGGCCGGCGGGGGCGGCCGCGGAATGCGGCTCGTACGCTCGCCGGAGGAGCTCGAGGAGGCGCTCGAGGCCGCCCGCCGCGAGGCCGCGTCCGGGTTCGGCGACGATCGGGTCTTCTGCGAGCGCTACGTCGAGCGGCCGCGCCACATCGAGATCCAGCTTCTCGCGGACGCCCACGGGACGACCGTCCACCTCGGCGAGCGCGACTGCTCGGTGCAGCGCCGTCACCAGAAGATCCTCGAGGAGAGCCCGTCTCCGGCTGTCGGGCCCGACCTGCGAGCGGAGATGGGTGAGGCGGCCGTGGCCTTCGCGCGAGCAGTCGGCTACGAGAGCGCGGGCACCGCCGAGTTCATGCTCACGAAGGGCGAGTTCTTCTTCCTCGAGCTGAATGCACGCATTCAGGTCGAGCATCCCGTCACCGAGCTCGTCACCGGTCTCGACCTCGTCGAAGAACAGCTCCGCATCGCGTCGGGCGAGCCTCTGGAGCTCGAGGCGCGAGAGCCGGACGGGCACGCAGTCGAGGCGAGGCTCTACGCCGAGGATCCGCGCACCTTCCTCCCCCGCACCGGAACGATCACCCGCCTGCTGCTGCCCGAGGGGATCCGCGTCGACCAGGGAGTCGAGGAAGGGGACGAGATCCCCGTCGCTTACGACCCGCTGATCGCGAAGCTGATCGCCCACGAGCAAACGCGGGACGAGGCACTCGATGCGCTCGCCGCCGCGCTGCGCGAGACCGAGGTTCTCGGCGTCGAGACCAATCTCGCCTTCCTCCGCTGGCTCGTCGCCCATCCCGAGCTCCGCGCGGGCGAGGCGACGACCGCCTTCCTCGACGAGAACCCACCGCTCTCGCGGCCTCGCCGCGTCTCCCGCCCCTGGCACGGCTCGTGGCGCCTGAACGGCCCCGCGCCGAGCCGGATCGCTCCGCCCACGGTCGAGGCAACTGGCCACGGAGACCTCCTCGGCGGGCAGAGCACGCTGACCGCCCCGATGCCGGGGGTGGTCATCAGAGTGCTCGCCTCCGAGGGAGACCGGGTGGAGCCTCGGCAGCCTCTCGTCGTTGTCGAGGCGATGAAGATGGAGACGCTGCTCGTCTGCCCCTACGAGGCGGTCGTACGCAAGGTGCACGTCGCGGAAGGCGAGCGCGTGGACAGCGGCGCGCTCCTCGTGGAGCTCGAGGAATGACTGATCCTCTCACGCGCTTCAGGGAGTGGCAGGAGGAGGCCGTCGCGGCGGGGGTCACCCTGCCCGAGGCGATGACGCTCGCGACCGCGGATGCGGCCGGCCGCCCCTCGGCCCGCACGGTCCTTCTCAGGGGCGTGGACGCGCGGGGCTTCGTCTTCTTCACGAACTACGAGAGCCGCAAGGGCCGCCAGCTCGCCGCCAATCCGCACGCCGCACTCACGTTTCTCTGGCACATGGAGCCCCGTCGGCAGGTGCTCGTGACCGGCACGGTGGAGAAGGTGTCGCGCGCCGAATCGGAGGCGTACTTCGCGACCCGCGACCCGGGCACCCGTCTCGGCGCGTGGGCGTCACGACAGAGCTCCCCGCTCGAGAGCAAGGCCGGGCTCGACGCCGCCTTCGCCGAGGCCGAGGCCCGCTTCGGCGACGACGTGCCTCTGCCCGACTGGTGGGGGGGCTACGTGCTCGATCCCGAGACGATCGAGTTCTGGGAGAGCCGCCCGAACCGGCTCCACGAGCGCGTCGGCTACACCCGCGGAGACGACGGCTCGTGGCACGCCACGCTGCTTTCGCCCTGATGTTTCCCCGTCTCCGGCCCGGGTAACCGAGGCTGGAAAACCACCCGAGGGAGATTTCATGGCGAACGAGCTACAGGGGAAGAGGATCGCATTTCTCGCGGCTGACGGAGTCGAGCAGGTCGAGCTGACCGAGCCCTGGAAGGCCGTCGCGGAAGCCGGCGGGGAGCCGGAGCTTCTCTCCATCGCCTCCGGCGAGATCCAGGCCTTCAATCACCTCGACCACGGCGACACGTTCTCCGTGGACAGGGAAGTTGCCCAGGCCGACGCCGCCGACTACGACGGCCTTGTCCTGCCCGGGGGGGTCGCAAATCCGGACTTCCTGCGCGGGGACGAGAAGGCGGTCGGTTTTGTCCGCGACTTCTTCGACCAGGGGAAGCCGGTCGGAGTCATCTGCCACGGGCCGTGGACGATCGTGGAGGCGGGAGTCGTGAAGGGCCGCACGATCACGTCGTGGCCGACCCTACGCACCGACATCCAAAACGCCGGTGGCACGTGGGTCGACGAGGAGGTCGTCGTCGACGCGGGCCTCGTCTCCAGTCGAAAGCCGGACGACTTGCCCGCCTTCTGCGCCAAGATCGTCGAGGAGTTCGCCGAGGGCGAGCACGCGGAGCAGGCCGCCAAGACGGCCGAAGCCGTCCGCTAGCCCACGAGGTCTTTCAGCCGTAGAGCGAGCCCCATGTCGCCCTCGACGCGAATCTTCCCCGTCATGAACGCGCCCATGGGGCTTTGCTCGTTCTCGACCACGGCCAGGAAGGTCGGCTCGTCGGTCGCGATGACGCAGTCGGCCGGGTTCTGCGACTCGGTGACGGTGACCACGCCCTTCTCGACGTCGACGTGCCAGTGGCCCACGTCCTCGATGTCGAAGCGATAGGAGGCGCTCAGGTCGGAGGCGCGCGAGGAGTCGGCGCGCCCCTGCAGGCCCTCGAAGAACTGCCGGGCCGACTCGTAGGTCATAGGGTCGCGGGGGCAGGCTCCGGCCCGACCATGCGCCGTCTCGGGGCCGGCGGGAGCAGGAAGCTGACGCCGAGCGCGAGTGTGGGCCCGATCGCGGTGGCGAGCACCGCGGTCTCGAGGTCGACCGTGTCTGCGAGAGCGCCGAGGACGAGCGCGGCGACGCCGCCGAGGCCGATCGCGAGCCCGATCGAGAGCCCCGAGGCCATGCCGACGCGGCCGGGCATGTACTCCTGGCTCATCACGAGGCTGACGCCGAAGGTTCCAATGACACAGGCCCCCGAGAGCGTAACCGCGACCACGCCGATCGGCCCGCCCACGAGCACGTAGACGAGGATGAGCGGCGTCGCGGCGATGAAGCTCCCACGCAGCACCGGGCGTCGGCCGAAGCGGTCGGCGAGCGGGCCGCCGAGCAGCGTTCCCACGGCGCCGGCGAAGAGAAAGAGCGCGAGCACGAAGGTTCCATAGGCCTCGCCGTGGCCGTTGTGGATCTCCCAGAGCGGGATGAACGTGAAGAGCCCCATGTGCGCGACGCTCCGGAGGCCGACGACCACGAGGAGCAGGATGAGGCCCCGGGTCTCGGTCTTTGCGGCCGTCGCCCGCTGCTCCCGCGGGGACTCGTCCGGCGCGAAGCTCGCCAGGTAGCGCAGCACGAGTACGAGGCCGGTGGCGACGGCCAGCCCCGGCAGGGCGATCAGCAGCCCGCCCTTCAGTCCGAGCGTGAGGATGAGGGCCGAGGCGTACACAGGCCCGAGCGCGAAACCGATGTTCCCTCCAACCGAGAAGAACGACATTCCGCTCGCCCGCCGCGAGCCGCTCGCATAGCTCGCGAACTTCGATCCCTCCGGATGGTAGGCGGCCACTCCGATTCCGGCTGCGAGGACGGCGAGAAAGGTGAGCGGATACGACGGTGCCGCGGCCGCGAGCGCCATACCGACCCCCGCGAGCCCGACCCCCGCCGGGAGGAGCCAGAGGGCGCCGCGCGCGTCCGACCAGAGCCCGAACAGCGGTTGGATCAGTGACGAGCTGATCGTCGCGGCGAGGACGAGCGCCGAGGCCATCGTGTAGGTGAGGTCGAACTCGGTCTTGAGGAAGGGCAGCAGCGCAGGGAGGGACCCCTGGGCGAGATCCGTTGCGAGATGACCGGACGAGAGCGCGGCCATCGCCTTTCTGTCCACCCCGCGCACGGGCGCGAGAATACCCGCCGTGCTACTGGGCGTACCGCTCGATCAGCGCGTAGGAGAGATCCCACTGCGTGCGCACGATCTGGCGGCGGTTGCGCTCGAGCGCGAGCGGCGATGCCGCGGCTCGAAGCACTTCCCGCTCACGCAGAAGCCCTCCGAGATGATTCTGGAGGACTTCTACCGGGAGAGGGTTACGCCCGCGAGGGGAGGGTGCGGGCGGAGAGGGTAGAGCTGCGCTCATTGCGCATCCCTGTCATCGTCCTGAGGGATTTCTTCTTTATCCCTCATTCGGGGACAAGGTACGAACCTGTTCGGATAGCATCCCCGCGCCCATGGAGATCGACGTCGTCGAAGATTCGCCGGCGGAGGTCGCCGCGGACGTCCTGGCCTTCGCCGTCCCGGAGCCGATCGAGCTCCAGTCGGCAGGCCAAGAGCTCGACCGCCTGGTCGACGGGGGGATCAAACACCTGATCGAGGACGGGGAGCTCAAGGGCGAGCGCGGCCGAGTCACCCTCCTGCACACGCGAAACGAGCTGAAGGCCCACCGAGTCGCCGCAGGCGGCATCGGCGCCGACGGCGATTCCGACAGCCTGCGCACGGCGGCCGCCGCGGTCGCCCGGCGCGCGGGCGAGGTCGGGGGCAAGACTGTCGCCTGGATCCTGAGCGAGAATGGGCTGCCCGCGGCCGAACAGGCGCGCGCAGTCGTCGACGGCATGGCGCTCGGCCCCTACGACGCGGGCATCTGGAAGACGAAGGACGAGCACGCTGCCATCGAGCGCCTCGTGCTCTGCGGGCCGGGCGCGGCCGGCGTTGCCGAGGAGGCGCGACGGGCCAACGTCATCGCCGCGTGGACGAACCGTTGCCGCGACCTCGTCAACGCGCCGCCCAACGTCTGCACCCCGACAACCCTTGCCGAGTTCGCCGAGGACACCGCGAGCCGCTTCGAGCACATGAGCTTTTCCGCCCTCGGCGCCGACGAGATTCGCGAGGCGGGCATGGGCGCGCTCACCGCGGTCAGCCAGGGAAGCGAGAAACCCCCGCGTCTGATCACGCTCTCCTACGAACCGCCTTCCGCCAGCCGCGGCGACGTCGTCCTCGGGCTCGTGGGCAAGGCGATCACGTTCGACTCGGGCGGCCTCTCCCTGAAGCCGGCCAGCCGCATGGAGGAGATGAAGACCGACATGGGCGGGGGCGGCGCCGTCCTCGCTGCGATGGGCGCGATCGCCGAGCTCGGCCTCCCGGTCAAGGTGCTGGCCGTCGTCCCGTCCTGCGAGAACATGCCCGGCGGCCGCTCGTACCGTCCCGGCGACATCATCACCGCGCTGAACGGCAAGACGATCGAGGTGACGAACACCGATGCGGAGGGGCGCCTCATCCTCGCCGACGCGCTCACGCACGCGAGGCGGTCCGGGGCGACGCACATCCTCGACCTGGCCACGCTGACGGGCGCCATCGTCATCGCGATGGGCGACTACTACGCGGGCCTCTTCGCCAACGACGACGCCTGGGCGCAGGAGATCCGGGCCGCCGCGGAGGAAAGCGGCGACCACGCCTGGATCATGCCGCTCCACGAGACCTACCGCCGTTACATCGAGTCGCCGTATGCGGACATGAAAAACTCCTCCGAGTACCGGCAGGGCTCGCCGATCCTCGCCGCCCGCTTCCTGCAGGAATTCGTGGGCGAGGGCCCGTGGGCGCACCTCGACATCGCGGGTACGGCCTACCTCGAGCGAACGCGCGAGGACTACTACGGCGCCCCCGGCGCAACCGGGTACGGCGTGCGGCTCCTCGCAGAGCTCGCTCGCCGGTTTTCTTAGTGAATTTCGACCTTTCGGACGACCACCAGCTGCTCCGGCAGACGGTTCGTGACTTCGCCGAGGCGCGGATCGCGCCGGTGGCGGAGGAACTCGACCGCGAGCACCGCTTCCCGTACGACATCGTCGAGGCTCTCGCCGGGCTCGGGCTCATGGGCATCCCGATCCCCGAAGAGCACGGAGGCGGTGGCGGCGACACGCTCGCCTATGCCATCGCCGTCGAGGAGCTGACGCGCGTCGACTCGTCCGTCGCGATCACGGTCGCAGCGCACACGTCGCTCGGCACCATGCCGATCCTCCTGTTTGGCTCCGACGAGCAGAAGGAGCGCTGGCTGCCCGATCTGGCCTCCGGGCGGCGGCTCGCCGCGTTCGGCCTCACCGAGCCGGAGGCGGGCTCTGACGCGGGGGCAACGCGAACGACGGCGGAGCTCCGCGACGGGGCCTGGGTCGTCAACGGTTCGAAGCTCTTCATCACGAACGCGGGCACTGACATCTCGGCGTTCGTGACGATCACTGCCCGGACGGGCGACGACGAGATCTCGAACATCGTCGTCCCCAACGGGACGGAGGGTTACGAGCTCTCGGCCCCGATGCGAAAAATGGGCTGGCGGGCCTCCGACACGCGCGAGCTCTCGTTTCGGGACTGCGCCGTACCCGAGGACCATCTCCTGGGGGATCGCGGCGCCGGCCTGAAACAGTTTCTTGAGATTCTCGACGGCGGCCGGATCTCGGTGGCGGCGATGGGGCTCGGGCTGGCCCAGGGCGCGTTCGACCTGGCGTCGTCGTATGCGCGGGAGCGGAAGCAGTTCGGACAGCCCATCGGCAAGTTCCAGGCGATCCAGTTCCAGCTCGCCGACATGGCGACGGAGATCGAGGCGGCCCGGAACCTCGTCTACAAGTCCGCATGGCTGAAGGAGGAAGGGCGCCCGTTCGCGCAGGCGGCGGCTATTGCAAAGCTCTACACGGGCGAGCTGGCGAACCGGGTCGTGAACGCCGCGCTCCAAATCCACGGGGGGTACGGGTTCATGGACGAGTACGCGATCTCGCGGCTCTACCGCGATCAGAAGGTGCTGGAGATCGGGGAGGGCACGAACGAGATCCAGCGGCTCGTCATCGCCCGCGGTCTCGGCTTCTAGTTGGGGCCACCCCAGACCACCACCCGCTTTCCAGCGTAATCCGGAAACCCGCGAGGGTGACGCGTGCAGTGAGTCGGGTCGGCTACAAGGCATGCGGGATGTCGCTTGCCCGAGCGCGGCGCTCCGATAGCATCCGCGCGTCTCTTCTAGGAGGTAGCGCATGCCGCTTTTCATGGACGTACACAACATGGACGGGGGCGTTTCCTGCGACGCCGTCCGCGACGCTCACGCCAAGGACGTCGCCATTCAGGGCGATCACGACGTCAACTACAAGAGCTACTGGGTGAGCGAGGCCGAGGGCAAGATCTTCTGCCTCGTCGAGGCCCCCGACGCCGAGACGGCGACGCGCGTCCACCGCGAGGCTCACGGCCTCGAGGCAGACGAGATCTACGAGGTCGTCGAGGGCTCGTAGCGGCCGCCCGCCTTTACGCCGGCTCGTCCGGCTTCTCGTACGCCACCTGGAAGGACGACTTCTACCCGGCGGACGCGAAGCCGGCGGACTTCCTGCGGTTCTACGCGACCAGGCTCAACACGGTCGAGCTCAATTCGACCTTCCGCCGGCTTCCCGCTGAAAACCAGTTCGAGCGCTGGGCCGACCAGACAGCACCCGGATTCAGGTTCGGGGTCACCCTCGCCCGCCGCGCGACGTCGTTCGGCCGCGTGGAGGGAGTGGACGCGGCGGCTCAGTCGATCTCGAAGCTCGGCGACCGGCTCGGCCCGGTACGCATCAAGGTGCTGCAGGCACGGGACGACGGGTTCCTGCGCCTGCTGCTGGACTCCCTGGAGCCGACGATGCGCTGGGCGCTCGACTTCCGCCACGAGTCGTGGCGCGACGACGAGATCCAGGCGCGACTCGACGAGCGCGGAGTCGCGCGGGTCGATGCGGAGGATGGCGGTGCCGACTTCCGCTACCTGCGGCTCCGCAACCCTCCGTACAGCGACGACGACCTCGCCGCCGAGGCGGCGCGGATCGACTCCATGATCGCCGCCGGGCTCGACGTCTTCGCCTACTTCCAGCACGAGGACGAGCCCACCGCTCCGCGCTACGCCGAGCGCCTGCTGGAGCTCGTCAGCGGTCCGTCAGGCGGATGACGAACCGGAGCGCCTGCCAGGTGTCGTCGATGGCGCAGCTCTTGTTGTCGACGAGGCCGGCGTCGAGCCCGGTTTTCTGCACCGAGTCGAACGTGAGGTCAGTCGAGACACCGGAGGCCTTCTTCGGCCAGGCGACCCAAAGCCCGCCCGCCGACGCGAGCCGCCGCGCGAGCGGCGTAAAGGCCCGCGTCAGCTCGCCCTGACGCGTCGCAAAGAGGACGGCGACGTCGAACTCGCCGCGGAGCCTCGCCTTCACGCCGAGATCCTCCGCGAACCCAGGCGGCGCCTTCTGGAGCGCGACGCGCGAGCCCTCCTTGATGCCGAGCTTCTTGGGCAGCGGGGTGGACGAATAGTCCTTGTGCACGCTACGAATTTAGCGAGCGAGGGAAGAAAGTCGCCCGCGCGCGCGTCTAGTGGACATGTACTACAGCCCACACAGCCATCTCGCGATCGCGCGCGCCCGGCATGAGGACATGCTTCGGGACGCGGAGCGCGCCCGGCTCGCCCGCTCGTTCGACGAGGAGAAGCCCGGCATGCTCTCGCACCTTTGGACGCACCTCGCCCGCAAGCGCGAGGCCGATCCGCGGCCCGTAACCGCCTAGCGCACCCGCTCGGCCTCGTAGCCCCACTCGGCGAGGAAGCCGAGGAGCTCGTCGCAATGCTCCTCGTCTCGCGTCGCGAGGGTGAGCTCGACGGCAGTCCCGGTGACCGGCAGGTCCATGCCCTCGCGATGGTGGTCGACCGAGAGGACGTTGACGCGCCGCTCGGCGATGCGAGCCAGAAGCGCGGCGAGAGCGCCAGGACGATCCGAGATCCTCGTTCGCAGGACAAGGAAGCGGCTTGCGCGCGTCAGCCCGTGACGTGCCACCTCGACGAGGAGCGAAGCGTCGATGTTCCCGCCCGAGAGAACTGTGCAGACGGGGCCGTCGCCCTCGACATTCCCCGTCAGGAGGGCGGCCACCGGGGCCGCGCCCGCTCCCTCGACGACGAGCTTCACCCGTTCGAGGAGGAGCACGATCGCGTCCGCGATCTCCGCGTCGGTCACGGTCACGATCGCGTCGAGGCGGTCGGCCAGGATGCTCCTCGTCAGCTCCCCCGGCTGCTTCACGGCGATGCCGTCCGCGATCGTGACCCCGCCTGGCTCGAGCCCGGCGAACGGTGCGCAGTTCGCGGCCTGGACGCCGACCAGGTGGATCTCCGGTCGCAGCTCACTGAGCGCAAGGGCGATGCCGGACGCAAGCCCGCCGCCGCCGATCGGCACCACGAGCGTCTCCACGTCGCCGAGCTGCTCGGCGAGCTCGAGGCCGAGCGTTCCCTGGCCGGCTACGACCGCCTCGTCCTCGAATGCGTGGACGAAGGTCGCCCCGGCCGTCTCGCGTTCGTGCGCTGCCTCCTGCGCTTCGTCGAACCCTTCGCCGGAGAGCAGCACCTCGGCGCCGTAGCTCCGCGTTGCGTCGACCTTGGCCATCGGCGCGTCGAGCGGCATGAACACCGTCGCCGCCACGCCGGCTTCCCGAGCGGCTAGCGCCACCGCCTGGCCATGGTTTCCGGCGCTCGCGGTTACGACGCCTGCCGCCCGCTCCTCATCCGTCATCGTCGCGAGCTTGTTGACCGCGCCGCGGATCTTGAACGAGCCCGTCCTCTGCAGGTTCTCGGCCTTCAGGAAGACCTGGCGGCCGCTGCGGCGGCCGAGCGTTTCGGAGGAGTAGACCGGCGTCTCGCGTGCGAGGCCGTGCATGCGCTCGCGGGCCGCCTGGATCTCAGCGAGTGTCGGGCCTGCCGCCGTCTTCATGAACCTTGAACACCTTCTCCATGATCTCGCGTACCGCCGTCAAGGGATCGAGCTCCCGCCGCTGGACCGCCTCGAGCAGGCGCCGTAGCTCCGGATCATCCCCTACCGCGCCCTCGAGATGCGCCTTTGCCCGCGCGCTTGCGACCGCGAAGACCTCGCCGGCAAGATTCCTTGCGCGCCGCTCCGCGAGCAGGCCCGCTGACTCGAGATGGCTCCGGTGCGCCGAGATCTCGTTCCAGAGCTCCTCAACCCCTTCGCCGCGTACGGCCTCGGTGAGCACGATCGGCGGCTGCCACTCGCGTTCTGTGTCGAGCGCCAGGATCGACCGGACCTCGTTCACCATCGTCTTCGCCGCCGGATGGTCGCGCTTGTTGACTGCGATCACGTCCGGGATCTCCATGATCCCCGCCTTGAGCGCCTGAATCGAGTCCCCGGAGCCGGGCATCAGCACGAGCAGGACGGTGTCGGCGATCGAGATGATCTCCACCTCGCTCTGGCCCGCCCCGACCGTCTCGAGAAAGACGAGATCCTTGCCGGCAGCATCGAGGACGAGCGCCGCCTGCAGGGTCGCCTCGGCGAGACCGCCAAGGTGGCCGCGGGTTCCCATCGAACGGATGAAGACGTCCGGGTCGAGGAAGTGGTCGGCGAGCCTGATCCGGTCGCCGAGGAGCGCGCCTTTGGTGAACGGGCTCGAAGGGTCGACGGAGATGACTCCGACCGATGCGTCCTCGGCGCGCACGTGGCGCACGAGCGCGCTGATGAGGCTCGACTTCCCCACTCCGGGCGGGCCGGTGACGCCGATCCCGTACGAATTGCCGGTGTTCGGGTAGAGCTCGCGGATGAGCTCGTAGGCGAGCGGATCGGAGCTCTCGACCAGCGTGATGGCGCGGGCGAGAGCGCGTCGCTCGCCGGCGCGGACGCCCTCGACGAGCGCTTCGAGAGTCCAGCCGCGGGTCAATCGCGGGCGGGCTCCGGCCCGGACGCGTGCCGCAGGGGGACGCGCCCCGCGTCGGCGTCCACCCGGCGGGCGAGCAGGAAGCCGACGACCGCCGCGATCGCGAGCAGCCCGGCGGCGACAGCCCAAACCGTCCGCGCCCCCGCCCCGTTCGTGAGCGGACCGGCGAGGATCATGCCGAGGCCGAGGAACGCGTAGCCGAGGCTCATGACGACGGCGAACGCCCTTCCGCGCAGGCGGTCAGGCGCCCCTCGCTGGACGAGCACCGCGTTCGTGACCACGGCGACGCCGTTCCCCACGCCGGCCGCCACGACGACCACCGCGGCCACCCAGACATTCGGCGCCGCCGCAGCCGCGCCGAAGCCGAGCGCCATGAGCCCGATGGACACGCCGTAGGGCAGGGCCATCCCTCGATGCTCGATCCAGCTCCCGCCGAAGAGGCTGCCGAGCATGAGCCCGACGGCCCCGGCGGCGACGAGGAGGCCGTAGCCGAAGTCGCCGGCATCGAAGACGTTCTTCGCGAGCACGATCTCCGCGACGTTCACGCCCGCAGTCGCAAAGATGGCGATGCTCCATGCGACGATGATCGTCAGGAGCGACTTCGAGCGGAGGGCGAAGGAAAACCCGTCGGCGAGGTCACCCCAGTGGCCGCGGCTTGGCGCGCGCTCGGCCTCCTCGAGGCTCTCCTTGATCCGCACGATGAGAAGCGCGGAGGTGAGGAAGCTGAACGCGTTCACGACATAGGCCGCGTCCGGGCTCGTCGCCGCGACCAGCGCACCGCCCACGAGGGCTCCGATCGCCCACGTGAAGTTGTCGGCGGACTGGAGGAGGCCGTTGGCCTGCGGGAGGTCCTCGTCCGAGACTAGGTTCGGCAATCCCGCGTACACGGCCGGGCGAAACAGACTCGTCGCCACGCCGGCGGCAAAGGCGAGCGCGACGATCTGAGCCGGGCTCGTCGCGAACGGGAGGACGAAGAACACGGCCGCACGGGCGAGGTCGGCGGCGACGAGGATCCAGCGGCGCGAAGCGATGTCGAGGAGCCGGCCGGCGAGGAAGCCGACGATCACGCTCGGCAAAAACTCGACGACGAGGAGCGCGCTGACCCAAGACGCGTTCTCCGTACGGTCGAAGACGTCCACGACGAGCGCGACGAACGCGAGCCACGTGCCGATGCTGGACGCGAGCGTCGCAAAGAAGAGAAGGCGGAATCCTCCTGCCTCCCGCACGAGCCCGAAACGGACCCGGCTGCGGCCCCCTGTCACGGTCCGAACCGTAACAGCGCCGTAAGGGACGGGTAGTCCTAGAAAGAGGTATGCGCGCCCTGGAGCACGCGCTCCAGGGCGGCCGCGAAGAACTCGTTCTCCTCGCGGGTCCCGACCGTGACGCGGATCGCGTCATCCGCGCCGAAGGGGCCTAGTGGGCGCACGATCGCGCCCTCGCGGAGCAGCCGATCGAAGACCGCGCGGGAGTCGTCGCCCGTCTCCACGTAGACGAAGTTCGCGACCGGAGGCAACGCCACATTGAGCCCGAGGCTCGTGCAGGCTTCCTCCAGCCGGCTGCGCTCCTCCGAGGTCTCGCGCCGCCTGCGCGCGATCTCCGTCTCGTTCCCGATGCTCGCGCGAGCAGCGTCTTGGGCCGTCTGATTGATGTCGAACGCATTCCGCACCTTGGCGATCGCCTCGACGACCTCGACCGGGCCGACGCCGTAGCCGACGCGCAGCCCGGCGAGCCCGTAGATCTTCGAGAACGTCCGCAGGACGAGGGCGCGCCGGCCGGTCTTGACGGACTCCTCGATCCCGTCGGGGTAGTCGTCCGACTCGACGTACTCGAAGTACGCCTCGTCGAGGACCGTCAGCACATGCTCGGGCACGCGCGCGAAGTAGGACTCGATCTCGCTGCGGCCGATCATCGTGCCGGTCGGGTTGTTCGGGTTGCACAGGTAGACGACTTTCGTCCGCGGCCCGATCTCGCCGAGGATCGCGTCGACGTCGTAGCGGTGGTCCGTGAGCGGCACCCGCTTCGCAGTCGCGCCGAGCTTGAGGGCGTCGAGCACGTAGCTCGGGAATGAGGGCCAGCCGCAAACGACCTCGTCGCCGGGGTCGAGCACAGCGATCGAGAGGTACATGATCACCGAGTCGGCTCCCGCGGCGATAGTGACGTTCTCGAAGACGACCCCGTGGCGGTCGGCGAGCGCGGTGCGAAGAAGGTAGGCGCCTCCGTCGGGATAACGGTTCAGCCCCGGCGCACCCCGCTCGATCGCCTCGAGCGCCTCGGGAAACGGGCCGTACTGGCCCTCGTTGGAGGCGAGCTTGACCACGCGCTCGAGGCCGAGCTCGCGCTGCACTTCCTCGACGGGCTTGCCCGGCTCGTAGGGGACGAGGCTCTGAACGGCGGGTCGGATCAGAGGAGTGTCGGCCATTCCCCTAATCTTTTCATGCCGTGGAGATCGGCCTCTTCCCCCTCAACCTCGTGCTGCTCCCGGGCGAGCAGGCGCCGCTGCACATCTTCGAGCCCCGGTACCGCGAGCTGATCGGCGAATGCCTCGAGCAAGGAGGCGAGTTCGGGCTCGTGCTTGCGGACGACGACGGCATGCGCGAGATCGGCTGCCGCGCAGGTGTGATCGAGGTGCTGGAGCAGTTCGACGACGGGCGGCTGAACGTCGTCATCGAGGGCCGCGAGCGGATCCGCATCGCCGAGCTCACCGAGGGGCACACGTACATGACCGCCGAGGTTGAGGACATCGACGACGAGGACGAGGCGCCGACCGAGGACGAGATCGAGGAGTGCCTCGCCGCCTACCAGCGCGTCGTCAGCGCCGCCGAGGCAGACCTCGAGGAGCTCGACTTCGACGCGGACTCGATCGCGTACCAGATCGCTGCGCGCGTCGATTTCGGCACCGAGGTCAAGCAGGGCCTCCTCGAGCTCCGTTCCGAGCGTGAGCGGGTCCTGCGTCTCGCGCCGATGCTCGACCAAGCCGCCGAAGCCGTTCAGCGCGACCGCGAGATCCGCGAGCGCGCCTCCGGTAACGGCCGCGTCGAGCCCGTTTAGAGCTTCTTGACGGCGTGAACGGGCCGGCCCGCGGCTTCCCATGCGTAGTACGAGGCGCTCGGGCCGAATTCAGTCTCGTAGACCACGACGCGCGGGTTCCGCCCCACCTCTTTGGCGCGCTGGGCGTGCCTGAGCAGGTTCGGGTCGTCGCGACGCTCCCAGACGAGGATTAGATGCGCCGCCGTCATGTAGTGCGCGACGAACGGGCACCCCTCGGCGGGGCAGGGGAAGGGATCTGTGGCGACGCAAAACCAGCCGGCGTGGTCGCCGCTCGTGTCGTCGGTCCAGAGCTCCTCCTCGGCCTCGAGGCCGACGTCTTCCTCGAGAACGGTGCCGCGCTCGAGGTCGTAGCTCGTCACAGGTCCTTCTCCATGAGGATCGCGTCCACATAGCCGCCGCGCCGCCGGAAGTGGCCTTGGCGCGTGCCCACCCGCCGGTAGCCGATCCGGTCGTACAGGGAGAGTGCGGCCTCGTTGTGCGGGAAGACGTGGAGCTCGATCTTGCGGACCCCGACCGCGCGCGCCCAGTTCTCGGCGCTCGCCATCAGGGCGCGTCCGATGCCGCGCCGGCGATAGCCGTCCGCGACCATGAGCCCGACGTCGGCGACGTGCTCGCTGGCCGGGTGGCTTTCCCTTCCGATGGAGAGGCGACCGACGATCTTGCCCTCGAGCTCGGCGACGAGCACGGCTGCGTACTTGTGCCTTCGGATCGCCTTGAGGTAGCGACGTTCCTCGGCGACGCTGCGCCAGCCCCCGTCGGCGATGAGCCAGCCGCCCTCCTCCGAGCCGACGGCCTCGGCCAGGCGTACGAGCGCGCCGGCATCGCCCGGCTCTGCACTGCGGACGACCGCCGTCACTCGACGACCGCCCCCGCGCCTCCTCGTCTCGGATCGCCGGCGGCCTCGAGCTCCCCGCTCGCGCCGAGCCCCACTGCGGAGGCACCGCCGAAGTAGAGGTTGCGGCCGCTCCAGCGAGCCACCTTGTAGCCCGCGGACTCGAGCTCGTCAGCCGTCTCCGGCTCGATCCCTCCCTCGAGCTGGAGCGCGTCGCCCTCCAGATGAACACGCGGGGCCTCGATCGCTTCCCGGACCGTGAGGCCATGGTCGAGCACGTTGACGACGAACTGCAGGATGGCGGCACGTAGGCGGATCGACCCGGCGCTTCCGATCACGAGGCGCGGCCGCCCGTCCTCGAGGACGATCGAGGGCGCCATCATGCTCGTGAGCCGGTTGCCGGGCGAGGCTTCGCGGCCGCCCGGGTTGAGGTCCTCCTCCCCGAGCATGTTGTTCATGTGGATCCCGGTTCCGGGCACGATCACGCCGGATCCGCAGCCCGTCGAGGCCGAGAGCGATGCGGCGTTCCCGCGCGCGTCGACGACGCTGATGTGCGTCGTGGAGGGAAGCCCGGCCGACTCGGGGGCGAACTGCCGCACCCGCTTCCGCGCCCGCCGGGCGGCGGCGGCAAGGTTCTCCTCGGCGAGCAGGCGCCGCGGCAGGCCTCCGCGGCTAAGGCCGCTGAGAAAGCCGGGCCCGCGCGCGAGCTGGGCTTCCCGCATGACCTCTGCGAGAGCCGCGATCGCCTGCGGGCTTCCCGGCTCGCCCGCTTCGCCGAGCCGGCCGAGCACACTCAGCGCGTAGGCGATCAGGAGGCCGCCCGCGGAGGGCGGCGGATTGGTGACGAATTCCCAGCGGCGGTAGGGCACCCGCACCGGGCGTCGGCGAATCACGCGGTAACTCTCGAGATCGCTCGGGGTCAGAGAACCGCCGCGCTCCTGCACGGCCGCGCCGATCGCGCGGCCGAGATCACCGCGGTAGAAACCATCCGGCCCCTCGGCGGCCAGGCGGTCGAGCGTGTCTGCGAGATCCGGCATGCGCAGGCGTTCGCCGGGTTGCTGCGGCCCCTTGCCTCCATAGATCTGCCTGCCCTCGGCCTCCGCGCGGAGGATCGGGTCGAGGATCCGGTGGAGAAATCCTTGCTGCGGGTTGACCTCGACGCCCTCGCGGGCCAGCCGCGCCGCCGGCGCGATCAGGTCGGCCCAGGGCATGCGCGCGTACGCGGCGTGGGCCGCGCCGAGCCCCGCCACCGAGCCGGGGACGGCACACGAGGCCGCGCCGATCAGAAAGATCTGCTGCATCCCCGGCTCGAACTCGACGTCGACCGCCTCCATCCGCCCCCGCCCCCCCCGCGGAAGGTCACGTCCGGGAATGGCGACGAAGAAGTCGAGCAGTCTGTCGGTGTTGTCCGACGCGCGGTGGACGAGCATGAAGCCGCCCGCCCCCGGCCCGGTCAGCGGGCTCTCGGCCACCCAGGAGACGAACGCCGCCGCGATGCAGGCATCGACCGCATTGCCCCCCTCGGCGAGGATCTCCGCGCCCGTCTGCGCGGTGAGCGGATGCCCGGCCGCGACTGCGCCTTTCATGCGCAGAGGGTACCCCTAACCCTCGGCCGGTTTACAGGTCGCGCAGGAAGCTCGGCGGCTCGAGCGTGTCCTCGGGCTCGGTGAGCTGCGCCGGCCCGCGCGGGCTCGGCGAGCTGAGCCCCGGCCGCCCTCCCAGCCCGGTGGCGATCACCGTCACCCAGATCTGGCCGGCGAGGCGCTCGTCGATGGTGGCGCCGAAGATGATGTTCGTCTCCTCCGTCGCCGCCTCGCGCACGACCTCCGCGGCCTCGTTGACCTCGAGCAGCGTGAGGTCGTCCCCGCCTGCGATCGAAAGAAGAATGCCTCTCGCGCCGACGATCTCGGTGTCGATGAGGGGCGAGCGCAGCGCCCGCTCGGCTGCCTCGCGCGCGCGGGTCTCCCCCGTCGCGAAGCCGATGCCCATGATCGCAGAGCCGGCGTCGCTCATGATCGTCCGTACGTCCGCGAAGTCGAGGTTGATGAGGCCGGGCATCGTGATGAGGTCGCAGATGCCCTGCACGCCCTGGCGCAGGACGTCGTCGGCGATCCGGAACGCGTCGAGCATCGACGTCGAGCGCTCGAGCACCTCGAGCAGCCGGTCGTTCGGGATGACGATGACGGTGTCGCAGACCTCGCGGAGCTCGTGCACGCCTTTCTCGGCCTGCGAGCGGCGGCGTGATCCCTCAAAGCGGAACGGAAGCGTGACGATCCCGACCGACAGCGCCCCGACCTCACGGGCGATCCGCGCCACGACCGGGGCGGCGCCGGTGCCGGTTCCCCCGCCCTCGCCGGCGGTGACGAAGACCATGTCCGACCCGCGGAGGACGTGCTTGATCTGGTCGTAGGCCTCCTCGGCGGCCTCGCGGCCGATGCTCGGGTCGGAGCCCGAGCCCAGGCCCTGCGTCAGCTCGCGACCGATGTGGAGCTTGATCGGCGCCTCACATGTCCGGAGTTGCTGGATGTCGGTGTTGACCGCGATGAACTCGACCTGCGAGATGCCGGCCTCGATCATGCGATTGACCGCGTTCAGACCTCCGCCACCAACGCCCACGACACGGATGACTGCGAGGTAGGCGGCTGACTCCGGGCGCGGCGCGCGGTGGATGCGCGGCGCCGGCTCGGCCATTCGGGACGCCGGGGCCGGCTCGTAGCTCCGCTCGGCGGGCGCCGGGGAGACCGGCTGCGGTGCGGGCTCGGAGCGTGCGGGCTCAGACGGAGGAGCGACTGGCTCTGCGACCGTCGCCTCCGAGGAGCTCGTCGCCGGCTCCCGCTCGGGCTGCCGCTCGACCTCGGCGGGAGGCGCAGGCGGTGCCGACTGCTCCGGTGCTGCATGCTCGACTGTCGGCGCGTCGGCCGACTCCTGGCCTACGCGCTCGCGCTCGGCCTGGCGTTGCGCGGCCTCGGTCGCCTTGAAGAGCTCGGCGAGTGGGCCCTCACGCATGCTCGCGCGGCGTCGCGCCATTGAGCACCTCCTTCGCGAGGTCACGGTAGGCCTTGGCGGCCGGGCCGGACGAGTCGTACTTCAGCACCGAGCTGCCCTCGACGGGCGCTTCGGCGTAGCGAACGGTCTTTTTGATGCGTGTCTCGAAGACGAGATCTCCGAAATTCTCCTTCAGCATCTCCACCGCCTCGCGGCTGTGCAAGGTGCGGGAGTCGTACATCGTCGGAAGGATGCCCTTGATCTCGACGACGGGATTCAGGTTCTCCCGGATCATGCTGAGCGTGCTCTCGAGCTGGACGAGACCGCGAAGCGATAGGTACTCGCACTGGACGGGGACGATCACGCCGTCCGACGCGGTGAGCGCATTGATCGTCAGGAGACCGAGGGACGGCGGCGTGTCGATCAGGATGTAGTCGTAGCGGTTCCTGACCGGGAGCAGTGCCTTTTGCAGGGCTCGTTCGCGCCCGATCATGCTCGAGAGCGCCATCTCCGCGCCGGCAAGGTCGATGGACGAGACGGCGACATCGACCTCCGCCCGGTGAATGATCTCCTCGACCGGCATCGAGTGGACGAGGACGTCGTACATCGACCGCTCGACCTGATCCGGATCCATGCCCTGGGACATGGTCAGGTTGCCCTGCGGATCGAGGTCGACGAGGAGCACCTCGAAGCCCTGTTCCTTGAACGCGACCCCGAGGTTCAGCGTGGTGGTCGTCTTCGCCACGCCACCCTTTTGATTAGCGAAGGCGATGACCTGGCCCAGCGTTGCTCCTTTAGAAGTGGGCGTCCGCTTGCGCGGACGCGGAAGAATGCCCGAAAGCCCCATGAGGGGTCGTGTTTCGTGTCACGGTAGCACAATCCTTCTCGGCCAATTAACCCGCAAATCCGCTAGAAATACAGCTTTGCCACCCCGCGTCCAGCCGAAAAAGTTCAGCGGCGAAGGGCCAGAAGCGACAGCATCTCGAAGCAGGCGGTCGCAGCGAGGAAGGCCGTTACTCCCGACGGATCGTACGGCGGCGAGACCTCGACGCAGTCGAAGCCACGGAAGTCCAGGCCCGTGAGCGCGCGGAGGTAGGCGAGCGCCTCCCGGCTCGAAGGGCCGCCGACCTCAGGGGTGCCGGTTCCCGGCGCGAACGCCGGGTCGACGAAGTCGACGTCGAAGGACAGGAAGCACGGGGCGTCTCCGACCCGCGCCCGCACCCGCTCGGCGAAGGCCTCAGGTCCAAGCTCCGCCAGCTCCTCGTAGGAGAGCGCATCGAAGCCGAGCTCCGCCGGGAGCGCCGCGTCGGCCTTGGCCGTCAGTGATCCTCGCATGCCGGCCTGCACCGAGCGGGCGGGATCGAGGAGGCCCTCCTCCGCCGCCCGCCGGACGACGCTTCCGTGGAAGAGCTTCTGGCCGAAGTACTCGTCCCAGACATCGTGGTGGGCGTCCAGCTGCACGAGTGCAAGAGGACCGTGGACGACAGCGAGCGCCCGTAGTTCGGCGAGGAGCACGGTGTGATCTCCGCCCAGGCCGAGTGTGACCACACCCGCGCCTGCGACCTCCGCGAGGGCTGCGGCCGACCGTTCGAGAGAGTCGGCGGTCGAGCCGGGGACGGTGGGCACGTCGCCGTAGTCGACGAGCGACAGCCGGCCGCTGACGTCGACGTCCAGTATTGGGTTGTAGCTGCGCAGCATGACCGAGGCGCTGCGAATCGCCTCCG
This sequence comes from Gaiellaceae bacterium, assembly GCA_035296905.1. Classification (GTDB taxonomy): domain Bacteria; phylum Actinomycetota; class Thermoleophilia; order Gaiellales; family Gaiellaceae; genus DATEOR01. The sequence continues at coordinate 44,319 of DATHAA010000052.1, forward strand.
GCCCGAAACGCGAACCGCTCCGAAAGACCTGCGCGCCGTCGCTCGGGATTCCCACCACGGCGACGTCGACCTCGTGGAGATCTTCGACGTGCGGAAGGCGCATGAACGTCCGCGGGCCCGAAAACCGCGGCGTCTCGAAGGCGTCCGGCGGTCCGTAGCGCGGCATCTGCGCGGCGATTATAGGGGGGTTCCGGCCGCCACCTCCTCGCTCTCGGCGACAAGGCCGGCCCGGCAGTCTGCGAGCGCCGCGCGCGCCCGCTCCACGCTGTCCGGTCGTTCCGTGGCGATCCAGCGCTCGCCCTCTGCGAGCAGGCTTCGCACCTCCGTCAGGAGGTCTCGTGGGGAAGCGGCCTCCCGTCGGAGAGCATCGATCCGCTCGAGTCGCTCGAGTACGTGCCTTGCCTCGTCCATGCCTCCACGCTAGAAGGCAAGAACGCGCGTGTGTGTCACGGAGCGCGCCGAGGCTTTCGACAATCGCGCCAGTAGGCGACCAGCACGATCGCCATACCTGCAAGTGCGATCGAAAGAAGCATCCAGTCGTTGCGGTTGATGACCGCGAGCAGGATCCCGAAGATGAACGCGACCCGGAACCCGATGCAGCGCCGGCGGTGCAGCCGGTCGCTGCCGACGGTCATCCTGCTGCGACGACGCGCGCGGCCGTCGTGACCTGAGGGCGCGGCCTCAAACCGAGAAGCGCCTCGTCGAGCGCGACGACAAGCTCCGACCGGTCGGGGTGAAGGAGTGTCTCTACGAGCGCGCGCCGAACCGCATCCTCCGCGCGGGCCCCGGGGCCGTCGCCGTCGAGGAGCGCACGGAAAGCGGTGAGCAGGTCAGAGCGCTCACGGGCCGTCTCGCCAAGAAGCACCGCCGTCCGCATTGCAGCAGCCCAGGCTCCCTCGTCGCACCCGAAGAGCGCCTCGAGGGCCTCGCGAAGCTCGTCAGAACGCAGCGGCCCCTCGTGGAACAAGGCGAGCTCCCAGCGCTCGAGCGCTTCGAGCAGCTCGGGATCTGCGGGAGCTTCGGCGAGACGGCTCTGAAGCTGAACGGCGAGCTGGGCGCGGAAGGGATCGAGCCGCGTCGCCTCCCCCGGCGGAACCTGCGCAGCAAGGGGAGGCACCGGGCGTACGCCGTACGGCCTCCAGTCAAGGCGCTCGAACAGCACCGGGCCCGCCGCGACCGCACCCGGGGTCGCGAGCCGAAGGACGCTGACGGCGAGGCCGATCTCCGTGGGAGCATCGGGCACCTCGCACGCGGCCCCGTCGAGCTCGCGCTCGAGCTCGAGGACGAGCATGCGGTCGACTTCCCGCCCGAAGTGCGCCGGAAGAAGGCGGCCTGCCTCCGGCCACGAGGCCGTCAGCTCGCCCGACGCAGCCGGGCGCACGCGCATGCCCCGCCGGAGCTCGATCTCCCCGCCTGCGGTCAGCCCGACCAGAGGCGCAAGAGCCGCGTAGGCTCGCCGCTCGCCGAAGAGGGAGCGCTCGAGCTCCGAGTACGCGCTCTCGAAGGCGGTGTCCTCCCAGTCGAAGGCGCCGCACCTCTCCGCAGTGCGCATGAGGAGGGGGATGAGGATGGTGCGGCGGAGCGCCTCGTCTTCACCGATGCGTTCTCCCGCGTGCGCCTGAGCGAAGATCCCGGCAGCCGGCTCGTCCTTGAGGGCGATGAGCGCCTCGGTCCCATCGTCGCGGCGCCCGAGCCGCTCGGCCCGGGCCTCGACGAAGGAGCCGATCAGCGGCCTGTACTCGTAGAGCGTCGGGCGGTTCGGGCCGCCGTGCTCCTCGAGGGAGACGGGGATGTCCGCGCCCGACTCGAGCTCGCGCCCGAGGTCGAAGAACGCACCGAGGCAGAACGCTCGGAGCGCGCGAAAGAGATGGGGAGACCGAGGGCCGGGAGGCACGCCACCCTCGTTACGCCCCGCGCGGCTCCGTTCCTTCCTGACAAGCGGGACACCAGTACGCCATGCGGGCGTCGTCGCCCTGCGGCCAGGAGCGAATCGGGCTCCCGCAACGACCGCATGGGCGGCCGGCGCGTCGGTAGACGAAGTGGCCGCGTCGCCCTCGCGGCGCCTGCATCAGATTCGCCGCCGCGACCAGAACCGAGCGGAGCTGCTCGTCGTCCACGTCGCGGAGCGGGACCCAGGGCTTCAGGCCCGCGGCGAAGAGGGCCTCCGCCTTCCACATGTTTCCGATGCCCGCAACGAGTGTCTGGTCGAGGAGCGCCTCGCCGAGGGCGCGGCTCTCCGCAGCAGCCCGAAAGCGGATGAGCATCGCGTCGAGGTCGGGAGGGGCGGCCATGATGTCCGGCCCGAGTCGATCGGTCCGGCCCCGTCCGAGCTCAAGCACCGGACCGCGGCGCTGAACGGCCTGCCATTCGGCGCCCCGGAGCACGAGCCAGGGCTTGCCCAGGATGGGCCGGCCGGCGGGCTCCACGTGCCAGCGCCCGTGCATGCGGAGGTGGCTCCGCACGACGGTGCCATCCTCGAACGTGAGCAGGAGGTTCTTGCCGACCGCCTCTACGCGCTCGAGGCGGCGGCCGTCGATTCGCTCGGCAATGCCGAGAAGCGCCGCGCGAGGATGCGGCGAGTCGGCGCGCACCACGTCTCCCTCTAGCACGCGAAGGCGCTCCGCGGTGCGATGGATCGCGTCTCCCTCGGGCACGGCCGCTAGCTGCGGAGGACAGCGCGGCGCGGGCCCGGGAGAAATCCCACCTCGACGAGCAAGGGCATGATCTCGCTCTCCCCCACCGGCTGGCCGTCGAACCGCTCGACCGCCAGGCGCTTCTGACCCGTGGCGCGAACGTGTGACACGAGCGCCTCGAGGGCGGGGCGCAGCCACTCCGGGTCCGGATCCCGCAACGGCACGAGCGAGCGGCCCCCTCGCTCGACGTAGAGCGCGGGCGAACCACCCAGGAGGACGACGTATGCGCCGGCGACCCGAGCCGCGCGCGCCCCGGCCCGCTTCGGCCACGGGAGCGCCGCTCCGTACGGCTGCGCGGGGTCGGCCGCGGCGAGCACAAGGGGCAAGGGCTCGTCAGGATGCTCACGGAGGCGCTCAACGGCTCCGGGCAGAGCGAACTGCGCTCCACCCAGGCCCTCGACGAAGTAGCCCCGGCGGCAGGCGCCCAGCGTCTCGAGGCTCCGCAATTCGCGGTACACGGACGCGTACCCACCGGGCACGCCCTCGCCGCGGACGCCGTCGCGGGTGACGATGCCCTGGCGCTCGAGGAGCAACTCGGCGAGCGCGCGCGGGTCCGGGTCGCCCTGGAAGATCGGCGACGTGCCGGCCCAGCGCCCCTGTGTCGCAGTGATCGCATCGGACCTGCGGCGCGAGAAGCGACGTGGACGGCGCTCAGGCTTCGGAGCGTGGAACCGGCGTGGGGCTCGAAGCGGCTGCCAGGCGTCGTTCGTCACTTCGCCGGCCCAGACGAGCTCCCATAGCGCAGGCAACGCGATCTCCGCGTCGAGCGCGGTCTCGCGCAGCAGGTCGAACCAGAAGAGGGCGCTGCCTTCGAGCGCGGCGCGGATGCGGTCGTAGCCCTCCCCCTCCGGAGGCGGGAGCGTCGCCGGGCGTCCCAGCGACGGCGCGTCTTCACGGAAGTAAACGGCCACACGCTCGAGCCCGGCCCCGACCCACACGACCTCGCCGGAAGCGGTCAGCTGGTCGAGCTCGGCCGGCTGGAAGCCGGGCACGCGGCGCCGGAGGATGTCGGTCTCCCAGAGCGAGACGGGAAGCGACACTCCTTGCAGCGGCACGAGCGCCTCTCGCAGGGTCGCCCGCCGGTCGATACCGTGCCATGCGGGCAGGAAGCGGCCGAGAGCCTCCTCGTCCACCGGCTCGACCTCCTTGCGCAGGGCGGCGAGGCTCGCGCGACGGAGGCGACGGAGGACGTCCGGCTCGCACCATTCCCGTTCGGTTCCACCGGGCCGAAGCTCGCCCCGGACGAGGCGCCCGTCGCGCTCGAGGCGGCCGAGCTCGGCTTCGGCCCGCTCGGACGCGAGACCGAAGCGGGCGGCTGCCTCTGAGGTGGTGAACGGACCGCGGCCGCGCGCGTAACGGACGAGGAGCCCTCCCAGTGGGTCTTCTCCCGATTCGAGAAAGGCATCCGGAAGCCCGGCCGGCGGCATCGCGCCGACGGCGTCCCGGTAGCGGCCCGCGTCCTCGGCCGCGATGAGCCGGGTATCCCCTCCGACGCGAATCTGCACTACTCGGCGCTCGGCTTCCAGCGACTCGGCGAGAGCGGCCTCGTACTCACCGGGACGGAGATCGCCTCTGCGCAGGAGGAGATCGTGAAGCTGGTCCGGGCTCTCCGGTGAGCTGCGGAGCTCCTCCTCCACCTGCGCGAGCGCCGCCGGGTCGATCAGGTCGCGAAGCTCCTCCTGGCCGAGCAGCTCCTTCAATAGATCGCGGTCGAGCGCGAGGGCCTGGGCGCGTCGTTCGGCAAGCGGCGTGTCGTCCTCGTACATGTACGTGGCGACGTAGTCGAAGAGGAGGGACGAGGCGTACGGCGAGGCGGTCGGAGTCTCGACCTCGACGAGGTCGATGCGACGCTGGCGCAGCGCGGCGAGGAGATCCCGCAGGGCCGGCAGGTCGAAGACGTCCTGCAGGCACTCGCGGTAGGTCTCCAGAATGACGGGGAAATCGGAGTAGCGGCGGGCGACCTGAAGGAGCCCTTGGGCCTTGAGCCGCTGCTGCCAGAGCGGTGTCCTCTGCCCTGGCCTTCGGCGCGGGATGAGTAGGGCGCGCGCTGCGTTCTCACGGAAGCGCGCGCCGAAGAGCGCCGTCGCCGCGAGCTCCGTGACGACCAGCTCCTCCAGCTCGGCGGGGTCGATGAGGACGTCGTCGATGGGCGGAGGCGCATCCGCGTCCGGGAGGTGGAGAGCAATACCGTCGTCCGACCAGATGGCGTTCACCTCGAGCCCTAGCGACTCGCGCAGGCGGGCCGCGAGCGCGAGCGACCACGGCGCGTGAACCCGCCCGCCGAAGGGCGTGAGGATGCAAAGGCGCCAGTCGCCGATCTCGTCGCGGAAGCGCTCGACGACGATTGTCCGGTCGGACGGGATCGCGCGCGTGGCCTCTTCCTGCTCGCGCAGGTAGGTAAGCAGGTTCTGCGCGGCACGCTCGTCCAGAGAGTGCTGGTCGGTCAGCCTTGCGATGGCGCGCTTGTCGTCGAGACCGACGAGTTCCCGCGCGGTGCGCCCGATCGCCTGTCCCAGCTCGAACGGGCGGCCGACCCCCTCGCCCTTCCAGAAGGGAACGAGACCGGGGATGCCCGGAGCCGGAGAAACGAGTACGCGGTCGCGGGTGATCTCCTCGATCCGCCACGTCGAGGCACCAAGTAGGAACGTCTGGCCGGCACGGGCCTCGTAAACCATCTCCTCGTCGAGCTCGCCCACGCGGCCGCCGCCCTCCACTAGATAGACGCCGAAGAGCCCGCGGTCGGGAATGGTGCCGGCGTTCGTGACGGCGAGTCTCCGCGCGCCCTCGCGGCCGCGGACGAAGCCGCGCACGCGGTCCCAGACGATGCGTGGGCGGAGCTCGGCGAACTCCTCCGACGGATAGCGGCCTGCCAGCATGTCGAGGACGTTCTCGAGCTGCTTGCGCGAGAGGTCGCGGAACGGATAGGCGCGCCGCACCAGGTCGTGCAGCTCGTCCACGGAGATTTCCTCGTCGGCCGCGATGGCCACGATCTGCTGCGCCAGCACGTCGAGTGGGTTTCGCGGCACACGCGTCTCCTCGATGGCGCCCGCGCGCATCCGCTCGGCGACGACGGCCGATTCGAGCAGGTCCGCCCGGAACTTGGGGAAGATGCGCCCCTTGGACGGCTCGTCGAGGCGGTGGCCGGCGCGGCCGACCCGCTGCAGGCCGCGCGCGACGGACTTGGGCGACTCGACCTGGATGACAAGGTCGACGGCGCCCATGTCGATCCCGAGCTCGAGGGACGACGTCGCGACGAGGGCGGGGATCTCGCCCCGCTTGAGGAGCTCTTCGACCTCGACTCGCTGCTCGCGAGCGAGCGAGCCATGGTGCGCGCGGGCAATCTCGCGCTCCGCAAGCTCGTTCAGCCGCAGGGCGAGCCGCTCGGCCAGCCGGCGGTTGTTGACGAAGACGATCGTCGAGCGGTGGCTCTCGACGAGCTTTAGGAGCTCGGGGTAGATCGACGGCCAGATCGAGTTGCCCTCCCCCGGTTCCCGCATGTCCTCGACGGGGACGACGACGCGCAGGTCGAGCTCCTTCGCCCGACCGGCGTCGACGAGCTCGATGTCGCGCCGGCCGGAGACGAATCGACCAATCTCGTCGAGCGGCCGCTGGGTCGCCGAGAGGCCGATCCGCTGCACCGGCTCGGCGGTCAGGCGCTCCAGCCGTTCCAGGCTGATCGCGAGGTGCGCGCCGCGCTTGCTGCCGGCGACGGCGTGCACCTCGTCCACGATCACGAAGCGGGCTGTTCGGAGAGTCTCACGTGCCCGAGAGGTCAGAAGGAGAAAGAGCGACTCGGGCGTGGTGATGAGGATGTCCGGCGGGTTGCGGAGCATGGCCGCCCGCTCCTTCGCGGGGGTGTCACCGGTGCGGACGCCGACCGTGAGCTTCGAGCCGATGCCCGCCAGCGGGCCGCGGAGGTTGCGCTCGACGTCGTAGTTCAGCGCTTTGAGCGGGCTGACGTAGAGGACCTGGATACCCTCGCCAGGCCTCGCGCGATCGAGCGCCCAGAGGAAGGCCGCAAGGGTCTTCCCTGAGCCCGTCGGCGCCTGGATCAGCGTGTGCTTGCCGGACGCGATCGCCGGCCAGCCGTGCTCCTGAGCGG